>JBBTQI010000021.1:0-20685 GCA_038078835.1 Patescibacteria group bacterium | reverse complement strand
TCCCTCCGTCTCGGGCCAAGGCTCTCTCTCTATCTCCTCTCCCACCCAAGTCCTGGGAGGAGATGATCTCTCAATAACAGCTACTCCCTCCCAAGGTTGGCACATTAAGGAGATAAAGATAGATAGCGCTTCCCAAGGTAGCGGCTCATCATATACCTTCTTAAATGTCTCTTCTTCCCATACAATAGAAGCTGTCTTTGAGATTGACCAGAGCCAATCTAATGATAATGATAATAATAGCACCAATACGGATGATAACAATAATAATTCTGGATCCCAGATTGAGTCTGGGATGACGCCGCCGGGGACGGGAGTGGTCTCCTCCTCTTCCTCTCAATCATCATCCGGCAGTACTGCTGCCGCTTCCTCAGCTACTCAGACAGAGGCCGTAGCCAAAAAGACCATAGAGAGTGTTGTTCCCAAGACTATTACCAAAGACTTAACCGAGATTGTCTCCACTCTCCCTCTGCCCAAAGCTCTCACCAACACTGCCTCTGCCGTTATCGATACTCTAGACCCCGTTATTGATACTACCGCCAGAGCCATTGACAAGGTTATTCCCAACACCACCCTGCCCAAACCTCTGGCCCAGGCTCTGGCTCTCTTAGCCCGAGCCATACTCTGGAAGCTCATCTTCCTTATCCGGATACCGTTGTATTTGATGAGTTAGCAGCGGTTGAATTGCATGCGGATAAGTGCTAAAATTACATTCTGATGACTAAATTAGCGAAAATATGGGAATACTCGGATTTGAGAAAGAAGGTTCTGATAGTTCTGGTGTTGCTTCTTTCAACAAGAGTTCTGGCTCACATTCCTCTGCCGGGCGTCGATTTATCCCGTCTCCAGACCTTCTTCCAACAGAACCAGGTTTTCGGTCTCCTTAATATGTTCTCCGGCGGAACAATGGAGAACTTCTCCATAATTCTTATGGGTGTCGGTCCCTATATCACGGCCTCGATCATTTTTCAATTGCTGGGTATGATCGTCCCGGCAATTGAGGAGATGCAAAAAGAGGGGGAGGCCGGCCGGCAAAAAATAAACCAATACACCCGTATGGTAACTGTGCCAATGGCAGTGATCCAGGCCTACAGTATGCTTGTCCTGCTTCGCAATCAGGGCATTTTGCCGGCCTGGTCTGCGTTTGACCTGGCGGTGATGCTGATATCGGTGACGGCCGGGACAATCTTGCTGATGTGGATTGGAGAAATTATCTCCGAAAAAGGAATCGGCAATGGTGTTTCTCTGATTATTACTCTTGGTATTTTATCCAGTTTTCCGGCCCAGATCAGAAATACCATCGCCCTCCTTCAGGCCGGCGATACGGGCAAAATTATTGGCACAATTCTTTTTGCAGCCATTTTTATCCTGGTTGTCGCGGCGATTGTATTTGTCCAGGAGGGTCATCGCAATGTTCCCGTCTCTTATGCCCGCCGGATACGTCTCTCGGGCCAGAGTACGGTGAGCAATTATTTGCCGATCAAGGTCAATATCGCCGGCGTCATCCCGATTATCTTTGCCCTAAGCTTACTGGTTGTCCCAACTGTTATCGCCAAGTATTTGGAGGGCGCTTATACGGCCTGGATTGCCGCTTCGGCCCGTTTTGTAACCGAATTGTTTAATAATCAGTACTTCTATGGTATAATTTATTTTGTGCTAGTCTTCGCTTTCACTTATTTCTACACCAATATTGTTTTCAAGCCGGAACAGATTGCCGACAACCTTCAAAAACAAAGCGGTTTTATTCCTGGTATTCGTCCGGGAGCCGAGACCCGGGAATATCTGTATCGGGTCATTACGCGTATTACTCTGTTTGGGGCGCTCTTCTTGGGTTTGATCGCGGTCTTGCCCTTTATTGTTCAGGCGGCAACAAACATTAATACGCTTGTATTGGGCGGGACGGGCTTACTCATTATCGTCTCGGTTGTCCTAGAGACCATCCGCCAAATTGAAGCCCAAATCGCAACTCATACATATGATGCTTATTAGAAACTCTAAGCACTAAGCACTAAATTCTAAATATGGTTAAAATTAAAATAATATTCAAACCCGTTTGGGATTTCGTATTTAGAGATTAGGAATTATGCACAAGAAAATATATTCTTTTCTTGGCCTGCCGGCGTCGGGAAAGGGGACGCAGGTTGAGTTTCTAGCCAAGGAGCGCGACTTAAGGGTCGTTAGTTTGGGTGACTTAATTCGAGAGAAGATCGAAGAGGGTAATAAAACCGACCGCTTCTTTGCTGAAATAAAATCGCGCTATGATTCAGGTGTACCTCAGCGCGATGAAGTTGTCGCTGACCTGGTGAAGCAGCAGCTAAGGCGGGCTGATCGGGGATTAATTTTCGACAATTTCCCTTTTTCGTTAAGGCAGGCGGCTCTTCTGGATAAATTTGTCGAGGAGTTCGGCTGGAGCGAACCCCTGCTTATCTATCTCGAGATTTCACCGGAAACCGCGGTCCGCCGCGTTATTCATCGTAAGGTGTGTTCGGAGTGCGGGCACATTTATATCTCTGATACAGGCAATACTTGCGAAGTTTGCGGCGGCGCCTTGATTTCTCGAGCGGATGACAAGGAAGATGTCGTTAGGAAGAGGGTTGATTTTTATCTGCCGCGCATCAGGGAGGTCTTTAACCAATATAATCGGCGGGGGCAGGCAATTGAAATTGACGGCGAGCCGGCAGTCGCCGAGGTTAACAGAAGTTTAATGGCGGCACTGGAGAAATTTGAACAGCATCACCGCAAAGAGTGACGGTATGGAAAACATTCTCAACGAATCAGAAATAGCTAAAATGAAGCAGTGCGGCAAACTGCTGGCGGAGGTGATGACTCTTGTTAAACAGGGGCTAGTTCCCGGCCGCTCAACCGCCGAGATTGATCAGTTGGCGGAAGACGCCTTGAGAGCGCGCGGCGTCGGTGCGGCGTTTAAAAACTATATGACCCCCGACGGGGTTCGTTATCCAGCCGCGACCTGCATCTCAATCAATAATCAGATTGTGCACGGCCTGCCCCGACCGGACAGAGAGATAGTTTGGGGTGATATCGTTTCCGTTGATATTGGCGCCCGTTGCGGCAGTATCTGCGTTGATATGGCTCGAACGTTTGGTGTTGGCGATATTCCCGGACAGGCCGATCTTCTGATTAAGGCGGCGGAGGCTTGTCTGGCCGCCGGAATCGCTCAAGCGCACGCGGGCAACAGAATCGGGGACATTGGTGCCGCGATTCAATCTGTGGCAGAAAATGCCGGCTTTGGTATTGTGCGAGATCTGGCCGGGCATGGCATTGGTCGGGCTATTCATTTACCGCCCCAGATTCCCAATTTTGGCCAGCCGGGGGTTGGTCCGGCTATTGTTGAGGGTATGGCTTTGGCAATCGAGCCCATGTTGGTGCTTGGTGATTATCGAATTAAAATTGAGAGTGATGGCTGGACTGTGGCGACCGCCGACAATTCACTCTCCGCTCACGTTGAGGACACAGTTGTGGTTCTGGCCGGCAAGCCTGTTAACGTTACCGGACCATAAACAGACAACCTGCTTGTCGGCAAGTTTGTTGTTCATTTCTACTTATGTTGTGTTGACTTTGAGTGGTAAATATGTTAAATTCTATAAGGATTTGGGAAGAATGACAAAAAAAGACGTTATTGAAGTTACCGGTCGAGTAACCGAGGTGTTGCCTGATTCGAAGTTACGTATCGAATTAGAGAACGGTCATTTGGTCTTAGGATACCTCTCCGGACGGATGGTTAAAAATCGGATTTCGGTCACGGCGGGAGACAGTGTGATTGTAGAATTAACCCCCTATGATCTCATGCGTGGGCGAGTAACGAGACGACTTAACCCAGAGAAATAGACCGCAGTTGATCGTTGATTTGTGTTTTTGTTGTGAAATGAAGGTACAGGCGTCCGTAAAGAAAATTTGCAGTAAATGCAATATAGTCTTGCGCAGCAAGAGGGGAAAGGCAAGTCGAAATAGCGCCAAGCGGCGTATTTTCGTCATCTGTTCAAATCCCAAACACAAACAAAGACAAGGATGACTTCACTAAACACGTAACACATATCACTTAACAAGGTCACGGAATTAATAGTTGTTACGTGCTATGTGCTACATGAATCACTGAGGAAATATGGTAGTACGCATCGCCAATGTAAATTTACCCGATAACAAGCGCGTTGAGATTGCACTTACTTATCTTTTTGGTATTGGTCCCAGCCTCAGTCGGTTGATTTTAGTTAAAACCAAGATAGATTCCAATACTAGAGTCAAGGATTTAACACAAGAACAACTTGATCGGATTCGCAAGGCAATCGGGGAACATTCCGTTGAGGGTGACCTTAAAATGGCGATTACCCAAAACATTAAGCGCCTTAAGGATATTGGAACTTATCGCGGCGCTCGGCATTCAAGGGGCTTGCCCGTTCGGGGCCAGCGCACCAAAACCAATGCTCGAACGAAACGCGGCAAGAAGGTTAATGTTGGGTCCGGCCGCAAGCCGGCCGCCCAGAAAACCTAACACAATAACGAATGACTAATATTCTCCGACCCTCTCTTTGGCGACGAAGCAGGACAAAAGATCGTATTCGTCATTAGTCATTTGGTCCGCCGGTTGGCGGAATTAGTGATCCGTTTGTGGACTTAGGAGTTAAATGGCTAAGGTAGTTAAAAAGAAAACTGAGGACAAGGCGGCTCGCCGACGGACAGCGCGATCGGTTCATTCCGGTAGCGTGTATATCCAGTCGTCCTTTAATAACACCCTTGTGACCATCACCGACGAGAGAGGTGGCGTCGTCTCCTGGTCTTCGGCTGGTTCAATCGGCTTTAAGGGCACGAAGAAATCAACGCCGTATGCCGCCCAGCTCGCCGCTAACGCTGCGCTCGAGAAGGCCAAGGCGGTCGGTTTGTCGCGAGCGTGCGTTTTTGTTTCCGGCGTGGGTACCGGACGGGAATCTGCCGTGCGCGCGCTTGTTAATTCAAATATTGAGATTATTTCGATCAAGGATATTACCCCGATACCCCATAACGGCTGCCGTCCCAAGAAGCCCCGCCGAGTGTAAAGAGGAAATTTATGACGAGTTGTGAACAGTGCCGCAAAGTTGGAGAGAAATTGATGCTTAAAGGCGAGCGTTGTTTTTCGCCTGGATGCGCTACGATTAAACATCCCTATGGTCCCGGTGCTCACGGTCAGGGCGAAACACGCTCGAAGAAGAGTGAGTACGGGCGCCAGCTTGAGGAAAAACAGAAAGCCAAGGCAATCTATGGCTTAAGGGAGCGCCAATTCAGAAACTATGTCACCAAGGCGGAGAAATTGACGGGGAACTCCGCTCTGAATCTGGCCCGATTGCTTGAGCTGCGCTTGGATAATGTTGCCTACAGGTTAAAATTTGCCGCTTCACGTGCCCAGGCGCGCCAGCTAGTTTCTCACGGTTTAATCAGGGTTAACGGCTCCAAGGTTAGCATCCCGTCTTATATTCTTCGGGTGGATGATGCAATCGAGCCAAAACTAAAAAAGGATTTGGCCGATCTGAAGCCTGACGCCGTGCCAAGTTGGCTGGAAATCGATCCCAAAAAGGTTGTTGGCAAGGTAAAACAACTGCCTCTTCGCGAACAAATTGATAGTGCTGTTAATGAGAATTTAATAATTGAGTATTATTCACGCTAATTAACATATTGTGGCTAGGAGTTCTATGGAGAAGATTGGTTTACCTCGGATAGAGGAACAAAAGGTCAAAGAGAACGAATCAAAATTTGTGATTGAACCGCTATATCCCGGCTACGGGCCGACGATTGGCAACTCGCTTAGGCGCGTTCTGCTCTCCTCGATTATCGGCACGGCCGTGACTTATTTTCGGGTTGAGGGAATCAGTCACGAGTTTTCGGCTATTCCGGGTGTTAAAGAAGATGTCGTTGAGCTTCTTATGAATATTAAACAGCTCAATCTCCGATCTCATTCAGATGAGCCTGTCACACTGGAATTATCCAAAAAGGGCCCCGGCGAGGTCGCGGCGGCCGATTTTAAGCCAAACAGTCAGGTTGAGGTGGTTGACCCGAGCCAACATCTTGTCTCGCTTGACAAAAACGCCAGTTTTAATCTTGAGATTGTTGTTGAACGGGATCGCGGTTTTCGTCCGGCCGGCAGCGGCAACCAAAAGATGGAGATAGGCTGGATTGCGGTTGATGCTGCTTTTTCGCCGGTTGAGCGTGTCAGTTACGAAGTAGAGGACACCCGTGTCGGTCAAATGACAAATTTTGATAAATTGACGCTTGACATCGTTACCAGCGGTGCCGTAACCTCGCTTGATTCTCTCAAAGAATCCGCTCGAATATTGGTTGACCACTTTGGCTCAATAATTGCCGACAGTGAGTATGCTCCTGAGTTAACCGTACGGCCGGAAGAGGCGGCAGGCGAAGAGCTGGTAGAGGCAGGGGAGCTTGAAGACGAAAAAGAGCTGACCTCTGAAAATAAAGTTAAGATTGAAGATGCCGGCTTTTCTCCCCGGACGACGAATGCGCTGATAAATGCCGGCGTCAGAACCATTGCCGGCCTAAAGCGTCTGTCGCAATTGAAACTGGAAGAGGTTAAGGGCCTGGGCAAGAAGGGTATCGCCGAAGTAAATGAGGCTATGAAGGAATATGAATAGAAAGCTTGGACGCAAAAAGGCTCATCGCGATCACCTTCTGCGCAATCTTCTTGCTTCGCTTGTTTTGTATGAGACAGTGGAGACAGTTGCCGCCAAGGCAAGGGAGACAAAGAGGTTGTTTGATCGCGTCGTTGCCCGGAACAGGGAGAACGATCTGGCAGCCAAGAGAAGGCTTTTTGGGATATTTTTCGATAAAAATGCCGCCCTCAAGGTCATCAATGAGTTGATTCCCCGTTATCGCAATCGGCAAAGCGGCTTTGTGAGAAGCTATCATTTGCCGAGTCGTCCGGGTGACAATGCGCCAATGATGAGACTGGAGCTGGTTGACAAGAAGGTTTACATGCCGGCTGAGGCGGCGCCATCATCTCAAGCTGCTGCCGAATCGGCGGAGTCGGAGATTGCCGCCAAAGAGGGCGACATAAAAGCAGGAGCAAAGAGTAAAAAGCAATGAAAGCTCAAAAAAACCAAAACCAGGATCGCCGCTGGCATCTACTTGACGCGGATGGTGCGGTGCTTGGCCGACTGTCAACACAGGTGGCCGGTGCTTTGCGCGGCAAGATTTATCCGGGATTCCGACCCAATCTCGATCAGGGCGATTTTGTTGTCGTTATAAATTGCGGCAAGGTCCGGCTAACCGGGAACAAAGAAGAGCAGAAACGCTATTATCATCACACCGGTTATTTGGGAAATTTAAAGGAAACAAGTCTGGCGGAGCTGCGGGCAAAGAAACCGGAGGAGATAATTCGTCGGGCCGTTTGGGGGATGTTGCCCAAAAATAAACTCAGAGACATTTTTATGAAGCGGCTTAAGGTTTATGCCGGAGCAACCCATCCTCACACTAATGCCAAATTTAAGAATTAATAGCTAATATGACCACCACAAATCAAAAAAAGTATTGGCAGGGGACCGGTCGACGCAAAACCGCCACTGCTTCCGTGCGCCTTCTTAGTGACAGTAAATCTGTTGTCGTAAACGGCCAAGCCGCCAACCTTCCAGATCAGGTCTTGCTTCCCCTTGAGCTCGTTGGCCGCAAAGACGCCCTCGGGTTGTCGGTGAAGGTGACTGGCGGCGGCAAGGAGAGTCGTCTTGAGGCAATTCGCCACGGCCTGGCTCGAGCCCTGGAGGTGTACAATCCGGAATTCAGAACAAGCCTGAAAAAGGCCGGGCTTCTAACTCGAGACCCAAGAGAAAAAGAGCGGAAAAAGCCGGGCTTGAAGCGAGCCCGTCGTGCACCGCAGTGGGCCAAACGCTAATCTCATAAGAGAAATGACTAAAAAAACCCAAATCATACTTTTTATCGCAACGGTAGGGTTGGGCGTTATTCTGGCAGTTGAGTTTTTAATTTTAGGCGAGAGCCTGCGTTCATTGCTTTTGCTGTTGCAATGGTTGTTTCTCGGATTTCTCTTCCTGATTCCTTTTGGTCAAAAAAACTATCTTCATGTTGCCCGACGAATGAAATTCTTGCGGTTAATACTGGTTCTGGCCGTGATTGCTCTTGCCGGTATAAATTTCTATTTAATAGTATATTGATCTCTTAGGAGGGAGTGATGTCGGGTAAAAAGGTAATTCTTTGGGCGGTGGCAGTTTTTTTACTTCTCTTTACTCTCGGGGTTTTGAGCACTTATCCCTTTTTCACGCGTTGCGGCAAAGCCAAGTGTATCCGGGTTGATTTCTGGCAGCGCAATGTTTATGTCGGCGAATCCTCTAACTAATGCGCGATTCTTCATCTTGGGGCTCTTGCTCGGCGGCGGGCGAATCAATATCGATTTGCCTCGTTTCGATTTCGTACCCCTCATACTCCATCTCTCCGAGGGAGCTGTCTCCTTGCCTGGACCGGTTGGGCCCCTCATACGTATCAATCCCGTTGCTACCATCCCAGTTAATAGTTGAAGTATCCGGTCCGAGCCGGTCTGTGCGCGAATGGGGATGCCCCTGATCTGTCTCATGGCGATCCCGTCCCGCTTCAATCAACGGATTGGGCTTGGCTCCGATGTTTTTGTTGTTCTTTTTGGTCATAAGCAGGATAGTCTATCAGGTAATGAATCCGACTTCAAAATCATGACACGCGCTACTGGCAGGGGGGTGGGATTTTTGTTACAATAGCGGCAGGAGAGATGGTAAATCGAATGGACAAAATTGCGGAACTGGTTCGGCGCGAGCTCGCCACTCATCTTTACCGCTACTTTAGCAGTGATTTTGTTGCGGTCTCCGATGTTAAGGTTGCCAAGGATCTCTCGGTAGCCAAAGTCTGGCTTAGGGCAGTAAGGAATCCGGAGGCTGTTGTCCGGAGGGCGCAGGAGCTCTCAGGCGAGATAACAAAACAACTGGCCGGCTCTGTAAAGTTAAAACGGGTGCCCAAATTATTTTTTTATCTTGATAAAAGTGCCGACCATCTTGATCGCATCGAAGAGCTGTTGGAAGAGATTAAACGGCCCGAATAGGAACGGTCAGACAAGGCAGCCGGGTCGTCTATAACAATAAAAACCCATATTTATAGCGGGAAAGCGATGAAACGCAACTTTTTCTTTCTCTTTACGGTTACGCTTTTTGCGACCACCTCTGTTTTTCTTGATCTTTTTAACTATAATCCCTATCAGGCAGATTTTAAAATTTTCCTTAATTTCTACCTCTCCTTCCTTCTTTCGCTTGGCGGCATTCTGGCCCTGGTGATGTTCTATCTTAAGTACCGCTATTTAAAGACCGAAAATCTCTCAAAGTTCTTTTGGGTATCGGTTCGCCAGGGCTTGATTATCTCCCTCGCCGCTACAATCCTTTTACTCCTAAAAAACTTTGGTTTGCTTGATTGGTGGATCGGCGCCTCTTTTACTATCGTTATTATTTTGCTAGAATTATTCTTTCAGACAAAGAATAAGAATGTGCCCAAGGCCAAGGGCAGAAAACGAAAGGAACAAGATGATCCAAATTGGGAGCTTGCACCCTGAAACGATATTCTTGCGTCAGATGATCGCAATTTTTAACGACCTTGGCTTCTCTGTTTTTGAGAGCCCCGAAGCTGACTCCGAATGGTATAATTTTGATGCGGTAAATGTGCCGAAGGATCACCCCTCCCGCGATGTTCAGGACACCTTTTGGTTAAAGGACGGTCGGGTCCTAAGGACTCACACCTCTAACGGACAGGTTCGTTACGGCGAGATGCACAAACCGCCGCTTAAAATTGTGATTCCCGGCCGTTGTTACCGGAACGAGGCAACCGATGCTCGCCACGAGAACACCTTCACTCAGCTCGAGGGGCTCTACATTGATAAGGATGTCAGGGTTGGCCACCTCTTTTGGACAATTCGGCATTTTCTTAAGAAGATGTACGGAGACTCAATTGAGGTCCGCTTTCGTCCCCACCATTATCCCTTTGTTGAGCCCGGGATGGATATTGATATCAAATATCAGGGCCAGTGGCTTGAGGTTTTGGGTTCAGGTATGGTTCACCCCAAGGTCATGGACAATATGCGCGTTGATTCCGGGCAGTACTCCGGCTTTGCTTTCGGCTTGGGGGTAACGAGACTGGTGATGTTAAAGTACGGAATAGGGGATATTAGGCAATTTAACTCAGGCGATTTGCGCTTTCTCAGGCAGTTTCATCCATAGCGATTGGGGTAAATATGAAAATTCTTAAAAGCTGGCTCAAAGATTACGTCAAAATTGACCTCTCCGACGAGAAGCTCTCCGACAAGTTCAACCGCACCGGGACCGAGGTGGAATCGGTTGCTTGCGTTTTTGACGAGAAGGTTGTTGTGGCCAAGATCCATGAGGTGAAGCCGCACCCGGGAGCTGATCGATTGAAAATTGCCCGGATTTTTAACGGCAAGGAAACAATTGATATTGTTTGCGGCGCATCAAACATTATGCCCGGGCAGAAAGTTCCGCTGGCCCAGATTGGTGCCAATCTGGGGGCAGTTACTATTCAGAAGGCGACTATTCGCGGAGTGGAGTCGTGCGGTATGCTTTGTGCCGAAGATGAATTGGGTTTGGGTCCGGATCACACCGGAATTAAAATTCTTGATGAAAATTGCGTTGTCGGCAAACCCTTGAACCGGTATGTCTGCGCTGACAGCATTTTTGATCTGGATGTGACGCCAAATCGAGGTGATCAGCTTTCTCATTTGGGTATGGCTAGAGAGGCCGCCGCTTTTTGCGGCAAAAGGGTTGTCGAACCCGAGGGTAAGATAGCGCCAAAGATGGGCGGTTCTCCGGTTGCGGTTCTTGTTGAGCGGAAGTCGGATTGCCCTCGATATTATACCTTGGCGATAAGCGGGGTGGCGGTTGCGCCCTCGCCGCGCTGGCTCCAAGACCGCTTGATTAAGGCCGGTCTCCGGCCGATCAACAACATTGTTGATATAACCAACTACGTTATGCTTGACGTTGGCCAGCCTTTGCACGCCTTTGATCGGGGGATGATATCAAAAGAGACTCTTGTGGTTCGGTCGGCTTCGCAAGATGAAGCTCTAACGGCGCTTGACGGCCGAAGATTAAAACTTGAACCCGATATGCTGGTAGTTGCTGACCTGAACAAGCCGCTGGCTCTGGCCGGTGTTCTCGGCGGCGAGGAGTCGGGGGTGACGGCGCGGACGACAAATATTATCTTGGAAGCGGCAGAGTTTAACCCAAAGAGTATCCGCCGGACCGCCAAGGCGCTTGGCTTAAGAAGCGAGGCCAGTTATCGCTTTGAGCGAGGAATCGATCCAGCTGGCGTGATTCCGGCGCTGCTCAAAGCTGCGGAGATGATTTTAGATATCGCCGGCGGCAAGATCGAGGGGGGTATCGGCGGGGAAGGGGAGGATGTTGATCACAAGACTCTCGGGCTTTTTCCCGACAAAATAAACAGCTTGCTTGGTTTATCCCTTTCTGTCACAGAGATGATCAAAATTCTCAAACACCTGGGCTTTGAGATTGAGGAAAACAGCGTTATTGTTCCGACTTGGCGGCACGATATCCATATTTGGCAGGATTTGGCCGAGGAGATCGGTCGAATTCATGGCTACGATCAGGTGCCGCTGGCACCGCTTGCGCCGGCGTCGGCATCCCTTGATTCACCCTATCGGCGGAAAGAGCTTGTCAAAGATCTGTTGTTTCAACTTGGTCTAAGCGAGGTGGCTAACTTCTCTTTTCTTTCAGAGCAGGATACGCGAGTCGCACAAATAAAGACCGGCGATTTGGTGGAGGTTGCCAATCCGATTCAGTCCGAAAACAGGTATCTTCGCAACTCTCTGGTACCCGGTTTGCTAGGTTGTGTTGCCAAGAATGCGGTTTTTGATCCGGTTGCAATTTTTGAGATTGGCCACGTCTTTTGGGGAGACAAAGAGCAGGAGAATTTAGGCGTGGCGGTGTCGGGAAAAGAGGCGGAAAAAATAGTCAGCCTGGCTCGGGAGAAGCTCCTGGAAATTTCCGCACTGACAAAAAAAGATATTCCAATAGGAACGATGTCTCGAGGGGAGTTGGCTCGCTTTAAGATTCGCAAGCCCGCGGTTTATCTGTTTGAGTTGCCGCTATCGGGGTTGGTCCAATCGCTTCGGGTGAAGACGAAAGAGCTAACTTTATCTTCTCCTGCCTCCCCGATTAATTATCGGCCCGTTTCCCGATATCCTGCCGTCACCAGAGATGTCGCCTTTGTTGTTGGCAAAGAGGTTGAGCCGGCGGCAATTATAGATTGCGCCTATGATATGTCGGATATTATTAATCGAGTCGAGCTTTTTGACGAGTATACTTCGCCTTCGCTGGGCGCGGGAAAGAAGAGTTTCGCTTTTCATCTCTACCTTCAGCATATGGATCGGACATTGACACAAGCCGAGGCTGATGATGTTGTGGCGGGGGTGATTGAAAAGATTCAAAGTCATTTTGGCGCCAAACTGCGTGAATAGTATGACCCGGGGAATTAAATTGTGAGGAATTATGAAAAGGATGTGGATTGAAGAGGTTGCAGAGAAAGACGGCGAAGAAATTAAAGTTTCCGGTTGGGTCCATTCCCGCAGAGACCATGGTAAGATTGTTTTTCTTGATTTGAGAGACCGAACCGGCTTGCTTCAAGTTGTTTTTGTTCCCGGGACGGACGCCTATGAAAAGGTCAATAATGTCAGGCCAGAGTGGGTTATTTCAGTTGTTGGCAAGGTTAAGCCCCGGCCGGAAAAACTCGTTAATCCAAATATTATCTCCGGTAAAGTTGAATTGGAGGCCAAGGAGCTAGAGGTTCTCAACAAAGCCAAATCTTCTCCTTTTGAGATCGATAAAACAACCGCCGGAATCGATGAAGAACTTCGGCTTAAATATCGCTATCTTGATCTCCGGACAGAGCGAATGATGAATAACATCAAACTTCGCAACAGTGTTGCTCAATTTATTCGCCGTTATCTGCTTGATAAAAAATTTTATGAAATAGAGACGCCTTATTTAACCAAGTCCACTCCGGAGGGAGCCAGAGAATATATTGTTCCCTCCAGACTTTATCCCGGTGAATTTTATGTTTTGCCTCAAAGCCCCCAGCAATTTAAACAGCTTTTGATGATTGGCGGCATGGAACGTTATTTCCAGATTGTCCGCTGTTTTCGCGATGAGGATACAAGGGGGGACCGGCAGCCGGAATTCACTCAGGTCGACATAGAGATGAGCTTTGTTGAGCGCGAGGATGTTTTGGGTCTTGTTGAGAAGATGATGATTGAATTGGTGCAAGAGGTTTTGCCCGAGCACACCATTACCAAAACACCGTTTCCAAGAATAACGTTTGCGGAATCAATGGCCAAATACGGCACCGATAAGCCCGATCTGCGCCAAGACAAGAATAATCCTAAGGAGCTTGCCTTTAGTTGGATTGTTGACGTTCCACTTTTTAAGTACTCGGAAACGGAGAAAAAACTGGTTTCTTCTCACCATCCTTTCACTATGCCGCACGTCGAAGATGTCAATAAATTAGAGACTGATCCAAAGAATGTGCGCTCTTATGCCTATGACTTGGCACTAAATGGCTTCGAGGTGCTCGGAGGGTCAATTAGAATCCATGATCGGGAAATCCAGAACAAGATTTTCGATTTATTGAGTGTTTCAGAGGCAGAAAAAGCCCGCCGTTTTGGGCATATGCTCGAAGCCTTTGAGTACGGCGCGCCTCCTCATGGTGGCGGCGCAATCGGCTTTGACCGTCTTATGGCTGTGCTTGCCGGCGAAGAGGCAATTCGCGAGGTTATTGCTTTCCCTAAGACCGGGGATGGCCGCGACTTAATGATGGGGGCGCCCTCGCCGGTATCCGAGCGGCAGCTTAAGGATGTTCATATTCGTTTGGCCAAGGAGGCCGAGGGCAAGGCGTTAGCGGAAGCCGAAACCCAAATGACCGACTAATTTAAGTGCGTATGCTCACGCGATTAAACAAATACCTGGCTGAGTCCGGTTGTTGCTCGCGGCGAAAAGCCGATGAGCTGATTTCTGGCGGGAAGGTCAGCGTTAACGGCAAGGTTGCGGTTGTCGGCAAAAAGGTTGATCCAAATACCGATATTATAACAATCGATGGTAGAGAAATCAGATTCAGAGACAATTTTATTTATTACGCACTTTATAAGCCAGTCGGTGTTGTTTCGACCGCTTATGATCCGCAGGGCCGACCGACCGTGCTGGATTATGTGCCGAAATCACCGCGGGTTTATCCGGTTGGCCGGCTTGATTATGATTCGGAGGGACTTATAATTCTTACTAACGATGGCGAGCTGGCCAACAGGTTAACCCACCCCAGCTTTGAGCATAAAAAAGAGTACCAGGTAGATGTCAAAATCCAAATGCCCGCCCCGAGCGGGGTCGAAGGGTCGAGTGTCAAAAACACAGAGCAGAGATTAAAAGATATTAAGAGGGGGTTTGAGCAAGGGCTTAACATCGATGGTAAACTAATGAAAGCCGATCAGGTTTCGGATTTTGATATTCAGATTTCGGGTTTTGTCACCTTTAAGGTGACATTACACACCGGCTATAATCGACAAATTCGACGGATGTGTGCTAAAATGGGACTAGAGGTAAGGCGGTTGGTTCGAACTCGAATTGGAAAATTAAAGTTATCCGACTTAAATTTAGGGCCAGGCAAACATAAAAGCATTAAACGGGAAGATTTGTTGTGATTTTAAAACCCCTTCTTATTGCGGCAATGCTGTTTGACTTAGTGGGGTTGTCCGCTTTAGCAGACCGCTTTGATCAGGCGGTAATCCGCGAGCGCTACGATCCGACTCGTTCCGTTGTGGCGGCGAATCTTAATTTGGCTTTGCCCGAGATCACTCCCCGCCCCGGTCTTAGGTCGAACCCGGCCACGCTAAACATTTTGGCCCGTCAATATCTCTTGGCCGACAAGGACTCGGCCAAGATTCTGATTAAGAACGATTACAAAAAACGGGTGCCGATTGCTTCGACAACAAAGATAATGACCGCGATTGTCGTCTTGGAGAATTACAAGTTAAACGACGTGGTCACGGTAAGCACTGCCGCCAGTAATCAAATAGGCGCAGACGCCCTGCTTGTCCCCGGCGAGAGAATAACCGTCGGCGAACTGCTCAAGTGTTTGCTGGTTAAATCGGGCAACGATGCCGCTTATGCTTTAGCCGAATATGCCAACAGTCCCGGTGAGTACGGGATAACTAAATTTGTGGGAATGATGAACGAGAGAGCCAGAGAGTTGGGAATAATTGATAGCCGCTATGAAGATCCGGCCGGCCTTGATGCAAGCGGCTACTCAACAGCTTTTGATCTGTTTTTGTTGACTTCTTACGCTCTGGACAACCCGACTTTTGTCCAACTGACCGCTACCGCTGAGGTGACGGCGCGCAGTACCGATGGTCAGATATGGCACCAATTGCAAAACTCTAATCGTCTGGTGCGTGAGTATCAGTATCCCGGCGCAATCGGCGTCAAGACGGGGTACACGCCGGAAGCGGGGCACATTCTGGTTTCGGCGGCCCGGCGCAACGGACACACTTTAATCGGGGTGGTGATTAATACCCTTGCCGACACTCCCTCTGCCTCGGCGGATGAGTCAGGCAAGTTGCTTGATTGGGGTTTCGGGAACATTGTCTGGTAGTTAGCGCGAAGCGCTTTTGATGATCTTGTCCCAGGACTCAAGGGCCTTGCGGGCGGCTTCGGTTTGGGCGCGCTGTTTTGAGGGACCCACCCCTTTAGCAACCTGATTTTCATCCAGATAGGCCCCAACGCAAAAGATCTTCGCATGATCCGGCCCCTCTTCTGAAATAACTTCGTAGGTGGGCGTGACACCGAGTGACTCCTGGGATAGTTCCTGGAACCGGCTCTTTGGGTCGTAGTAGAGGCCCTGTTCTAAAATTTCATTGAGTTTGTAGCAGATATTCTTCTCGACAAATTCGGACGCAACGGAAAATCCCTGGTCAAGATAGATAGCGCCAATTAAAGCTTCAAATGCGTTTGCCAGAATAAGATCTCGTGCTTTGCCCACATTCCTTGCTTCGCCACGGGAGGTTCTAATAAGCCCATTCATTCCCAGTCGCTTGGCCTCTCTTGAGAGGGATTCGCCCTTAACCAGAGCGCTGCGCCAGGCGGTCATCTCTCCCTCGGGCTTGCGGAAATTATCATAAAGAAAACAGGTGACAGTCAATTCCAAAACGGCGTCACCCAAAAACTCCAACCGTTCATTGTGCTCTTTGCGGAGCTCTTTGTGCTCGTTGAGATACGATCTGTGAATGAAGACTCTCTCCAAGAGTTCTTTATCCTTAAATCGGACCCCAATTTTATTTTGAAACTCTTCTAAATCTTGCATTTCGTGTCCTTTCTTTAAGCAGGTTGATCTTCTTTGATCTCGGCGTAGATCGACCCCAAGACGCCGTTGACGAATTTGGAGGAATTCTCACCGCCAAACTGTTTGGCCAACTCGACCGCCTCGTTGATAATAACCTTGGGGGGCGTGTCTTGCTTGGAGGTGAGTTCGAATATGGCGAGTCGCAGGATTGTTTTATCAATAAGCGAGATCTGGTCTAGCGGCCACTCCGGGGCAGATTTGGCAATTTGCTGATCTGTAGCAGCGGCGCGGCGGCTGGCTCCCGCGACAATGCTGTGAATAAAATCGGCATCCACATCTTTTTTGTACTCGGCAATGTTGCGCTCCGTGATCTGACCCAGGTTTTCTCGTCCGCGAAATTCCCACTCATAAAGAGTTTGCATACTCACCATTCTCGAAAGGTGGCGATTCATATTAAACTCCCAGCAAGCGATGCGAATAACTAACTTACATGCCAATGATGTTAATACTTATTCGCAACATTCACATTTATGCATAAACTTGTCGTGACCCGGAGCTTGGGTTACTCTAAGCATCGTCGCAGAGTAAGCAAGTCAAACTATTAGCATCGGTTATTTATCTCTCTAAAACCTGTACGCCCTTATACGTACCGCAAACCAAGCAGACCCTGTGCCGCTCCTTGGGTTGGTGACACTTTTCGCAATAATAAAAGGCCGCCGCAGAAACCCTGTCGTGCATTCGGCGCATATCGCGCTTGGGTCTGTTTGTTCTTTTTTTCGGTTCAGCCATCTCTGCCTCAATTCTAATTAATCACACTATGATATTTTGACATAAAAGTCACCAGAAATCAAGTGACGATGTTTATTAATTTTTTGGGAACAACCACAATGCGCCTGATTCTTTTAGTGCCAAGTGAGACTCTGGCTTTTTGGGAGGAGAGAGCGGCCTGCTTCATTTCTTCCTCGCTAATATCGGGACTTGTCTGGATGCCGTCGCGATATTTGCCGTCAACCTGAATCACAATGGTGATTTTTTGCTCGGCCAATAATTCTTGGTCAACCTGGGGCCAAGGCTGGGCGCTGATATCTTTTTGCGTCTGGGTTTGTTCCCAGAGCTCAGCCGCCAGGTGGGGAGCGATGGGGAAAAGAAGGCGCAGGAAGAGACCAAATGATTCGGCTGAAATTGCCGCCTGTTTCTCTAGAAGATTGTTAAACTCCATCAACTTGGAGACAACAGTGTTTAAGCGAAAATTTGTCAGATCATCGGTTGCGCCGGCAATTGTTTGATGAAGCTTAACTAGAACTTGGGGACTGTCCCCCTTAGGGGACTGTCCCCCCGTGACTTTATTAGAGTTGTGCCAAACGCGATTCATAAAGCGAAAAACTCCCTGAATGCCGGCCATACTCCAAGCCGACTCCTGATCATATGGTCCGATAAACATAATGTAAGCTCGAAGAGTGTCGGCACCGAACTTCTTGATCATCTCGTCGGGATTAATGACATTGCCGCGGGATTTGCTCATCTTTTGGCCGTCCGGGCCAAGAATGATGCCGTGGGCTATTCTCTTAGCATAGGGCTCGGCGGTTGGGACCTGGTCCAGATCATACAAAAATTTATGCCAGAAGCGAGAGTAGAGGAGGTGCAATGTCGTGTGCTCCATCCCGCCATCATAGATATCAACAGGAAGCCAGTAATCAAGTTTGTCGCGTGATGCTAACACCTGCCCCTCACCCCCGCCCTCTCCCCTTAGGGGAGAGGGAGTTTCGAAAAGGTCATCTTTAATATTACCTTTAGGTTCCCTCTCCCTGTTAGGGAGAGGGTCAGGGTGAGGGTTAAAATTGGGATCGCAATATCTAAGATAATACCAAGATGAACCAGCCCAGTTGGGCATAGTGTCGGTTTCTCGCTTGGCCG
Organism: Patescibacteria group bacterium; assembly: GCA_038078835.1. Classification (GTDB taxonomy): domain Bacteria; phylum Patescibacteriota; class UBA1384; order XYA2-FULL-43-10; family 1-14-0-10-43-13; genus JBBTQI01. Next base: position 2,403 of record JBBTQI010000021.1, on the reverse strand, counting down.
GGCCATCACACCGGGGACAGATTGTATTGACCCAATCAGTCACTTTTGCCAGCGGGGACTTCCCGGTTTCAGTTGGTTCATACTTTTCAATATCTGGCAATCTTAATGGCAACTGATCTTCCGGCACCGGTACGATGCCGCACTTCTTGCAGTGAATAATCGGAATCGGCTCTCCCCAGTAATGCTGCCGGGAAAAAATCCAATCACGTAATTTATAGTTAACAGCAAAATCTCCCGCACCAATACTTTTTAGTCTCTCGGCAATTTTCTTTTTGGCTTCCCCAGAGGTCAAACTATCGAATGGACCTGAATTAACCAAAACACCATAGTCTATGTATGCTTGGTTCAACTCCTCGTTTTGATTTTTTTGTTTCCGGCTGGCGGGAACGACGACCGTTTTGATCGGCAGGTGATACTTTTGGGCGAACTCCCAATCACGTTCGTCGTGAGCCGGGACGGCCATAACGGCGCCGGTGCCGTAGTTGGGTAGAACGTAGTCGGCAATAAAGACGGGGATTTCGGCATCATTAATGGGATTTACGGCCTTAATGCCGAGTATTTCAATACCGGTTTTCTCCTTGGCCAATTCAGTTCTTTCTAAATCAGATTTTCTGCTTGCACGATCAATGTATCCTTCAACCTCTTTAATATTTGATATCTGATATCTGATATTTTGAATCAAGGGATGTTCGGGAGCAATGACCATAAATGTGGCGCCAAAGAGTGTGTCTACCCGCGTCGTAAAGACTTCAAGCTCATCTGCAAGCTTTCGGCCTTCGGCCTTAAGCATAAAGTGCACCCTAGCTCCTTCTGATCTCCCGATCCAATTTATCTGCTGTGTCTTTATCTTGTCGAGATAGTCGACGGTGTCCAGATCACGAATTAAGCGGTCTGCATACGCCGTAATACGGAGTAGCCACTGTTTCTGCATTCGCTTTTCTGCTTGTGCGCCGCAGCGCTCGCAGGCGCCGGAGATAACTTCTTCATTGGCGAGGCCGATCTTGCAGGCCGGACACCAGTTGATCGGCATCTCCTTTTGGTAGGCCAATCGCGGTGTTGTTGCGTCATCATCCGCCACTTTGATTAACGGGGACCGCTCTTTCGATCTAGAACCGGGGACTGTCCCCGAATTGGGACTGTCCCCTTTGTAGCTGTGTTTGTAAAATTGCAAAAAGATCCATTGAGTCCAACGATAATAATCCGGATCGGTCGTGTTGATCTCGCGCGACCAATCAAAGGCATAGCCCAACTGTTTGATCTGGCGCTTGAAGATGGCGATGTTTTGAGCGGTTGCCACAGTTGGATGAATGCCGGTGCGGAGAGCATAGTTCTCGGTTGGCAGGCCAAAAGCATCCCAGCCAATGGGGTACATTACGTTATAGCCCTGCATTCGCTTCATGCGGCAGTAGGCGTCGGAGGCGCCATAGCCCATACAGTGGCCGACGTGGAGACCGGCGCCGGAGGGATAGGGGAATTCGACCAGATGATAATGCTTGGCTTTCCGGCTAAAATCCTCGGCTTGGCCATAGTGTTCCTTTTCCCAGTGCTCCGACCACTTCTCCTCTATTTTGTGAAAATCATATTTTTCCATATAGAACCCCAAACTCTATAGACAAATATAGCATTATGCACCAGTTAATTCAATTTTTCACCTGCTTGCTTGATTACCGAAGGAGGGTATGGTAATAATTATTGTGGCAGAGCTAAGTTAACAGGTCTAGCTTAGCCGATCCGGGCAGGGTTTTAGCGCATATTTGTAATACTACGCGCGCCCTGCCTGCCGTTTTGGTTGTAAATGATTTAAAAACCGGCTTATCTGTTCTAATGCAAAAACGGCCCGGTGGCCGTTTTTGCTTGGCGCCCGGCTAATCCTATTGTTCTTTGCTGCCGGTTTTCATACCGGTGGTCAGAACATAGACGCCGGACAGACCAACCAGGACGTAGACGATGCGGGAGATCACTGACATCTCACCGAAGATCGCCGCTACCAGGTCGAAATCCAAGAGTCCGACCAGGCCCCAATTGAGAGCGCCGATGACGACGAGTGCCAAAGCGGCCTTCTTCATATCCCTCCTAAGTTAATGATCAATATTTATTAACCTTATTGTAGCATGCTTTCAGAATTTGCAACAGGAGACAAACCAAATTATCTTAGTGTTGTCTTGATAATGACCATTTGTGGTGCGACCGCACCATAAGCGGTTGGTGGACCGACGGGGATTCGGACCCCGGACCTCTTCCATGCCATGGAAGCGCTCTACCAGCTAAGCTACCGGCCCATATCAATTTTTGTGTTGAATATCCAGATAATCGACATTATTATATCCGATTTGGCTTTACTTATCAACACACTGCACTGGCTGAGTACGTTGGTAACAACTTTTGTTGTTTTCCTAATGTAAT
>JBBTQI010000020.1:0-1572 GCA_038078835.1 Patescibacteria group bacterium | reverse complement strand
TAGAGCAAAGACCAAAGACGGAGAATGCCCGTGCCGCGACCGAGTGGTATGTCTCGCCATCTGGACAACAGACTAACACCGGAGCAATCGACTCTCCCTGGAACCTGGCCTATGCCCTAGGCGGTGCCGGAGGCTCAATCCAACCCGGAGATACTGTCTGGCTGAGGGGCGGGACGTACGAGGGAAACTATGTCAGTTCTCTGTCCGGTACTGAATCGGCCAGGATAACCATCAAGCAATATCCGGGAGAACGGGCCATTATAAGTGACAATCGAAACGGCAGTGGGATGCAAACACTGGTTATCAATGGTTCTTGGACTGACTATATCGGTTTTGAGATAACAAACAGCAGCACTGATCGAGTTATCGAAAGGCCGACTGGCTTAACCGTGCTGGGACCGAACAGTCGTATCATTAACCTTGTGATTCATGATGCCGGCAATGGTGTAGGGTTTTGGTCGCCGGCCACTAATTCCGAACTTTACGGCAACTTGAGTTTCAACAACGGTTGGCAGGCAGCGGAACCCGATCGAGGCCATGGTCATGGTGTTTACACCCAAAACGCTACCGGCACAAAGCAGATTAAGGATAATATTTTCTTTAATCAATACGGCTGGGGTGTTCAGGCTTATACTACTAACGGCTCTCTTAATGGTTTCAATATTGACGGAAACGCCTCATTCAATAACGGTGCGGCCGCTCGCAATGAGCGCAATGACAATATTTTGGTTGGCGGTCATCAACCGGCAGAGAATGCAACCATCACCAACAACTACACTTATCATCCTTTGGATGCTTGGGGAATGGGTTTACATTTAGGCTATTCCGACACCGCCAACGTTAATGTTATCACTCGCGATAACTACATTGTCGGCGGTATCTGGACTAATAATATCTCTAGGTGGAGCAGTATCACTATGACCGGCAACACTTTTTACTCTCCTCTTACCCTGATGGAATTAAGGTTGCCCGACGGCACTTCTCCTCCTCCGCCCTATACTTGGGATAACAATACATACTATGACGGCTCTGATACAGCGTTTAAATTATATGATATTAACGGCACCAAGGTTTCTTACGATTTTGATGGTTGGAAAGCAGCTTCCGGCCTTGATACAAACAGCACCTATTCATCATCTTCTCCCACCGGTCTTTGGAAGTTTGTCCGTCCCAACGCCTACGACTCTCAACGAGCCAACGTTGTGGTATATAACTGGGATAATCTTGACACCACCACTCTCTCGTCCTCCGATCTCTCCGGAACAGGCATATCAAACAATGATGCCTATGAGATAAGAGATGTTCAAAACTACTTCGGCGATCCTATTGCCACGGGAAGATATAACGGTTCATCTATCTCTCTGCCTCTGCCCGATACCAATGGAACAGCCGCCCAACCCATAGGAGGAACCACTACCGTAAGTCATACATCAAAAGAGTTTAACTCATATGTCCTCTCCTACACTCCCGCTACTTACCACACCATCACTCCCTCAGTCTCCGGACAGGGATCTTTGTCTATCTCCTCTCCCACCCAGGTCCTGGGGGGAGATGATCTGACCGTGACCACCA
>JBBTQI010000019.1:0-34679 GCA_038078835.1 Patescibacteria group bacterium | reverse complement strand
AGCGCTTCGCTGTTAACGAAGATGTTACTGGTTCGAGTCCAGTCCGGGGAGCCAAAGAAAAAGACCACTTCGCGGTCTTTTTCTTTATGGAAAGCGTAAAAACGAGCTTGTGAGAGAACCATCCCCTTCGGGCCCTTCGGGCCTACTCTCGACGGTTTCGATAGCGATCTTGGGCGGTCAATAATTTTTTGCGCAAACGGAGATTTTTGGGCGTGACCTCGAGTAACTCGTCGTCCTCGAGAAAATCGAGACACTGCTCCAAGCTCATTATAGTTGGCGGTGTCAGAATGGTGGAAATATCAGAGTTAGACGCTCGCACATTCGTCAACTTCTTTTCTTTGGTCACATTAATTTCCAGATCATCTTCGCGGAGATTCTGGCCGATAATCATCCCCTCGTAGACGTTAGTTTGGGGTGGGATAAAGGTGGTACCGCGCTTTTGGGCGTTTTCTAGGCCGTAAGCGACGGCTTTGCCGGCATCATACGAGATCAGGACGCCATTGCGAAGTTTGGGGATGGGGGCACCCATTGGTTCGTAACGCAAGAAAAGGGTATTCATTACGGCGGTGCCGCGCGAAAGCGTCAACAGTTGGTTTTTTAAACCAAGGAGGCCGCGGGTCGGAATTTCAAAAATCAGACGGGTCGCGTTCTCGCCGTTTTGCGCTTGGCTGATGAGTAAGCCGCGCCGCCGGCTGACCTCTCCCGTAATTGCGCCGGCGTATTCCGAAACGACATCGATAGTCAACTCTTCGACCGGCTCATTTTCAACACCGCCAATAGTTTTGGTGATAACATTCGGTTTGCCGACCTGAAGTTCGAAACCCTCGCGACGCAGAGTTTCGATAAAAACAGATAAATGCAGCTCGCCTCGTCCGGAGATAATATATTCGCCAGACCGGGCTAGTGATAATTTCATGGAAACATTCGTCTCCAGCTCTTTTTTGATCCGGTCTAAGAGCTGGCGGGCGGTTACAAATTTGCCCTCGCGGCCGGCAAACGGCGAGGTGTTGGCATAGACGGCAATATTTAGGGTTGGCTCCTCGATAATAATTGTCGGCAGCGCTTCGGGGTTGCTGGCGGCGGCAATTGTGTCGCCGATAGAAGCATTGTTGATTCCGGAGAGGGCGACAATATCTCCGGCAACAGCTTCGGCTGTTTCAGTTCTTTTTAGGCCAGAGCTCACCAACACCTTTTCAATCTTGCCCGACCCCGTCTTGTCTCCTCGATTAATCAAAGTAACTTGCAGGCCGGCCTTGGCTACACCACGGCTGATCTTACCGATTGCATACTTGCCCTGGAAGTTGTCAAAGTCCAAGGCTGAAACAAGCATTTGGAACGCGCCTGTTATATCGGAGCGCGGCGCGGGAATGTGGGTTAGGGTTGCGTCAAGGATTGGTGTTAAATCGGCTGATCCCGATTCATCTTCCGGCAACTCGTCCCAGGCTTTGCCTTCCCGGCCGATAGCATAGTAAATTGGAAATTCCAGTTGGGATTCATCAGTCGCCAGTTCTAAAAAAAGATCATACGTTTTATTAACTGTTGTGAGGATATCAGCATTTGCTTTGTCGATCTTATTGATAACGACAATAATTTTTAAGCCCAGCTCAAGTGCTTTCTTTAAAACAAACTTTGTTTGCGGCATTGGCCCTTCTTGGGCATCAATAATAAGAATGGCTCCGTCAGCCATATTTAGGGTTCGCTCGACCTCGCCGCCAAAGTCGGCGTGGCCGGGAGTGTCGATAATGTTAATTTTTGTGTTTTTGTAAACAATAGCCGTATTCTTAGCTAGGATGGTGATGCCTCGTTCGCGCTCTTGGTCGCTCGAGTCCATAATTAGCGTTTGCGAAAAGGCCGCTTCGTTTTCCCGAAACGTCTTTGATTGCTTAAGTAGTCCGTCAACCAGAGTGGTTTTGCCGTGGTCAACGTGAGCGATGATTGCCACATTTCTAATATTGTTTTTATCCATAAAAAAATCCCCCGCCAATGACTCTTAGCTATTTAGCCAAACTTCATAATCATACGCTTTTTGATCCCGAGCGTCAACCCTAAAGCCTGCGTGGCCTTGACAAAGCGGGGAATGTATGATAACATTGACACATACTTAGGAATTAAGATACGTACTCAATTTTTAAGTTCGGTTAGTTGCCCCTTGGCATTTTTGCCCGTTCTATTACCTCACCCATTTGTTTTGGCTATTACTATGGCCACGGGGAGAGATCTAATAACGTCCGGCAACTGATCGGTAACTCATGCTAACCCTCTCCTGTTTCGACTTTTGCGTCGGACCGGAGGGGGGAGATGAGGACAGAAAAGTAATAATACCCGATTCGGGTAATAATTGTTCTATAGCTTTCCGAAATTATTAATCGAGAAGGTCTATACGACAGTTTCGATCAATTATTTTTTGGAATTTTCTATGTTTAGAAACAAATCCGCCAATGTAACATTTGGCAAAAATGGCACCAGAGGGAGTTTTAGTTTTTCTCGAGGGAGGTCGAGTTTTGGAACCAGGACCGGTTTGAGAACTCGTTTTACCAAACCAAAGCGCGGGGAGTTTATTGACCCGGCCAGGTTTGTTAACAAATCATCCGGAGCCGCGAAGGAGACCGGTGTTGCCGCCGTTCATCGGTTTGGTGATTTTGCGCTTTGCAGAGAGATCCAGCAGAACTTGGTCAAACGAAGCTTTACTGCTCCGACGCCGATTCAGGACCAATCAATCGAGCCAATCCTTCTGGGGCGTGACTTAATCGGTCTGGCCGATACCGGTACAGGCAAGACCGCCGCATTTCTTTTGCCCCTGATTGATAAAGTATTTAAAAATCGGTCTGAACGCGTTCTAATTATCACTCCCACTAGAGAGCTGGCGCAGCAAGTTGAAACCGAATTTCGCCAATTCTCATGGGACATGAAAATATTTTCTTGCGCTTGCGTTGGCGGTTTGCCCATTGGAAAACAGATTTCAATGCTTCGTCGGTTTCCGAATTTTGTCATTGGGACGCCGGGACGTCTCAAGGATCTGTGCGATCGCGGCGCGATCAATTATGCCAACTTTAACACCATTGTTCTTGATGAAGTCGACCGGATGCTCGACATGGGGTTCATTGACGAAATCACGATGATTCTAAATAAACTGCCCGAAACGCGACAATCACTCTTCTTCTCCGCCACCCTGCCGGATAAGATTAAAATTTTGGTTCGGTCTTTCTTGAAGGATCCAGTGACAGTTCAAGTAAAGACGGGCGGCACTTCAGCGAACATCGATCAGGATGTGATTCGTTTCAATCATTCGGGTGAAAAACTTGATGAACTTAAAAGACTGCTCGCTCGGGCAGAGTGCGCTAAAGTCTTGATCTTTTCGGAAACGAAGCGGGAGGTAGAAGCGTTGGCACTCGACCTTGCCCGGCAGGGCTTTCGGGCTGAATCGATCCACGGCGACAAAAAACAGCATCAGCGCCAGCGTGCTCTCATGCAATTTAAGAGTAATATAGTTAATATTTTGGTGGCGACGGATGTGGCCGCCCGCGGTCTTGATATTCAAGATGTCACTCATGTTATTAATTACACTCTCCCTCACACTTACAACGACTACATTCATCGCATCGGCCGCACCGGCCGCTGCAACAAAAAAGGCACGGCCCTCACCTTTGTCCAGGCCGGATAGTATCACCAGAGTTTAATGGTCTACCGAGAGAAGCTCTATGCCGTGCGGCACAGGGCAATTTTGTTGTTAAATGTTAAAAATGTTATCCTTAGCTCAAGAACCACTTAAACTCAACTATGAAATTGGGAGGAGAATATGGGATTTACAGATTCACAGCCGGGAAGGCCAGACGGACAGGGTGCAATCGAGGTCGAACAGACTGAGCAAAATCTTGATGTGGTGTTAGATCAGCTTGTGTCCGAGCTTGAATCGCCGGAAGAGAAAGTGCAGAGGGGGGAGACAACCAGACGATTGCAAGAGTTGGATTTGGGTTCGATGGATGCGAAAGAGCGCAAACGATGGATTGGGCAGATCAGAGGTGAATATCTGGTTTTTGCCCAACAAGAAGCCAAATTAAAGGGTTTAGCAATCAAAGATTGGGCGGAGCGGCGGAGTTACCACCGGCATCAGCAAATTTATCTGATGCTGGGGAGCGCGGTCGTGCTCAGGGAAATCGGCCTAAGGGAGAATTACCTTGAAGAACTTATCGATGCTTTAATATATGCTGATCATGAAGCAGATCAAGATGCCAAATTCGATGATACATACAGGACAATTTCATCTGTCTTGGCCGGATACTTGCGACAGTATGCCCAAGAAAAGAACTTGGCTATCTCACCCGAAGAGTTCGATGGCTTATCTTATGTCGATGCTCGTAATCTCGTTAAAGATACTATCGCAAACAAAGACGGCATTTCTGATCCGGACCGGATTCTAGGGGAGGCGGGCTTTCTCTTGGCGGATGATCATTGAACATTTTTGTCATAAAATTTGTATTTGCCCAGGAAGTGTTCAGTTTCTCCCTTGTCATTAAAAATAGAGCTAAAAATGATGTGTCCTCAGGCAATGAATGCACTATTTTTTTCCAAATAAAAAAAGCCCCGCGGTCGGAAGGCGGGGCGGTTGGAGAGATCGCTTTAGGCGAGCCGGTGTTCAAAGGGGAGGAATCCCCTCGTCTTGAAGAAGGGGGCGGCGGCATCGCAAAAGGCGGCGGCCTCTTTCCTGCCGGCAAAGAGCACCGTGACCGAGCCGCCGCCGGCGCCGGCGCCGTTGACCTTCCAGCCCAGCGCGTCGGCTGATCTGCCCAGGTCGATTACCAGCCGGTGTCCGGCTCCGATCAGAGCGGGGTGGAGCGCCTCTTGAGCCGCCGTGTTGGCGGTCATCACTTGGCCGAACTCGGCCAGGTTACCGGCCGTCAGGGCCTCCTCGGCCGGCTGGGCCAGATCACGTAGTTTCTGAAGGCGAGGTGAATTGTTACCCTCTCTCTCCAGTTCGGCGATCACCATCTGGTGAGTGTCGGAACTATTGTGAGTGCCGACAAAGACCGTCACCAGCCCCTCTTCCAGACTCTGCTTGGTGGCGGCAGTGATCTCAATCGGCCGCAGATGAGTCTTTGGATAGTTGGGGATGGCGATCCGGTGGATGCCCGGGAGGTAGGCGGCAGACCACTGGTCTTGGGTCCCGGATTGGCCGCCCATAATCTCGGTCTCTGCTCGCCAGGCCAGCCTGGCGGCTTCATCGGGGCTGATGTGGCGGAGAGCTGTGATCAGCCCGACCGAGACGGCGGCACTCGTGCCAAGCGAGGCCCCCGGAGGAATCGGACTCATAATCCTGATCCCCAGATCGAATTCGGTCAGTTTCTCCAGTGGCAGAAGGGAGAGGGTGGCCAGCAGAAGATTCTGCCGGTTGAACTCTCCGGCCAGCAGACTGGCCGTCTCGATCTCGACATCAAAGACCGGATCGGCGGCCATGATGGAGATCAGTGCTTCTCCTGCCTGTCTCTTTTGGGCATCGACTGAAACCTCGACACCCCGAAATGGCGCCCTCCGGCCAAAGTAACGGCACAAGACGCCAATGTTTAGAATGTCACCGTGCCGGGCAAACCAGGTATCCGTCCAGCCGCCAATGTCGGCAACGCGGACCGGGACCCAGCTTCTGGCAGAACCGCCGCTTACACTATATCCTGACATTACTGCCTCTCTCCTAAGTGTACGTTGAGTATTAGTCTAGGGTATAAATTTTTTTTCGTCAAATATTTAAGAACTGGACAAAACATCGGTTGTAAATAATAATGAAAATTACAAGGGAGGGGATAATGAACGTTACCAGGGTCGATGATCGGTGTTGCGATCTCGTGTATCGGGTCGTCTCTAAAAGGGGGTGGCAGGAGAAAGAGTTTGTGGAAGAGTACTTTTGCCCGTGCCCAGAGAGCAGAGGCCTTTTCCGCTATCAGGATCCGAAAGGCCTAATTAAGGAGGTCAGGTTAGGGGGCGTCAACGGGCCAATCACCCTTGGTTTTTCCCGCCCCTGCCTTCGGGTGGTAGTCTCGTCGTCCGACGGGGTGAACGGGGAGTTTGTCGGTGCCATCGGCACCGTTCGTCGGATTGAGGCGATACCGCTGGACGAGATCAAACAGTGGCCACAGTGCAGGCTCCGCGGATATTTGGGAGATTCCGCGCTTTCGTAAGCGGGTAGTCACAAACCTACCCGCTATTTTTTTAACTCTTTAAGTTATATCAACCCTCGCAAGCGGGGAGGATTTTTTGTATGATTAAAGGCCGCAAGGAAACCTTTTGGGGGAATCTAATTAACATGACATTCACCAATACTCAAATCGCCGCCATTTTACGGGAGATTGCCGAACTTCTCTCCCTGAAAGACGGGAACCGTTTCCGGACGATGGCGTATGAGCGGGCGGCGACCTCAATTGAATTTCTTGATCGCGATGTTGCCGATATCTATACAGAGAAAGGTGTAAAGGGCTTGGACACAATCGAAGGAATCGGCAGCAGCATCGCTCAAAAAATTGCCGAGCTTCTGGAAACCGGACATCTTGTTTATTATGAGAGGTTGCGGGAACAGTTCCCGGCCATAACGGCAAAACTTCTTGCAATTCCCGGCATCGGGCCGAAAACCGCCCGTTCTATCGCCGAAGGATTAAAAATAGAAACGATCGACGCCTTGCCGGATGCTCTCAACTCCACCGAAGGCAAGGAACTTTTTGGGCCGAAAACCCGGGAAAAGATATTGCGGGGTTATTATGCCAGAGCGACGCAAACCAGGCGGCTGCCGCTCTTTCGGGCCGAACCGATTGCCGAAGAAGTTTTATCAGCTCTGCGAAGCGAACGCCATGTCACTGAAGCTGATGCCGTCGGAAGCCTACGCCGGCATCGAGAAACGGTTGGCGATATCGATTTTGTGGCCGTTTCCACTGAGCCGCCGGCTACTTTTGATTTTATAGTGAATCAGCCATTTGTAAGAAAGGTTTTAGCCAAGGGTATAAATAAAACAACTTTTATCCATGCTCGTGACATTCAGATTGATATTGAAATCCTACCCCGAGAAAATTACGGTTCGCTTTTGCAGTATCTTACCGGTTCCAAAGAACATAATATTGTTTTGCGAACTTACGCCGAGAGCAAGGGCTTCAGTCTTTCCGAGTGGGGTATTAAAAAAGATGATAAACTCATAACTTGTCATACCGAAGTTTGTGTTTATGGTCATCTGGGTATGGCTTGGATACCACCCGAACTGCGAGAAGATCGAGGTGAAATTAAGGCTGCTCTTTTCGATCAACTCCCCGCCTTAATCGAGGAGAGAGATATCCGCGGCGATCTTCATGTTCACTCAAATTGGTCGGACGGCCAGGCCAGCATAGCTGAGATGGCTTCGGCGGCCCAAAAGTTGGGGCGAGAGTATATCGCTATCTCCGACCATACGGTTGGTCTTGGTGTTGCTCATGGTTTAAGTGAGGCAGAGATCAGGCAACGTCAGAAGAAGATTGGGTCAGTCCGGAAAGATTTTCCTCATCTAAAAATTTTATCCGGCTTGGAAGTCAACATTCTGGCTGATGGCAAGCTGGACATTAGTGATGAGGTTTTAGCGGAGATGGATGTGGTGACAGCTTCGATTCACAGCGCGTTGGGGCAATCGGAGGAGCGGATCACGGCACGGTTTTTGAGGGCGATGAATAATCCTAATGTCGATATCATCGGCCATCCCTCGGGCCGGATTATTAGCGAGCGGTCGGAATCAGCCGTTGACTGGCCGACTTTCTTTCGCCGGGCCGCAGAAACCGGCACGGCGATTGAAATTAATGCTTCGCCCTATCGGCTCGACCTCAAGGATACGCTGGTCCAGCAGGCCAAGGAATACGGCGCTAAATTTATTATCAGCACCGACGCCCATTCACCACCCGAATTAGCCCATATGCGCTACGGGGTCTATGTTGCCCGCCGCGGTTGGCTGGAAAAGGAAGATGTTCTCAACACTCTTCCGTTCCCTAAACTCAAGCGCCGTCTTAAATGAGCCTCCCTTAACTTCTGTTGAGGCGCTCGCTGTTCGTGTTGTGCTCCGAGTTGGAATTTGACGGGGGCGTTGTGATACAGTAGGGTGCAGATCGGAATTAGCGGGGATTATATGAGTGAAATCGGTCAATTTAAAAACAGGCAAGAGGCTGGTAAGAAGTTGGCGGAGAAGCTGGAAAAATATCGCGGCGAGGAGGCGGTGGTTTATGCTCTTCCCCGGGGCGGTGCGGTTGTGGGAGCGGAGATCGCCGGACGGCTTAACTTGCCGCTCGATCTGATCTTGGTTCGCAAGATCGGACACCCCTTCAACCCCGAGTTTGCCATTGGTGCGGTCTCGGAGAGCGGGCGCTTGGTGGGTGATGTTTTAGTGCCAAATAGGGTTGATCCGGAGTGGCTAGGGCGAGAGGTAGGGTGCCTGAAAGAGGAGATCTCGCGCCGCCGCCAGCTTTATCTGGGCGGACGACCCTCGCGCCCGGCTCAAGGCAAAATCGCCATTATCGCTGACGACGGCATTGCCACCGGCTCGACAATGCTGGCGGCGATAGAGGAAATCAGGAATCAAAGGCCAAAGAAGGTCGTTGTTGCCGTACCGGTGGCGCCGCCGGACACTGCCGAACTGATGCGCGGTCGGGTTGATGAGTTTATTGCTATCCTTATCCCTGAGACCTTCTTTGGTGCCGTCGGTTCTTATTATGATGAATTCGGCCAGGTTTCAGACGAGGAGGTTGTCTCCATCATGAAGAATTATACGGGGGATAGGTGATATGGCGGATCATATCCAGCAGGAATCAATTCAAATCCCGATCGATGAGGTGACGCTTGAAGGCTTTCTGACCCTGCCGACCGAGGGACGAGGGATGGTGATCTTTGCTCATGGTTCGGGCAGCGGTCGTTTCGCGCGGCGGCCGGCCTGATCTGGCCGCCGAATCACTGTCGCAAGTCAAAGCGCCGACCTTGCTCATTGTTGGCGGGGAGGATGATATGGTGATTAAATTGAATCGGCAAGCCTATGAAGTGTTGGCGACAGAGAAGAAGCTCCTTATTATTCCCGGAGCGACCCATCTTTTCGAGGAGCCGGGAGCGCTTGAGGCGGCCGCCGCGGCCGCCCGGGATTGGTTCTTAAAATATTTGGGCGGGAAGAAATGAAGTTGGTTTTCGTCGGTGATGTGATGTTGGGCCGGCTCGTCAATGAGTGGTTGCGATTGGTGCCGCCCGATTATCCTTGGGGTGACACCGGAGACATTCTCTTGGAGGGCGACATTCGTTTTTGCAACTTGGAGTGTGTTCTCTCGGATGTGGGGGAGCCCTGGACGAAAACCGCCAAGATTTTCCATTTTCGAAGTGATGCCAAGAATGCGGCGGTACTGAAAACTGCCGCTATTGATGCCGTGTCTCTGGCCAATAATCACGTTCTCGATTACGGCGAGGAGGCGCTGGCCGAAACAATCCGAATCCTTGATGAAAATCAGGTTCAACATGCCGGCGCCGGGGCCAACCGGCTCTGCGCTGAGGCGCCGGCCATTTTTGAAGTTGATGATAAGATTATCGGCTTGATTGCTTTGACCGATAATGAACCGGAGTGGGAAGCGGGCGAGGAACAACCGGGAGTTTTTTATGTTCCGATTGATCTTGGCAGTTTTCTGGCCAAACGCCTTTTTGATTTAATGGCCGAGACCCGGAGTTTGGTGGATATTTTAATTATCTCGGCGCATTGGGGCGGCAACTGGGGGTATGGTGTGCCGCCGGAACACCGTGAGCTTGCCCACACCCTCATCGAGAGCGGTGCTGATCTTATTTTCGGTCATTCTCCCCACGTTTTTCGCGGAATTGAACTTTATCACAGCCGGCCAATATTTTACTCCTGCGGCGATTTTATTGATGATTACGCCGTTGATGAGATCGAGCGCAACGACGAGTCGTTTATCTTTGTGGTTGAGTTTGGCGCGGAGGGGGCGGAACGAATTTTACTTTACCCGACAGCAATTGTCGATTTTCAGGCTAGTTTGGCTTGGGGAGAGAGAGCCCGGCTGATTGCCGAGAAGATGCGCCAACTTTGTCAGCCTCTGGGGACCCATCCGGTCTGGCATGAGGCGGGGTATGCCGAAATTAATGTCGAAAGGGAAAGGAAAACTTCGGAGAGGACACTAAGATGAAGGAGGCGTTGCAAATCAGCAGTCCGGCTTTCGGGCGGCAGGGGGTTATTCCGGAGAAGTATTATAGTACCAAGGGTAACATTAATCCGCCATTTGTTGTCGACAATGTGCCGCCGGAGGCAAAGAATCTGGTCCTCTATGTTGAGGATCCGGACACAAATGGCAACACTGTACTCTGGAGTGTTTGGAACATCGATCCCAAAACAGCAGAGATACCGGAGGATCTCAGTTTCGACAATGGTGATCTGCCCGGAGCAGTGGAGGGCAGAAATGACCTCGGCAAAATCGGCTACACCGGCCCGACTCCCAGCCATTGGGGCTACCATCGGATTATCTTCCGGCTCTATGCTCTGGATAAAAAACTTGATCTGCCCGGAGGTGCAAGCAAGGGCAAGCTCAAAGAGGCGATAGCGCGCCACGTTATTGCCAAATCACATCTGGTTGGTGCTTGCCGTCACCATCGCAAACCCTTCTCCGTTCACCGAGAGGATGTCGATTAAGAGAACGAAAAAGGATGGCGATGGTCTGCGGGGGCGGTGCGTGGAGTAAATCTGTGACAAGTAAATCCGTGACCGCTTTTTGTTTTGGGAGCAAATCCGGTATACTATATAATAAAGGCGCAATTTTAAGATTTCAGTGAGGAGGGAGATGATCGAACTCAAAGGGGTAACACGGACGTATCACTTGGGCGGGGAGACTATCAGCGCTCTGGATAACGTTGATCTGATCATCAAGGACGGCGATTTTATTGCTATTATGGGTCCCTCCGGTTCGGGCAAATCAACCCTGGCCAATATTATCGGCGGTCTCGATACGCCCGATTCGGGCGAGGTGCTGGTTGACAATGAGAGTATTTCCAAGGTAAGCGACAATGTTCTTTCTTTCTACCGCAACAAAAAGATCGGTTTTATCTTCCAAACCTTCAATTTGCAGGCCGGCTACACGGCACTGGAGAATGTGATGATTCCCCTGGTTTTCTCCAAGATGCCGGCCGGTCAACGAAGGACCCGGGCAATCGAGTGTTTGAGGGCGGTCGGTTTGGAGGATCGGATGAACCACAAGCCGGATCAGCTCTCCGGCGGCCAGCGCCAGCGAGTCTGCATCGCCCGAGCTTTAGCTAACAACCCCTCGATTATTATCGCTGACGAGCCGACGGGCAACCTTGACTCCAAGCGGGGCGAGGAGATTGTTGCATTACTTAAAGAATTAAATAAAAAGGCGGGTATCAGCCTGATTGTTATCACCCATGATCCCGATGTCGCTCGCCAGGCCGATCGAACGATCCGGATCCATGACGGGAAAATCAGCTAATGCGCTTTTTAGATTACGCCAAATTAGCTTTCCGAAATTTAACGCGGCGAAAGTTGCGGACTTTTTTGACGGTTTCGGCTGTAGTTATCGGCGCTATCGCCGTGACGACTCTTATCTCTATTGGTCAAAATGTCAGTCTGAGCTTTACCGATATGATTAATAATATGGGAATCTTGAATATGGTGACAGTCAGTCCCGACCAAGATAGCGAAGGCGGAGGAATGCTCAATACTGGTGGCGGGGATACGACGGGCGGCAAAAAGATTGATGACGCGACAATCGCGACGGTTAAAAAAATGAACCATGTTGTTGACGCTACCCCAACCGTCAATCTCTGGTTTGAGAGTATGGAGCTTAAAGAGGGCAGCAAAAAAATTCGTTCCAATATTATGGCTATTGATTCGGACTCAAAAGCATTTCCGCTTGACGTGATTGCTGGCCGGCCAATGATGAAAGGCGATATGGGTAAAATTGTTATTGGCAATGGTAATCTGAGGGCGCTCGGTTATGCCGACAAGCCGGCTGAAATTGTCGGCAAAAAGATCTTGTTGAATACGAAAGGGTGGTATTCCGGCTGGGGCGCGGACGTGCCCAAACCGCCGCAAGATCGAGATGATAGTTGGTGGAAAGAACAGGAAAAGCGAAAGCAACAGATTGAGATTGAGGTTGTGGGTGTCGCGGCTTCTTCCGGCGATGATTGGCAAGACTACACTAGTCTAGAGTGGGCCAGAGCAGTTCAGTCTCGGCGAGAGTGGCAGGACAACAAAGAAAAACGTGAAGCTTGGGAGGAGGCGCAAAGGTCTCGATCTTATAATGGGGAATACTCCCAGTCAAAGATGCCGGACTTTATGGAGCTGGTCACAACTGATGAAATGGCTAAAGCTGGCTACGGCGCTATTATTATTAAAGCCGATGATTCCAAAAATACCGAGGTAATCGCAGCCGAGGTCAAAAAGTTAGGGTATGGTGCCAGTACCGCTAAAGAGATGATCGATGAAATCTTGCGTCTGATTAAAATTCTGACCAATATCTTAGCCGCCATCGGCGGCGTGTCTCTGATTGTCGCCGCGATTGGCATCATCAACACTATGGCCATGGCTATATTTGAACGCCGCAAAGAAATTGGCGTGATGCGGGCTTGCGGGGCGACCAGGGCAACGGTACGCCGGCTCTTTACGTTTGAGTCGGCCCTAATCGGATTTTTAGGCGGAGCCCTTGGTCTAGCTGCTGCTTATGGAGCGGCACTTGTTGGAGACTGGGCGGCCGGAAAATTTGGTAGCTTGGCCAGTGTCCCGATTAAGACCTTTGTTTATTTTCCTTACTGGTTAGCGTTTGGCGTGATCGGTTTTACTACCATAATCGGCTTACTTGCCGGCTTGTATCCAGCTCTTAAGGCAGCAAAATTAAGTCCAGTGGAAGCATTAAGACAAAACTAAGCCGCGTATGAAATTTCTCGACTACATAAAAACAGCTTTTCGCAACTTGATGCGGCAAAAGGCCCGGTCAGTTTTAACTATTATTTCGATAGTTATAGGCGCCGTTGTCATAATTTTAATCGCATCTTTGGCCGCCAATGCCAAGAAGGTTTTTAGGGAGCAGCTTGAGAAGATGGGCGGCCTTTCTCTTATCACTGTTTCGCCCAGTGCCACGCTACTGGATAACAAGGAAGGATTCTTTAATAACAGCGAATGCAGCGAGGATTGCAAGAAGCTCGATGACAAAACAGTGGCTGAATTTGAGCGGTTGGCCCATGTGGCCGATGTTAGTCCCAGCGCTACAGTTGGCTTTAATAAAATGTATATTAAGGACGAAACCAGGAAGCGCTGGGCAACATTCACCGGTCTGGAAGCGGGAACAAAGGTGTTGAATATTCCGGTTATTGCCGGCCGGGGGCTCGAAAAAAATGATATCGGTAAGGTGGTTTTGGGTATGGAGGCCGTCAAATATTTTCGCTACACCGAAAAGCCGCAGGAGCTTATCGGCAAAAAATTGGTCGTTATGACCCAGGGCTGGTACTCCGGCTGGGGAACAGAAGTGCCAAAACCAAGTTTGGGTGATAACAAGGAGGAACAGAAAGAATTGCAAAATAAAGTTATTGAATTTGAGATGGAGATTGTCGGGGTGGCCAGTTCCCCGTCAATTGATAGACAGAATTTCATCACTCTTGATTTCGCCAAGGAGCTCTCAATGGAGCGGCGCTGGGAGTATGATGAGGTAGAGCAGAAACGACGGGAACAATCAGGGCAGGATATATCAAAGCTATCGCAGCCAATGTATCTTAAAACTTCTAACAGAGTTATCGACGGCGGCTATAGTTCGATTCTGATCAAGGCCGATATGCCTGATAATGTTACGGATATCGCAGATAAAATCGAAAGAATGGGTTATGGCGCTACGACCTCAAAGGAGGCGCTGGCCGATCTAATGGAGATGCTGACGGGGCTTTCAATTATCCTTTCGATTATCGGCGGCATCGCTCTCTTTGTCGCGGGGATAGGCATTATTAATACTATGATAATGTCAATGTACGAGCGGACTTATGAAATCGGTGTGATGCGGGCTTGCGGCGCGACCCGGGCGGTTATCCGCCGCCTCTTCACTTTTGAGGCGGCAATGATCGGCTTTTGGGGCGGCGTTTTTGGTCTCTTGCTCTGCTACGGTCTGGCCAAAGTTGCCAACCACTATCTTGCCATCTATCTGCCAAAAGCCGGTATTACGAATGACATCGCGCTGACCTTTCCGCTTTGGCTGATTCTGAGCACACTTGCCTTTACAACCTTGGTCGGTATGATGGCTGGAATCTATCCGGCTTTTCGGGCGGCCAAACTCGATCCGGTCGAAGCGCTACGGTATGAATAATTCTCTCTGCGCGGATGAGAGGACCGAAAGATTCCTCTCGGCGCCCCGACCGAAGCTAAAACGGAACATTATTATCCCAACGTATTTAATTAAAGAGGAGGTAGAGATGAGAATAATATCACGGATCGGTTTAATAATTGCAATTGTGTTTTTGGTCTTTGGTCAAAACGGTTTTTCCCTGGCTGAAACAAGCAGCACAAGCGCCGAGACAATTTCATTGGTGACAACGGAGGAGATCTCGGCGGCCGACCTTGAGTCTCCCAAGCCAAAGGCCTGGAACTTTTGGCGGGCGCGTCTGCGGTTTTACATTACCCGAGATTCGGAAAAAAGGGCGGCTTTGGCCGAGGAACTGACCGAGATGGAGCTTTTGAAGTTGGTTGAGACCAACAAGGCCAAACGGGCCAAGGCAGCGGCGCGGGCGTATGAAAAATTCACTAACAATCAAGCCGAACTCGAGCGGATATTGGCTCAAACGACCGATAGTTCAGCTGGAGCCAAAATTGAAGCCAGAATGATTAAAAACAAGATGCTCTACGCCGCCCTGATGGATAAAGTGGCGGCCGACGGTTCTATTCTCGAAGACGAAGTAGCGGCCAAGCGCCGGGAGTTATTGAAAGAAGCGGCCGCCAAATTAAACGAGCTTTCCGAGGAGGAGGCCAAGAAGAAGCTGGAGGAAGTCATTCGGATATTGGAGACAAAAGAGGGGCGCAAAGAGAGAAGATATCAAATGAATCTCGCCTTGCTGGAAAATCTCGATCAGGCTGAGAGCGAGAACGAGGCGGAGGGGGCCGAGATCAACGATGATGATATTCTCGATAAAGCTCTCAAGACCAGGCAGGATGAGATCACGGCCAGATTAGCCAAAGAAGATCCCGAGACGGTTAAAAAGATGACGGCCAACTTGGACGAAAAATATAAGAGGCATTTGCTTATTTTAGAGGAGATCTACGCCAAAGCTCCCGAGGCGGCCAAACCGGCGCTGCAAAAAGTCATCGATGAGCAAACCGAAAAATTGATCGAGAGATCGGCTGACAACAAAGAGAGTATTAAAAAGATCTTCGAGGGCAAAAAAGTCAATTCGGAGACAGAGAAAAATGTAAAGATGAGGATAGAGGAAAAGGCCAAAGAGAAAAGTGTCAAAGTTGATGAAGCCCTAAAGGAGGCGGCAGAAGCCAAAGAGGAACGAGAGAAAAAAATTAAAGCGATTGAGACTGAAAAAGCCAAAAAGTTAGAGGAATCCGCTCAAGAAAAAATTAAAAAGCAGGCAGAGGAAGCGAAAGAAAACGCTGCTAAGCTGAGAGACGAAGTTAAAAATCGAGCGAAAGAGGTCGAGCCGGGTGATTAAGCGTCCGAGACGGATTTAAGATAGAGCTTCTCAATTTTGCGGGGGACGGTCAAACCGCGTTCGGTCGCCTTTCCGCCGACACTGAAGCCGGGCCACTCTTCGACAGTCCAGTTTCATTGTATGGCCTGGCTGATGGAGCTGAATGGGTCAGATGGGAGGACGGTTCGCTTCAGGTTTATTTTTGGAGTTACGCCGGCATTTATCATACTATTTATGATAACGGCACTTTTACTACTCCGACATTTGATTACACCAACAATCAGGACAGCCGGGTCAAATTTGCGCCCGATCCGCCCTCGGATCCAACCTTGATCAAAATTAAAGATACCTGGTTTATGTACTACGGCCAGCATGAGAAAGGGGTATATTACACCACTTTTAAATGATAATTTTATCAGAAAGAGGGAGAAAAAATGGAGACGGTTGGAACTGAAAACGATCTCAAACCAAAGAAAAAAAGATGGCTTTGGCTGGTCGTTGGTTTGGCGGTCGTTATACTGATTGTCGGAGGATTTGTTTTCCTGCGGAATGGCGCGGGCAAGAAGACAGAAGAAAAGGCAGAGAACGGCACTGAGCCGGATAGTTCAAGCACCAAAATCTTAACGGCGACGATTCCCCAAGAGATTCTGAACAATAAATTTGGTTTTCTTGGCGGTGGCGAAGAGGACAACACCTTTGTTGGTGATGTTGGGGCGGCCTGGGTTAGGCCGCACCCCGGGCCGTTCTTGTGGGATGCCATGCAATCAGGCACCGGAGCAGAGATTGATTTCTCTCAGACCGATAAGGTTGCCAAGGCAAATCAGGGGCTTGAATATGGAACATTGGCAACTCTTTGGCCATTCGCCAATTGGGACCAAGAGATCAGTGCTAATGCTGCGGAGTGCCAAGTCTCTACCAATGATGAATTTTTGCCAAAAAGCAAAGAGAGCACAAAGAAAGGTCGGACTGACTATCTGCCGAAATATCGTTGCAAGCCGACTGATTGGGATAAATACACTTATTGGGTTGGTCGGGTTGTCGAACGGTATGATGGTGATGGCGCTGACGATATGACAGGATTAAAGCTGCCTATCAAGTTCTGGGAGATGATGAATGAGCCGGATCTAACATCACCGGAAGCTGAGCCGCGTCTTGATTTTTGGAAAGGCAATGAGGCGGATTATGCCGAGTTATTGATCAAAACTTATGCTGCCATCAAAGCGGCAGATTCGACGGCAAATATTCTAGTTGCCGGCGCAGCCGGCGGTGAAAAGCAGTTTCTCGATTTTTATCGCCAGGTCTTTGCCGATAAGGAAACTCACGCCGCTTTTGATATTGCCAATATCCACTGCATCTCTAACGATCGGCAAACTCATGATTTTAATGTCGGCGCTTACAAAAATATGCTGGCCGAGTTTGGTCTTTTGCAGCCAATCTGGGTAACGGAAGCGGAGGCTTTTTATGGATCGGGATCAGCCGACACCAATTACCAAACTACCAAAATCAGTACCAGCGCAGCTTTAGCCGCGGGCGCTGAGCGTATCTTCTTTACCCGCTACTCCTTTGATGATTTCCGCACCGATATGTCGCAAAAAAGTAAATCTTCCGGTTATGACAGTGCAACAAAGTATCGAGAGTTGATTAAAAGCTTCTCAAATAAATAAACAAGCAAGGAACAACAAGCAAGGGATTCAGACAGTAAAGCAAAAAATTGTATTGTAAATAAAAAGGTGTAAAACCGTGCCTAAAAGAGAACCGTCCCCAACCATTGAGGGGCGCCCCTAAACACCCTAAAAGTATTAATTTAGGAAGATCGCAAGATCTCAATCGCCAAATGCAAGAAGAAACAAAACGAGAAGAAAATAAACAACTGCTTGCTCGCCCTCGGCAAAGATGGCCATGGGTTGTAGCTGGTCTTATGGCGGCAATTCTTGCTCTGATTGTTATCGGCGAGATGCGCCAAGCTGATGGGAACACAGGCAATGAAACCGGGCTTGCCGGCAAATCGGATTCTCTGCCCCAATTTATCCAGGCGGATTTTATTGACCTTTCGCAGATTTATTTGATCTCCAAGTTCCGCTCCGGGTCTGGCCACGACTTTTCCGGCAACGGCGAAAGCTGCCGGAGCATGAAGCACTACTTCAACGTCCAGTGGTCAGAGGAGGGGGAGAGGGAGCGGTCGGAAAACAACGGTTTCCCCAAACCGCCTTCGCCTGGCCGGGCGATTGATATCTTCAGTCCGGTTGACGGCGAAATTACCGCTGTGGAGACAGAAAAGACTCCGATTGGCAGCCAAATTTACATCGAGCCGGACAACGCTCCAAAATATACTGTCCGATTATTCCATATTTATCTCTTACCCGATTTTAAAAAGGGCAGTGAGGTAAAAGCCGGCCAAAAGATCGGGGAGATTGGCCTCCATCAAAACACCGATATTTCCGTCATGAAAGGCTCGAGGTGGAAAAATGAACTCATCTCTTATTTTGAGGTGATGCCCGATAGCATCTTTGAAAAGTACAAAGAGCGCGGAGTAAAAGATCGGAGCGAATTAATTGTTAGCAAAGAAGAAAGAGACAGGAACCCCCTCAAGTGTAATGGCGAGCAGTTCGCTGTTAACTATGATTCTACCGAACCGGATAAACATTTTATCTATTTAAGTGGTTATGCTGATCCTAATCGCCGATAGAAAGAGATGGAAGAAGAGGAGCAGTCCCGCCCTTGCCGCTCTGCCGGATGATACTTTGCCAGTCGCAAGCTGAAGCTTAATCTACGGTGTACAAAATGAGCAAATTATTAATAGCTGAAAATACGGTTTGGTTGAATGAAGTTGGATTTGCGATAAGGCCATTAAGTTAATCCACCAAACCATCTAAGCATTGATAAATAAGCCGAAGGGGACGGTTCTCTCCCAGGCACGGAATTACACTTTTTAGCGGTAAAAGTGTAAAATTAAACCATGCCGAGATCCAAAAGATTTCTACTTCCCAAAAGCTATTATCACATCATGACCAGGGGGAATAACCGCAATACGGTTTTCCGGTCGGATGATGATTATCAATACTATCTCGATCTAGTCGCACGGTTTAAGCTTGAGCATCCCTTTGATCTCTTTCACTACTGTCTGATGCCCAGCCATACCCATTTCCAAATTCAAACTATTCATGCCAAAGACTTTTCAGTGTTTATAAAAAAACTCAACCTGGCTTACTTCCATCACTACAAACAAGAGTACGGTTGGGTTGGTCATTTCTGGCAGGATCGATACAAAAGCCAGGCTATCGGCAAAGACGCCTATTTTATCCAGTGCGGCAAATATATCGAACTAAATCCGGTCAGGGCTGGTTTGGTTGAAAGGCCGGAAGACTATCGATACTCCAGCTATCATTACTATTCAGATTCAGAAGAAAAGCTTGACTACTTGATAACATCCGATTTCCTCTATGAAGAGATCGGAAAAGACGCACCTGAACGCCAGGTAAATTATCGGAAACTGCTTATTGATCAGGTTATTCAAGAATCGTACCATAGGAATGTTTGGGGCAGTGTTTTGCAGAGGTACCGAGAACAGGACAAGGTCAACCGAAAACAGATGAAAGTGTGAAAGTGTAAAACCGAGGCTAAAAGAGAACCGTCCCCATTGTGTCCGTGTGTCCGTCCCCATTGTGTTGGGCGTAAGTTATGCAGATGTATCCGCCGCTGAGTGGCAAATTATGTTGCGGAGAAGTATAATAATTCTAAAGACAGAAGAGATCAGATTTTTAGGGGATTTAGCTTGCGGCCTGGTCTGACCCGAGAGGAGGGAGATGGATTTATCTCAGCCAGACATTACAGGAATTAAGTGGTACAGAAATAAAAAATTTTTAATCGCTGTAATTATTACCACTGTCATCATCCTTGGCGCCGGCAGTTTTTTCGGTGTCAGTTATGTCCAAGCCGGTAATCTGGTTAAAGAGGGTGATAAGTTAATGGCGGCCGGGCAATACTCTGAGGCGATTGTTAAATATGAAAAGGCTGGCCGGAAATTTAAAACATTTCGTCAAAAAGTGGCGGCGCAAATTACTTTAGCGACTGAGCGGCAAAAGGAAGACGTTAGTTTTAAACAGGCCCAAGCCGGCTATGACAGCGGCGATTGGCAAATGTGCGTTGATTCTTTAAAGAGTATCATAGATGGCAGCCCTAAATATCAACCGGCGACCGAGTTAGCCGGCAAGTGCCAACAAAAACTAGACGAGGCGGCCAAATTGGCCGTCAGCGCAACAACAGCGGCGAGTGATCAAGCCCAGCAAACAAGCGGATCAACCTCCCGACGGAGCGGTTCAGGTGCAGGTTCTAGCTCTGGCTCAACCTCGACCTCCGACTCCGGCTCTTCCGACTCAGATTCAAGCGGTCCGACAATCGGCCGGACGGAGAACTCGTCAAGCCAATCCAGCAACAGCGATTCATCTAGCAGCAGCTCCTCGTCCAGCAGCACATCCTCTTTGCCCAGCTGTTCCGGTAGTGCTTATTACACTACCTCGCCGGTAGCGACGGCGGATGTCTCCTCAATCACCCCTTTGGGTAATTTAAATCCGACAGCCCACACCTTTCCCACTGATCACATCTATTTTTTCCTTCGCCAAGTTGGCGGTGTGCCGGTGGAGACCAATCTTTACGCTCCCGGCGACATCACTATTACTTCGATTACTGCCTCCGAGCATGTCACTGACGGTTACACCGACTATGGCATGAGCTTCGCTCCCTGCGCTGAAATGACCGGCACCTTTGGCCATGTTACCTCACTCTCCCAAAGTGTGCTTGACGCTTTCAACGCTGCCTCGGCCGACAGCGACAGCACTTACTCGACCGGCGGCAAGACTTATCACAACGTGGTTAAGACGGTTAGCATTGCCGTTACGGCGGGAACGCAAATTGGCACCACCGGCGGCCGCGCCGGTCAGTATGCTCTTGATCTCACCGGCACTGACACTCGGTCAACCCTCACTTTCGCTAACAATGACCGCTGGCATAGTTACTCTAAAAACATTGTTTGTCCGCTAGACTATTACTCCAGCAGCACAAAAAGCAGTTTAACAAGTTTGTTGGGATATCTCTCGACCCGGCGGACGATTGAACCGCTTTGCGGCGAGTTTGAACAGGACGAAGCAGGAACAGCCCAGGGCGTTTGGTTCGCCACCGGTGCATCGACATCATCGGAGGATCCGCATCTGGCTCTGGTTCACGACAATGTCGAGCCAAATTACGGTGCCTTTTCGGTGGGGACGACGCTCTCCGCCAGCGGTGCCAGCAGCGGTGTTTATTTCTTCACTCCAAATCATTCGGGCACTATCAATCGTGAATTTTCCGAAGTTGGCAACGACGGTAATATTTACTGTTATGAAGCCAGTCAAGAGAAAGGCGGCTCGGTTAGCATCTCCTTTATTTTGCAATTGACCGGCAGTACTACTCTCAAAATTCAGAAAAATTCTGATAGTACTTGCGGCGCCGGCCCCTGGAGCTTCGGCGCCACTGCCTCCGATTTTGAGAGATGAATTGGTCTACACGTGATGGGGACGCTTGTACATGTTCAATAATTAAGTAAGTAATAGATTACGATTGAAGACTTAGTGAAAATTATTTGTATCAAGCGAGGTGATTGATAAATCATCATCTCGTCTTCTAACAAAACGGGTAAGACTACTGTGTTAGCAGCCAATGAAATATTTTGTGGTTAGTTAGCTACGGGAAGTTACCGAATTATTGAACACGTACAAGCGTCCCCTGATTGTGGTCTCTTACACTAAACACTAAACAAACTAAACAAAACAACGGCTTATTGCCGTTGTTTTGTTGCGTGTTTTGTCGGTTATCAACGCTTCAAGCTGAGTGTGCCAAAGAGAATACCCAGACCGTAGAGAGCAAGCGGCCAGATACTCTCCGCTTCTCCATCCATCCCCGTTTCGGGCAGGACTGCCGAAGTAGTAGCAGTTGAGGTTACAGAGGGTGTTACTGAGACCTGGGCGGTGTTTGTCGAGGAATTGTTGGAGGCGTCAAAGGCGCGAACGGTATAATAGTATGTTGTCCCATTAGAGAGGCCGGTGTTTTCGTAGCTGGTCGTGGTCGTGCTGTTGATGGTTGTGGTCAGGTCGCCGAGCGTTCCGGCGGTGGTGGAGCGATAGACCTTAATGCCGGCCAGATCGGTATCGGCGGGATTGGTCCAGCTTAGAGTTGCTTTTCCATCGCCGGCAGTACCGGTGATCCCCGTCGGAGCAAGCGGCGGTGTGGTGTCGGAGGCGGTAACCAGAGCGAATTTAGTAAAGTGATTGGTTTGGTAGGTGACCGTTTTTTCATCTTCGTTCACTGTATAAGTCAACTCCTCCCACGTGCCGTTAGATTCATTGTAATACGCGGCGGTGAACTCCTTGGCGTCCAAGACGTTACTGTCTTCCAGTGTGGAATCGGTAAAATGGTCTTCAATTGTGACGTTGCTGTTAAAGGATGTGATTGCCTCGCCGTCTTGGGTTGTTGCTTGCATATCATAGCCGAAATCAACCGGTTTAGCGTCAGCTTCTTCCGCCAATTCCACCACCGGCTCGATGGCGATGGTTACTTGACCGGAGGTGGCCAGCGCGTTGGCGGGAATCGTTACTGCCAGATCTTCTTCAACCGTGACTGTTTGCTGTTTGGTTGGATCAAAGGTAACCGAAACCGCTTCGGGCAGGGTAAAGTCGAGCTTTTCCACCTTAATATCCTGTGTTGCCGAAGTTACGCCGATCAAGTCAATGATATACTCGCTTGATTTATAAATATCCTGACCGCTCTTTTTGATCGCTTTAATGTGCCACTTTGTGCCGCTGGATACCGACAGAGTGTAGCTGCCTTCATTGTTTGAATTGGTCTCCGAGTAGCCGCCGTCCTCGCTCCAGGCGGTCACGAAAGAAGTGACGGCACCACCGTTACTGACTGTGCCGGTGATAGAGGCATCCGCGGTGCGGAAGACGAGATTGACAGTGGCCGGAGTGTTGGCGCCGACGGTAACTTTCTCGCGCTTGGGATTAATATAACCCGAACCCCACCACATCGAACCGCCGACCCAATAGGTTCCGGCCGGAATATTCAAAACGTAATCACCATCGGAGTTGCTGGAGGCGCCATTGGAGTAATAATACATATCAGCCGACTTTTTTTGTTGAGGATCGCGCGTATCGGCAGTGATCCAAGCCCACTGCATCGCCGAACCGTCGGCTTTGGTTGCCTTGCCCGATATCTGAGAGTCGTTTTTCTTGAGATTAACATCCTGGGTCTTGGTTTCACCCGAGCCGATAGTGATCTCGATATCCTGACCGTTGCCGGAGCTGTAGCCGAGCGATTGATCAACCCACCAGCCCAGTCGCCAGGTGCCGGCCGAGAGCTTCATCGTGTAAGTGCCGGCGCTCTGATCAACCGTGGCATTCATCCAGGTACCGTACTTGCCCTTGGTGGCATAGATGCTGATCCACTTGCCGGTAACGGCATTGCCGTCATTGTCATAAACGGTGCCGTTTAGAGTGGCGTCATTTCGTACGGCTTGCAGAGTGACCGACTTCGTCTCATTATCGGCCATTGTGACCTGAACCGGATCGGGACTGCCGTAATCCGACCCGTAGATGGAAACATTCAAGTCCCAAGTGCCGGCCGGAACCTTTAAGGTAAATGTTCCCTGATCAATGGAAGTGCCGATATTGCTCCAATCTTGGGAACCGTCACTGGCGTTAACCCAGGAGTAGAGGGAGGTGACGACATTGCCGTCGGGATCAGTTACTTTGCCGTTGATTGTTGCCGTGCAGAGAAGGAAGGTAAAGTTCTGGGCAGCAGGGACACCCGATGTCACCGTCACCGTGGCGGGTTTGCCGGAGTAGTAATAGCCGGAGTTCCACTGCGGCCAAGCGCTGACCTGCCAGATGCCGGGCGTCACCTTGATCGTGTAGCTGCCATCGCTGGCGGTGGTGGCGGAAGCGTAATCATAAGTGCCGTCGTTGCGCCAGGCGCTAATGGAGGCGCCGCTGACGCCGGCGCCGGTATTATCCAGAACCGACCCGGAGATCGTATCGGTTTTTTCCACCAGAGCGATGACCCCGATATTCTTGGTTTCGTTTTCGCCGATAGTGAATTTGTCAACTTGGGGAAAAGAATAGTTGCTGTCGGAATTCCAGCCGGAGACGGTATATGTCCCGGCGGCGACGTTGGCGGTAAAGTTGCCGCTGGTGTCAATCGAAGCATAGAAGTAGCGATTTTTCTCCCCGGAGAAATTGATGCCGACGGAGTATTGGTTAGGAGCGCTGCCGTCCGGTTTGGTGACTGAGCCGGTGACGGTCGAATTGACGACATCAACAACAAAGTTCTTGGTTTTGCTCTCCGCCGTAGTGTCATTATTGAAACTGACGGTTTCGTTGTAGGTGGTGTAGATCCAATCGGCTGGCCAGGTGGTAGCATAAATGCCCATTGTCCAGGTGCCGCCGGGCAACTGGAAAGAGTAACTGCCGGTACTGTCAACGGTGGTGCTGGCCCAACCGCTCCCTCCGGTTTTGTAAATATAAACAGTTGCATTGGTTACGGCTGACCCGCTCTCTGAGGTTTTGGTGATCTTGCCGGAGAGTGTTTTGGAGGTGGCGACGAAACTGGCATTTTTGGTGACTACGCCGGATGATTCAACCGTGGCCGTAGAGTTATCTGGCGGGAAATAAATTTTACTTGAGTCGCTGCCGTAAGTGTAGGGGGCGGTGATGCTAAAAGTGTAAGTACCGGCTTGAACATCACCGATGCCATAGTCACCGTTTTTGTCTGTTCGAGCCGAATAATAGGCATAATTACTGCCGCTATAGTAATTAATGTTAATACTGGCATTTGCCACACCGGTGGTGCCGTCACTATCGGTAATCCGACCTTTGAAATTAGTATTGGAGCCGATTTCAATATAACTGCTGTTATAGTCGCCGCCCCAATTGCTCGTGCCGTCCAGATCGGAGCCGTAGTAGCTGGTCCAAACGTGGGCGTAATAATAGCCGCCCATGGCCGGATTAATGACATTGCTGATCTTGAGCGAAATGGTTGTGCCGGCGGCGATGGCGGAGTTGGTATAAAGGGCGGCGCCATTGTAATTACTGTAGCCCCAGTAGATTGATGAGGGCGAAGTATTGCTGGCAACAGTGGCGCTGTTGAAGTCATGATAATTGCTGGCCCAACTGCTTGATGAAGAGTTGCCGGAGGGATCCATCATCTGAAGATTAATTCGACCGCCATATCGCGGGATTTCGTTTTCGACCGTAAAGGTGATGGTGTAGGTCGTCGTCGCCGATTTACTCGAATCGGCGACAGAAACAGTCAGATCTGAAATCGCCCCATACGACTTGGCTTTTTCCGGTGTCTTGCCGACCGTCACTCCCACCACAAAAATTAAGGCAACAAACCAAATTGCCCAGATGGCGCGCTTGTATCTATCCAACATTTCCCCTCCCAGAGAACTATTATCTAATTAATTTCAGTATAAAGCACTGACAACTTTTGTCAAGACTGACTTTGACAACCGGCGGCCTTTTATGATAAACTGATTTTAGTGCCTTGGGGCAGTCTCGCATTATTAAGCCAGCTTGAATACGGATTGCAAACTTCTCTGCTGGCGAGAAGTTTTTTTGTTGCCTGGTCCCCAGACGGCAGCTTGTTGCCCTGTCGGGCGGGGCCGCCGCTTGGGGTGATTAGCTCAATTGGTTAGAGCGCCTCGCCTACACCGAGGAGGTTATAGGTTCGAGTCCTATATTACCCACCATTTATGGATTCATCAGATTTTAAGATGAGGGTCCGATGAATCTGATGAGCTTTGGAGATCAGGTAAATTTATAGTGGGCAGGTGGCGGAATCGGTATACGCGCTACCTTGAGGTGGTAGTGGGAGCAATCCCGTGCAGGTTCAATTCCTGTCCTGCCCACCACGCTTAGCGTGGCAAGACCGCACAATGACACTAAATGAGATCTTTTCCAAAAGCTATCTTTTCGATTCTAATCCGCCGCGGGAGAGCCGGCTTTATTTGCCTCTGATCATCCTCTTCTCTCTGTTGGTTATTATGAGTATCACGGTTAAATTACTCCCCGCCAAGCTGAAAAATGTTACAAATCGCTATTTTACCGCGTTCTTGGCTTCCGGCATACTCGGGTTTGTCTACCTCTTTGGCCGCTATGAGGGCTTGCCCTGGGTGGGAGCGAGGATCACTCTGGTCGCTATTGGGCTTCTCGTGGCGATCTGGGTGGGTATAATCCTGGCCTGGACAGTAAGATTTGTCCCCAAAAAGATACGCGAAGAGCAAGTCGAAGAACGATATCAAAGATATTTGCCGAAATCAAAAACGGCCAAGTAGAAAGGAGTTTAATTATTATGATTGACACGACTGAAATTGCAGTCAAAACAGATGTGCTGGGCGAGACAATGGCCGGCCTTATGGAGGAGTTGGGAGACAATCTGCTCCCCTTTGTTGAGGGTGATACAGTTGAGGTCTCCGTGCTGGCGGTTGGCGGCAACCGGATTTGGGTTGATGTTGCCGGACAATCTTTGGGTTTTATTCCAGAAAAGGAGATTACCGGTTCAAAGTCAGGTCTAAAGATGGGGGATAAAATTTTCTGTACTGTTCTCTCAATGGAGAATGACGATGGCAATGTTGTTCTCTCGATGAAGCAGGCGGATCGCGATAAGTATTGGCTCGAAATGGAGCAGAAGCATAAAACCGGCGAACCGATTAATGTTCGTATTGTTGATGCTAACAAGGGCGGACTCACTACTGACATCGGTGGCATCCAGGGCTTTTTGCCGGTATCGCAGTTGGCCCCGTCAAATTATCCGCGTGTCAGCGGCGGCGACAAAGATGAAATTTTAACCCGCCTCCGCCGTTTTATCGGCCAGGAAATGGCAGTTAAGGTTATCAACTGTGACCGCGAAAACGGCAAGCTCATCTTTTCGGAGCGGGCGGTTAAGGCCGGTGAGATTAGGGCTCGGATTGAGAAGTACAAAGTCGGCGACAAGATCAAAGGTAAGATCACCGGGATCGTTGATTTCGGCTTGTTCGTCAGCATCGACCACCAGGTCGAGGGCTTGGTGCACATCTCCGAGGTTTCCTGGAGCCGTGTTTCCGATCTCTCTAGCCTTTTTAGGGTAGGTGATGAGATTGAGGCGATGATTATTGCGATTGATGATGGCCGCATCTCGCTTTCCCTAAAGCGCCTCCTGCCCGATCCGTGGGTCGCGGCGGCGGCCAAATACAATGTCGGCGATGTCATTCAGGGGGAGGTGACAAAGATAACCCCCTTTGGCGCCTTTGTCTCTCTTGACGGTTTAATCGATGGCCTGGTTCATGTCTCTGAGCTTTCGGACAAACATATCGTCGATCCCGGACAGGTCGTTGTTTTGGGTAAGAGCTATAAGTTTAGGATAATCTCGATCGAGCCGGAGAGCCACCGCCTCGGCTTGAGCCTCAAGGCGGTTTCCGAAGCGGCAACCAAGGAGGAGCCGGAGTCGGCGGACGAGATTTCTGATGTTGCGGCGGAGACCGTAGAAAAAAAGGCAAAGAAGAAGCCGGCAAAGACAAAGTAATTAAGGCGGTGTTGCGCCGTAACCCTGCTTGCTTAAGCGAGAGACAATATGAATATAAAGTATTTGGGCCGCGAGAAGTTTGAGATCAAGACCGGTTCAACCGTGGTTCGCCTCGGTTATCAGTCGGCAATCGATGATTTTGCTTTGCCCGGGCCGGGCGAGTACGAAAAGGGTGGAGTTGGCGTTGTCGGTATACCCGACGGTGATAACACAATTTATCTGATTCAGGTTGAGGAAATCAATATCTGTTACCCGGGCAGGATTGCCCGCGATTTGCCGGAACAGGAGGTAAAGGAAATTGGTGATGTTGATATCCTCTTTTTGCCTCTGGGCGAAGACGGGACACTGCCGGTGAAAAAGGCGCTTGACCTGCTTGCCAAGATCGATCCGCGTGTTGTCATCCCAATGCTTTATGCCGATCTGACTGAGTTTAAAACCGGCGAGGGCGCTCCCAACGAGGAGATTGATTTCCTTAAAATCAAAAAAGCGGATTTACCCGAAGAAGAGCGTCGAATCGTGATACTGAAAGCCAAACAGGATAAACAGGAATGAATAGCAGATCTTTACTGGCGACAGATAGCAGATATATCCGCTATCCCTTCCTGATTGGATTGCAATGGAGAAGCATCTGGCGCGCTTTCGGCGCATATTAGACGAGAAGAACAGCTTTCTTCTCATTTGCCATGAGAGCCCCGATGGTGATGGCATCGGGGCCCTTTTGGCACTGGGTGAACTTTTGCGGAATCGTGGCAAAAAAGTTGTTCTCATCTGTCGCGACTGCGTACCGCGCGTTTTTGCCTTTCTGGCAGGCTCCGTTGGAATCCAGAACGATTTCTTACTGGCTGATCATGACGCTATCATTCTTCTGGATAATGGCGATCTTCACCGGACCGGTTTTGCCGACCGGATAAGTGTCTCGCGGCATCGGATTCCTATTGTGAATATTGATCATCACCCCAAGAATGATATCTGGAAAATGGCCAGCGCTAATATTGCCGATAAGGCTGCTTCTTCCGCCTGCGAACTGGTTTATAACTTGGCGATGCGCTTAGATTGGCCGATTACGCCAACGGTGGCAACGGCGCTTCTGACCGGCATCTATACAGATACCGGCGGCTTTCAGCACGACAACACCTCCGGCCGGGTCTTGGAGATTGCCTCCGATCTCCTGCGCCGGGGTGCCAAGCTAAAACTGATCTCGGCCAATATCTCCAACTCCCACTCGGTGGCCATGCTCAAACTTTGGGGCATTGCTCTTAACCGTCTGCAAATAGTTCCGGAGTTGGGTCTGGTTTTCTCCTTGATTACGCGGCAGGATATCGAGCGGGCGGGCGCCGAGGATTATGAGGTTTCCGGGCTGGTTAATCTCATCAACACGATTCCCAATTCAAAAGTCGCACTCTTGCTTTACGAGACGGCGGATGGTAAAATCAGGGGCAGTTTGCGGACGGAGTCGGAGCAAGTTGATCTCGCCAGATTGGCTGAGTTTTTGGGTGGCGGCGGACATCGCCGGGCCTCCGGTTTTTCGCTCTGGGGCAAGTTAGCCGAATCAAACGGCAACTGGCAGATCGTATAGTTCATAAAGTTCGTAAAGCAGGAGAGTCATTCTCTTTGATATAATCTGGGTCGGTGGCGGAACCGGTATACGCGCAGCACTTAAAATGCTGTACCGAAAGGTTTGTGGGTTCGAGTCCCACCCGACCTACCATCGCAAAAAGATTTATGGTATTTTAAAATCAAATAACTGAGGGGAAGGGATGCTAGGGAAACGACTCAAGATCAGATTATTGCTGGCGCTGGCGGTTTTGATTGGTTTGGGCGCTGGCGGTTATTACTATCTGCCGGCCATCTTGGGCGACACGGTTTATCCCTTAAAGTATCAGGAACACATTATTAAATATTCCCGCGAGTGCAATGTCGATCCGGCGTTGGTGGTGGCGGTGATCTTTCAGGAGAGCCGGTTTAATCCGCGGGCGGTTTCGCCCAAAGGCGCGGCCGGTCTAATGCAGTTTATGCCCGGGACGGCCAAGACAATGGCACGCGAGCTTGGCTACTCCAGCTACGATATCTATGATGCCGAGACCTCGGTTCACTTTGGCGCCTGTCATATTCGCGATCTGTTGATAAAGTACAACGGCAATCTTGACGCCGCTCTGGCCGGCTATAACGCCGGCACCGGCAACGCCGACCGCTGGATTCGCCTCGGCATCCTTGACAACATTCCTTTTTATGAAACAAATAACTATGTTAAGCGCGTCAAGAACTATCAAACGGTTTATGCCGCGATGTATGCCAAGGAGCTTGATTTGACGCCGCCCCTGCAGGTGGAGAAGAGTAATGAAACCGCCCAAATCCGGGGTTACATCTGGGCCCAGCTCTTTGCCAACATCTTTAAGATTTAATCCGATGACATCGAGTGAAATTCGCCAAAAGTTCTTAGATTTTTTTAAGGAGAAGGGACACACGGTGCTCCCTTCTGCTTCTCTGATGCCGGAAAACGACTCCTCCGTTCTCTTTACCACTGCCGGTATGCAGCAGTTTAAGCACTACTACTCCCGTCCCGATGAGGCGCCGGCGGTTCGAATTGCCACGGCTCAGAAGTGCGTTCGCACCGGTGATATTGATGAGGTTGGCGACAAGACCCACCTGACATTTTTCGAGATGCTGGGCAATTTCTCATTCGGCTATCCTACCAAGGAGGGTTCTTACTTTAAAAAAGAAGCCATCGAGATGGCATGGGAGTTTCTGACTCAAGTATTAAAGATTGATATCAATCGGATCAGCGCCACATATTTTAACCCCTCTTCTGTCATCCCGAGCCCTTCGACTTCGCTCAGGGCAGGCTCTGAGTCGAGGGATCTTTTACTGGGTGATGATGAATCTTATCAATTGCTCAAAAAGATTACTGGTTTCTCGGACGAAAAAATTAAAGGTACCGGCAAAGATGAAACTTTTTGGGGCCCAACCGGCAACGAAGGACCGTGTGGACCAACTGTAGAATTTTATATCGATGGTATCGAGATTTGGAACCTGGTTTTTAATCAGTATTATTGCAAAGATGGCCAATATACACCGCTTAAGTATCAGGGTGTCGATACCGGCATGGGTTTCGAGCGATTATTAACGGTACTCAATGGGGTTGATAGTGTTTATGAGACGGATTTATTCAAAGTTATTATCAAGAAGATCGAGGAGGTTTCCGGCAAAAGGTATGATGATTTCATAACAGAGTTTCGGATAATTGCCGACCACATAAAAGCTGCAACCTTTCTTATCAATGATGGAGTTGTGCCATCAAACAAGGACCGCGGTTATGTTTTGCGCCGCCTGATTCGCCGTGCGATCGTCAAAGCACATCAGCTTGGTATTACGAGTAATTTCACAGCTGATTTAGCAAAGGTTGTTTTTGGAGTTTACAATAGTAGTGTTTACTTTGGCGGTGTTATTCCAGCCCCCGATCGAGTCGGAGGTAAACATCCGGCGAGAATCCAGGATTCTGGATCCCCGATCAGAGCTTGCCCCGTACTTGATACGGGGACTGGGATGACAAGGGAAAAAATTCCAGGGGAATTAAAAACGGAGGAAGTGAAGTTCAGGCAAACGCTAAAAAGGGGAATAGACCAAATCAGTGCGATTGAACTTGCCATCAAAAAAAACATTGGCCCAGCTGGTTTTAGAGTATCGGGGAAAGACTTATTCAATCTGTATCAGTCTTATGGTTTCCCCTTGGAGCTAAGCATTGAAGAATTCTCGAGACGCGATTTGCAAATCGATCCAGATGAAATAGAAAACTACAGGATTGAGCTAAGAAAGCATCAAGAACTTTCGCGGACGGCAGCAGTAGGGATGTTTAAGGGCGGTCTTGTGGGCAATGATGAAGATGTCATAAAAAATCATACGGCAGCCCATTTGCTCTTGGCGGCTTTGCGGCGGGTGCTGGGCGATCACGTTATTCAAAAAGGTTCCAATATTACGGCCGAACGTTTGCGGTTTGATTTTTCGCACCCCCAAAAGATGGCGCCGGAGCAGATTAAGGCAGTCGAAGATCTGGTGAACGAGCAAATTCAAAAAGACTTACCGGTGGTTTGCGAAGAGATGACATTAGAGGAGGCCAAGAAATCCGATGCCATGGGTGTTTTTGATGCTAAATACGGCGACCGCGTCAAAGTTTATACGATTGGCCGCGTTCCTTCTCTGAGTGAAAGGGGACTGTCCCCAGAGGGGACTGTCCCCAGGCCGGAGGAATATTTCTCTCGCGAGATCTGCGGCGGCCCGCACGTGTCTCGCACCGGCGAACTCGGTCATTTTAAAATCACCAAAGAGGAGGCCAGTTCGGCCGGCGTCCGCCGAATCAAAGCCATGCTTGAATAGATGATTGTTTGGATAAGCGGTTGTCTTTGCTAATAATTTCAAGGCTGATGATCTCAAAATTCCTCTGATTTTGAACGATCGTTCAAAATCAGAGGAATGAATTACAGTGCATTTTAAGAATGTGAGCTATTGTTCTATTGTCACGGCACGAGAATGGTGTTATCTTTGGTTTGGTCTTTGGGCGAGGCGTAGCACTGCGTCTTGCCGAAAACTATTCCTGTGAGGGGGGTTTCCAATGGAAAGAGATGACAACCTGTTCGCGGATGGTGTCGGGGTATGGCTTCAGCAGGAAGTATACACAACACCTGAGGAGAAGGATCCAAGCAAGCCTCTCATCAGGCGGGATGATAGGATTTATCCCAACCCTGACTTCAACCCGGAACTGGAGCGCAAAGAGAGCGAACAAGAAGCGCTGGAGAGACGGCGGGAGAATCCGGGAACTTCCTTCTTCTTCAACTTCAGCCCGGATTGCACGGCTCATCAGTTGGGAGGGGAGGCCGGGGATTGGATCTGCCATCAGGTCACCCACAGACTGATCGAACGTTTCTTCCGGGTGTTATCGGAGCAGTCTCCAGACGCTCCAACCTCAGCTGAACTTAGAAGTGTCCTGGAGAAGAGGGTTCAGACCCATCTAAGGCGTCGCGGTGACTGCCTTTGTGATAATGGAGAGATCTACATATGGATCAGAGGTATCCGTTTCAGGGAAGAGCTTGCCTTCAAGATGCTTCGAGCAATGAAGGCTTCACTTGAGGCGGAGCCGATAAGCATTACCTGGCCGCCTGACGCTGTCATACGCTCTGACTACGTCATCTCCTTCTACGGCTGGGGTATCCGCTACATCTGATCGCCTACCTGGGCCTGCCGAGTTTGCCGCTTGGCCGGCCTTTTTTCTTGACAGGCAGCATTTAAACTGATATAGTACAGCGAACGGGTCGGGGACCCGTGGCAGACAACGGAAGGGGGACAAATCGTTGACAGAAGACATCGGAGTTAGATTTGGGATCAGTATCGTTTCGCTGATGCGTGTGGGCATGGGGCCAGAGTGGAGGCTCACACTCGGCCCCATGATGGCCAAGCCAGAGAAGCTGATCTGGCAAGCTCTTGAGCTCGGCTACGATTTCGTGCAGCTCCTGCCGGTGCGGGGAGCACCGACACGCGGCGCTGTTCTGCGCCCAGTCCGTTACTACGAACGGGCCTGGAATGCCGTGCCGGGACTCTGGCATACTCTGCGCCACCGGCCGGGCGGCGCCGGCGAACCGAGCGGGATCATGGACTGGCTGCTCTTTCCCAATAAAGAGGAGTGCCAGCGGATGACTGATGCTTTCTTGAATCAGCACATCCGTTTCATCGACCATGAATTCAACCGTCGAGTCGATTCGTGGTTGCGTCCCGTGGGCGGCGACTTCGTTGAGATCCATTCGGGTCTCCGATTGACACCGGCGGAGATCGCCGCCAAGTGCGAGACGGAGAGCTGGCGGCTCTGTCTGGACACGCTTCACCTCACCGACCGGAAGTACGGTGACTATCTGGGAGACTCGGACGAGGATGCCCTTGCCGCCGCCGAGACGCTGGCGCCGTACGTCGATGTCGTTCACGTTCACCCGGAAAATGCCGGGGACTTCATCGCGGCGCCATTCCACGATCTGGCCGGCCAGATTACCCGGCATCTCCTCTGCTGCGTGCCGAATCGGAGAATTGACCTCATCGCCGAGTACAATCCGGGGATGAAGGCCTTCCTCTGCCCGCGGGAGAGCGACCGCCTGACGGCGGAGTTTCTCAGGGCGATGAAGGCCATCGCGGAGTAGAAGGTACATGATGGCGGGCGATGAAAAGAGGGTGCCGGCGAGGGGACTGGCGGTCAGCATTCTGATCGCCCTCATCTTTGCCGCCAGCCTGCTCTGGCAGATGTGGGCCAGGCATCAGGCGTTGCCGGCAAAGACCAAACCGGCTGCCTTGAACGGCGGCCTTCGATGAGAGATTCGCGCCTCGTGCCAGGCAAGTCAGCTTGGCCGGGGCTTTTTAGTTTGCCAAAACTGATAATGCCGTGCTATATTATCGCCAAGAGCAAGGACTCTTATAGGCAATCATCGGTTCAACTGAAACGAAGGAGGGGGAAGCGATGTGCACAATGATATTTCCGGGAGATCCGGATCCCGGCCCTTGGCCGGATTGGTGGCATCGTCATGGTAGGAAGATGCGGCTGAAGCTGGCCGGTCGGGCCGAGGTTAAGATAGCCGCTTCGGTGGCTAGTCTGACGATCACTCGTCAGGATGCCGCTCGGGACGACCAACCCAGGTGGGGTGTTGTCTGGGAGATCACCCACGATTACGACCGCGTTCGCGGTCGTGTCAGTATGACCGACGCCGAGTTGGCGACCGCTTTCGGTTTGGTCGACTCTCCTGTGCCGCCGGATAGCTGGTGGCTGACTGTTGTCTTTGATGCCGGGAATATGAAGGTGGGCAAGTTCATCGTCCATCGTGACTATCTCAACATTTCTGGTCCGGGGACGGGTCAGGATGGCGACCCTAATATCTCGATCAGAGTCGACGATGATATGCGGGCCGCTATTATTCAGATCATCCTGGCCGCCCGCCCAGCCGAGGAGGTTCAGAGACTGTTGCGCCAGGCGGAGGAGAACTGGAGGTGGATAGAGACTGACCTCGGTGCAGGCTAGGATCGGGAGGTCGAAGAGGCCGTTGGCCACGCGTAGTGTGGCCGGAGCCGGGGGTTTGCGGCAGGAAGGCAGGTGATGACACCGAGCGGCCGTTCCCGCAAACCCCTTCTTTAATTTCCAAATTTCCAACAGACTGAAGTCTGGCCTACGGTGTTTTATGCGAGTTCTGTTAATGCCAAAAAATCTGATATAATATCCTTAGCAACCCGGTTGCTCCGGAAAGCCCCAAATATCAAGCAACAAATCCCAAATAAATTCCAAATTCGATATCTCAATAATCAGATATTTTGATATTTAATACCAGTGTTGCGCGATTAATTGGCGATTCCTCAAATCGTCATCTCGAATCCGCCAACCGGCGGATGAGAGATCTCCGATGTAGTAGCAAACC
>JBBTQI010000018.1:0-48915 GCA_038078835.1 Patescibacteria group bacterium | reverse complement strand
AAATCGGGCATTTGAAGCTAGAATGTGGTGAGACGTTAATCTCATTTGTCATCCCCGCGAAGGCGGGGATCCAGAAAGGCAATCGAAAATGTCCGGACACAGCAAGTGGGCGACAACCAAACGCAAAAAAGCGGCCGTAGACGCCAAACGGGCCAAGATCTTTACCCGGCTGGCTCAGCTGATTACCATCGCCGCCCGCGATGGTAAGAGCGGCGACCCGAACCTTAACGCGTCCCTGCGGGTGGCGATTGATAATGCCAAAGCGGTCAGTATGCCCAAGGAAAATATTGATCGGGCGGTCAAGCGCGGTCTCGGCGCCGACGGCAGCGCCGCCGCCATTGAGGAGATAGTCTATGAGGCCTACGGCCCTTTTGGGGCGGCAATTTTGATTGAATGTTTAACCGACAATCGCAACCGGGCAATCGCGGAGATTAAGGCAACTCTAAATCGGGCCGGCGGTTCCATTGCCGGGGCGGGGAGCGTGGCTTATCAGTTCAAAAGGGCGGGGGAGATCACCATTGATGCCGGCAAGAACAGTTTGGGCGAGGAGAATATTCAGTTGATGATTATCGATTCCGGCGCGGATGATTTTGATTTCGACGATGGTCTCTATGTGGTCCGGACCGGTTTTGCCGACCTTCATACGGTCAAGACGGCGCTTGAGGAGGCTGGAGTAGTTGTTGAGTCGGCCGAAGTGATTCAGATTGCAGTCAACCCGCTGGCGCTATCCGATGATCGGGCCGAAACGGTTGAGAAGCTCATCGATAACCTCGAGGCGCTTGATGATGTGACAGCGGTGTATACTAACCTAGCATAAGAGTTGAAACTTAATATGGAGGGTGTGTGAACTCAAAAACGATCAAGATCCTGGGTATTGATCCCGGGACCGGTCGGCTGGGCTGGGGTTTGGTTGAAAAACGGGGCCAGAGTATTGTCGCTAAAGATTATGGCTGTATCGAGGCAACCAAGGCAAGCCCGCTGAACGAACGTCTTCTCGCGATTTATCGCGGCATCTGTGCTATAATAAGAGAGCAGAAGCCTGATGAGGTAGCGATCGAGGAGCTCTTTTTCTTTAAAAACCAAAAGACTGTTATCAGTGTTGCCGAAGCGCGAGGCGTTATCCTCTTGGCGGCTACCGAGTGTGGTTTGCCCGTTTTTGAATACACGCCCCTGCAGGTTAAGCAAGCGCTAACGGGCTACGGCCGGGCCGAAAAGAAGCAGATGCAGTCAATGGTCCAGCTTACCTGCAAGATGGCCGAGCGTCCCAAGCCGGATGATGCCGCTGACGCTCTGGCCGTCGCTATCTGTCACGCCCAAACTTGCCAACGAATGTTGGCAAGTAAATAACCAAACATCAAGAAACAAATACCAAATAAATCACAATTACCTAAATAGCCAAATTTCAAGTTTTTGATCATTGAGTATTTGTTAATTGAGATTTGTTTGGTACTTGCGATTTGTTATTTGGAATTTCTC
The DNA here is from genome assembly GCA_038078835.1 of Patescibacteria group bacterium. Lineage (GTDB taxonomy): Bacteria > Patescibacteriota > UBA1384 > XYA2-FULL-43-10 > 1-14-0-10-43-13 > JBBTQI01. The sequence continues at coordinate 47,439 of JBBTQI010000018.1, read as the reverse complement.
CGAAGGAGGGTTTGTGCCGCAATTGCGCCAGAACATTATCACCGGAGATTGGGTGGTGGTTGCCCCCGAACGGGCCAAGCGCCCTCAGGATTTTGTCATCCCCAAGGGAGTGAAGGTTGCTGACAAGACCAAGTGTCCCTTTTGTGTCGGTTCGCCGGGTTATCATAATAATGAAAAAATTCAGCGGGCCGGTTCGGCTAACATTTATGTGATCGAAAACCGCTACCCCGCCTTTATTGCGGATGAATCCAAAACCAGTCAGCGTAGTTTCTACCCGGAGAGCGGTTTTTATCGGGCTCGACCCTCGGTTGGCGATCATGAAGTCATCGTTATCAAGGATCATAATCTTAGTCTTTTTACTCTATCCAAGAGTTTGATGGCCGAGCTTTTGGAAGTTATGCGCCAGCGCTATCTTTGGATTCAGGAGTATGAAAAAGTTTCTTCAATTATGCCCATCTATAATCAGGGGGCGGAGTCGGGAGCATCGATCGACCATCCCCACGCCCAGATCTTTGCCTCCGGCATTGTGGCTAACACCGTCGGGCGGGAGATGGATGGGGCGGATCGTTACTACGGCATCAACGGCGCCTGTATTTACTGCGATATCATCAGACACGAGATGAAGCAGAAAGTACGGGTTGTCTACGAAAATGATCATTTTTTGGCCTTTAACTTCTTTGCCTCGCGTTTTCCCTTTGAAACGTGGATCGCGCCCAAACGCCACGAGAGCCAATTCGAGCTGTCATCGCAAGCAAGCCTCCGCGATTTTGCTGATGCCGCTGTAGAGGTTTTGGCCAAACTCAACAAGATCTTAGATACGCCGCCGCTTAACTTCTACATTCATACCCTGCCGACAATTCTGGAGGATTCGGCCTCTTATCACTGGCATCTGGAGGTAGTGCCCCGGGTGGCGAATTATGGCGGCTTCGAACTGGGCAGCGAGGTTATTATCAATGTGATGGCGCCGGAGATTGCCGCCGCTTATTTGGCCGGCCGCCATATTGTTGATCAAAAAGTCCTTCTGGGACAGTTAAACAAAGCAAGTTAATGATCCAGCTTAAACGAAATCCGCACAATCCGATTATCAAGCCCCGGCCGGGCATCTGGTGGGAAAAGCGGGGAGTTTTTAATCCCGGCGTTATTTTTGATGGCGAGGTTTTCCATCTCCTTTATCGGGCGGTTGGCGCCGATAATGTTTCGCGTTTTGGTTATGCCTATTCTGTTGACGGGGTAAACTTTCTGGGTTTTCGCGATACCCCCGCCTTTGCTCCCTTTGAGGGTGATCCTAATGAGCGTCTCGGTTGCGAGGACCCGCGTTTGACTTGCCTCAATAATACCTATTATATTGCTTACACCGCTGTCTCACTGCGCGGACCGGAAGCAGCACAAGATTATCCCTTGGCGGCAGGTGTCTCCTGTAATGTTCGGGTCGGCTTGGCCTCAACGAAAAACTTTAGCCACTTTGATCGCTTGGGAATGGTGATCGGCAATGTCAATACCAAGGATGCCGCACTCTTTCCGGCCAAGATTGACGATCACTATCTTATGCTTCACCGGGTCGAGCCGGATATCTGGATCGCTTACTCTAAGGATTTGAGTCATTGGCATGACCACAAGATAATTCTGCGTCCCCGGTCTGATTCTTGGGATAGCAAGAGAATCGGCGGCGGGGCGCCGCCGCTGGCGACGCCCTATGGCTGGCTTCTCTTCTATCATGGTGTTGACGGTCAAGGTATTTACCATCTGGGCATTGTTGTGCTAGACTTAAAAGACCCGGCAAGGGTTTTGTACCGGAGTGTTTCTCCGGTTTTTTCGCCGGCACAGTCTTACGAGAAGAGGGGCAACGTTAATAATGTTGTCTTTACCTGCGGTGTGGTTGAGAGGGCTGATCACTTTTGGATTTATTACGGTGCGGCTGATTTATGCATCGGGTTGGCCACGGTTGCCAAGGAGGAACTGCTCGAGGAGGTGGCGAGCGGGCTTAAGCACGAAGAGCTTCCCCAGCGCTTAGGTGCGGAGTTGTCGCCGCTGACAAAGTGAAAGATTATGGACCGATCGAAAATCAAAATCGCCTTTTTTTCAACTTATCCTCCCCGAGAATGCGGCATTGCCACCTTTACAAAGTCCTTTGTCAGAATCTTTGATGAGCTCTATATTGAGGATAAAACGAAGATAATCGCCCTGAGCGACGAAAAGGGGAAGTATCAGTACTCTGACCGGGTTGTATTTGAAGTTGATCAGTATAATCAGCAGTCCTATGTTCGGGCGGCTAATTTTGTTAATGAGAGTGATATTGAGGTTGTCAGCCTCCAGCACGAGTATGGTATCTTTGGCGGCGAGAACGGCGAGTACATTATCAGATTTTTAGAGAGCGTTGACAAGCCGGTGGTGACGAGCCTCCACTCCGTTCTGCGCCAGCATTCTTTGCATCGGCACCGCGTTACCCAGCGAATTTTGGACCTCTCCGACTCGGTGGTGGTGATGACTTATGGCGCTAAGCGTCTTTTGCTTGAAGAATTTAATATTAATCCTCTCCGGATTAAGATAATTCCGCACGGTGTTCCCAACGTCCGCTTTGATGAGCATGAAAAGATAAAGCAGGAGATGGGCTATGCCGGCAAAACGGTTTGTCTGACCTTTGGTCTGATTAATCGCGGCAAGGGGATTGAATTGGCGATTGAGGCGGTGAGCCGTCTTGCCAAGCGCTTTCCCGATATGGTTTACTTGATTGCCGGCGCGACTCACCCTGATATCTTAAAACGCGAAGGTGAACTCTACCGGAAGAGGTTGGAGAAACTGGTCAGGGATTGGTCGCTCTCGGATCGAGTTATCTTCATTAACCGCTATCTCGATTACAAGGAGCTGGTTGACTATCTGATCGCAACCGACATTTATATTGCCCCCCAGATTGATTTTAATCAGTCGTTCTCCGGCACCCTCTCATACGCTCTGGGGTGCGGCAATGCGATCATCTCCTCGCCAACAAACTACGCTCTGGAGATTCTGGCTAACGGTCGCGGTTCAATTGTCAAGCCGGAGGTCAGGGCAATTACTCGCGAGCTCAAAAGCTTGCTCTCCTCCGCCTCCAAGCGGGAGAGAATCCGCTTTAAGGCTTACCAGTTTGCGCGCGAGATGATCTGGCCGCGGGTCGGCATCGATTATTTAGCCGTAATGCAATCAAATCTCTTTATGAAAAATGAAAAATGGCGTTCCCGTTTGCCCGATTTGGCCGAACTGCCGTCCACGGACCACCTTATCCGGCTGACCGATGACATCGGTATCGTCCAGCATGCTCTCGCTCAGCGGCCGGATTATCGTTTTGGCTACAGCATCGACGACCAGGCTCGGGCGGCTATTGCTTGCGGCGGTCTCCTGAAGGTAAAACCCGATGCCAAGATTGAGTCTCTTCTTGAAATCTATTTGAGCTATCTCGACAAAGCAGTCGATCAGGACGGCGTAATTCATAACTTTCTGGACCAGAACGAGCAGTACATCGATCGGGTCGGGTCGGACGATTCAATCGGCCGGAGTTTTTGGGCCCTGGGCTACCTCGCGGATATACCCGATTTGAATAAGCGGTTACGGGATAAAATTTTGGAGCTTCTGCCTCGCTATCGATCCCGATTGAGCAGTTCCTACACTCAATCGATCGCTTATAATCTCTTGGGGTTCTGCTATCTTCGGGACAGGGAGAAGGCGTCGCGTCTGGCTGATATTCTGGTCGAGCGCCTTCGGGAGAACTCCGAGAATGGCAAGTGGCACTGGTTTGATGATCGGATGACGTATGGCAACGGTATTATTCCCTATGCCCTGCTTAAGGCTTACCGCCTGCTCAAAAAGAAAGAGTACCTGGAGACAGCGCTCGGTGCGGTTGAGTTTCTGCGGACAACTTGCCGCTACAAGGGAATCCCTCTGCCCATTGGTCAGGATGGCTGGTATGCCAAAAACGGCAAGAAAGCCATCTTTGATCAGCAACCTCTGGAGGCGGGGGATATGGTTCTTCTGTACAATGAACTCTATGATTTGACCAATGAGCAGAGGTATCGGGATCGGGCGATTGAGTGGCTGGGCTGGTACTTTGGCAACAACATCAGCAGTATTGTTCTCTATAACAACATTACTCACGGTGTGTGCGACGGTCTGACGCGCAAGGGCTGCAATGTCAATCAGGGCGCCGAATCAACCGCCGTCTACCTCCTGGCCCACTTATCATTCCGCAACGTTCTCTGATATTAACATAGAATATCCTCATCGGCCCGGCGGTTGTTCTATTGGCGCTCTTTTGCTATAGTATGAGTCAGTTTGGACTAATATTTGGAGAGGTGATTTGAGGTGTAATGGATAACTTGGTCTGCGATAAATTCTCTATTATTATCCCGGCTTACAACGAAGCCCGGACGATTCGGGGCGTGATTATCGAAGCGCTTAAAGTCAAAGAGGTCTCCGAGCTTATTGTTGTTGATGACGGCAGTGCTGACGGCACCGAGAAGGCGGTCCGGAAGCTTCTGGGCGACCCTCGGGTTATTTTTGTCTCTCACAAGAAGAACCGCGGCAAAGGCGCGGCTCTGCGGACAGGCATCAAAAAAGCCAAAAACGAGGTAGTGATGTTTTTGGATGCCGATCTGCGCAATATCACCGGCCATAAAATCAGAAAGATCGCTCTGCCGGTTTTATCCGACGAAGTCGACGTGTCTCGGGCCAGTTTCTGCCGCCGCCGCGGGCGGGTGACCGAGTTTGCCGTCAAGCCGATGATGAAGATTCTCTTTCCCGGTATGTACTTTGATCAGCCCATTAGCGGTCAGGTTTGTGCCAAAAAGTCGTTCCTGGAGGCTCTCGATCTCGAAAACCGCTGGGGGGTGGATATCGGCATTCTCCTTGATGCCATTCAAGCTGGCCAACGCATTATCGAGGTTGATATCGGCAAATTGGAGCACAAGGCCAATTCCAGTGAGAACATTGCCGAGATGTCGATGCAGGTACTGGAGATGATGATCAAAAAAGCCGGCTTGATTCAGCATAAATATAAGTTGGTGGTTTTTACCCTTGACAACACTCTCATACCTAAAGATTCCCTTCTCCTGATTTTTAAAAAACTCAAAATTGATGAAGACATGGGTAAATTGCAGCAGGATCTCAGGGAAAACAAAATTGCCTTTCGGGAGTTTACCGAGCGGGTAACCAAGTTGCTTGCCGGTGTCAGCCAAACGGAAATTGAGGAGATCTGCCGCAAGATTCCTCTGGCCAAATATGCCTTGGAAGTGATTAGAGCGTTGCGTAAAAGAAAGTATGAAGTTGCAATCGTCAGTTCCAATTTTTCGCCGATTGTCAGGCCGATTACCGAGAGACTGGGGGTCAGTTTAGTCGAGTGCGTTAATTTAGAAACGAAGGATGGCAAAATCACCGGAAAGATCTCCGGCGAGGTCAAGGATAAGTGGCTTAAGGATGACCTAGAGACGGCCTTTGAAAAAGCCTTTGCTCGAATTGCTAATCGAGTCAAGATAAAGTCATCCGAAACGATCATGGTTGCCAACTCACCCAAGTGTCTCTCGCTGTTTAATCGGAGCGGCCTCTCCGTTGCCTGCCGCCCGAGCGACAAGATTTTGCGAGAAAAGGCTGACAAAACCATCAGCATCCTGCCAGAGCTGCTAGCCATTATTGAGTAATCAAGGAGGACCGGTATGGAGAAAGTGCTCGCTCATCCTGATTCAACTGCTCCAGAGGGGGCGGAGTATTGGTTGCTTCGCCACGGCAAAGCACCCCATAACCAACCGGATGAGGTGGCGACATTTGGCGGCGGCCAAGTTGATAATGAGTTGACAGAGGGGGGCATTAAAGAAGTTGAAACTTTGGCTGCCGAGATTGCCGCTGAGGGTGGAGTTGATCTCTTAATTTGCAGCCGGATGAAGCGCTCGCGTCAAACTGCTGAGATTATTGCCCGAATTGTCAGGGCAAAGACTGGCCGGGAAGCACCAGTTGTCAGCATTAGTGATCTCGAAGAAGTTGATGTCGGCGATTTTACCGGGCACACCGAAGGCGAATCACGGGCAATGGATGCTCAGGCGGCGAATGCTTTTTACGAGGGGAGAATCAGAGATTTAAATTTTCCCGGCGGCGAAGATTATGCCAAACTCCAACAACGTGTTAAAAGTGTTAAACGTCAGGTTAAGGAAATGACCTTGGGCCACAAAAGGGTGGCGATTGTTGGACACGGGATATTTAACCGGGTTATTATGCATAATCTTTATCCGGATCTCGAAGATGTTTGGCGGCCAACAGCTTATCCGCATGATAAGGTTTATGTGATTGACCTACCCAACGACATAATGGCGGAGTTGCTGACAAGAGGGTCATAGGCATTATTTTGGGGTTGATATGAAAAGGGTACTCTTAATAAGCTGGTTTTTCTACCCTAAGACGGGCGGCGTGGAGACACTGATGCTAAACCAGGCCAAGATGTTGGCCGAGCAAGGTTATGCTGTGACCGTCCTGACTTTTTGGGGAGAGGGGTTGCCGGCAACGGAGAGGCTTGGCGGAATTAAGGTTATCCGACGGGAATTTTTGAGTACGCGGGAGCCCTACCCCCTCTCGAAGTTGTCTGTTGAATTTGGGGCAATTCTGGATCAGGCTAGTCCCGACATCGTTCATTTTCATAACGGCTCGTATCCGGCGGCGGCCCAGGATATGACCATCGGTGTCGATAAGATCTTGACGATGCTTAAAATTATCAGGGCAAGGGCAATTCCGATTGTTGAGCATTCTCATAACGCTCAGCTTAAAAATCCGGAATTGACGAGACCGTTGCGGGATTTTGACTGGGACTGCGTCATTTGTGTTAGCAGATTTGTTAAAGATCGCTGGCTTGAACTTGGCACTGGCGCCAAATGGCTTCAAGTTATTTACAATGGGATTGATCTTGGTTCTTACACAAATGTTCCGCCGGCTGAGGAATTTATCAAACTGAAAGAAGGGAGTGGCAAAAAGATCATCTTCTTCCCAGGTCGGGTTATCAGTATGACAACCGGAGAGCTAAGCAAGCAGAAAAACTTCAGTTTGGTTCTTGATGCTTGTTGTGGGCTTGTTAAAAGAGGAATCAAAAATTTTTTACTTGTGGCTATTTCTAATCACTCTTATGCCAACACTGCGGCGCAGGCAACGCTTGAAATGTTAAGAAAAAGAATCCATCAAAATGGTCTTGCGGATTACGTAGTGTTTATCGAACCCGTTGATCCTCAAAAAATGCCGAGCTACTATGCCGGCTGTGATATTGTCTGCGTTCCCTCGTTTAACGAAACATTCGGTTTGGTTTATCTTGAGGCGATGGCTTCCGGTAAAGTTGCCATCGCTTCCAACACCGGAGGGCCCAGGGAATATATTAGCAACAGAGAGAATGGTTTTGTTGTTAGTCCGGAGAATTGCGAAGAGTTGACCGCTGTTTTAAAAAAGCTTATTAATGAAGAATATGATCTGAATAGTCTGCGACAGCAGGCTTTGGTGTCCACCAAGAAGTTCTCGATTGATAAATTTATCAAAAAAATTAGAGCGGTTTACAAAAAGGTTGAGGAGGAGTCGTGAAACCGAAGGTCAGTTTTATTATCGCAACTAAAAACAGGGCTGGGCTGATTGGTGAGACAATTAAGTCTTTGCTTGGCCAAACAGTGAAAGAATGGGAGGCAATCATTGTTGATGATCACGGTACCGACGACACCATGGAGGTTGTCAATCAATTTAGAGACAATCGCCTGAGGTATTTTAAGCTAATCGATGCTCACGGCAGCGGTGTTAGTTGTGCTCGCAATTTTGCCGCTTTGCATGCTATGGCCGATATTGCTACTATTATGGATTCTGATGATCTCTGCTACCCCCGGCGAATTGAGTTAACACTGACCGCATTTCAGAATGACCCCGACCTCGATGTATTTTATGGCGATATTGATATCTGGGAGGAGGATATCGGGATAGTTAGAGATAGAAAAACTCCTGCCCTACCTTATTCGCTGGAACGGCTACGCCGTACCTCGTTTATTCCTCATCCGACCGTTGCTATTAAAAGGCAAGTACTAATTAATTACCCCTACAATCAGTATTTTCGAATGGCTGAAGATTACGAGCTTTTGACTCGCTTGGCGGTGGCAGGTAAGAAATTCGGAGCTACCAGCAAAAAGCTTGTCAAATACCGCCAGGGCAAACAAAACACCTCCTCGGCACACGAGTCAAGAAAAACATTAGTGGAAAAATATGATAGCCTGGTTAAAATGATTCGGGGCTGGCTTAGTTATGACTCCGCCATTTTAGCTGAAATTGAAGAGCTAGAATCGGTCGAGGCAACATCGGCTAAATAGCTAATTACAGAAGGTAAAAAATTGACTAAAGCAAATTTCCAATCGAGCTGTAAATTAATAAAGGATAAACTTGGGTTTACCGGAGAGAAGATCTATGTTGCCGACAATAAGCGAGGACGCCTTATTGCTGCTGGCAATTGGCGTGGCGACAAAGCGGTGTTGAAAATAGTTTCCCTCAAGCAACCCAGAATTTTAGAGCGGTTTGAGCGAGAAGCTGAATCCGATCAATTGGTGCGGGAGAGGTGGTCTGGTGCAGATCGAGATCTAATCTTGCCCACCAGGGTTCTTTCTTGGGGAGTTGATCTCGGCTGTGTTTGGATGGTGCGGCTTTTTGGTGAGGGCAAAACACTCTCTATTGATCGAAGAAAGAAAGAGGATGCTCTTTTTGACAAAGATGTTATCAGAAAAGAATTTCTTAATTCGCCCAGGCTCTTGATACCAAAAATAGGCAGAGTTCTTAGGAGTTTTCAAAAAATTGAGGTTAATTCTCGAGAGAGAACGCTTTGGAATAAAAAATATCCGTTGCGTTACCCTAGAAAATTAGATAAATCAATCAAAGAGGAACTGGGACAACTTATTGGTTTCGATCTTTCACCCCACTACCAATTTTACCAGAACATTGAGGAGCATTTATTCCAGGATAATCAGGTCGGAGCCTTTATGGGTGATTTTGTTCCGCCAAATATTATTGTGAAGAGCAATAAGGATATTTCACTGTTTGATTTTGAATGGTTTGGTTTTGACAACAAAATGATGGATATTGTTTCTTTCTGGTTGACCCTATGGCGTTATCCATCATGGCAGAGGGTTTTTTTGCACTATTATGATTTTAACAGGAACGAAAAGGATAATTTTCGAGCTGGCGTTATTCGGCAAATCCTTTTAAGCGGCTGGGTTCCGAGACTTGTCGCAGGTCGCCAAAAACATCAGTGGACAAAGTATTTGAAGTTATCAGGAGAATCATTTGAGGCGCTGGTTGGCACCAATAATTCTTAACCCGACATAAGTCACTGCGCTCCTTTTAACGCTTTGTCGCCCTTTCGGGCATCATCATATCTTGTTATAATAAGCAGCTTGGCGGGGAAGCTGCTTATTATATTATGGATGACCGGTCAAAGATTAAAACTGCCATTTTATCAACTTTTCCCCCGCGGCAGTGCGGAATCGGCACTTTTGCCAAATCTCTTTTTAATAATCTCTCTAACCTTTATTTGGCCGAACCGCCCGCCGTTTTGGCGATTAATGATGAGCGCGGCTTGTACGGATATCCGCCGGAGGTGATCTGGCAGGTTGATCAGTTTAACGAGAAAGCCTATGTCCGGGCGGCGGAGTTTGTTAATCAGAGCGGCATTGAGGTTATTAGCCTTCAGCACGAGTATGGTATCTTTGGCGGCGAGGATGGCAGCTTTATCCTTCGTTTTTTAGAGGCGGTCAACAAGCCGGTGGTGACGAGCCTTCACTCGGTGTTGGCGGAGCACAGTGAACATCGCTCCAAGTTGACCCAGCGGATCTTGGACCTCTCCGACTCGGTCGTCATTATGACGAGCGGAGCGAAAAAGGTTCTTCTGGAAACCTTTGTGGTTGATCCGAGAAAATTAAAAATTATCGCTCACGGCGTTCCCAACGTCCGGCTTGACAGTAAAGAGGCGGCCAAACTTAGCCTGGGCCTGGAAAACAGGATTGTTCTGGCCACATTTGGACTCCTAAACCGCGGCAAGGGAATCGAATTTGTCCTCGATGCTCTGCCGGAGGTGGTCAAAAAATATTCGAATATTCTCTATCTGATTATCGGTACCACTCATCCCGATATCCTCAAGCTGGAGGGTGAAAGCTATCGCCAGAATCTTACTAAGTTGATCGAGCGACTGTCGTTGGGAGATCAGGTGCAGTTCATAAATCGTTTCTTAGACTATCCCGATCTGATTACCTATCTACGAGCTGTGGATATCTATCTTTCGCCGCAGTTAGACTTAGCCCAGTCTTTCTCCGGGACGGTTTCTTACGCTATGGGTTGCGGCAGTGCCGTGATCTCCTCGCCAACAAACTATGCCCGGGAGGTTTTGGCGGGGAAACGGGGAGTGATTGTCGGCGCCAAGCCGCCGCTGATTGCCAAAGAGATACTCAAATTAATTGATTCGAAAAACAGTTTAAAAAAGATGCAGCTGCGCTCCTACCAGTTTGCCCGAACCCACATTTGGCCCCAGGTGGCGCTGGAGGCTCTGCATGTCTTGGAGTCAAACCTCTTTATCAAGAAGGAGAAGTGGCAGCAGCGTCTGCCGAACTTTGCCGATCCGCCGCCCCTTGATTTTCTGTACCGTTTCTCGACCCCGATTGGTGTCTTGAGCCAGACTCGCACATCCGGGGATGAGGTCAGCTACAACCTGGATGATCAGGCGATGGCGCTCCTTGCCTGTCTTTTATGCCGGGAATATTTTTCCCGGCGGGGACGAATTAATCGGCTAATGGAGGCACACCTTCATTTTTTGCGGCGAGTGATTGGCGAGGACGGTGTTATTAATCAGGGTCTCAATGGCGAGGAAGGGCGGGTTAGCCGTGTTGCTTCAGGCGAGATGATCAGCCGCTCTTTTTGGGCGCTGGCGGCTTTTCTGGCCCGGTCAAATGTTTCATTAAGAGAACGGGAATTAGTCCAGGGAACACTTAATATCTATCGAACTCGAATTCGCAACACCTTGGTTCGACCGATTGCTTTTAATCTTTTGGCCTTTGCGGCTCTCTCTGACCAGGGGGAGGTAGGGCGCCTGGCCGATAGTCTGGTTGAGCGATTTGAACAAAATAGCGACAATAGCTGGCAGTGGTTCGAGGACGACTTAACATGGGGCAGTGCTTTTATTCCTTATGCGCTAGCAAGTGCACATCAGGTTGATGGCAACGACCGCTACCTGGAAACGGCTCTGGCGGCGACACACTTTCTGGAGCGGATCTCGCGTTATAAGGGGATACCGGCTCCTGTCGGCCAGGATGGCTGGTATCGGCGATCCTATCGCCGCGCCTTCTTTGATCAGCTCTCAACCGAGCCGGCCGGAATGGTTATTCTCTACAACAAGCTTTTTGCCCTAACGGGCGAGGAGAAGTATCGCGAAAAAGCGCTCGAGTGGCACGGCTGGTACTTTGGCAATAATATTTTAGAGGCAATTATATATGATAATATCACCCGCGGAGTTTTTGACCGGCTGACGCGCCGCGGTCCGGATAAGAGTCAGAGTGCCGCTGCCAGTATTGCCTACATTCTGGCTTATTGTTCCTTTGGTAAAAATAATCGGTCACGTTAATCGTTGAATGGTAACCTGTCTCGACTGCCAAGCCGAGACAGGTAGCCGGCAAACGCAAAACGCTATCCCGATCGAGTTTTGATTGGAAGCGTATGGCTTGGCAAGAGGGTGATCTTGCCTTATCATAGAAGTATGATCGGCTATCTTACCGGTAAAACTATTCTCTCTCGCCCCGGCTGGCTTATTCTGGAGGTGGGTGGTGTTGGCTATAGAATTAAAACCAAGCCCGGCTTGGGCGTGGAGGAGGGGAGGACGGTTTCTTTTTATATTCACCATTATTTGCGGGAGAATATTGAGGATCTCTACGGCTTTGATTCTCCGGTTGAGTTGGAACTTTTCGAGAAGCTTCTCTCGGTTAACGGTGTCGGGCCCAAGGCGGCGATCGCCATTATGACCCTGGGTGATGCCAAGCGAATTACGGCGGCGATCGCCGGCAATAGCCTTGATTTCTTTTTGGCGGCGCCGGGCATCGGCAAAAAGGCGGCGGCCAAGATTATTCTCGATCTCAAATCAAAGATCTCTCTTGGTGATGATGCCGATGTTTTGAACCAAATGGATGCCGGCGGTGAGGTTGTCGAAGCTCTAGCCGCCTTGGGCTATAAAAAAGCCGAGGTCACTAAGCTCTTGGGTCGAATCCCGGCCGAGATTAATAATGCGGAAGAAAAAATTCGCTGGTGTCTCAAGAATATGAAGACCGAAGCTTGAAGATTGTGTGTCGGGCGTTTGCGGTTGGATTATTGTTGCTATATAATATCCATAGTGGCAATGATCCATATCGGTTTTTTGTGTTAAAACAAGGAAGAAATGGCGCGAGAAAGTAATTTGGTTAATCTTGCATCCGATAATGACATAGAGTTTGAGGAGACCTTGCGGCCCAGGCGGATTGGCGATTACATTGGCCAAAGCCAGATCAAGGACAATCTCCTGATCCTAATTAAAGCGGCGCAAAAGCGCGGGGAACCACTGGAGCACGTAATGCTCTATGGTCCGTCCGGGCTCGGCAAAACAACTCTGGCCCACGTTATTGCGGCGGAGATGGGGGCGGGGATACGAGTCACCTCCGGTCCGGCGATTGAGCGAGCCGGCGATCTGGCCTCCATTCTCACTAATCTGGCCGAGGGCGACATTCTTTTTATCGATGAAATCCACCGGATTAATCGGCACATCGAGGAGGTGCTTTATCCGGCGATGGAGGATTTTGCTCTTGATCTGGTTGTGGGTAAGGGGCCCTCGGCTCGGACGATGCGAATTGAGTTGCCTAAATTCACCCTGATCGGGGCCACGACCCGGGTTGGTTTGCTCTCCTCGCCGCTTCGGGATCGCTTTGGCGCCCTTTATCGTCTCGAATTCTATGATCACAACGAACTTTCCGGCATTATTAACCGCTCTGCCCGGATTCTTGATGTGGGCGTTGATAGGGCGGGAGTCGCCGAGATTGCCAAACGCTCCCGTCGGACGCCGCGGATTGCCAACCGCCTCTTGCGGCGGGTACGTGATTACACTCAAGTTAAGTGTGAGGGTTCAATTAATGCCGGCAACGCTCATGAGGCCCTAAACAAGCTTGAGGTGGATGAATTTGGCCTGGATCGGAGCGACCGCGAGTATCTGCGGACGATTACCGACAAATTTAGCGGCGGCCCGGTTGGTTTGGAGACGATTGCCGCCGCCATTGCCGAAGATCGGGACACCATTCTGGATGTGATCGAGCCCTATCTGCTCCAGCTCGGTTTTATTAATCGGACCAAACAGGGTCGGGTGGCGACCCCGCTTGTCTATAAGCACTTAAATTTACCACTTCACCAAAGGAAACAGTTTCTACTTTAATTAACCGGGGGAGATATGGTTGCGGCTAAGAAAAAAGTTCTGGTTCATGCTTGTTGTGCTGCTTGTGCCAGTTATCTTGCGCGGCAACTTGGCGACGAGGGCTTTAATCCCGTTATCTTTTTTTATAATCCCAACCTCTCCATGGGAGAGTATGACAAAAGATTGTCCGGAGTTAAATTGCTGGCGCGTCAGGACAATATTGGTTTGATTGCTCCAAAGAGGCAGGCCGAGGACTATACGGTCTTAATTTCGCCCTTTTGTGATCCGGCCTCTATCAAATATATCAATGACCGGGAAAGATTGGAGCGGCGGTGCCGGGAGATCCTTATTAATCTTCTTTTAGAACGAACTGCTTACGAGACGAAACAGAATCGTTTCCATCACTTTACAACGGCTATGCTCTGTTCACCCTATCGTGATCACAGTACGATTTGGGATATGGGGTTATCGGCGGCCAAGGATCATCACCTGGAGTTTTACTATAAAGATTTCCGCAAGGGTTACTGGATGGGGCGCAATTATGCCAGAAAGTACAACCTGAGCATTCCTGTTTATTGCAGTGACTACTTGGGCTAACAGACGGAGGTGTCAATGTCTTATTTACTTACTATCTACCTGATCTTTTTGATTGGCTATGCACTCTATAGCGCTGTTGGCATTTATCACCTTTGGCGCTTTGGCTATGTCGGCGACTTAACCAAGCCGGTTATTGTTGTTTATTGTTTCGTCTCTTTGGCGGTGATTGGTTTTTCACTTTTTTTGATTGCCGGTCGAAACTATGAGTTTATAGTCAGTTGGGCCAATCATAACTAAAGTATGAGGTTTTATGAAAAAATCACACAAATACTTTCCCAGCCAGAGGGAGACAGAGGAGGTTTTTCTTCTGCTTCGGCGGCACTGGTTTGCCTATGTCCCCTTTGCGTTCATCGCTCTGATTATGTCTCTGCCCTTAGTTTTCATCTCGCTCTATTGGACTAATAATCCGGAGGTGGTTGCCGGCATTGTCGGGGATGTTTTAATCATGCTTGGCGCCTCCTACCTTCTCTTCGTTGTCAGTTTGCTCCTTTACGGTTTTATTGATTATTATCTTGATGTTGATATTATCACCGATCAGCGCATTGTTGATATTGAGCAGAACGGTTTCTTCCGGCGGAAAATCGCCGAGTTGAGCCTCAATCAGGTTGAGGATGTGGCCGCAAGTGTAAACGGCCCATTTCAAACCCTGCTTCACTTTGGTGATATTCATATTCAAACGGCCGGCACGAAGCCTAATTTTGTTTTCAATTCAATCCCTCATCCCTACCGGATCTCGAAAATCATCCTCGATCTCCATGACGCTGACGTGGCCAAAACGGCGGCTGAACGAAACAAAATCCTCTCCGGGTTAGGAGAAGTTTCGGATAGTAGCTTGGAAGATAAGCGTTTAGCAACGAATGCGCCCGGACCGGATGCGGCGGTAGAGCCGGCGATCAAGAGAGTGATTAAGCCGGTTTCGGAAAAACTTTTGGCCGGCGTCACTCATGATGAGGCGATGGCGAAGATAACCGACAAGGTGCAACTCAGCGGAGAGATGAAGGAGGGCGAGGCGATTGATTTGGGATAAATATATCAAAGGTCAAAAATCAAATACGAATATTAAAAGTAAAAATTTGAACCTTTGGTGTTAGCAATGAAGTTGTCTGACTTTGATTATAATTTACCGGAGGAGCTTATTGCTTCTCATCCGGTAGTGCCGCGGGATCACTCGCGGTTGCTTATTTTACATCGTGATTCCGGTCGAATTGAACATCGCCATTTTTATGATTTGTCCCGGTACCTCCGAGCGGGAGATGTCCTGGTTTGCAACGACACAAAGGTTTTTCCGGCCAGGCTAATCGGCCGCAGAGCAGAAACCGGCGGCCGGGTTGAGGTCTTGTTGGAGAGAGAGTTATCGCCGGATCAATGGCGAGTAGTCGGCCGGGGCTTAAAGGTGGGGCAAAGGATAGTTTTTGCCGGTTCTAACCTGAAAGCTATCATTACCGGCAAGGAAGATGAAACTTATCTTGCCTCTTTCAACTACGCCGGTGAGGATTTTTTTACGGAGCTGGAGCGAATCGGTCAAGTGCCTCTGCCTCCCTATATCATTCGGAGACGGACAGATCGTATCGGTGAGCGGATAAATGAATATGGGAACGATCGAAAAAATTATCAAACCGTCTACGCTCGGCATCGCGGCAGCGCCGCCGCTCCAACCGCCGGCCTGCACTTTACGCCGGAATTAATCGATCGCATCAAGCAGATGGGCATTAAGGTTCTGAACCTAACCCTTCATGTTGGCTTGGGGACCTTTGCGCCGGTCAAGTCAGAAAATGTTGAGGACCATAAAATGCACTCGGAGTACTTTTCGATCGGGAGAGAGATAATCGAAAAAATAATTTTAGCCAAGAGAGAACATCGTCGCATCATCGCTATTGGGACGACGACCACCCGCGTATTGGAGCATGTCTTTAGCGATCCTATGATATGTGATACGAAATACGTGCTACGTGACCTCAGCGGCTGGACCGACATTTTCATTCATCCGCCATACCAATTTAAATGTATTGATGGTCTGATCACCAACTTTCACTTGCCCCGGTCAACTCTACTTCTGTTAGTCTCGGCTTTTGCCGGCCCGGCCTGGATTAAAAAGGCCTATGCCGAGGCCGTTAACCGCAGATACCGCTTCTACTCCTACGGCGACGCCATGCTGATTATCTGACAAAAAACGGGAGCAAGGCGACTCCGCACTTGCTCTTGGAATATGTGGAATTGTATTCCGAAAATCAGAGGTAATTATACCAAATCTCAACGGTTGTTGAGATTTGGTATAATTCGCCGGCAAGCATTTGGTTAACCTTAACCTTGACTTTAGAAGCGGCACCTGCTTTAATCTGCAATTAGTGGCTCTGTTTGCCACTGTAGGGGGGGTTAAGCTAGACTAACGATACCGGCCGGTGATGATGTTTTTGCGAACGGTCCAGGAGTCTTGGATCATACGGAGACCGTCTTTAATCGGGTTAACGGTAGAGTGCGGGTTATCGTACCAGGTAATACCGGCCTCCTTAACTTTATAGTCAAGCTTGCGGGCGATAGCCAGAATTTCAATATCAAAAGAGAAGCGCTCAAAGGTCTGGCGCTTAAATATTTTTTCCGCCGCCTTGCGCTCAAAGAGCTTAAAGCCGCACTGCGTGTCTTTGATGCCGCCAACGGCCAGGATCTGGATAAAGATATTTAAAAAGCGGCTGCCCAGGACTCGGTGGAGCGGTTGAGGCCGAGCCAGCTTACCGCCATTGGCATAACGTGAGCCGATGACAACATCATACTTATTAATATATTGTAATAATTTGTCCACTTGTTCGACCGGTGTTGAATTATCGGCATCGGCAAAGAGGATATACTTACCGGTTGCAGCCAGAACGCCCTCCTTTACAGTGTAGCCCTTGCCGCGATTCTCTTTGCGGTCGATCACCCTGAGATGGGGCATTTTATTTTTATAGGCGAGAGCGGCCTCGGCTGTTTTGTCCGGCGAGCCGTCAACGACGATGATAACCTCAATTTCAAAATCAACCCCCTTCATATATGCAATGATGGCATCGAGAATGAGATGAATCCGCTCCTCTTCTTTGTATGCCGGTACGATAATTGAGAGATAAATATTCTTATCCATAAAAATCCTTCTTTAATTTTTTTGACTTGGCAGAAGCGAGTTAGTGACATTCTCTTCGGGAAAATCAATGGCCTCGATGAGATAGGGCGACTGCGCCGGGTTATTTAACAGGTCGGTTTCGGTGATATTGTAAACAAGAATAGAGCCGCCAATGATCGCTTTGGGCTCATAGCTCTCAAGCCAGCTGTAGGACCATTTGCCCTCCTTGGGTCCATAGAGCTTTGAGGACTGAAAGAAGGTGGCCGAGACGGCCAGCCAGCCGGTTGTTGGACCATAAGAGCTGTGCCAGGCTCGGCTCTGGGGAATATAGTAGGAGGGAACGGAGCCGCCAAAGTAATCAACTTTGATCTCGGAGATCTTATTTTCATCAACATATTTTTTCAATCGCAACAGGTCCTGGCCCCAGTCAAGCGATGAGTCAACCAGGTACTGATAGCGTTTTTCTTTGGGGACAAAGTTATTAAAGTAGCCGATAAAATTCGGGTAGTATGATAGAGTATGATAAATCTGAAAAGCAACGAGAAGCCCGATGCCGGCAAGTTGCCACCTCACCTTCATGGCATAACTGGTCAACCAGGCAATCAGGATAAGGATAAATGGTACCATTGGAATCAAGTGCCGGATTCCAATGTTTAGGGACCCTTTAATCGTAAAAGCCCAATACACAATTAGCGGCACAAGGATCACCCACATTGACCAGGCCTCCTTTTTGCTCCGGAAGCGTCTGATAATAAGAGCGGCAATTGAAACTAAAGCCAGAATTATAATCGGCAGAGGCGTTTTAATGACCCAAGCGGCGGGGAAGAAGAGCCGAATTGACTTTTCGGCGACCTGGCCCACAAGGAAAGTGGCGTTGCCGCCCTCAACTCGACCGACGACCAACATAGCACCAAGGAGATAATGGCCCAGTCCGCGGGTGATTGCATTGCCCTCAAAGGCGTGAAGGAAGTTGCGCAATGGCAGAGTTTTGGGATCGGCGGTCAAATTCCGCTCAATGACTTCGTGTTCAATGGAGACGGGGGTGTGGCGGACAAAGGGGATGTAGACAAGCCAGACCAGAATGATTGAGAGGAGCGATGTCCAGAAATATATTTTTCCATACTGCCAGATTTTTTTTGCCAGACCCTCATCGCGATCCAACAATGCCCTCACCAAGACCAGAATCAAGAGAACGCCAAAAAGCAGGAACGAGGAGAATTTTAAGAGCTGAGCCAAACCGAAGGCAACGCTCGCCAGGAGCGTGTTCTTTTGTGAGGGCCGGGAGAGGGCGCGATCAAAGTAATAGAGCGTAACAAGATAACCAAGGGCGGCGGCAATATCGGTGGTGACAAGCCGGCCGTGAGCAATGATGTCGGGATAGAAGGCAAAGAGAGCAAGAGTAACAAGGCCAACTTTGCGGCCGTAGCGCTCTCGCGTCCATTTGTAAAGAAAAACGCCGAGAACCAGAACGAGCAGCATCATAGGCAATCGTGACCAAAACAAGATCTTGGCCGGATCATTTCCGGCTTCGTAGAGCATATACCAGCCGGCCTCCCACTGGTTAATGCCATTCCAGCTCCAGTCAGCCTCGGGGCCGTTAATATCCATAAAGGCGAGCGGTAAACCGGCGATCGCCTTTGCCAAGGGCGGATGCTCGGGGTTCAGACGGAAATCGCCATACTTGTCATAGGTGTAGCCGGAGGGAATATGGGCAATCTCATCCACCGTGCCGGAGTCGCCCGGGTCGCCAAACGCCCCCCTTGAGGAGAAAAACATCACAAGGAACATCGCTAACATAAGAAGAAAGACGGCCAGAGCGGCGGCAATTTTTTTCTGACTCTCAGTCAGGGCATTCAAGGTAAACATTTTCCCTCCAAATGTTTAATTATTACCGATACCGTTACAACTTTTGTTTGATAAGATAAACAGATTATCGATTACAGTACCATTACAATATGACGACAATATCAGTCATTAGTTGTAATGGTGCCGGTAACAAAAGAGCGTTGAGTTGACTTTACCGTTACTCGAAATACCTCCATCTTCTTCCCGCACATTAGTCTGGTTTGGGATTCCAGTGCCGGAATTGAGGAGAAGAGGATGTTGGAAACGGGCAAAACTATGGGAGTTAGCAGCCAGTCAACAATTATGCGCCGAATCGGTTTTCGTCCGCGGTGCGGCGGAACAAGCAGCGTTGAAACAATAAGAGAAACAAGCATGCCAATCCAGGCGACTGTGAGTAAGCGCGAATAAACCACCGGAAAGTTAAAAGCGAGGACGGTTTCCCGAAAATCGGGATTAAGAATAAGCGGCCACCAAGCTGAGGTAGCCAGGACGATCGAAGTCGTGCTCCAGGTGATATGACCTTCCCATAGGATTAAAGCGTTGGCCCAGCGATCAATAAAGGGAATCTTCTTGTTGCCGATGGTGTGCTCCATTACATAGGGAATATCGGAGACGCCCCAGGACCAGCGGCGCTTTTGAAGGTATTGTTCTCTAAGCGTCTCCCAGAAGGAGTTGGCAAGGACGGCGTCCTGATAAATCGGCGTGAAGATGGGCACAACCTCATGTTGGCCGTTAAAATGGTAGTAAGTTCGCCAGTATTGATGGCCATCCTCGACAATAGTGGTTTTTGACCAGAAATCAACCTCTATAAGCGCCTCCAGACTTTGAGCGTGAGCGGAGAAGTTGCGAAGGCGGGAGGGACGGGTGTTGACAATCATTTGCCAGAAGGAAGAGCCCATAGCAATTTGGCGCATTGCCATGGGAACATCCCAAATATTATTAAAAAACATCGGCAAGGGCTGAAAACTCTTGTGAACCGGATCGGGGTCGGAAAGATACTTATAGGTCAGGCAGGCCAGATAATTCTTGTCCAGGCGGTTATCGGCATCCATATTGGTGACGATAATGTTTTTGGGCGAAATGCCGCGCTTTTCGAAGTACGGCAGCACCTCCTTAATGGCATAAGTAATGTTTGGGCCCTTGCCGGCGACCTCGTTGGGGATGTCTCCGGGGTGCATCTTGGTGATGATCTCGCCCAACTGCCCCCGGTAATCTTGGCAGATGATCCGGCCGTACTGCTCCGCTCTTTCCCGATCTCTTTCCTCGGTGGCCAAAAGGTAGATGATCTTCTCTGCCGGGTAGTCTGATTTTATAACCGATTCAATTGATGACCGGAGGATCTGGATATCCTCTTTATAGGTGGGAACGATGACCAGGTGATAAATCTTTCCCCAGGCTTTATCCGGCGGTAAACCCTCCAATTTTTGGCGCCAGTTAACTCTCATATCGTGGCGGAAACGCTTATACCCGACGATTAAACGAGCTGACATAAAGAAGGTTTTGACAAGCCAATAGGTCAGAAAAAAGATCATATAGATCGCGAGGATGTCTGGCGCAAGGAGGGATAAGATAATCGGGGAAAGAATAATCAGCCAGGAGATCACTCCGGGCAGGATTTCAAAAAGGCGGCGATATTTCCAGCGGCTTTCAATCATTCCGTTATGAGTTTACCAGATAAAATGTTTCCAGGCCAAAAATAAGCAGAGTAACAAAGAGCGTGGTGGAGAGCAGGAGATATGAAATCTCCTTTTCTCGATCGTAAGAGGCAACGGCAAGGAGGAGATTGATAAGGGCAACAATGCCAAGATAGGGCAGGGGGGCGATCCGGAGTTGCTGGAAGGCGACAGCTCCCTCTTGGCCCAGCCGCAGTTTCCAGATCAGAAGATTAAAACCGCCAACGGTAAGAATAATGATAAGGATATTAAAATTGATTCGATCTAAAAAGAGCGAGCGCTTAACCAGATCAAAATACAAAAGCACGCTTTTCATATCCCATCCCCGCTCCGGCTACATTTTCTCTCTACCATTTAACCACAAAGCCAAACTATTTGCCAGAGAGCCGAATACCATTTCGGGTTGTTTTTGGAATCTATCGCGTATTGAGTTTAAAAAGAGCCTGACCGATAGAACGGCCTGGCTCGTGCGGAGCGTCTTCTCAATAGTTTCTCACCTCCCAGACGACGGTTTCGTCTCCAAGAGTACCGACCGATTGCTTGGAAAGTTGTGAACTCGATAACACTGTCGGGGTAGTCCTCAAAAGCTGAAGCAGATCGATTGATTCTCTCTTTGTGGCGATGACAGCCATCGGTTCCCCCTCCTTATGACCACATTTAACCAGGTGCTTTCATCTAAATCAAGTTCTTATTGCCGTAATTAAATTGGTATCCCCGGGAGGATTCGAACCTCCGGTCTTTGGTTCCGGAAACCAACGCTTTATCCACTAAGCTACGGGGACATGGAGCCGATGAGAGGACTCGAACCTCCGACCTCTTCTTTACGAAAGAATTGCTCTACCAACTGAGCTACATCGGCTTGGAGCAGGTAACGGGAATCGGCCCCGTGACTTATCCTTGCCCGTCCTCCGCAGTAGCAGTTCTGGAGCGAGTGAGGAGAATCGAACTCCCGCCTCAACCTTGGGAAGGTCGCATTCTGCCACTAAACTACACTCGCACCTTGAACTACTACGGAGGGTGGAGGAAGGACACATTTATCACTAAACTACACCTGCAATTGTTTGTCTGTATCCACTGCTGGATTTTACCATTTGCTTGATAACAATTCAACCTTACCAACATTGAAAAAGGAGGCTAATTATAGTAAAATTAGAAAGAATTTATCCGAGATCGTCTAATGGCAGGACAGCGGCCTTTGAAGCCGTGAATCTTGGTTCGAATCCAAGTCTCGGAACCATTAGCTTGTTTGGTAAAAGAGGGCTTCTTTGAGGCTCTTTTTTGTTGTCTAATCGATCATCCGCCTTTGTTTCTGGACGGTAAATTGGTAGGATGAAAAGCCGGCCGCGGGTCCGACTCGCCGCCGCCATTGATTATTAACAAAAGTCATATATGTTTACAGGAAAAGAAATTAGTTTGGGCAGGGTTTTTGGCATTGAGATCACTCTCGACTACTCCTGGTTCTGGATCTTCCTTCTAGTGACCTGGTCCTTTGCTGCCGGTCTTTTTCCCTTTTTGGCGCCCGGTCGTCCGGCTCTCACGTATTGGTTTGTCGCCATTCTGGCCACTCTCCTGTTTTTCGGGTCTGTGGTTGTCCACGAACTAAGCCACACCCTGGTTGCCAGAGCAAACAACTTACCAATTGGAAAGATTACCTTGTTTGTCTTTGGGGGGGTCTCGCGTCTTTCAGAGGAGCCCGATTCACCCGGTACCGAGATTAAAATGGCGCTAGCCGGGCCGTTGGCCAGCCTGGTTGCCGGTACTGTCTTTTTGTCTTTAGGCTTTCTCCTTTCTCGTGCCGGCTTTAACTCTCTCCTGATGGTACTTTTTCGGGCTGTTGGCTCGATCAATCTGGCGCTCGCCTTCTTTAATCTTCTACCCGGGTTTCCTCTTGACGGCGGCCGGGTACTGCGAGGATTAGTTTGGTATAGTACCGGCGATCTCCTCCGATCAACTCGGGTCGCGTCAATTGCCGGCCGGGTTGTTGCCTGGGGCATTATTATTTTCGGTCTTTTCCAATTTTTGACGCTCGGATTTCTAAGCGGCATCTGGTTAATGTTAATTGGTTTCTTTTTGCGACAGGCGGCTATCGCAAGTTATGAGCAAACCGTAATTTATCTTGGTCTCCGCCGGGTTCCGGTAAGCCGGATTGCTCACGATTTTCGGCCATCGGAGAGAAAAGATAAAACTGCTCCGGAGACGGCAAGGCCGCCGGGCGATTTGCCAAGGGTCTCTGTTCATGACCCGGCAACCAAGGTCCTTTCGGTGCTTGCTGAAAACAATACCGAGGCGGCGGTGGTGACGGAAAAAGGAAGGGAGACAGGGTTGATTACTCTGACCGATATCAAAAACTATCTCGACACCCACGCCGGCGACAAGATCAGGACAGATCAGGATAATCGGAATAAATAGCATCTTATCGCTTCTGCCATTGGCGCCCTTGATATGAAGTGGTAAAATGATTATCGGAGAACTGACTCCGCATTTTCAGGATTTTGGAAACATTAATCAGTAAGTGAGGCGAAAATGGCAAAAGAAAACGAGAAATGTTGCCAGTTAATCAAGAGGGAAGAGTGGGACGAAAAGGAGTTGGTTTGGCGCTCCAAGCCTTTCTACAGAACAAAATATAAAGAATTTATGCATATGCCCCTAAACTATGGCAGTGTTCTGCGAAAAGCCAGGGCCAAGATTTCCGAGTCGGGTTTGTCGACGGAAGCTTTTGCTCTGAGTGGCGAGGAGTCGGTTTTCTCCTCCTCGCTTCTGGTTCCGGTCAGCGAAAAGAGAGCCGGATTGCCTATCGAGCTTGTTAATGGGACATTTTTAACCAAGGTCTTTGAGGGAAACTATTCCGAGATCAAAAGTTGGATTCAGGAGATGACCAACTATGTTCACGGTAAGGATAAAGAGGCGGCAAAGCTCTGGTTTTGGTATCCGGTCTGCCCAAAGTGCGCCAAAGAGTATAAAAAAATTCAAACGGTTATCTTTGCGGCACTAAAATAGTCGAGCGTGTTGACCGGACGGCGGTATTTTGGTAGAATTGGCGCGTAAATCAAGGAGGTCCCTATGCGCATTTTGGTTGTTGATGATGATCGGGGCATCTCGTCTTTTTTAAAAAAAGCGCTCAAGAATGAAGGGTTTGAGGTTGATGTCGCCAGCGATGGCAAGCGCGGCTCATTTTTGGCGCGGACAAACGAGTACGATCTCATTGTTTTAGACAATGTTTTGCCCGAGAAGAGCGGCAGCCAGGTTTGCGCCGAGGTCAGGGGCGACGGCAAAACAGTGCCAATTTTAATGCTCTCAGTTAAGGATAATCCCGGGGTCAAAGCTGATCTTCTTGATACCGGAGCCGATGATTACCTTGCTAAACCCTTCTCGTTTAAGGAGCTTCTGGCTCGAGTTCGGGCACTGTTGCGCCGGCCGCACAGAACAGAGAGCGAGGTCATTAAAGTCGGCGACTTAGTTCTTGATGAAAAGCGCTATCTTGTCAAATACGGCCCGGAGGAGATATGCCTTACGCCCAAGGAGTTCGCCCTGCTTGGCTATCTTATGCGCCACCAGGATGAGATTGTAACCCGGGGCGCGATTATCGAGCATGTTTGGGATATGAACGCCGATCTTCTCTCGAACTCGATCGAAGCTCATGTCTCGAACCTGCGCCGCAAAATTGCCTCTTCGGGCAGACCAAATTTTATCCGGACGATCCCCAGTCGGGGCTATATGGTGACGGCAAAAAATCAGCCGCATTAATTTTTTCTTTATCTTTTTTTAACGTATTATAGGCTAAACTCAGGACGAAGTATTAATAAGGAGGCGGAATGAAAGAACTCCTCACCAAAGTCCTGACGGACAAAGAGGTCAGAAAGTCAACCGCAATGGCGACCATCGTGTTGTCAACTGTTGTTGCTTCTCCCTGGTATAGTTAGTCAAAAATTCACACTCATTGCAAGTGTAATTTTTGGGGTAAACTTGGCGGGCTGGTTCAGCTTGTCTTATTAAAAGCTTTCATTTTAAGAAAGAAAAGAACAGAAGGCATGAGTTTTTTTGCCAAGTTGGTTAAGCCGCGGTCTTTTAATGATAGCACCAACAGACGCGAGTATATTTTGAACGTGTTCCTTTTGGGTTCGATTTTCTTGGCTTTGTCTGCTTGCCTGATTCTCTTGTGGGGCAATTTTATCAGTCACGAAGTCGATACAAAGGAGAATGTATATGTAGTATCGGCAGTTTTGGGAGTTTTCCTCTTGCTTTTCTTCTTCTCTCGTCGAGGCTGGTATAACATCGCCGCTTATGTTTTGGTGGTGATCTATCTTTTGCCAGTCGTGGTTATGTCTTACCTTAACGGCGCCGATCTGCCTCAGGGTTTACTAACCGCAGCGCTCGTAATTATTATGTCGGGCATACTTGTGGGCAGCGCTTTTGCCTTTGCGGTTACTGCCTTTGTCTCACTCTATCTCATAACCCTGACTTATTTCCAGGACAGAGGCGTAATTATAGTTGACAATCTCTGGCGAGAGGAGGAGATTATGATGGGTTCAATAATTGCGGCAACCGCAACATTCTTGGTGATATCGCTTGTGGCTTGGCTGGCCAGTCACGAAATCGAGAAATCATTAAGGAGGGCGAAAAAATCGGAACAAGATATAAAGAGAGAGCGGGATCTTTTGGAGATTCGGGTTGAGGAGCGGACACAGGAACTCAAGCGGGTCCAGATGGAGAAGATGACGAATGTTTTGCGGCTGGCGGAGATCGGTCGCTCCGCCTCGGGTATTTTCCATGATCTGGTCAACCCGCTTATGGCTGTCTCGCTTCACCTTAACGAACTCAACCGGGGCAAGATGGAGGACGTGGCAGAGATACAACTTAATATCAAAAAATCGGTTCAGAATGTGCACCGGGTCGAGGATTTTATGAGAGTCGTCCGGAACAAGTTTCGGTTTAGCGGCCAAATGGTCGAGTTTAATGCGAGGGCTGAGATAAAACAAGTAACGCAAATACTCGACTATAAAGCGCGGCAAAATGGGGTTGAACTCTCGGTTGCGGTTGCCGATAATATAATTTTGTGCGGCGACCCTCTTAAATTTCACCAGATTGTGAGCAATCTGGTTACCAATGCGATTGATGCTTACAAAGAGACGGGGGGGAAGCGGTTGGTTACCATTGGATTAAACCTAACTCGTCCGGGTGCTGATCTGGTGGTTCGAGATTGGGGGAGCGGGATTCCGGACAATAAACTCGGCTTAATCTTTGATCCCTTCTACACCACCAAAAGCAACGAAGATGACCTGGGAATGGGTTTGGCAATCACCAGGTCAATTGTTGAACAAGACTTTGGCGGGACCATTGAGGTTGCGAGTAAGTTGGGCGAGGGGACAAGATTTTTAGTTAAGCTTCCTCTAGGGCATTGCAAAACGAAGTTGGCAACACAAAAAGATCGGCAGAAATCTCCGCTTTAGTCGGGGCGGGACTTAAGGAGTTGGGCCGCCTTCAACACAAGAACGGCAATTTTTTGAGTTCCGTTTCTTTGATTGAAAATGATTTTTATCGGGCAACGTTGTGTCCCTCGGCTTTCTCTGCGCCTATTATTCTTTTGGCGATAAATAGCCTGCGAGGAAGTTATCCCATCGAAAAAATAGAAAAACGGGCGTTGGGATTCATCTTGCGGCAGAGAAGCGATTTCTGGTCATTCAACTATTGGGACCGGAGATCGGCTGAGGCCAAAAGAAAACCATATCCCGATGATCTGGACGACACAAGCTGTTCCCTGGCCGCCCTGACTCTCTGCGATCGCAATCTTGTTGACGGGGAGGCGCTGGCCAAATTAACCATGATTCTCACCTCTCTGGAGGTCGCGTCCGGCGGACCGTATCGGACGTGGTTGGTTGATTCTGCCGCACCTGGAATTTGGCGGGATGTTGACTTGGCGGTTAATACTAATGTCGCTTACCTTTTGAGTTTGCACGAAGTTGCCCTGCCTGCACTGGTTGAGCTGATAGCGGGGGCGATCGATCGAGAAGAATTTCATTCGCCCTATTACGCCTCCGCCTACCCCTTGACCTATTTTATCTCCCGCTGTTGTCCCCCGGAAAAACGGCAACAGTTAGCCAATTATCTTTGGGCCAAGAGGGGGCGCGATGGGTCTTGGGGTAATCCCTTGAATACCGCCCTGGCAATTTCGGCGCTGCTTAATCTTGGTGCCGGTGCTCAAGAGATTGAGCCCTCAATCCAATGCTTGATTAATGCCTGGCTAAAGGACATTGGGCAACCCTACGCTTTCTATATTGGCGCGGATATGACAGAGCAGAGCAAGCGCCACTTTGCCGGCTCGGCGGCCCTAACCATTGCCTTTTTCCTTGAGGCCCTGCATAAATATGCGATCAGCTCGTCACCCAAAGCAAAAGACAAGAAGCAGATACCGGATCTCGGAGATGATATCTGTGCCGGTATTGTGGCGGCGGCAAGGAAGGGTTTTGCTCGAACAGATAGGGTACTGCCGCAAATCGCCCTGAACTATCTTGATCGTTTCCTGGTTGGCGATAAGGATCGCCAGGTTTTGCTTGCGCCCTTCTTTATGGCTCAGGCGCTGGGTGGGCCGATGCCGCCAAAGGAACGCCGGCTGGTTGAGAAGTTGGGCTTGGCCAGTCTCTACGGCTGGATGGCTTATACGATCTATGATGACTTTCTTGATGACGAGGGCAAACTAAGCGAGTTACCGGTTGCCAATTTCTGCTTGCGCGAATCGCTTGCGCTCTTGGCAGAGTTCACTCTTCACAATCCCTCATACCGACAGTTAAGCCAAAAGATTTTTGATGGTATCGAGAGTGCCAATGCCTGGGAGGCGGTCAATTGCCGTTTTGCGGTCAGATCGGGCAAGATTAATTTCGACAAACCCCTGCCTGACTATCAAGACTACCATTTGTTGGCGCAGAAATCTCTCGGCCACGCTCTCGGGCCGCTGGCAGTACTGACTGCCCGGAAAAAAGATGCTGAATCAAACAACTTCATTGTTGATTTTTTTGCACACTATCTTATTGCGCGCCAGCTTAATGACGATGCTCATGACTGGGAGGAGGATCTGCGGCGCGGTTATGTTAATGGTGTCGGCGCACTAATACTGAGCCGGTGGCAAAAGCGGGCCAAAAATTACCAAGCACTCTTTCTTGGTCGTCATCTTAATTCTCTCCGGAAAATTTTCTGGCACGAGGTAATGCCGGAGGTTTATGATCTAATTAAACAAAACTCCCAAAAGGCCCGCCAGACGCTCTCGCGGGTTCGCGATATTGTCTATCCTGCCCCCTTTCTCGTCCTGCTCGACGCCATTGATCTGGCGGCGGAGAAGACCATAAGAGAGCGGGAGATGACACTTGATTTCTTAAAAAGCTACGATGCTATTGACAAACGGTCCCGCTAGTGTTAATACATTGTTAATGAGTTCTTAAGGTAATCTTAATACTCATTTTTCTTTTTGGGTTGGCTTTTCTGACTTTGGTCACTCAAGTTAGAGATACCGGCCCAATGGCCATTTTCTCCTCCGCCATCACACCGGAGCGGGTCCCGTCCCGTCCGCCGCGTCGTTTCCCAAAAGGAGGATCCCATGTTCGAGATTCCGGTTCGGCTAAGTCCGGAGGAGCGGTGTGCCACCGCTCTGCTCCGAGAGGAGTGGCTCAGGGTCAAGTCGAGAGAACTGGTCAATGACCTTGGCCGAGGCCAGAGGAATCCGGTTAATGACCGGGTTCACGTTTTCCAGCAGGAGTTGCGCTTGGCGCTCCTGGCCGAGTATTTGCCGTTGGTCCCGGAGAGGATCGTTTCGCAGGAGGTTGCTGAAGATCTTGCCCGTTGGGACAAGGTTGTTGGCGATATTGCCACCAACGCTCTAACCTGGGGCGGTGATCTGGCCGTCAAAGCTTTCGGCGAGGGCGACGCTTTTGCCATCGGCGCCGACAGCCACCGTCGGTGCTTCCCGAATCTTTCGATGACTATGGGCATCGCTCGCGGCCTGGTGGAGGCCGCCTCCCTGGAAGCGGAGATGGCCGGTCTCTGTGAACCCGATGACCGGATGACCGAGGAGGACGATTTCTCTTTGGAGTGTCCGGGCGGTCGGGGCTTGAAGTTGGTTGTGGCCAGAGCTCGGAGCTTCATGCTCTGGGCCGAATTCGGCCTTTTCGTTGTCCGGTTTCATCTCGATCCGGATTATAATGCCGGGCACCGCATAATGCAGTTTGTGGTTCAGCCTGGTCTCCGAGTCGGTCTGGTGCCGGAGGACGACGAGGAGCTCCTTGCGGATCTCCAACAGAAGGAGATGCTGGGAACAGGTTCAAATGATCTGGCGCTGGCTTACCTTCGCCGGACTATGCCGGGTTTGGCTGCGGCGCTCGACAGCCCGCGGTACCAGATGGCATAACTCCCTTTCCCTCGCCTCGCTGTGACATCCTCGCAACAAAAGCCGCGTAGCACCGCCACGTAGCAAGCCGAGAGTGTCCGACGGGACTTTTTCTTTTCCTCTGGTGGCGGCTGTGTTATAATCAAACTAATATTAGATGAATAGGAGGGCGAGGTGTGGTTTGGACTCATTCTGGTGGTGGTCGGAGTGGTTTTACTCCTGCAAAATCTCGGAATTATCACGGCTCAGGCCCGGGGGATTATCTGGCCGCTAATCATTATCGCCATTGGCATATCGATTCTGCTTAAGCGAGGCAGAAAGGAAGCATGAAGAAGCTGTTGGGTTTGCTCCTGCTTTGGGCCTGTTTGGGCCTGATCGTTTCCCTGTTGGTCAGCATCAATTTTTTCTTTGGCTTGCTCCAGCCGGATAAAATTAAATCTCTCGGTCGGGAGAGCAGTATCTATGATTTTCTGGCCGCTGATTTTCGCGAACAGGTCGTGGCTGATGATAGTCTGGACATCAAGAACACGCCTGTTCTTGAGATCATTACCGAGGCAATTTCAGCCAAGACAATTCAACAGGTTTTTGAACAGAGCATTGACAATTTTTTTGCGGCCGTTGATAATCCCGGCCAGAACACAGCCATTGTGATTCCCTTCTCGCTGATTAATCAGGAGATCAGCCAGGCAATTGCTAAAACGGCCGGAGCGGACAATGCCGGCATAAGCATTAGCGTAGAACAAGACCAGCGGATCGAAATCGGCCAGAGCGCCACGATGAATGCGCTTGGCCGGCGCAAGCAATTTTTAATCGGTCAAGCCGCCGCCGTACTCGTGTTGCTGACACTGCTGTTTATCTTACCGGCAAAGACGGCTTCAGGTAGGTTAATCTGGGTGGGTCTACCGATTTTTCTGGCTGGACTCTCTTTTGCTGTCACGGCGGCTTTGGCTTACTTTGCTTTCCCGGCTATCGTGTCGTATCTGGCTGAATATCTGCCGGCCAATGACGCCAAGACGGCAATGGGTATTGAGCGATTACTCTCGTTGATTGTGGCGCAACAGCGTCTCTACCTCCTGATTGAGGCAGTTGTTTTGCTGCTCTTGGGCAGTTTGATTTTTGGTGTCAGTCGAAGTTTTCGCGAGGTTAAGATAGAGATTCCGAGCGGATCAGGCCGGGACTCTGTGCCGTTGAAGTAGTCAGTTGATATTTTAGTTTGTGACTCGATAACTGTTTAGGTGAAGTTGCGGCTCCAATCGCGAAATACCCCCGCTTTTTCGGGGATATTTTTGTTTCAGTTTCGTATAATGGAAGTGGTCTACCATTAAGTCAGGAGTAATATGATGACAAAATATGTTTGCCTAAAAGAGGGGTGCGATTTTATCAGCGAAAATGAGAGCGAGGCGCGCCGTCACATTGAGGATCATGCAAATCATAAAGTTATTGAGGTGTCGATGGTTGATGATACTACCATTTGCAATCCCCTTGGTGATACCGGCGAAGAGTTATCCGAGGAGGAGCTGCCCGAGGCGGAGGAGATGTCTGAGGCGGAGGAGCGCGAGTAGTCTCGGGCTGATAAGAGATTGGGGCTATTTAAGATCAGTCAAAAAAATCTCTTTGAGGAGACGTTCGTTTGTCTCAAAATTCTTAAAGGCCCAATCAAATGTTGAGAGCAATCTAGAGTAACAGGCCGCCGCCGGCAGTTCAAAGCCCTGTTGCCTTTTTCGGGTTAGACTATATAATTGGAGATGACATTTTCTTAATCATTTTTTAGGATTAGTTTAGGAGGGGAAATGTGGTGGTTGCTGGTTGTGAGGGCGCTCTCGATTGCCAATATTATTATCGCCCTGATAATTGCTGCTTTTGTGAATTTTTCTGTTAGAGAGAGGATGTTTAGCTTTTTAAGTTCCCTAATCCTTCTTGATATGGCTCTCTGGGCCGGCTTCCAGGTCGCAAATCAGATTTCCCCCAGTTTTTTGACGGCGATAATCACCTTTAGCTATGGTCTTGCCTTTGCGCCGCTCGCCCTGCTCTACGTTCGTATGTTCTCCGGCCAGAAAATCGGCTGGTGGCGTCCCCTTGTGCTCTTTGCGCCCTGGTCCGTGATCTCATTCTTGTCACTGCGGGAGGGCGCTTTCTTTGAGGGAATCAGGTTTGAAAGCGGTAATATGATCACTTGGGGCACCCAACCGCTTCTCCTTGTTTACGAAACCTTCCTGTTTGTTTGTGTTGCCTGGCTGTCTTTTGAGGTCAAGAGAGCGCGGGATGTTATCACCGACCCAAAACGCCGCCGCCGTTTTGGCTGCCTCGTTTGGGGTTTGGCCTTGAGCTTTGGCTCAACCCTTATTATGAATATGATTTTGCCAATGTTGGGTATCTTCCGATTTAACATCTATGGCCCCTTGGCTATTTTGCCGATGTCTTTGGCGATTATCTACCTCATCACCAGATACCACCCGTTTTGGGCGGACAAAGAGATCATACCAACAAACAACAAGCCTTAGTCCAAAAGCGGGATTGATCTGGTTCATAATGGAGTGCCGATTTGGCTAGACGGCGATGTCGCGGCGGGTGAAGGTGAGGGCGCCGAGACCGGAGAAAACAAGAGCGCTCACGATAAAGACGAGATAGCTTAGATCGTCAATTTTATTCTCCATTAAAGCGTCGTTGGCGTTGAAGTAGTGGAAGAGAGAAAGGTACTTAAGGTCGCTTAGGCTCTCCTTTAGATTAGCAACCAGATTTAGAACATACATAATAAGGGTGACTCCGGCAGTTAGGAAGTAAACCCGGCCGCGTTCGGAGAAGAGAGCGGAGAAGAAGATGGCAAGACTAAAAATCGCCCAGCCAAAGAGAAAACCGATAATTGCCATCTTGTTAAAGTGGGCAAGGCGATAACTGACATCATAGGCGGCGGCCAGAGGAATAGCGCTGTAGACCGAGACCAGGACAAAGACAATCAGGCCCGAGAGGCCGGAGAGATACTTGCTCCAGAAAAGTTTTGAGCGCGAGACGGGTTGGGCCAGGAGCAGTTCAATTGTCCCCTTCTCAATCTCGCCGGCCAGGGCCGCTCCGCCCCAGCTTATAAAAAGAGCAACCAAGAGTATCGGCCAGGTTAGGGAGTACTGCTCCATAGCCAGAAAGTTTTCGAGTTTCGAGAAAATCACACCCGGCGACTCGATACCAAAAGCTTTCATTAATTGTTCGGGATAGGCCTTCATCAACTCGTTAAACCGCTCGCTCTGCTTTGCCATCTCCGGAAATAGAGAAACATAAAGCCAAACCAGAATCACCGTGATTGCGACGTAGATGGCTAAGGAAGAGCGGCGATCCCTAATTGTCCGCCAATAAATTGCCCACATTATTATTCCTTTTCGTAATATTCCATAAAGATATCTTCAAGGCTGGCCCGCTCGATTTCCAGGTCTCGCAGCTTATACCGACTGATCTTTTCAATGAGCGGATTAATGTCGCCCTGAACGTGAAGTTCTGCCGTGGTACCGCTGGATCTGATCACTTGAGCTGCCTCACCAAAATTAACTTTCGTTGGCTCGCTAAAGAAGACCGAGACATGGTAGAGGCGCATTTTCTTTAGGTTGCTAATAATCTCTGAGGCAACCAGAAGTCCGTTTCTGATAATGCCGACCCGATCACAGACCAACTCAACCTCTCTTAAATAGTGCGAGGACATAAAAACCGTTCGGCCCTTTTGCTTAAATTCTCTTAAAATTTCATAAATCGTATTTTGAAGTAGCGGATCAAGCCCGACTGTCGGCTCATCCAATATCAGAACATCCGGCTCATGCATCAGGGCCAGGATCAGGCCCAACTTCTGGCGATTGCCGGAGGAGAGATTCTTGGTCTTGGCTTTTGGGTTAAAATCGAGACGACGGATCAGGTCGTTAGCGACTCCGGATCGGCCGCGGATCTTTTGCATTAGGCCAATGTGGTCCTGGCCGGTCCAGTTTTCGTAGAGCCGGACATCACCTGAGAGATAACCGATTCTTTGCCTCACAGCAACGCTCTCCAGGCGCGAGTCTTTGCCGTCAATTTTAATCGAGCCGCTTGTCGGGCGGATAAAATCCAACAGACAACGAATAGTCGTTGTCTTGCCGGCGCCGTTTGGCCCCAGAAAACCAAAAATTTCACCCTTCGCAATACTAAGGGAAATATCACTGACGGCCTTAGTCCGGCCGTAAAACTTCTTGAGGTTTTTTATCTCTATCGCACTCACTATCTCCCATAGTAACAAATAAATTAAATTTAAGCCAACAATTGGATATTTTGCTATTGACAGATTGCTTTATCTGGCGTATAATAAAACCAAGTTTGATACTCGTGTCTTTGATTAGTGATTTTAAATTAATCGGCCGAGGATTCCAACTGGTCGATTGACTGTTAGTAGATTTTGGGAAGCACAATGGAAGAGAAAAACAGACTCTACGTTGGCAACCTCGATTACGCTGTTAGCGATGACAAGCTGGCCGAAATCTTCAACGCTCTTGAGGGCATTGAAGTGACCGATGCCAAGGTCATTGTGGATAAGTTCAGCGATAAATCCAAGGGCTTCGGTTTTGTAACCGTGGCTAACGAGGAGATGGCGGAGACCGCCATTCGCGAACTTAACGGCAAAGAGGTTGAGGGCAGAGCGCTTACCGTCAGTATTGCTCGTCCTAAGGCCGAGCAAACTGACCGGCAGGATAGCCGTGGCGGCGACAGGCGAGGCTACGGTCGTTCTTACCGCTAAGTCGGTCTGCAAGACACAAAGAAAAGACCATCGATTGATGGTCTTTTCTTGTTGGCGGAAAGATCTATAATAGTATGCTCGAGGACAGAGCAGGTTTACTTAACAAAGAGGAGAAGTATGACGGAAAAGAAAACTTTGCTGACTTGGCTCAATGATGCTTATGCGATGGAGCAGTCGATTGTTGAGACGCTCGAGGGCCATGCCGGTGACGCCGAAGAATATCCCGAAGTTCAGCGGATGATCAGAGAGCACATTGAGCAGACCAAAAGTCAGGCGGAGCGGGTTAGGAAGAAGATCGAAGGTCTGGGCGGCTCGATCTCCGTGATGCGAACCGGGGCGGGCCAGATAATGGGGGAAATTCAGGGGCTAATGCCCAACTTGGTACGGGATAAAATTGTCAAGAATGCCATTGTCGAGCATGCCGCGGAACACTTTGAGCATGCTTCTTATCTGACGTTGGTCGAAGCGGCGGAGTATTTTAACGAACCCGAGGTAGCACGCGTCTGCCGCGAGATTATGAAGGAAGAGGTGGATATGGGCGAAAAGCTTAAGGAGAATCTCTCTAAAATTGTCCGAGAGTTCTTATCGCGCGAGGAGCAACCTCCAGGGAGTATCAAATGATAAAAGATCTTCCAGAGAGCAGTTGGGTAGAATTCTTGATGAACTTCGCCAAAGATCATAGGGGAGAATTAGTTAGTCTCTATGCCGAAAATGAGACTGACGGTCGCCGATTGATTGGCCGCAATCAATTGATTGCGCTTGAGGGCGACTGCGTCGGTGAGATTGTCCGGGGCGTCAAAATTGTTATTGGGGGCGAGGGCGATCATCCCGATAACCTCTTTCACTTTATTAAATCGCCTCAGTCGATTACGATTGACGAGAACGAGGATGGCACGATAAGCGAGGTAATTCTTGAGAGCGGCGACAACATCAAGACAACTTTGGTGCTAGAGGAGTAGTTGTTCTAATCTGGTAGTTAGAGAATCGATGTTTTTATGCCGATTCTAAAATGTGCTCTACCACCCCAAGTAACTCCAGTGTTTCAATTTCAATGTTGTATTCTTCTTTTATTTCTCTTTTAACGGCATCTATACATTTTTCACCAAACTCAACACTACCCCAGGAAAGTCCCACTTACCTCGTTCATTCTGAGCTTTATGTCCTCGCTTGGCAACAAAAAATCTGCCCTCACTATTGAAAATTAGGGCTCCAGATCCGACACTGATATAGTCATTGCCCCTCCCGGGCTTCTCCTCTCTCATGCTTTCAGTATAACAGAATTCAATAATCTCAAATACCAGGCGGGTGCTTAACGATTCGCAATAATTTGCCGTTGATTTTTGACCTCTTTGGTGTTATAATCTTAGCATTGCAATGAGATAAATTGCAACAAGATTGGCGGAGTGGGGGCGTAGTTCAGTTGGTTAGAACGGTCGCCTTGGCGACAGGTCGCCGAATGTACCAGGTTTATATTCTACAAAGCCGTAAAAACGGCAGATACTACACTGGCTCAACTAATAACCTAAAAAGAAGGCTGGCTGAGCATAATTCCGGTCGATCAGAGTACACTAAACCAACCAAACCTTTTGATCTTGTCTATTCGGAAGTTTTTGAGACCCGCACTCAAGCAGTTCAAAGAGAACGATATTTTAAAACAGGGAAAGGAAGAGAAGAGTTAAAAAATATTATCAGCAACTTGCATCAAACTAACTGACTTATGGGGGCGTAGTTCAGTTGGTTAGAACGTCTCCCTGTCACGGAGAAGGTCGCCGGTTCGAGTCCGGTCGCTCCCGCCAGCAAGTCAGTTAGTTTGATGCAAAACTCTCAAGTTGGTTAGAACGGTCGCCTTGGCGACAGGTCGCCGGCCTGCCATGAAGTGAGTTTTTTCTACTTCATGGTTTGAGCCCGGTCGTTCCCGCCAATGAAAAAGCACTTGTGTTTTGTAAAAATGCAGGTGCTTTTTCATTGTTGGAGGGCTCGAAGAGTCCGGCCTGCCCTTCCGTAGCTCGTAGAGCAAAGGAGGGCTGTGCCCCTCCGTAGTCCGGAGGACGAAGGGGGATCGACTGTGTCATCCGTAACCTTGGCGAAGGATGATCCCGCTAATGAATAAATTATCTCCATGAGCATATAACAAGATGTGATAGTCAGGAATTCAGTGCGTTAAAAGATGCTTTGCATCTTATTTTTTTGTGTAAGGTAAAATAGAGTTAGGGCTAGAATTGCCTTTGGCAGACGTGAATAAAAAATTAACAGTCAAATCGTGATCAAATTTAAGCGACCAGACTTGCAAAAAAAACTAAAATACTGTATTGTATCGGTGTCGGTTTCACCCACTCCCTTGAAAGGGGAAACGAGAGTGCCAAGAACCAATCGCAGTATTGAGGCCCTTTTCGGTTTACCAGTTACCACTGCCTGGAAGCTGGTTAACCTGAGTGTCTCAAAGCCGCCAGCCGAGGCTGCCAAGTTAGCTTCGGATCTTGCCTACTCAACACGGATTGTTCGGGCTTGCCGCAACCTCTCTACTCTCGCCTTCAGGCGTGGAGTCGAGGTGGTTATGGCGCTCGGGCAGGCGGAGGAACTTCGGCTTGCTGAACAGGAATGGGACACTGAAGTTGTTCCCATGGTCGAGCTTTTTGAGGAGGTAACCGGAGAGCCGTGGCGATTCGTTCGTCCGGAATTTTCCGGTTCGTTCAGCCAGTACCTCCGGGAGTTCCGACCGCTGGAACTGGATGCCGAGCTGGAAACGGTCGGCGGGCTCGTTCTCTCCCTGCGCTGGCAGTTCGGCGGGGGAGGCGGGGCGGATGCCGTGCGGCACTTTGGTAGTGAGGCTTCCCTTCGCTGCAGAGATGGCGGCGTCCTTGCCGGCCACAGCAGGAGCAGTACCGCGATCACCAGTTACCAGCAAGAGAAAACCATCCACAATTTGGCCTATCTTCGGACGGCCATCTGTGGTTTCATGGTTTGTCTCTTTGGTGCTTACCGGCGGATTGGTCAAGGTGATATGCCTCTCATCGAAGCGCTCCTCTACCACTTCCGCTGGGGTCAGGGTCTTGCCTTGCCG
Organism: Patescibacteria group bacterium; assembly: GCA_038078835.1. Taxonomy (GTDB): domain Bacteria; phylum Patescibacteriota; class UBA1384; order XYA2-FULL-43-10; family 1-14-0-10-43-13; genus JBBTQI01. Next base: position 10,628 of record JBBTQI010000018.1, on the reverse strand, counting down.
CCCTTCCTCGACGACGGAGTTCAAGAGCCGTGTTACCGCTATGGTTCAGAGAAGGAGACGATCACCGCAGTTGTTGCGGCTGCCAGCCAAGGCGATACTGACCTGGTCATCTCGACTTCGGAGCATCTCCGACACATCGTCAGAGATGTCGAACCTCGCTTCTGGCGCGTCTTCGACGCCCGCATTAGCACTCTGCTTCGCCTAGCGGACCGCCAAAAGCGGCTGCGTGACGCAGCCATACCGCTCCCTGAGAAGATGCGCGACCGCAGCGGTAACTTCTACCACGACTTCTTCGAAATCTACCGGATTCCCGGTAAGCCGGCTAAGCAGCGCTATACCTTCCTGCTCGTCCGGGACTGTCAGGGAGACAACCCCCTCGCCTTCCGCACGTACCTACGAGCCATCAGAGAGCTGCCTTGCTTGGCAGGACAGGCTGGCGGTACTCGGCTACGGCGGCAGCATCTTGATCGACACCATCGATCCGGAGTTGGCGACGAAGGCGGCAGTCATCGGGCAGGTCGACTATTTCCTCTTGTAGGATAACGACCAGGCGCTACTTGCTGCTTTGTGCGCCGGACATGTCGCGGGAAGGACCTCGGTTTCCTTCCTTCCGAACTTGCAACAGAAGACTTCGGCGAGAAGCTGAAGAAACACCTCTCGCTCTAACCGATGCCGCATGTCCGGGTACGCCAAGAGAGAGGAGAACTCGCCAGGAGCGAACGGAATGAAAGAACCGTTCCTCGTGGCAATCTCAGAGCAATGAATAAATATTGATTGTTGTGAGATTTCTATCCTAAGTAAAAAGTTCTGACCCCATTACTACTTGTGAGTACGGGGCGAGCTTCCTCAGCCCTCCTTCGCTCTTCGAGCTATGGTAGAGCAAACTGTCTCCCGCCAGTAAAAAACACTAGTCTAGACTAGTGTTTTTTACTTCACAAAGGTTGGTTGTTATAAATTATTCGGTAATGACCCCCCAAGAAATTATGTGGCTACGTTTCTGAGTTTTTCTAGCTTTTTAAGGTACATGTTGGATCTTTCCGGTGCCAGTTCCAAACTGGTTTCATATCCTCTTGTTAGCGCCTCAAGATTTAAAATTTGAAATTTTCCTCCTTCTATATTGACTGGCGTAGATGACTGAGGTAAACCATTTAAGAAGTACTCTTTGGAGTGGAAGGATACTTTTGCATCCTCTTCCATTACTTTGATTGTTGGATGATCTGTAAGCTCGTAATTTATCTTCCGCTTTTCGAATTCAGCTGCTAACATATTCATTGCTGATTCAGGAATCAAAAGATCTAGATCATTCACCTCAATTTCACTATCACGAGTGTAGAACAAATAAGCTACGCTCCCATGTATTATGGGATGGATGCTTAATTCCTCACAAATTTCTAAGCAACTTTTTCCTAAATTGACAAGCCTTAAGTATGTATCTCTATTTTTAGGGCAAGTATTAAGTTTGTTCAGAGTCATATTGCAATTATATCAAAGGCTATAGTATTCTCAAAACCTTGGCTATATAATGTTTTACCTAAATTGAAAGATAGTCTAGAAATAAATAAATTAGCAGTTTGTCTTGACACAATTAGTAAAATATGCTATTATAAAAAGCTTTAGCGATATCACCGTTGCGTCAAATGTAATGTGATGCCGCTAAGTGCTGGTAAATCACATACCGGCTACCCAAAGGCGCAATGCCAGGGTCACAAGCAGGCAGAGGAGAGAAAAGAGTGATTACGCTTATTGAAGTTCGGTTGACGAGGGAGCAGCAAACTGCGCTGCTGGGCACAAAGCTGTTCGACGGCAAGTCACCGATGTCGCTCCGGCTCCCCGACGGAGTCGTGGCCAATACGGCTGACTGGCCGGCTCGCATCGAGGTCGGGCGATCCTTCCGCAAGAAGCCTCGGCGTGAATGGTTCCAGCTTCCTGCAGGAAGACTCGAGTTCGTTCGGTCCGATATGAACGGGTGGGCAGATTTGCTGCTCGAGTCCTATAAGTGCGAACGGCGCTGCCATCGTCCTCATCGGTTCGAAGCACGATTCGGCCGTGGTGGTAGGATTGCAGCAGCACACGAGGTGTTACTCACGCTCCGTGACATCGGAGTGACACATGTTGCAGCAACCTTCGTCACAGCAGACGAGACAATCCGAGCGGTCTACGCTGAGCTCGGATACGATCCCGAAGATCCTGGCTCTTGGCCGAAAGATGAGGCGATCGCCATCGACGATCTCCTTGCGCTGACCACGAAGTGGTATAACCTTCAGAAAACCCTCACCCTCCCGCGGAGCTACACCATCGAGGGGTTTCTGACCGGCCAGACCAACATTATCCCCTGACTCTCCCCTAACCGGAGGCGGCTCGTGCTGCCTCCCCCTCAACACGTTAGTGTTCTGATGAGTCGTTGCAAATTACGACGAAAGGGATAGATAAAAAACTCTGATCCCGGTACTACTTGTGAGTACGGGGCGAGCTTCCTCAGTCCTCCTTCGTTGAAACTACGGAAGGGTAAACTGTGTTCCGCCATAATGTCCGGGCAAAGTCAGAACCAACCAACAAAAATGGATAAATCCTGAAAATTTTGATATAATGGTAGTATGATTACTGGTGATTTTGTAAGAAAAAGAAAACACTTATTTTGGTCGACGAAAAATTATGACGGCCTCTCAAACGCAGCCGTAGTTGAAGGTGTTTTAAATTATGGCGACATGGACGACGTCCGTGAGCTGATTGATCTTTTGGGCATGCAGGAAGTGGCAAAAATTTTCCGTGAAAATACCAGCCGTCCAAGGATTAATTATGATCGGAAAATAGTCAATTATTTTTCGCAGTTTTTTAACAAATATGCATAAGGAAATTTTAACAGAAACTCAATCCAAACTTCTGCCTATTATTAAACAGTTTAATAATAGTTTTGGTTTGGTTGGCGGAACCGCTATTGCGCTTCATCTTGGACACAGGGAATCCATCGACTACGACTTGTTTGCTCGTGATGAATTTTTAAATCAAAAAATACGAAGAAAAATCTCGCAAATTACAAAAATCGACACTGTTTTACGAGATGAAACAGGACAGTTTACATTCATAATAAACAATGTAAGATTTACCTTTTTCCAATTTCCCTACAAGATTAATTTTTCCGAATCATTCGACGACATCATAAAGCTGCCAGATCTTTTAACCCTTGCCGCAATGAAAGCGTTCGCATTGGGCCGGCGGGCCAAGTGGAAAGATTACGTCGATTTGTATTTTATACTCAAAGAGAACCACACAATTTCCGAAATTACGGCGAAAGGCCAGGAAATTTTTGGCAACGAATTTAATGAAAAGATTTTCAGAACTCAACTTGCTTATTTTGAAGACATTGATTACTCTGAACAAGTAATATATAAAGATGGTTTCTACGCGGGTGATGAAGTAATTAAAAAGGCGCTAGTGGGATTCAGCTTGGAGATATAGCACTAGTCAAATAAAAAGTTCTGACTTCCTCCGCTGTCTCCCGCCAGTTGATTGTTTGTTAAAAAAGAGGCCTAAGCCTCTTTTTTAGTTTAAACAATGACCAAATAGGGCTTAGCGGATTTCCTCAGTTTGGCGGATGGGTGCCGGGGGAGTGCGAGACAGATGCCACAAGCCATAGAGTGCGGCAACTATTGAAGCAAGCGCAATAATAGAGATAATGACTTTTTTGGCACCCATAAATCAGACCAACTTAAGGATAAACGCCCCGCTCTTCATTTCGTCCAGCCAGTCAGTGAAGCGCTGTTCAACTTTGCCGGTTTTTGACTCGACCTTGATAATGTGCCAACCAAAATCAGATCGGATTGGCTCGGAGATCTCTCCGACCGGCGTCGCAAAGGCGGTATCGGAGAATTCCGTCACCATTTCGTCCTTGGCAAACGGTTCAATCTCGCCGCCCTGCTCGTTGCTGCCGATGTCCTCGGAGTTCTTTTCGGCGACCTCGGCAAAGTCTGCCCCGTTTTTAATTTCACCCAAAAGGCCGTCTATTTTGGCCTTGGCCTCATTAACCTTATCCTCGGGATCTTCCCGGTTTACGCGGATCAGAATGTGGCGAACAGTGACACGAGCGATGACCTCATTGTTAATCTTTTCGCGAAGGACCTGATTTTTAACCAGGCGCCTAAATGATCTCAGGTCAAGACCGTAGAGGTCTTGCAGGACCTTCTCCACCTTCTCTTGTCCGCCATTTTGATCGACAATAGCGTCAACCGTTTGGTTAACCTCCTCGTTGGCAACTTTAACACCCAGCCGCCAAGCTTGAAATTCGAGCAAACTGTTTTCGGCAAGGTGATCGAGAATCTGTTTGTCTATCTCCGCCAGACTGACGTTTTCCTGCTCCGTGGCTTTGTAGAAGTGATAGATATAGTCGCGCTCTGCTAGATATTGGCTGTAAGTGATAACTTTGTGGTTATAGACGACGGCGGGATAGGGAATAAAGCGAGCGGCCAAGCGAGTAAAACGATCATCTTTGTGATAACCGTAGATCAAAACAGCAAAGACAACTTCGATGACCGCAACAACGAAAACCAGAACAATCAAAAGGCGGATTGCCTTGGTTGTGTTTGTTCGAGCCAGAACAGCTCCAATACCCGCAAAAATCCTTGATTCTTTTACTCGCGACAAATTTGGGCGGCCCAGGCGAAGTTTATTTGTCGCGGATCTGCTTGCCAGCGAGAGCTTCTGCTTTATGTTAACTATTTTTTCTTTCATCTTTATCCTTTTGCTTGATTATAAGCCAAAATGTTTCTTAAGGCAAGTCCGACAAGCTTGCAACAGGCCTTTGGTCGCAGACTTTTTTGCGCCGCGTCCGGTTAGTAGTTCCAGGACGAGGTGAGAAGGGCGGCGGCAATGACAATCAGGGCATAAGCGAAGTACTGAGAAAAGCGCGCACTTTCGCGCCTGGCTAATATTGTAAGACAGAATCCGCTAAAAAGATACGACACTGCCGCAATAACCAGGCTTTGGTTTAGGGGGTTAATATGAAAGTAGCTCAGGGCAAGAAAAACCTCAAGAATCATCAGAGAAAAAAGAACAAGATAAATCAACCGCTTGTTGCCCAAGATGCCAGTTTTTTGCTCGGTGTAGGTAAAGAGATAACCAAAGATAATCAATATTGCCAGCATCACCAGCCAGATGGGAGAATCCCACTGGGTAAAGAAACCGTAAAGAGCATAGGCACTGCTGAAGGAGAGAAGGATCAATAAAAAGACCGGAGCGCTCTCCTGCCAGATAACAATAAGACCAACCAGGCTGATGGCAGAGAGCATGAGGCGAGAGGCAAGAAGAGGATTTAGAAACCAAAAAGAGATCGCTCCCCAGGCCAGAATAATGGTGAGGATAACTTTCCTGGTCAGTTTATGATACAAAAATGCCATGAGCAGCCCAATCTCCTATCGTCTAGCGTCTGCCGGTTACGTAACCGCCCACCCCCAAACCGATACGGCTTGCCCCGCGGAGCCCGCAGGGCGAAGTGGGGGTATCGTCCGGCCTTGGCTCGGCCAAAGGCCGAGACAGGTAACCGTTACCGATAGACGTGACCTGAAGAATCCGTCTTAAGGGGCTTCGGTATTTCTGAGTCCGGTATAGTCATCGCCGATTACGACAGAAATATCAGCGCTGTTTCCGTCCGGTTTGTCCTTCTCTTTGACCTCGGCGTTAAATTTACTCAAGAGAAAGCTGATCGTACTTTGGCGCTGACCTTTGGTGTAATCATAAATAACGGTTTTGGTGTGTTTTTCATTGGCATTAGCGATATTGGTGATGGTGTAATCATAGCTTTGGAGGAATTCGCCCAGCCTGCCTGCCTGACCAGCCGTGCTCGATCCATTCAAAAGTTCAATGCTGGCCTTTTTTTCGGTTGACACTGCGGTTTTGGTCTCAAAGATGTCGCGGGCAATTTTTTTAAGGTCAGAGAAGGACTTGTCCCGAGGTAAGAGCAGGTAGGTGCCGGAACTTGAATCGGCGATGAGCGGCCCGTTCTCTCCATTGGCGATGACCGCAGAAACAGTCTTGCTGTTATCTAGCTCCTTAACAATGCCGGCAAAGGCGGTCATGTCATTCGGCGCAAAATCGGTTCTCAAATGATTAGAGAGAATCGTTGTCACATCCAGGATCTTTTTGGGATTAGCCAGGAAGCCGAGCCGGAGGACCTTTTCCTTAACGGCGACAATAATTTTTTGTTGCCGGGCCGCCCGGTCAAAGTCGGAGGAGGTTTGGCGCGAGCGAGCATACTTTAGGGCGGTGGCTCCGTCGAGATGTTGTTGGCCGGCTTTGAGGTAAAACGGTTCGTATCCCTCCATTTTGATATCGGGGTAGAGCGGATCATAGATGGCCTTGTCGACGCCAACATCAATGCCGTCAACTTCGTCAATGAACTTTTCAAAGCCGACAAAGTCAAGGGTGATATAATAGTGAATCGGGACCCCCAGAGTATTTTCCAGTGTTTGTTTCAGTAATGCCGCACCACTGCCCCTTTTTTCATTTTCGCCCAGCGCCAGGATCTCGTTAATCTTAACTGAAGTGCTGCGGTTGGAAATCGGAACGTAGAGATCACGGGGGATGGAGATCATCGCCATCGCCTTTGTGTCAGGCTTAATGCTGACGACCATAAGGGAGTCTGTCAACTGGCCGCCCGGATGATTGGCGCCGCCGATGCCGGTAACCAGAAGATTAATGCGCCCCTCCTTTACACCCTTAATGTCGCTGTCGGAGAAGGGCAGGCGCCAGCCGCTGTCAAAGATCTTTGAACCCTGTGCCAGGAGATAGGCGATAAACGATAAGATGACAAGAAGAAAAACCCCCAAAATTAAAAAGGCAATTTTAGCGCCCTTTTTTTTGTAAAATGGTACTTTTTTATTTGCCATACTCGATATCTTCAGGTCTTTCATATTGGTTTTTGTCTTGTTGAATTGTGGATAACATTGCCATTATATCAAGCGCTCCGATTTTCGTCCAATTAGGGCCCGAACCTCGTTCTTCCGGTGGTGATGCGGGGCGGTTGACCGTAAGTTGGCAGCACCGGCTGACGCCAGAACTTTTCTGCCAAGATGCTCTCAAGAGAGTTCGTGCCAATAGTGCCGGCTTCGGTTAAATTGAGTCCCAAAACGGGGATATTTAGACCATAGGCCAAAAAGTTGGCTGTTGTGACACCAATGCGGACACCGGTAAAGGAGCCGGGACCGGGATTGACAACAATGGCGTCGAGACTTTTTTGGTTTACCGCTTTTTCGCGAAGCAAACCATCTATCTTCTCGAGCAACTCCTCCGATTGATTGTAGGCCGAGGCCCAGAAAAGTTCAGCGCAAAGTTTGCCCTGATTATCGAAGAGTTTAAGCGCGACTTCAAATCCGGTTGTGTCAAGATAGAGAATCATCCAAATTAAAGTGTGAATTATGGGGCGGTTATCTTGCGGTGTGCTTCATCAGTCGTTTCAAAACGGAGCCATCTGGTGCGGCCGGGCAGGAGTCCCCTAATTTTCTCCGGCCACTCGATAGCAGTGACAATATCCGGCCGCTCCCACATCTCTGTCAGACCGGTGCTTTGAACATCTGCCTCGCTCTCCAGCCGATACGCGTCAATATGAACCAGATGATTTATTCCATTTTTTTGGCAATTTGTTTCGTATTCTTTCATAATTGTAAAGGTCGGACTGGTGACGACCCGCTTGACTCCCAGGGCAGCGGCGAGTCCCTTGACGAAGGTGGTTTTGCCGGCCCCAAGATCACCGGACAGGGCTAAAATATCGCCGCCGCGAAGCGTTGCGGCAAGGCAAGCGGCGAAGCGGGCAGTTTCTTTTTCGCTCCGGCTAATAAATTCCATAGTATAAACAATATTATCGTAATAACGAGGTAGGCCCATTCGTCGGCGCCGGAGGGAGCCAATTCACTCTCAGTTTCACTCTCCAATTGGACTATCTTAACATCTTCCTGGCGCCAGGGCAAGAGGCGGTACTCGCCTTGATATTGGGAGAGAATGCCGGCAATCTCCACCTCGTCGCCTCGTCGCAGACGCGGTTTCTGAATCCCGGTTTGATCGCGGATAATAACCTTGATCTCCTGTGCGCCGTCTCCGACACGAAAAGTTGCTCCCGCGGCGGCGGTAACCTTCCCTTTGATTTTAATATAGCGCCCCTCATCTTTCTCGCCAATGTTAGCGATGGCAATCTCCGTTGGCGGCGGCAGGTCGCCGCTGTCGTTGACAGCGATGTCGGCTTGACTGACAGTTTTTAACCGCCGCTCACTGTTTGCTTCGGAGAGGGTGCCGCTGACCGTGATCCGGTCGCCGCTTTTTAGGGCCGGAAAATCTTTGTGGTAAGAGTAAATCTGCATTCCGCCAGTGTGGTCTTCGAGATAAAAGTATTGATCGGAGAGGGTTCCGGGCGGCGCCGTCACCGTTCCGGTCAGGGTTGCGTCCGTCTCTTCCCCCTCTCGCGCCTCGCTGACACTCATCGTCTCAGCCGGTTCTGCCTCGCCCTCTTCGTCGTTCTCCGGCAATTCAAAAACATTCACGGCGCCTGAAGTTAGTGTCAGTGTCCACTGCCAATCTTGACCAAAGAGAGCATAGCTTTGGCCCCGTTGCGCCTGACCGTAACTGACCTCCGCCTTCATCTCGCCCAAGGGGTCGAGCAATCTGGCCGTATCACCCGAATCATTGAGGGCAACGCCGGTTTGAGAGTTGTAAAAAACAAGATAGGTGCCGGGGGGAAGAATGGTTGTAGCCGGCAGGGTATAGGGAGAACTGCCGCCCTCAATATCGTCAATCTTCCAGCCGCCAAGATCAACTTCCGCTGTGCTCCGATTGTAGATTTCAATAAATTCATTATCAGCGCCGTCGGCAGGCTCGGGCAGGATTTCGGTGATGATGATGTCATCCGAGTAGCTGGGTTTTGTGTACTGCCGGCCGGGCGAGGGCAGGGGCCGTTCGATAAAATCAGCCGCAGTATCGGTATCAACAAGCGGATCAAGGCGCTCCAGCGAGTGGCCTTTGGCGGCACCGACCAGATCAAAAAAGGTCTTATCCTCATCCCAACTTAAGGCGTCAACGGTTGTGCCCGGGCCATCGCTCAGTTGCAAATTATCACCGCTGTTGCCCAGACCATTGCCGATGCTGGAATTGAGTTCAATAAAAATTAAATTGGCCGGCGGCGAGGCCAGGTCAGGGCTCCAGCCGGCCCAAATACTATTGCTTTTGGCGATCAAAACATAGTACCGGGGTGGAATCAGGAGATCTGCAGATGAGAGAGTATCTTCGGCGGTATTGTCGGCAATGGTCCACCCCTTTAGGTTAACCTCAACATCGCCGGCATTATAGAGCTCCACCCACTCGTCAGCGGAGTCGATGCTCGGGTGGTAATAAATTTCGTTAATGAGAAGGACGGGCTCGGCGGCCAAACAGGGTCGATATGAAAAAATCGCCCACAGGTTAAATATCGTAAATATTAGGATCGATATTTTCCCGGTACGATTTTTCATCCCCCTATATATATTACTTGCCGTGTTTTTTGGCAAGTCCTGTGTCTCTCTCAGCGGTGCGCCGGGAGTCGGATCGAGTGCACTCGCGGCTGTCCTTTAGGTATAGGACAGTCGACCTTCATATATTACAGGCAGGGCCGGGGACTGTCAAGATTGGTGTGAGGGCGGTGCGGGCTCGGATTGTTCCGAAAAACAAAGAAAATTTTCGCCCCGAAAGGGAAAGCGGGCCGTCAAGTCAGATTGTGCCGGGGGTTGTTTTACTGGGGCGGCGGCGGGAAGTTGCCAGAAATTTGAGGAGCACATTCTGCTCCATCGGCGTAGAATAGTAATGGAGGGCCAAAGAATATTATTAACCAGGGAGGAACTTAAAATGGCGAGAGAAGATCGCAATATGGGGGACGAGGGCGAGATGACGGTGCGGGAGGCGGGCCATAAAGGCGGCGAGACCACCAGCGAGACTCACGGTCATGAGTTCTACGAAGAGATCGGCCACAAAGGCGGCGAGGCAACAAGTCAGACGCACGGTCGGGATTTCTACGAGGAGATCGGCCGCAAAGGCGGCGAACGTGTGCGTGAGCTGATCGAAAAGGGCGAGGAAATCGAAGAGGGTGAAGAAGAGTAAGGAAAGGAGAATTATGGCTCAAAGTAGGGGTGAAATGACTGTTAATGAGGCCGGCCATCTCGGTGGCGAGAAGGGCGGCCGCAAAGGCGGCGAAACTACATTCCGGCGCTATGGTCATGAGTTCTACGAAGAGATCGGCCACAAAGGCGGCCAAAAGGTTAAGCAGTTGATTGAAGAGGGCAAGCGCCAGGAAGGCCGGTAGATCCGGGTCGGAACCAAACAAAACAGTTTAAAAAAGAGGCGGTCGGTTTGTGCGGCATACTTGAAAAGACGCACCAGCGTGCCTAATCCGACGCTGTCAATGAACACCATCTCCTTGTGGTTAAGGAGAATGCTTCGCGTTCCCTCCTTGATTAACCGCACTACCGTCTCGTGCAAGTCAAACGAGGTGCCGGCATTCAGCTCTCCGGCCAGATCGACGACGGTGACGCCGTCAACCTTCTCGATATTAATCCGCAGGCTCATGGGGGTCCTCCTTTGTGCGACCGCACGTTGTTTTTATAGCACACAATAATAAAAAA
>JBBTQI010000017.1:0-2940 GCA_038078835.1 Patescibacteria group bacterium | reverse complement strand
GAACCTGGGACGGGGGAGGAGCCGACTCCAACTGGGCCACCGCCGCCAACTGGTCAGCCGACACCGCCCCGGTGGTGGGCGATGATGTTGTCTTTAATTCAACCTCATACAACGGAGCCTACGGCGCCAGTGATACGGTAACGGATGACTTGAATTCTATCACTATGACGGGTCTAAATTGGAATGGAGCGGGCAACAATATCAGAACAGCTGTTGCCGATACCACTAACCATTTTATCTATTACGGCACTTACGAATCTCCAGCCAGAATTATTAAGGTCAATGGTACTAATAATCAAATTGTTAGTGTCTTAACGCTAGATTCAACTGATGAATATGCCATAGACTCAGCTATTAATATTACCAACGGTTACGCCTATTTTGGCATGTATGGTGGAACGGGCAAAGTGGTCAAAATTCAACTTTCAGATTTTACGAGGATTGGCTCTTACTCTTTACCAGCTTTTCTTTCGGCTCTGACTATCTCCTCTGACGGCGCTTACGTCTTTGCCGCCCGCTATGCCGCTCCGGCTATGATCTACAAGATTCAGACCTCGGATATGACCCTGGTTGGTTCCGCTTTAACTCTGGCCTCTGGTGAGAACTATGCTTTCTCAGCCATTAGTGACGGGACTTACGCTTATTTTGGTACCACAACAAGCCATATTGCTAAAGTGCAGATGTCGGATAACACCGAGGTTGGTACCGCTTTTGCTTATGCCGGCCCGGGCACTCGTTTCCATACCGCCGCAACTGACGGCACCTACGGTTATTTTGGCACCTATTACGGTAATCCTACCGATAGGTCAGATGTGATTAAGATTCAGCTCTCTAATATGACCCAGATTGGTTCAACCTTAACATTGAACGCCGGAGAGACAAATCTTGAATCAGCCGCCATCGATACTGTGAACGGTTTTGTCTACTTTGGTACTGAGGCCGAACCGGGCAAAGTTGTTAAAGTTGCTACGGCAGGTTTAACCAGAAGCTCTGTTGTCACCCTAAACAGCGGCGAGAATAGGGCTTATGGTTTAGCTATTGACTCTGGCAATATTTTTATTGGCACATACGCCTCACCGCCTAGGTCAGTATTAGTTAATCTAACCAGTTTTACCAGAACCGGTGTAGCCCAAATGGGTTACTCTCTCTACCTCCAAAAACACGCTATATCTTCTTCCGGCACGGGGACGGCTAATAACTACCGCTGGGATTTGGAGACAATGACGGTTAATTCCGGCTATGTGGTAGCGGAAGGGGACACCACCGTCAATCCGGCGGATGATAATGGAGTAGTCCTAAACCCTCTTCCCCCAGGCTGCGGCAACCCCACACCGGTCTGCGGTAGGGGTATGATCTTTAACGCCAACGACATCACCATCGCCAGCGGAGCTAAGATCAGCGCGGATGGGAAGGGGTTTACCGAAGGAACAGGACCGGGGTATGGTACTACCAGTTATTCGGGTGGAGCTTATGGCGGCGACGCGGGCTATACCACATCAAATACTCCCAGCGCAAACAGTACATATGGTTCTCCAACTGTTCCGCTCAGTATCGGTAGCGGTGGTCGGAACTGTGATAACGGTGCATCAGGCGGCGGCTCAATTAAAATGGCAGCCTCAGGAACACTAACACTGAATGGAACAATTTCAGCTAATGGGGGGACTACCACCGTTTCAAATTGCGGCGGTGGTTCCGGGGGCAGTGTTTATATTTCCGCTGCTAACTTAAGCGGATCGGGTAGTATCACGGCAGATGGCGGGAGCGGCAGTACCAGCAACGCGGCTGGCGGCGGCGGCGGGCGTATTGCTGTGGCTCTGACATCCGGGACTACATTCGGCACAGTCAGCATGACGGCTTATGGCGGCACTGAAACGGGGACATTTCTTACAACAGGCGGTGCTGGCACGGTAGTCAAAAAAATACCATCCCAGACTTACGGCGAGCTGATTGTCGATAACAACGATCAGTTTTCTGAATACATCCGAATAAAAACACCTATCCCTGCCAACCAGACCTGGCAATTTGACGTTATTACAGTTGATGATGCCGGAGAGTTGATTGTTCCTTCTGGAGCTACCTTAACGATCGGAGCCAATACTGTTTTATCTAATAGCAGTGGCACAACCACCGGTTACATTACTAATAGAGGCACAGTTTCGGTTCCTTCAGACTTTACCGTTTCCAAATGTACCTTTAATGCTGATCCCGGTGGGACTTTTTCCGGTCTGACCAACCTGACCGTTGCATCTGGGGCAGTGTTAGCACACTCGGATAATACTACTACCGAAACGTATAAGCTTGATTTAACAGTTTCTGGTAATTTAACGGTTGATGGTTCGATAAGTGTTTTCGGCCTTGGATACAATGGTCGTAATCCTCCATATACTGGACAAAACGGTCCGGGAGGAGCAACAGCCAGCTATGGTGCCGGTAGTTATGGCGGCGTCGGTGGTTTCTCACCGGGACCGGTTTACGGTTCATCAACCGTACCGGTTAATATTGGCAGTGGGGCCGGTAATAGTTCTCCCGATGGCGGATCGGGTGGTGGAGCAATCAAACTTGCCGTTACGGGGACATTAATCCTAAATGGAACGATTTCGGCTAATGGAGGAGATGGCGCTGCTAGAGCCGGTGGTTCCGGAGGTAGTGTTTACATAGTTACAAATACCATAACCGGATCTGGTACTATTTCGGCTAATGGAGGAAATGCTGCTGCTGGTGGTGGAGGTGGTGGAGGTCGTATGGCTATTTATTATAAAAGTAGCGAATCGTATGTAGAGGGCGATGGTACTGTCGGATCTAATGTGACGGCTTTGGGAGGTACCGGAGTTGGTTATAGTAATGGTGTTGCTGGTACTAGAGTAATACAACATATGCCATCGACCACTCTCTCCTCCTTCTCCTCTCCCGAGTCTCAGTCTCCAACCATTACCTTCTCTG
>JBBTQI010000016.1:0-1629 GCA_038078835.1 Patescibacteria group bacterium | reverse complement strand
GAGTAGTCCTAAACCCTCTTCCCCCAGGCTGCGGCAACCCCACACCGGTCTGCGGCAGGGGTATGATCTTTAACGCCAACGACATCACCATTGCCAGCGGTGCCAGAATTAGTGCGGATGGGAAAGGGTTTGGGGCTAATGCCGGGCCAGGAGCTGGAGTATACGGCCGAGGTGGAACGCACGGTGGTGCCGGAGGGTACAGCTCGTCGCATTCATCACTAAACGAATCAACTTATGGTTCAATCACGAATGCGCTTAGTATGGGATCGGGCACTGACGGAGCCTCGGGTGGTGGCGCAGTTAAGCTTAATGTTTCAGGTACTCTAACGAATAATGGTACTATCAGTGCGGAAGGGATATATTCATATAGCGCCGGTGGTGCCGGCGGAAGCATTTACATATCAGCCAATGCGGTAACCGGAAATGGCGTAGTAACGGTGAACGGCGCGTACGGTTATTGGGCTGGCGGCGGCGGCGGTCGGATAGCAATATCAGCTACGACTAACAGTTATACCGGAACCAAAACGGCTTTTGGCGGTGACTGTTCTCAATCAACAAATGATGGTGCTAGTGGTGCCGTCTATACAAAGTTAGCGAGCCAAACCAATGGTGATCTTTTGGTAGATAACAATAACAATACCCCAAAAAATGATGTTACAACAAAATTGCCAGCAGGATCCTATGTCTTTGATAATATTACTCTAGACCAAAAGGGCAACCTTGGTGTTTCCACTGGAACAACACTTGATATTCGTGTCACCAGCACGACAGTTGGTGGCGATAGTACAGGATCAATTGTGCATTACGGCACGGGAACTTTAACCACCGATGCCTCTCTAACAATAACAAATTGGGCTCTGAGAGAAGTAACAACTTCAATCGGCGGCTCGCTGACTGATCTGACGCTTGGATCAGGGGGGAAATTGACACAAACCAGCACTAATGCCTTGTCTGGCTTGACCAGCTTGACAATCAACTCGGGCGGCATTTTGGATCATATTGAGAACACAACCTCAGAGCTATATAAGATCAATCTAACGGTAACCAACTTAACAGTTAATTCAGGCGGAGCGATTAATGTTAATGCCCTTGGTTATGCTCTTCAGGAAGGTCCCGGCGAGCCAAGCGCTGTGCAAGCTGGTGCGGGTTATGGTGGAAGAGGGGGCGCCGCCAGTGGAGGCCCAGCCTATGGTTCCAGTACAATGTCGGTTAACCTTGGTTCAGGAGGGGTTGGCTCTAGTGGTAGAGATGGCGCCGGTGGCGGTGCCGTTAAACTCACTGTTACGGGAACGTTAACCCTTAATGAGGGCGGTTCCATAACAGCTAACGGAGATGATGCAAGTTGGGGCGGAGGTTCTGGCGGCAGTATCTTTATCGTCACTAATACGATAACTGGAGCCGGTAATATCACAGCGAACGGTGGTAACGGTTATGGTGGCGCCGGTGGCCGAATCGCAGTTTATGTTAAAGAATCAGACTCTGGCTTCTCTGGCGTAAAGACTGCCAATGCTGGTACTGGTGGTACTCCCGTAGGAGGAGCTGGCACTGTTGTTATTCAAAGATTCCCCGTCACTACTCTCTCCTCCTTCTCCTCTCCCGAGTCTCAGTCTCCAACCATTACCTTCTCTG
>JBBTQI010000015.1:0-48567 GCA_038078835.1 Patescibacteria group bacterium | reverse complement strand
GGAGCTTGCGCAGAGATCTAACACTTGTTTTGGTTGATTGCTGAAGACGGATAATTTTTTTATCAAGTTCCTCGATCTCCCTGGCCTTTTGCTGAAACTCCTCGAGGCTCTTTCTTATCTCAACATCGGTGGCCGCCTCCCCGCTCGCCAAGCTTTGGAGATCGCGGCTTTGGAGAGAAACCTCCCTCTGCCGGCCAAAGAGCCCGAGGAAAATCTTTTTGACCAAACCAAAAGAGGCATAGCCGAAACGGCCAAACCCAACGAGATATTTTTGCAATACGGCCAAAAGATATGAGCCCTGCCTCAAATACCCCTCCTCAAGGAATTTACCAATCGTTAGTTACATTATAATATGCCGGCATTTTTAACGCAAGCATTTACTGTGGATAACTTGAGGCGATCGCCCTGCCTAAAAATCGCGCTTCCCGCGCGATACAGCAAGCTAAAGCTTGTTCTCTAAGTTAAATTTAAAGCACAGACTTCAGTCTGGATCATCGCCGATAGTTTTGTATCCCTCGGGATGGGTTGAGTGCCACCGCCAAGCCGACTCGGCCATAGCGGAGAGGCCATACCGCGCCTGCCAACCCAAAACCTCCGCCGCCCTGGTTGGATCGGCACAAGAAACCGTCGGATCGCCGGAGCGGCGCGGGCCGATCTTGTACTTAACCTTTTTGCCGCTGGCCGCCTCGACCGCGGCAATCACCTCGAGAACCGAGTAGCCCCGGCCCGTACCGAGGTTGAAAATGTCAAAAAAGCCCTCACCCCCACCCTCTCCCACATTAATGGGAGAGGGAGAAGATGTAGTATTCTCCTCCGGCAGAGCGGATGAAGGCACCCTTTTTATTCCCTCTCCCTTTGGGAGAGGGTTAGGGTGAGGGTACTGATTCTTCAGTAAATACTCCAGGGACGCGACGTGGCCCGAAGCCAGATCAAGCGGATGAATATAATCACGAATACCGGTCCCGTCCTTAGTCGGATAATCATCCCCATAGACCACCAGTTCATTTCTTTTGCCCAAAATGTTCCAGAAACAGACCGTCATTAGGGTGGTTGGGTTCGGTTTGTCCTCACCCATCGAACCGTCAAGCGCGGCGCCGCTGGCGTTAAAGTAGCGCAGGGCGATTGACTTAAGTCCGCATAATTCCTCATACTTTTTCATAAGTATCTCATCCATCAGTTTGGTCAGACCATAAACCGAGGCCGGAATGCGCAGCTGCACAATTTCTTCCTTATTGAATTGTAGTTCGGGCCGGTGACGAAAAATCTCATGGTAGCGGATAACTATCTTTTTCAAAAAATCTTCGCCGGCAATCTCCCGACCCAGCCATTTGCCGGGCAGAAGCGCCGATCTCTCCAGCTCAACTTCCCGCTGATACTCCTCCTTGAGCGGAAAGTATTTATCGGCCGGATTACCGTAAGTCGAGGCGGTTGAGGATTTGATTAATTGACTGCATCTGCACTCTCGCATTGCGTCCAAGAGAACGACAAAATTTTCAACATTGTTTTTAAGGTACTTCTCCGGCGCCGTCATCGACTCCCCTACCGCCAAATAAGCGGCGAAGTCGATCACCGCCGCCGGCCGATAACGCTCAAAGACCAGGCGAACCCTCGCCTTTTCACCCAGATCGACAACCTCAAGTTCCGCCCGCGGATCAACTGCTTCTTTGTGCCCATTCTCCAAGCTGTCCAGCACAAGAACCTTATACCCCTGATCGAGGAGCTCCTTGACGGTCATACTGCCGATATAACCGGCGCCGCCGGTCACTAAAATGGTTTTATTCATTTAGCATCCCTTCCGCCAGAATAATTAATCCTTGACATATTATACATCAAAACATATATTGGTTCACCTTCACTACAAAAGATTCTCCGGATCAACATCCCAATAAAGGTAGGGGTTCGACCGCCAAATCTCCGTCAAGACCGGATCAGGCAGGGTTTTAGCCTTAATCACCAGATGGTAGCGGCACCTCCCCCGCAGCCGTGCCAAGAAGGCCTTGGCCGGGCCGATCACCTCCAGCCCCGCCGCCGCCGCTTTTTGAGCGATTTTTTGGGCCTCCTCTTTGGCCTGATCCGGGTCTCTGTTCTCGGACACAACCCGGATCAGGCGGGTCGCGGGCGGATAATGATGAGCTTGCCTCTCTTGAATTTCCGCCGCATAAAAAAGGTCATAATTATGTTGGGTGGCGGCTACGATCGCCCGGGACTCCGGCCAGTAGGTCTGAATAACGGTTCGGCCCGCCTTCTCGCCCCGGCCGCTTCGACCGGAAACCTGAAGCAAAAGATGAAATGTTCTCTCGAGCGCCTTATAATAGGGCAGATGCAAACCGACATCGGCAGAGACGACACCAACCAGGTTAACGGAGGGAAGATCAAAGCCCTTGGCAATCATCTGCGTCCCGATTAGAATATCAATCCGACCGGAGACAAGATCGCGGTAGAGATCAAAATAGGCCTGTTTTGAAGTAAAAGTTTTTGAATCAACACGGCGCACTCTGGCACCCGGAAACAACCTTCTCGCCTCCTGCTCAATCTTTTCAACGCCGGCGCCAAAATATTTAATTTTATAACCGCCGCAAGCCGGACAGGTGGAGGGAGTCGAGCGCTGATAATCACAGTGATGACAGCTCAGATAACCGGATTCCACCTCGCAGGTGGAAGAGGCCCCCCCAAGATGGTAAACCAGCGGCACCGAGCAGTGTGGACAGAGGACAACATCGCCGCACTCGCGGCAAGAGACAAAGGTCGCCGCCCCCCGCCGATTGAGAAAGAGAAAGATTTGTCCCCCCGTCGCCAGTGTCCGCCCCATCTCTTCTTGTAATTTGCAGGATAGGGGTGAGAAATTGCCGGCTCTCATCTCTTGGCGCAAATCGACAATCTCTGTTTGCGGCATCGCTCGTTCTCCGTAGCGGTTCTTTAACGCCAACAGTTTAATCTCCCCCGCTTTGGCCCGATAGTACGTCTCGGTGCTTGGCGTGGCGCTGCCCAAAACCAGCAAAGCGTTTTGATTACGGGCGATTTCCTCGGCCAATCTGGACGCCTGGTACTTGGGGTTCTTGTCTTGCTTGTAAGAGCTGTCGCCCTCCTCGTCAACAATAATCAGGCCAATGTTGGCACTGGGCACCAAAAGCGCTGATCGCGGCCCGACGATAATCTTTTTTCGGCCGCGATAAAAATCGGACCAATTGGCAAACCGCTCCGATTTAGCCAGGTCGGAGTGAATAAGAGCCACCTGATCGCCAAACACCGCCCGAAAACGCTCGATAATTTGGGGAGTAAGCACAATCTCCGGCACCAGGACAATGACCTGCTTTCCCAGACCAAGCGTTCTCTTTGCCAGGTGAAGATAAATTTCAGTTTTCCCCGAAGAGGTTACCCCAAAGATAAGACCCGGCTTTTTCGCCCCGGCCAGCAGAATTTCCTCCAGACGACGATAGACCTCCGCCTGGTCTGCACTTAAGGGTCTTGGTTCCGCTAAAATCGGCGGCACCGCCTGCCGCTCGACTTGAATTTTCCGCTTTAGGAGCGGCGGCAGGAAGAGAGCGATTGCCTCCCCCAGAGAACAGAGGTAGTAGTCGGCAATCCATCGGGCGATCTCAAGATAACCTTCAGGCAAGGTAAAATCGCCGTCGACAGCCAAAACCTCCTTTAATTTATACGGACTCGCTGATTCGGCTTGCAAGCCGACAACGACAGCCAAAACCCGGCGGCGGCCAAAGGGAACGCTCACAATAGAGCCGACTTTAATCTCATCAACAAAACGATCCGGGACGAGATAAGAAAAAATCTCCCGATCGGCACCGGTTCGTTTTTGCGTTACAACATCGGCAATCATCGCCAGTTCATTGTACAGGAACCGAACAGAGGTGTCGCTATTTACAAAATCTGAAAATATTGTAAAATGGAACAATGGAAAACAAATCGTTAAAAACCGTCGCCATCATCGGCCGGCCCAATGTCGGAAAATCGACTCTCTTTAACCGCCTGATCGGCAAAAGAGTGGCAATCGAGACAGCTATCCCCGGCACAACCCGCGACCGCCTTTACGGCGAGATTTTTTGGTGTGGGCAAAGGTTCGCGCTTATTGACGTGGCCGGAATCGAGTTCGGCCCCAAAGAAGAGATCACGCGGCAGATGCGGGAGAATGTCGATTTAGCAATGGCCAGCGCCGACCTCGTTCTCTTTCTGGTTGACTGGACAGACAAGACAAATGATATCGATAAGACTATCGCTCGAAAACTTCGGGAGATGGCGAAGGCGGTTATACTTGTTGTCAACAAGGCCGACAACAAGGAGCGCCAAGATGAAATTGAGGAGTTCCGGCGGCTGGGGAACTTTGACGTTGTTCCGGTTTCGGCGATCTCCGGCAGCAACACCGGCGACCTCCTTGATCTAATTTGCGACAAACTGCAAAGTGGGCCGAAGGCTCAAGGCCGAAGGCTCAAGGCTAAAGAGGAGATTATAAATCTGGCGATTTTGGGGCGACCCAATGTTGGAAAATCGACCCTCTTAAACCGGATCATCGGTGCCAAACGAGCCATTGTCTCGCCGGAGCCCGGCACAACCCGGGACGTTTTTAGCGTCCGCTTTAAGCACAAGGGTAATATTTTGGTAATTTCGGATACGGCCGGCATCCGTCGGCCGGGCAAAATCAAAAAAGACACGATCGAGAGTTTCTCCGTTCTCCGCTCCTGGCAAGCCGCCAAAGGTGCCGACATTGTTGTTCTGGTGACGGATGCCGAGGAGGGTTTGGTTGCCGCCGACGCGCATCTTCTGGGTCAGGCCATCGACTGGGGCAAGGGCATTGTTCTGGCCATAAACAAAATCGATCTTTGGCCGCAGAGCCAGGAAACCCGAATTGCCCAGGAACTTGGCCGGCTCCAGGATAAGCTAAACTTCGCCCCCTGGCTGCCCGTTGTTTTTATTTCGGCCGAATCGGACCAAAACATCAAGCCGCTCCTTGATCAGGTTGTGAAGGTTTATAACAACCGCCAAGAAACCGCTTCCGAGGACAATCTGGCCAAGATACTCGCTTTTGCCAAGGAGAGAAACCCTCAGCTTGCCGGCCTAAAATCGCTCCGGCAGGTAAAAAGCGCCCCGCCCGTGTTTCTGCTCAGATACAGCAGAACGGAACCCCACTATACCCAGATCCGCTATCTGGAAAACAAAATAAGGGATGTTTATCCCTTTGTCGGCACACCGATCTTTATTGATCTCGAACATCAAACCAGAAAAAGATAAGTCTCTCGTCTGCTTGACGTGAGCGATTATATTTTGGCCGCCAAGCGGCGCAATTCGATCAACGCCCCCAGCGGTCCCGGATAAATTGCATGGCGATGGATCTGAAACCGATCAACCGGCATAACGGTTAGCCAGGAGCGCCCCAAAATGTTTTCATACGGCAAAACGCCCCACTCCCGGGAATCAGAAGAGTGCTGGCGGTTGTCCCCCATAACAAAGTACTCGCCCGGACCGAGAGTTCTCTCCATATCACCGCTGTTGCCGGTCAGGGTTTTGGTCTCCTTGGGCAGATAGTTCTCGCCTAAAACCTCGCCGTAAGGATTCTGGCTGTTAGAAACTATAACCTGACTATTCTCAATCCGCACCGTTTCCCCGGGCAAACCGATTATCCGTTTAATGTAGTTGATGTTCGGGTTGCCGGGATAACGAAAAACGACAACATCGCCGCGTTTGGGCTTGCCCACAATGTAGGATACCTTCTCGGCCAATAGGTACTCATTGTTGACATAATTGGGCATCATGGATTCGCCGTCAACGATAAAGGGCTGGATCACAAAATAACGGAGAGAGAAAGCCAAAACAAAGACAATCAGTCCCGTTTTAAACAGGTCGAAAAGAAAATAAAAAAAGTCCTTCGCCGGATTATCAGTAACCTCTAAATTATTTAACTCTTCGGCATTTGAATCTCGTTCGCGGTGTTCTTCCATTCTTGATCTCTCTTTTAATGCTCTGCTTTTGCTCTGCTTTTTATTGTAATATTCTTGACACTTATCGTCAATAAAAAGGATAATAAAAGAAATGACAAATTCCTAATTTCTAATTCCTAATAAATTCAAATTCCCAAGTGCCCAAACCATTAAGTGTTTGAGACGGGGAGATTTGGTTGATTTAGGATTTAGGATTTATCCTTATGATTCCCATTCTCTTTTCAATCGGCGATCTTGATTTCCATACTCATGGCGTTTTTGCCGTTCTTGGCATCTCTCTGGGTACGGCGGCAACTTACTATTTGGCGCGCCCCAAACTTAGCTGTACATATCTTGCTGACAATATGATCTACGCGCTCCTGATTGGCATCGCCGGCGCCAGATTAACCTACTTCCTTCTCTATAGTGACCAATTTTCCAGCTGGAAACAGCTCTTCTATCTGTGGGAGGGCGGACTGGTCTCCTACGGCGGCTTTGCTGCCGGCGGAGTTGCCTTTTTTCTCCTAAATCGTTTTTTGCGCCAGCCCGCTCTGGCGTGGCTTGATGTTTTGGCCGTCGGTTGGCCGCTCGGTTTGGCCATCGGTCGGTTTGGGGAGTTTTTAGCCGGGGAAAATCTGGGGGTGGTTTCCGCCGGCCCCCTCGCTATTGCTAACCGCGTCCCAATCCACCTGTTTGAAGCGGTGTGGTGCGGCACAATCTTTCTTCTCCTGTGGTTTGCGTACCGGCAACCCGGCCGGCACCGCCAACAGGGAGTGATCTCCGCCGCAAGTATTGCTTTATACGCGTCCGGGCGTTTCATCATTGATTTCTGGCGGGAAGATAGTAATATAGTATTCAATCTGTCCTTAGGCCAGGTTACAAGCCTGACATTATTGGTGTTTGCTCTGGGCTGTCTTCTGTTTTTGGCCCGCCGCAAACCGGAAGGTAAATATGTCTGCAACTGATAAATTTATCGAAAAGCAAAAAAGGGCCCTGCTCGAGGAGAAATCTCGGCTGGAAGCGCAACTTGCCAAACTGAGGGAGTACCCCGATTATGGCTGGGATGCTGATGACAACATTCGCGAAACAACCGATTTTGAAAACAATATGTTCCTTGGCAAGGAAACAGAAATGCTTCTCCAAAAGGTGAATGGGGCGCTTGATGCCATTGCCGGCAACAGATACGGCCTCTGCCGCAAGTGCCGCAAATCAATTGAGGAAAAGCGTTTAATCGCAATGCCCTATGCCGATATCTGCGTCAAATGTACACCACCGGGTAAAAAAGCCAGCCAATAACAATGCGCCTGAACCGACTTATGGTTCGCGTTACTGTTTTTTGGTTCTTTTTTTCTGTCTCTTCTTCTCGCAGGGAGCAGCTCTGCTTTGGGACCGCGGCAGTGCGGCCGATGTAAACAACCGGGTTTTCTGGGGACTGGGAGGGAACAACAACATTGCGCTCATCATCGCTTTTTCGGTTGTTGCTGTAATGATTTACGTTTTCGGTCGCCAACAAAAATACCGCTTGCCCCTTGGTCTGGTCTTTGGCGGTATTGCTTCAAATTTAATCGATCGCGTTTGGCGGGGCGGCGTTATCGATTACTGGCAAATTCCGGCTCTCTTTCGGTTTAATCTGGCCGATATCTTTATCCTTGCCGGCCTTATATTATTGATTCGCACAAAGCTGCGGTTGCAATACGAATAGCAAACCCTCTCGTAACCGGTCCGGAGTGTTGATTTTTTTCAACTTTTCGGTTAAAATAATATTTGTCCGAAAGTAGTCTAGATGGCTACCACCCCGATAATTATCGGGGTGGAGGAAAGTCCGGGCACCATAGAGCAAGGACGCTCACGCTGAGTGAGTAGGTTGCGAGGTCTAAGAACAGCGCAACAGAAAATATACCGCCCCGTTGCTACGCGGCGGGGTAAGGGTGAAATCGTGTTCCGACATATAAACGGGAGTCGCCTTGGCGACCGGTAAGAGCGCACGCGTTCGTACAGCGATGTACGTCTGTGGCAAGCCTCGTCCGGTGAAAGTGAAGTGGGCCCGATGTGTCACTGTCCCGGCTCGGGAGACGCAAAGGGTCTTCACGCTTAGATAGATTGCCATCACCCCTCCGTTACGCGGCGGGGGGACAGAAC
This sequence comes from Patescibacteria group bacterium, assembly GCA_038078835.1. GTDB lineage: Bacteria > Patescibacteriota > UBA1384 > XYA2-FULL-43-10 > 1-14-0-10-43-13 > JBBTQI01. The sequence continues at coordinate 40,501 of JBBTQI010000015.1, read as the reverse complement.
CCGGCTTATTGACTGCTTTCGGCATATTTGATTTTTATTGGTTTTTTTGGTATCTTGGAGAAGATAATTTTCTAAGAGCCTATCTAATAACTGCTCCTGAAGTGAGAAGCGAGCAGATTTCGAGCGAAAAACAGGAATTATGAGGAGGGCTAGCCTAAGCTAACTTGACGAGTAATTCGTGTTTTGCAGCCGAAAGATGCCGCTTATGGCTATCGGATGTAGTTATTAGACAGGCTCTAAAGGAGCTGTAATAGCCAGAGTGCCTTTTATTAGAGCCAACGAACAAATTCGTTTTTCGCCCGTAATGGTCATCGATGATACCGGCCAAAATCTTGGTGTTATGCCGACCTTTCAGGCTCGCTCCCTGGCTTCCGCCAAAGATCTTGACCTGGTTGAAATCGATCCTCACGCCCGCCCCCCTGTCTGCAAGATAATGGATTTCGGCAAGTTTAAGTATGATAAAGCAAAAAAAGAGAAGCTTGCCCGAGAAAGACAAAAGGAAACAGAGCTCAAAGAAATCAGGTTGACAGCTAAGATTGGCGTTCACGACCTTGAATACAAGGCGCGCCAAGCCCGCGAATTCTTTGATCGCGGCCACAAAGTTAAGGTTTCGATGCGCTTGCGCGGACGCGAAAATATCTTCTTCAATAATGCCTTGAGCGTTTTTGAAAACTTTGGCCAAAAATCGGGATTAAATTACGAAAGATCGCCCCTGCGCGCCGGAAACCAGATTACGGCTATGGTTGCCGGCACTCGGCAGACCGAGCCGGAGTCATCCCGCAAGGAGCGACAAGGATAATTATGAAGCTGAAATCTCACAAAGCAACAACCAAGCGCGTTAAGGCGACCAAGGGCGGCAAGCTCGTTCGAGTTAAGTCAGCCAAGAGCCATCTCTTGACCCACAAAAATGATCCAACCAAACAGCTCTTGGAGATCAATACCGCCGATAAGGCCAGAATTAAAAAACTGGCGCCATACCTTTAAGTAATGGAGTAGATTATGCGCGTCAAACGCGGTGTGGTGAGACACGCCAAGCACAAAAAAATTATCAAACTTGCTAAAGGCTATGAGGGACGGCGCAAGTCGGTCTTTAAGTTGGCCAAGCAGGCCGTCTACAAAGCCGGCCAACACGCTTATCGCGACCGCCGGATCAAGAAGCGAGAGTTCCGCTCCCTCTGGATTCAAATCATTAACGCCAAGGCCCGCGAACTCGGTCTTTCTTATTCGGCGCTGATAAAAAGATTCACTGATGCCAAGATCGACCTCAACCGCAAAATGCTGGCCGACCTCGCCGAGCACGAACCCCAAGCGTTTGAGGCAATTGTGGCCAAAACAACCAAATAATCATTCAGTGGCTGATTTCACCAGCGGTCTTTTAGTGTCGGCTAACTCACGAGCCAGATATTGACCGGTGTAGGACTCCCGGACCGCGGCCACCTCCTCCGGCGTGCCGACCGCCACCACCCTGCCCCCCTTATCGCCGCCATCCGGCCCAAGGTCAACAAGATAGTCGGCCGATTTAATCACGTCCAGATTGTGCTCTATGACAACAACAGTGTTGCCCTTATCAACCAGAGCTGAGAGGACATCAAGCAGCCGGCGGATATCCTCAAAGTGCAAGCCCGTTGTCGGCTCATCCAGAATATAGAGCGTTTTGCCGGTACTGCGATGGGCCAGCTCGGTCGCCAGCTTGATGCGCTGCGCCTCGCCGCCGGATAGGGTTGTGGCCGGTTGGCCCAAGCGAATATAACCAAGACCGACATCGTGTAAAACAGCAAGTTTTTGAGAGATAGCCGGAATGTGAACAAAGAACGTTACCGCCTCCTCAACCGTCATATCAAGAATGTCGGCGATATTCTTGCTTTTATAACGAATTTCAAGAGCCTCGGCGTTATAACGCCGCCCCTTGCACTCCTCGCAGGTGATATAAACATCGGGCAAAAAGTGCATTTCGATTTTTAAGACACCCTCGCCCCGGCACTTCTCGCATCGCCCCCCCTTGACGTTAAAGGAGAATCGGCCGGCGCGATAACCGCGCATCTTGGCTTCGGGAGTCAGGGCAAAAAGCTCTCTGATTAAGGTGAAGACGCCGGTGTAGGTTGCCGGATTAGAGCGAGGCGATTTGCCGATGGGCGACTGATCAATATCAATAACCTTATCAAGAGATTTGGCTCCCAAAATCGTTTTGTGTTTGCCCGGTTCCGTTCGGGCATGGTGAAACTGGCGGGACAAAGCCCTGGCTAAGATATCGTTAATAAGCGTCGACTTGCCTGATCCTGAGACTCCCGTGACACAGGTCAGGGTGTTAAGAGGGATCTTGACGGAGATGTTCTGGAGATTATTCTCGCTTGCCTCAACGATCTCGAGCATCTTACCCGAACCGGGCCGGCGAAATCCGGGAACACCAATTTTACGCTTGCCGCTCAAGTACTGGCCGGTAACCGATGCGGCAAAGCGAGCCACTTCCTCCGGCGTCCCCGCGCAAACGATCTCTCCGCCAGCCTCACCCGCTCCGGGGCCAATATCAATCAGCCAATCGGCCTTCTTCATCATCTCCTTGTCGTGTTCCACCACGATAACCGTATTGCCAAGATCGCGCAAACGCTCGATGGTCCCTATCAGCCGGTCATTATCGCGCTGATGCAAACCGATTGACGGTTCATCCAGGATGTAGAGAACACCCATCAGGCCGGAACCGATCTGCGTTGCCAGACGGATGCGCTGCGCCTCGCCGCCCGCCAGGGTTGCCGCGTTGCGATTCAGCGTTAAATAAGACAAGCCGACATCCAGGAGGAAGCGAAGCCGCAATTTAATCTCCTTGGTCACCTGCTCGGCGATTATCTTCTGTTCGGAGGTGAGTTTTTCCGCGAGAGACTCAAAGAAACCAAGAAGGCTCTCTATGTTCATATTTGAGAGATCAATAATATTCTTGCCGCCAACCAAGACTCCCAAAACCTCCCGCTTGAGCCTTTTGCCGCCGCAAGTCGGGCAATCACGGATAACCATATACTTTTCGATCTCCTTCTTGACATAATCGGATTGCGTCTCCCGGTAGCGCCGCGTAAGATTTGGTATGACACCCTCATATTTTGTCTCATAACCAAAGACGCTATAGGTTTCCTCGCCCGTACCGTACAAGATAATTTTGAGGTCCTCCTTGGACAGTTCGGAGATTGGTTTATCCGGATCGATTCCGTGTTTGGTGATGGCGGCATTCAAGATGTTCTGGTACCACGACAAGTTTGCCGAACTCCGGGACCAGGGTCGTATCCCGCCCTCATTTATCGTCAGGCGCGAGTTGGGCAGAATCAATCGCGGATCGATCTCCTGCCGCACCCCCAAGCCCTGGCAAGTGGAGCAAGCTCCGTGCGGCGAATTAAAGGAGAACGATCGCGGTGCGACCTCCGGCAAAGAGATGCCGCAATCCGGACACGCGAACAACTCGGAGTAAGTCGCGTCTTTATCTTTTTCAAAATCATAGATAATAACATTACCCTCAGAGGCCAAAAGGGCCTTTTCAACCGAATCGGAGAGGCGGCGGCGGGTCGATTCGTCCATCTCCCCGGGATCAAGTATAAGCCGATCGACAACAATGTCGATAGAGTGCGCCAGGTTTCGCTCCAGGTCTTTTTCGCTCGCCTCCTCGATGTCCATAATAACGCCGTCGACCCTAACACGCGAGTAACCCATCTTTAGAATCCGCCCGAGAACATCGCGGTGTTCACCTTTGCGCTTAGTGACTAGCGGCGAGAGGACGGCAATTCGTTTCGTTTTGTTGTTTCGCGCCAAGATCTGATCAACGATCTGACCAACCGTTTGACGTGTTACCGCCCGGCCGCACTCGGGACAGTGGATCACGCCAACTCGAGCAAAGAGAACACGGAGATAATCATAAATTTCCGTCACCGTTCCGACAGTTGAGCGCGGATTGCGCGAGGCCGATTTTTGATCAATAGAGATCGCCGGGGACAAGCCCTCGATGTAGTCGACGTCGGGCTTCTCCATAATGCCCAGGAACTGGCGGGCATAGGAAGAGAGTGATTCAACGTAGCGCCGCTGACCCTCGGCGTAGAGAGTATCAAAGGCAAGCGACGATTTCCCCGAACCGGACAAGCCGGTAATGACAACCAGTTTGTCGCGCGGAATCTGGACGGAGACATTTTTAAGGTTGTGTTCCCTTGCTCCGCTTATCTTAATAAAGTTCATGAAAATCCTCTAGCAAATGAATTAGCTAAGATATTTTAACATCTTTGTCAACCCACTTCAAGGGCTCGGCAGGATTGTCCACTTCCTCTTTCTTGATCATCTGTGCTAAGATAGTTTAAGAAATCTTGGCAAACGCCGAAAGATATGATTTTATCATACATAGGCACCACTAAATTTGTTTTTAATTAACGAGGAGAGGCTATGGAGAGCAACATCGACACCATCATCGGCCTGAATGTCGTTTTGAAGGGGAGTCTTAAAAACAAGGGGTCGATCGAGATAAACGGCACAATCGAGGGCGAAGTACACAGTGACGAGCACATCAATATCGGCGAAACCGCCAAGGTCAGCGGTCCGGTTTCCGCCAGAACCGTTGAGGTCTCCGGAGAGGTCAAGGGGATCATCCAGGCAACAGAACAGCTCGAGATTCACACGACGGGCCATGTTTCCGGTGATATTAACGCCAAAAGCCTGATCATCCAGCAAGGAGCAATGTTTGTCGGCAAGAGCATAATGCCCCAAGACGGCAAAGAGGTGGAAATTGCCAAGCCTGCCAAGGAGAAGGAAGAGGGCGAGACCAAAGAGCCGGAGAAAGCAGATAAGACAGAGCCGGTCGCCGCTCATCGCGATCCCCTGGGTTTCTTTAAAAAATAATTACAGGAATGGACAACGAACAATCAACCACTTCGTGCTCCTTGTTTCTCCCTGATTTTAGAGAGAATAATTAGTCGTTTGTTCGTTAGTTAGTTCGCCGTCCATTTGTGGTAATGTACTATTACATTTTCGACATAAAAAAATGCCGGAAGCGCTCACAGGTCGAAGACATCAAGTCCTATCTTGGCGGCTTGGGTATCTCGGGCGAGTTTACCTATCCGACCGCCGCCCAATCGCCGGAGGAGCTGGTTGACTTGGGCTTGTCAAAAAAATATACAACCATCGTGGCAATTGGCGGTGATGAAATAGTAAACGCCGCGGCCGCAAAACTTGTCGGGCGCAAGGAAGCGCTGGGGGTTATTCCACTCGAGACTTCGTCCGAGCTCTCCTATCTAATCGGTTCGCAAAGCTGGCGGGAAGCGGCCGACGCCCTGCGCTACCGCAAAATCTCCGAATTCCGGTTGGGACAAACCGCCTCCGGGCAAGCCTTTTTAACCCACATTTCCCTTGACGTTTTTGCTCCGATGGATATTACGATAGAATTTCGGGACTTTCTAATTCAAACAAAAGCCAAGAGTCTGGTTATTGCCAACTTTTACCCCGATCTCCACAAGATTGGCGATGATTTTTTGGACATAATGATTGAGAGCGCCGCCCCCGAAGGCGGAAACTTGATCAAGAAAATCAGCCGGCTCTTTGGGGCGAAAAATGAGCTTGAGGAAAAATCTTTTTCTCTTATCCGCGCCCGCTCTCTTCGCATCTTTACCAAAACGCCGATCGCTCTCCTGGCCGACGGGAAAAAAATTGCCAAAACGCCGCAATTGATTGAGAGTACTGACGAAAAAATCCGCCTCATCACCGCCAAAAAAAGCCCCTTGGCAACGGATTAGGGCAATGGTCGATTAGGCTTCACGGGGGATTTGTATTATAATGGAGGCAGATTAACCATTTGGCTTAGGAGGGGTATGAAGAACGACAACCAGACGAAAAAGCGTCTTAGCTATATTGCTTGGGGTTCTCTGGTATTGTGGGGATTGAACTTCCTTATTGCCGACACAAAAGGAATAGTATTGGATATTTATGCAATATTCTTTTTTACCCTTCCAGCAATAGCTTTTATCGCGTCAGTAATACTAGTAAAGCGGTGGAAGAAAAATATACTAACATTAATAATCTCAATCTTTGCTCTTATCTATTTAGCAATAGGTTCCTATATGGCAGCTACTTTTGACTAATCAAATATCGAAAATCTCCCGTCAGCACATCAGCCGCCAGTTGATCGATGTGGGGTTTTTTGAGTTGGGATTTTTGCTTGATGAAGGAAATAAGGTGATCGAGCATCAGGTCTCTCATTCTCATATTGCCGGCGTCCTGCCACATCTGGGCTGTGTTTAGTTTGGCTAATATTGACTGATAAGTACCCTGGTTCTTAAATCGCCCCTCCTGCCAAAAAACCTCAACCAGTCTCTTTTGGTCCTCGATTGAGGTGTCGACAGTAAATTCCCGGCTGGCGATCTCCCGGCCGCCATACTCCACGGAAAAAGTGTGACTGCCAAGAGAGAGGGTGTAGGCTTTTATCTGCGTGTGGTTGGCAACCTCTACCCCGTCAATCTTTGCAATCATATTCGCGGGTTCACTGTTAAACTCAATCGGAATGCTCTCGGCGTGATAATATGTCTTGGCCTCCGGGGACACAATGTCAACTTTAGCGCCGGTGTTAACGGTGCGCTCAACGGTGACAGTGTTGCCTTTTTTATCGGCCAAAACCACTTTTAGCGCATATGATCCGGCCTTAAACTGTGACCAGTCAATTTCTCTTTGAAATGCTCCGTTTTCGAATTCGGCATCGGCGATAAAAAAGTCGTCAAGATAAATACCGATCGAATCAACCTCCGCCTGACTGGAGTAATTTCCCGAAACAACCCTTGTGCCGGAAAGAAATTCGTTTTCCTGCGGGGCATCAACTGCAATCTGCGGCGGCACAAAGGCTGAATCTCTGATCGAGAAGTTGTAATTAGCCTCGCCGATATTTCCGGCCGCGTCCTCCGCCGTTAAAGTCAATTTGTGGACGCCAATAGAGTAATCGTTTGCGTCTATCTCCGCGGACCAGCCGTCAAGAGGATTGGCATCGCTCGATATGAGCCTGTCATCAATCAGCGTCATCGTCCTGAAAACGGCATTATTATCGAAGGCATTAACCTGAAATGCTATATCGCCCTCCAAATCCGTCAGGTCAGCCGGCTCGGCCAGAGAAACCGTCGGGGGCTCCGCATCAGGGGGCATCTCGGCGCTTAGCGTATAGAGGGAGAAGTGAGAAAGCCCGGCCTTAACTGTTTTTGTTGCCTTGTCAATGATGCCGGCCACCCGGGTCCAGACGGAGTTATCCTCATCATAGGTGTAGATCGAGAGGTTGTCCTCGTTGGTCAACAGGATGCTGTCGGCATAGCTGATCGTCAGCTCCGTCCCCTCCTGCACCTGGCCGTCGGTGCTTAGTGAATAGATGGGGCTAATGTAGCCGTAGGGCGGCGACTGGTCGGGGTACTCGGCGCCGGGCAAGGTTGAAACAGCGACGGCGCCGGTGTTTTTGCTCAAGAGTTGCGCCTCGCCCAAATCAAGGAAATGTTCCCCGGCCAATGAGGTCTCGATTGTTTTTTTGCTCTCAACGGCTATGGGCTGGGACCAGGCCTTCTTGCCGCCGGCCTCCACCTCAACCCGAACGTAAATCTCATCGCCGCGAACGGTGTAAGTTGAGGCTTGCACGTCTTTTTCCTCTTTCAACAGAGTACCGTTTTTGCCGATAAACTTAATGTCGCCCTCTTTGTTTGAGGTCACGTTTATGTTCAAACCACTCGTTTTGACCTTTATCCTCGGCGCCCCTGAACCCTGGACGGCGTAGAAATTGCCATCTTTGATGTTCTGTAGAATTTCCTCTTGATTTAAATTTTTCGCAAGAACAATTACGCCAGCTCGGTCGAAACCGCCGTCGCCGGGCGTGTAATCGTCGCCGGCGCTTCCCCACCGGCCAGCCCCAGGCTTTCTCGCGCTTAGTAATTGATCCCACTTATCGGTTGATAAGTAGTCTCCCCAAATAGGCTTAAAGTTCTTTAGGAAATTACCCACACCATTAAAAATTTCAATTCCGTGATATTTTTTCCTCTCGGTCAAATCTGTAATACTCCAATCATACATTTTTGAGTTCGGATGTGACAGAAAAGCTACGCCATCTTGATCAACAACAATATCGTCGATTCTGTCTTGCTCGCTTTGACTTTCATCAATCGGCGCCTGAACACCAATCGCCAAAATATGATTGTCGTCCGGTGAATGCGTGTCCTCCTCCGAGTCCGTAATGTGGAGTATTCCCTCAACACCCGGATCGGGGACCAATTCATCATGCTCGGTCAGGGCCACAAAATCATAACCGGCATCTTTATAAAGTTCTTCAGTGAAAACCGGCGTTGGTTCACCGTTAAAAATCTTCGACCAACCCTCAACATCCGGTTTGTAGTGGCTGTGCGTTTGGCCGAGATATTCACTATACTCATCGCCCTCCTTGTAAGGGCTCTCCAGCGTAATTACGGTTTCCGGCAAAATGGCAATCGGCCGCGCCGAGAGAATATAGGCAGCACCGGGATAATCACTATAGGTTGCAATAACGCCGTCGCTGTAGGTCAGCCGCGACAACCCTGCCGTGCCGGAGACGGGAAATTTTTCAATCTCGCCGCCGGAGAGATTCATGCGCCAAATCTCGCCAACAGGGGTCGCAATATAAATCTTCTCGCCAATCAATATCGGGTTGGCGGTAGCCTCACCCAGAAAGTTGTCGCTGATTTTAACCTGATTCGTCCTGACGCCAGTGGCGACATCAAAGGAGTTAAAGTAGGTTTGATGAATAAAGCCGGTATAAACATTGGTGGTAAAGAAATACCCCTGGCCGTCGCGGATAACCGGAATCGTGGCATCGGCTCCGCCCAAGACCCGGCTGAGCAGTTGGCCAGTCGCCAGATCGAGCCGGGAGACAACGCCATTATTAGAGATCAAACCAAGGCCATTCTCCTCATCAATAACCGTTGGTCCGGAGGGAAAGTAATCACTCCAATAAGGTCCGGGCCAATTGCTCAGGCCGTCGCTCATCCGGTAGCTGTTCACATAGGTATCATCGCCGCGATAATTGGTAGTGGTCACAATTATATTGTCAGCATAAACACTGATCGGCCCGATGTTGGTAGTGGAGCAGCTCTGGCGCCAAATCTCCGAGCCGTCGCTTATATCAAGGGCCACCAGATAGCCGATGTTGACACCGAATCTTCTGGCGGCGGCATAAACCGTCTCCCCCGCGACAAGAGGCTGGGCATAGTAATAATCACTTTCCGGCGGCCGGAACTCCTTTATCTTCTCGCCCGTTTGAGTATGGAGAAAAACCAGGCTCGACCCGGGGACAATAACCGCATCTCCCGAAATCACCGGATTGGCCGTCAGATATCCCTCGCCCTCATAGCGCCAAAGATACCGGCCGCGGTTAAGGTCAATGGCATACGCCAGCCAGCCGGAGGCATCCCTGGTCCATTCGAAGAAATAGAAAACACCGTCCTTGGCGAGCGGCGGCAAAAATTGATAGTGTGTCAGCGGGATTGTCGCTTGGAGCGAGAACGCACCCGGTTCTTCGTCTTGGACAACAGCATTGCGGAGAGTGTTGCCCTGATACATTAGCCAATCCGCCGCCAGTGCCGCCGGCGGCTGGAGCAACAACGAGATCAGCAAGAGCCATAAGATAATTCTTCTCTTCATCGTTTCTTAAAGTAACGTCAGCCCGCATTTTTTACAAGAATAACCCAAACCATACCGGAAAAATATCCTCCCACAAATGATATATTAATTTAATTATTTCTAAATTAAGAATTTATGAACAAATTCGAGGACTATATCCGATCATTCATGTTCCCCGAAAAAATTATCGATAAATTTGTCATTTCGAGGTCTTGGAGGCGAGAAATCTTCAATTTAATCAGTCATTACTACTTCAGCTGCAGCACCGGTCCCTCGCCCTCATGGGTGTCATGCGGCTTGTACTAGTTACATTATAGTTTTTATGTAATCACGGCCACCCTAAAACAAGCGTGATTGGATTAGGTAAGCTGCCTTAAATTAAGATGTAACGGTACTAGTCGCTCGTCCCCTTCTCTCCGATCAGATAGTAAGACGACTTATTTTCATCTATCAAATCCACTTTAAATCTTTCTCTCATAAACAAATCGGCTAGCGATGAGGGTTGATGAAAAACACTGTGCATAAGCAGAAATTTTTCCACAACAACTACTAACTTGCCAAAGGTTGTCAAGGGGTTAAATTCTTCGATTATCACCTTGCCGTTTCTGTGAAGCACCCTCTTTATCTCTTTAACAACCAGTTTTTGATTCTGAAAATGATGAAATGCATCAATAATAATCACTTTGTCAATACTATTGTCAGCAAAGGGCAAGTTTTGCGCTTCGGCCCGGACACAGGAGAACTCCGGGTGCCGCTTTCGGCATTGGTTAATCATTTCCTCGGAGACGTCAACAACTATCACCTTGGAAACCTTGCCGGCGAAGAACTTGGCTATCCTTCCCGTTCCGCCTCCCAGATCAACGACCCTATCGGACGTTTTAATAATGACCGCCGATTTAATTTTATTAAAGGTCCGTAGGGCACCGAAATGAAATTTTTCATAGACCGGGGCAACGATGTCAAAGAAATTTTTTGTGCGGCGAGACAACATTATCCTTTCAAAAAGTTAAAACTTTTTCACTCTCTTTAACCCATTTAGCCAAATCGGCCATATTGCCGGCAGTGACGCCGTCGATCAGTTTTTCGTGACTAATGCCGCAGGTTTTAAGGCAAGTTGTGCAAGCAAGAAATACAACGCCAGCGGCCAGCAGATTCCTAACTATATCTTCTAAGTCGTAATCTTTCCCTTGTTTGTTTTGGTCTTCTTTTCCGACATCAACACCGTCTTCCAGAAGAAAGACATTTGCTCCCGCGCCTTGCTTTAGTAGTGTTTCAGCTAGACGCAAGGCGTTCCAGGCTTTATCGTTTTTGTAAGGCAGCTCATTAATAATAATTGTGCACTTCATTTTTCTCCATTCTGAATTTATGAAAAAGTCTAGGTTTTTGGAGCGATAAAAAACATTGTAGGGGTTAGATAAATTTCCTATTTGAAAAGTGAAACATCCCCTCTACCGAACGTTAGACTATATTTTATTACAAGATACGATAATGCCCAAAGGGCGACAGAGCGTAAAAAAAGGTATGGCTCTGGTTCAATACCGCAGAGCTTGCTCCGCTACAAGGTGAGTCCAGAGCTTGCTCTGGGGTTAATACCTTTTATTATTACTTCAACTGCAACACCGGCCCCTCGCCCTCGTGGGGGTCTTCCGGCTTCTTGTCCAGAATGGGCAGAGTAAAGAAGAAGGTTGTGCCCCTGCCCTCTCCCTTGCTTTCAAACCAGCAAAGAAATTCAAACTTGCCGTTGAAATTAACGATGGCTTCGTTATTACGCGTGATGTGTAATTCAGGCGTGGATATATCATCGCAACTATTCTTCGAGCGTAACGAAGCGGAGTCGAGAAGTTTTGAATAGCTTGCCCCGAGTATGACCGAGGGGTTCTCGACAGGCTCGAACAATAATTACACATCACGCGTTCGTTATTGTAAAACAATAATATTCAGCTTATTTAGATTAAAAACCCCTCTGGCAGTTTTTAGAACATCAGCCGGAACAATTTCATTTCTCTGTGTTATGATGTCCTTCCAGGAGGTTGCTTTGTCGGTGTTGGCAAACTCCTCCACATATTCGTAAGCTAAATCGTTAAGGCTGTCTTCGCCGATTTCATTTTGGATATTGAGATAGTTTTTAAACCAATTCAACTCATCATCACTTAAAGGCATTGTACTGATTCGATCGATCTCATGCAAAATTATTTCGATAACACTGTTAACGCTTTCACCGCTACACTGTCCGAAAATATTAAACAAACCAAAATTATTTTCCATAACTGTCTCTGAGTAGATGTCGTAAACCAGCTGCTTTTTTACTCTCAATTCTTGAAACAGACGGCTGGCTCGCAAGCCGCAAAGCAAGGTCGAAAGAAGGTTGATTATTAGGCGTTCCTTGATATTACTGCGCCAAGAGTAACCCTGAAACGAAAGCATAAAATTCGTCTGTGTTGACGAACCGGAAGTAATAAGCCTCTTCTCGTCCGAATATTCAGGAAGCGGCATGCCGGCAAAAGAAGTATCCTGACTCTTACCTAGAGTACCAAAAGTCTCCTCAATTAAACTTCTGGTTTTTTTCTGATCAAAATGGCCAGTGATAGAAATAACTGTATTTTCGCCAGTATAATTTTTGGTGTAGAAATCTTTCACATCCGAGTGAGTAATACTTAAAACTGAATTTTTTGTGCCTATAATCGGTTTGGAAAGAAAGGTCTTTTGCTTAAAACGAATTTGCCGTAGTCGCTGAAACATTCGATATGAGGGGTCTGAGTTGCTTTCGCTCATTTCGGCGCAAATTACTCTTTTGGTTTCAGCCAACACTGTTTTAGAAAAATTACTGTCGAAAATAAGTTTCTTTAGAAAGCTGATCACATTGGGAATCTCGCTCTCGTGCACCTGTGCATCGTAAATCGTGTAATAGTCGTTAGCAGTAGCAGAGAGAGAATCAATCCATCTGCTCTCCGGTTGATTTAAATCAGAGTTCTCTTTACAATTTTTACCATCCATAACCAAATGTTCAACAAAATGGGCTAATCCCGGTTTATTCACTAATTTGTGATTAACCCAAATACTAATTACTACCGAATGAAAATTATTTCTGGAACAAAGCAATACCTTTGTTCCGCTGTTTAACTTGTAGATAGTTTGAGACATTTATCCTTTGCGGTGATGATAACTTGTTGAGAGGGGTGAGAAGCAAGCACAATGCTGCTCCCCACCCCCGGCTCATCAGCGGCGTCCGCTGCCGCTGTTGCTGGAGCTGCCGCTCTTGCGCCCGCCGCCTCCCTGCTTGGGGTTGGGCGCACTGTTGTACCGCCCTGGCGTCTTGTAGTTGGGGTTGCTCCCCACACGCTTCGTCCGCGAGTCACGGCTGCCGCTCTTTGAGCCGGCCATCTTATCACCCCCTCCCGCCATAGCGTTGTTAAGCCAAGCTCATTCAATTCATACCATTGATTAATCTCTACGTCAATTATGTGTATTGGCTCATCTGCAGAATGGAAAACCGGTGTTGCCAGCACAACAATCACACAAGAAATTTTAGAAAAACTGGGCTTTAAGGTGGATGTTATTGTGACTAAGAAAAGAGAAAAACATGAAAACGGCAACGTTGAAATTCTTGTGGACGAAGTGGACGGTTTAGGCAATTTTGTCGAAGTCGAAGCAAAGAACAAGGAATCGTTCAGCCGCATCATTAGTCAGCTAAACCTCAAAGAAGAAAATATTATCTCCAGCGCCGGTTACCCGGATCTCCTAAAGAGAAAGGATGCGGCCGCCACTAAATAGCGAGATTTTGTAAAAGAATTTAAATCTATTTTTGGAAGAAAAGTAAGGCGAATAGCCGACAATGAATCAATAATAATCAGTGAATAACCCCATTGATACTTATCGTGCGATTACTTCAGCTGCAGCACCGGTCCCTCGCCCTCGTGGGGGTCTTCCGGCTTCTTGTCGAGTATAGGCAAAGTAAAGAAAAAGGTTGTGCCCTTCCCCTCGCCTGCGCTTTCAAACCAGATTTTGCCTTTGTGGAGTTCAATTAGGTTTTTGGAGATATACATTCCGAGTCCCGTTCCCTTAACCTCGTCCCTTAAGACATCAACTTGCGAGAACTTTTGAAAAACTTTGTCGCGTTTTTCGGCCGGAATGCCGCGGCCGTTATCCCGAACTGATATAAGAATATCGCTGTCCTTCTTTTCGGCCGCAATGGTAATCTTGCCGCCCGGATCGGTGTATTTGATAGCGTTGCCCAAAATATTAATAACTGTCTCGGTAATCCGGGTCATGTCGCACCAGGTCTTGGGCAGCTTGGTCTCGGGCTTCTCAAAAGTTAAAGTATGGTTTGCCTCCCTAACCTTTGAGCCGACCTCCATCACCGCCTGGTTGATAAGATCCTCAATTTGCGACTCTTCATAAACGAGATGGATGCGGTTTGATTCGATGCGCGAGACATTCAAGAGATCCCGCACCAGCGCCGCCAGCCGTTTGGAGGAGATATAAACGCTGTCAAGGTATTTTTTCATTTTGGGATTAAGTTCGCCGGCCAGCTTCTCGTCCAGAATCATCGAGAGGTAGCCCTCGATGGCGGCTATGGGAGTGTTTAATTCGTGCGACGCCATTGACATAAAGTTATCCTTTATCTCGTCCAACTCCTTAAGATGCACATTCGCCTCTTCAACCTTTTTCGCCAGCCTCTGCACCTCATCCCGCCGCTTAATTTCGAGTTTAACACTCCGAATCATAACATAACCACCATATGTTGCCAGGATCCAAATTAAGGAATTAAACAACCACTCCATTGCACTTGTTGAGACAAAAACTCGCACGATCAGGACAACTGAAAGAACAGTAACCGCAGTTTCCGTGGCGATTACCCTAATGTCGAATAATCCTTTTTTCATAACAGCATAAGCTGCGAAGCCAAGGAAAAAGATAGCGGAAAAATCTCCCAGCTGGGTGTATTTGTAATTATCACGAATGAGGTAGAAAAACGCGATATTGAAAATAATGTTGAATCCGGCATAAAGAAAAATACCAACAATAAAGTATTGAATCTTTGATTGATTGATTTTATCAAGGTAGCGATATTTCTTTATAAGTTCATATAAAACATATCCTGTCAATAATAGGGTTAAAACATAAAATAAATTCCCCAGAAAGCCCGTTTCCACTCTCATCACAACAGGGCCACCGATAGTGACTTTCTTGATTACATATTCAGTAATAAGAGCGACTATGGCTAGTCCAACACCAACAGTGGTAACCAAGGTATCTGCAATAATATAACGTTTCTGAGAGGTAACTGGAAAATAAATAGTGAAATAGTAAAACGATACGAAATACAAACAAACCGCAAAATAATTTAATCTTAAATATAACAAAGATAACGACTCGTCAGTTGAGCGATAAGCGAGAAAACCAAAAATATTCCAAAAAAG
The DNA here is from genome assembly GCA_038078835.1 of Patescibacteria group bacterium. Classification (GTDB taxonomy): domain Bacteria; phylum Patescibacteriota; class UBA1384; order XYA2-FULL-43-10; family 1-14-0-10-43-13; genus JBBTQI01. The sequence continues at coordinate 25,454 of JBBTQI010000015.1, read as the reverse complement.
AATTGTCAAAGAAACAACAAAGAAAATTTGATTGATTCTAGAATGTTTGTTTGTAAACAAAACCCAACAGGAAAGGATCCCGCCAACAGTCATAATCGTCACAAAAAGCAATGCGCTTAGAAACTCCATATTTCACCTCCCAATAGTACTACCCCCAACCAGATGAATATTTCACCATCTGCCCAAATATTCGCTAACTTCTCGTAGCTTTTTTCCATCTTGGCAGTATAAGCAACAAGATATGCAAAATAGATCGGCGCACTTATAAACAATATACTCCAAATTGGAAGAGTATTTAGCATAATCCCCACTGCAATCGGAACAATTGAAATAATATTTAATACTTGTAATAAAACCACAAAACTGTACCCTTTCATGTAAGCAGCAAGAGTTTTAAGTCCTCTTGCCCTATCTTCTTCTCTGTCTTTACAATCACAGAAACTTGTATTAATGAACCATCGAATATAAAAAAACAAAAAAACCAGCAAAACAGTTAAATTAAAATCTACGTTATTGTAAAGAGTAAATAAATAAGTTACCGCAGTATACGACAAAGCAACAAAAAAACTTTTAAACCCGATTAGATATTTTGTGAGGTTTTTTATGAACACGGAATACATCAGACCAAACAACAGTAGGACAAAAGCAAAGGTCGTCACTTGATAACTGTTTTCTCTAAAGAGATAAAGAAGCAGTAGCGAGAAGAAAATGATAAGAAGAACTAATGTAGAATTTTCGTAGCGCAAAATGCTCTTTTTGACATATAAACTGTCTAAAGTTGAATCCCAAGTACGATCAAACTTATACACTAAATATGCTATTGAATAGGCAACAATCAAAAGCTGAGTTGAGATGGGCATATTAAGAACAGCATATAGTGCTAGAATAATGACAACTGGCCCCAATGCCAGTAAATGGCCACCGTAAATGAACTCGTTCCAGAGTTTTGTGAGAAGATTTTTCATACCCCAGCCCGCAATAATTTATCTCCATTCTATCCCCAAATCATCTCCGGTGCAAATTTTTTCACCTGACTGAGTGCGAAAGTTGACATACGATCGGTTTTGGAGTAACGGCTATTTTTTTATTGATTGTTAATCACAGTTAGTATATAGTGCTTGTTAATCGTCTGAGAAGGAGGAGCCGGAAATGTTCAAGGCGCTTTTTCGCGTTTTGTGTTTTGTATGGGAATGTCTGCGTTCCAAGAACGCTACAGACAGAAACATTCCCAGCAATTGCCCGCATTGCGGGAGCGAGATGGTGCGGGCTCCCTCGATTGCAGCGAACGTGCACCCCGACATGGTAATCAGAGGACAACCTGTCGGTGTCTCGCGCGAAGATAGCGAGGTGTGTCTGGCGTGCAACTACAACTGCCGCTAAGTCGACTGGTTGCCGTGCTTCGAAAGTGTGGCAACCAGTTCCTTTTTTCAGACTAATTTCTCCCAGGTTTTCGATCTGATCAGTTCGGCTTGATTGGTTAACATAAGTTCGATTGCTGATGGCTCCTCGTGTTTAATTTCAAGCCAGAAGGCAATGGTTCTCAAGAAAAAGATGGGGGCTATCAATTCGGCTAACACCATCGGATCATGTCTTTTATTTGCTCTGATTAAAACAAAAAAATCGCTTAAGATTTCACCCCAATCGTTCATCGAGACGAAGGAACCGGAAGATATTTTTTGCATAACTAATTGGCAATTGCTCAAACCATAGTTTGTATAAAGAGATTCGTTGTTTGCAAATAATTTTTGAGACAAGTCGGTTAACTCCTTAATCTTGCTTTCGTGCTTAAACTCATTATCATTATCAATGCATATATTTTTCTCGGATGACAGAACGCCTTTCGGAGCATAATCAATTCCGTAACAAGAAATTGTTTGTATAGCGGAAGCAAAAACTTGCTTGAACATTGGTACTATTTTTGAAAAACTTGGTTTATGGAATTTCCTACCCAGAAAAACCTCGTTGACCCTGAATCCTCCCCCGAGTGCATGGGTTGTCATATATATATCGATTCCATATTGCGTGGCTTCTGAAAATATCGGTTTACTTAAGCAGTACTCGATAAATTTCCGGTTGAAAGAAAATTCTCCCCCGATTGGTTGTCTGATATTCTTACCAAAAAAAGTGGCGATAAAAGGAAAAGCAAAATGATTAGTTGTACTACCCTCAAACCTGCTTCTTGCGTAGAGAGGGGTGATATAATCTGAACGGTTATTAGCTATCGGCGAGATTAATTTTTCCACCCAATCTTTGCTTATTGTCGAAATATCCGAATCAATTGTAGCGGCACAATCAATATCATTGTCTCGGCAGAATCTAAAAAAATTTATCAGGTTGAGTCCCTTTCCTGTCTCCCCCTCTCGAGACGAAATATAGACCTTTTTGCATGATGTTTTAGCAGAAAGAAACTTTTTCTTTGTTCCATCCTGACTACAATTATCGGCGTTCACTATAAAACATTGCCAGTCATTAAAAAATGAGGCTAGCCCGTTGTCAATAATGGCTGTCGTCAAGGCAATCGTATCTTCTTCGTTCAGGGTGGGAATACCAACAGCGACTTTTTTCATAAAAGTTGACATAACGAACTAATTATGTTAAACCAATACTGGCCTTCCAATAGGCTGCACCTTAACAATACCACGACGAGAGGAGGCGTTCAATGAAACGACAGGAAGTAAGACTGATCGCCATACCGAGTATCCCCTTGATCAGAGAAGGTGATAACCTCGGAGCGATCATACGAGAGTGTTGCGATGCCCAAAACATCGCCATCCGGCAATCCGACATTCTTGTGGTTGCCCAAAAGATTGTCTCCAAGGCGGAGGGAGCAGTCATTAATCTCAAGGATGTAGTGCCATCGGAAATGGCGCTGGAACTGGCAGGGCAAACCGGAAGAGATGCACGACTGTGCCAGGTGTACATCGACGAATCTGCCGAGATTCTTCGAGTCAAGGGCAGAATGGTCATCACTCGGCATAGACTCGGGTTTGAGTGTTCCGGCTCGGGCGTCGACCGATCGAACATCGCTCCACACAGCGACGAGACTGTAGTACTCCTGCCAAAGGATCCTGACCAGAGCGCTCGGATCATCCGCGAGACAATCAAGATCGCTAACGGCAAAAGCATTGCCGTGATCATCAGCGATTCCTTCGGACGGAATGACCGCGATGGATCGATTGGCACAGCCATCGGCATCGCCGGCATCGCCCCTCTTGAATTGAGGGAGCAGAGGGACCTGTTCGGCAACCCAGCTAACAGCAGGATTGCCCTCGTAGACGAGTTGGCAGCCGCAGCCTCTATCATCATGGGGCAAGCTGACGAAAGCTTCCCGGTCGTACTGATCCGAGGAGCCAGGTTTACCACAGAGGAAAACGCAAGCATAAAGAAGCTTCTCTTCCTCGACTAGGGAGGTACCAAGTGGAATTCCTGCACCTCGATACCAAATGGGACAATCCCGAGAATCGAGAACTCGAGATTGTTGAGCGCAAGGGCCTCGGCCATCCCGACACTCTTGCCGACGCACTGGCAGAACGGATTTCGACAGCCTACTCCCGGCACTGTCTGGACCACTTCGGAGCCATCCTCCATCACAACGTGGACAAACTGTACATTGGCGGCGGGTTTTTCAGATCCGGTTTTGGCCAGCGCGAGTTGGTCAAGCCGGTACAAGTCGTCGTCAACGGCAGGATGAGCGACCGGATGGGCAATGAGAATATCGACCTGGCTGGAATCCAAGAGAGGGTGGTTCGCGAGTACCTTGGACGCATCTTGCCCCATCTCGACGCGAATAACGAGGTGGTGGTAACAGCCAACTCTACGCAACATACGAAGCGTCCCTACTGGTTCTCGCCTAGGGACGAGAGCGACCTGCCCGAGCTGAACCAGCTCAAGGCAAGCGACACCTCTGTCTATGTCGCCCATTGGCCGTTTACCCTCTGCGAGGAACTAGCGTTCTCTCTCGAGCAGTACTTCTGGGTCGGCGAGGGAACATCATGCTGTCCCCGATTCAACGACACCGGCCAAGACATCAAATGCATGGTCATGCGGAAGGGCAAAGACATTGACATAACGCTCTGCCTACCCCTGATCAGCAGCTTGACTCCATCGGAGAAGGCCTACCACAGCCGCGTTCAGGAGATAGAGCGAGAACTTGCTGTTTTCGCTGCCGAACTGGTTGGCAACAGACCCTTTGGCGTCAAGGTAAGGATCAATCCAACCAATGACGGCTACAGGGTCTATCTTCTCGGAACGGGCAGCTGCGTCGAGTGCGGCGAGGAGGGACTCGTCGGACGGGGCAACACCAACAACGGGGTGATCTCCGTCTGTCGTCTTCATTCCATGGAGTCGCCTTACGGTAAGAACCCCAAGTATCATACCGGCAGAGTGCTGGGTTATCTGACCACCATACTTGCCAGGAAGATATGGGAGGAGTTGGGGGTCGGATGCACAGTCCTCGCCATGTGCAAGAACAGCCAGTCACTGGTTCCGCCGGCAATTCTCTCGATCAGCCTCGAGAAGAAAGTCGACGAGGCTGCAGTGAAGAGGCTCGTCACCGAACACTTCATCGCAGCGGACTATCTGGCCGGCATACTCGGTACGCAAATGGCGAGGTAAGGAGGTGAAAGAACACGAGATATAAGTGTAGCGTCGAGTCAGCCGGGGTAGAGCTCAATTTCGACAGCGACGTTGACCTCTACCCCATGTTCAACAGCTCGGAGTACACTTGCTTTGTCCCCGACATGCAAGTGTCTCGAGAAACGGCACATACTCCCTTCACGGTCAGGTACCGTGACAGTTCCGAAACCCTGCTCAAGTTTCATCGAAACGCAATCGATATTTGGTTCCCGTGGAACCAGATGCGTGAAGGTGAAACCATCCTTTACCTAAGCTATCCCTTAATCGAACTGCAGCGGCAACAGCAGTCATCGTTGACGGCTCATGCAGCCTGTGTGAATCTCAACGGTACTGCCGTTTTGCTGCTTGGCAAGGAAGGTGCAGGGAAAACAACCCTAGCACTCCAGCTCTGCCAGCAATATGGGGCTAGCTTGATCGCCAATGATCTAACCGTGATCGGTTTGACACAGGGACAACTTGCTGCTCTGGGCGGAACGAAGTTCTTCTTCCTCCGGTACGAATCGATAAGAAGAAACCTGCCCGGACTTCTGCCCCTGTTCACCAAACCCGGGAAAGATCCTTGGCTGCGCAAGGTGAAGGTGCAACCATCCTCCCTCGATATTGGGATCTGGGGAGGCCTGGCCCCAATCCGCCGTGCCTATATGGTGCACGTGGATGAAATGCAGACCGAAGTTTTCGCCGATACGGCCGACAGTCTTGTGACGAGGCTTTATCTCAACGAAAACTTCTCCCGCTATATCCGCTCAACCTGCACCGTGATGCTGGGTGGAAACGACCACGATCTGCTCGGGTATATCCCCTCGCTTGACGCAGAGCAGTTCTACGAGATGAGGAAGGGGCTCATCTTGGCGATACTGCGGCAGGCGAACCTGTGCTATGTCTCGGGGCCGCTCAAACCGGTTGCCGAATACATTTCTTGCAGTAGCCGATAGCCACGATCCCCAGCCGGGGGTCGTGGCTATTTCTTTTTGTGGAAGCTGTGTAGGTCCAGAAGCTTGATTTGTCCAACTAAACTGGTATTATTATGGCCAGTAAGGAAATAGTATGTTTATTGACCCAAATGATGCCAAAGAAATAGAGAAAAGCATTACTTTTCTTGTTGAAGAATATAATAAATCCGGCTACAATCCCAAGCCGGTTGTTTTTCACAGCCTAAATCTAGCTTTTTATTTACTAAGACTGGGTTATGACAAAGAAATTACTATTGCTGCCATTTTACATGACTTGATTGAAGACAGCGCAGTCAATATTGAGTCAATAGAAAACAAATTTGGCCGCTGGATTGCCGACTTAGTTGGTGCTGTCTCTCATGATTCAAACATTAAAGACAGGAAGGAAAAATATGTCGAGATGTTTAGTCGGACAGTTTTGCATAGCAAAGAAGCGGTGATTCTGAAGTGCGCCGACACGTATCAAAATAGTTTCTACATTAAACTGGTTAAAGACGAGGACTTGAGAAAAAGCCTGATTGAAAAAATGAAATACTTTCTTGATCTCTCCGAACCGATTATTGGAAAAGAAACGGTTTGGTATGACCTAGACAAACAATATCATAAAGAAAAAGAACGATTGGGAAAATAATTCATGTACTACTCAGCTTTATTGGGAAAACCCGTCGATCACAGTATCTCCCCTGTACTATTTAACATGTTAACAAAAAACCTTCCGGATGGATATGCTCATATAAAAATTGAAATCGAGGATGAAAAATCTCTTGGTGATTTTATTAATTACCTGAATAATTTGGGTTTTGTCGGGCTTAACGTTACGCTACCTTATAAGGTAGCAGCAATCAAATATGTAGACGAACTAGATGATTCTGTGAAAAAAGTCGGTGCTTTAAACACGCTTGTCTTTAAAGATGGCAAATCTAGGGGTTATAACACCGATGCTATCGGTGCCATGAACGCAATCGAACTGAAGCTAAGGAAAGTGGAATCGCACGGTAATATTGTTGTAATAGGCGCTGGTGGCGCAGCCAGAGCGATAATCTACGAGATATATAAACGAAGCCAGAATATAACAATTTTAAATATCGATTCGGATCAAGCAAAAAAAGTATCGAATGATCTCTCGACAGAAAATAAGAAGATTCAAGTATTTCCGTTGAATGATGTTAACATAAAAACACATATCGCATGGGCTGATTTTATTATTAACGCTACGCCGGTAGGCATGTATCCAAATAACACCGAGGAAATTGTCAGCCGTCAAATCTATGCCGAATTAGGCAATCTGAAAAATAAATACTTTTTCGATGCTATTTTTAATCCATACAATACACAATTTCTCAAAAACGCAGATGCCCTCGGCGCAAAAACGTGCTCGGGTCTGTATATGATGATTTTCCAAGCAATAGCTGCTTTGAAGCTATGGGTCGGTCAAGACTACAGTGAAATCGACGCAGACAATATTGCCAAGAAACTTCAGAACTATTTACGAAGAGCTTAAGCAAGAAACGATAACAATTCGCCCAGATTGACAACCATTCAGGAATACTTCTTCTACTAAAGCCCAAAAAAGGAGGTGAGCAGAAAATTATTCTTGTATTCTTGCTCACCTCGCTGGTAGACTGACCCATTGTCCAATTAGAGACAACAGCAACTCGGCTTCTTCGGCAATACTCTTTTCGAGACCATTGACCAAGAAGCCAATAGGTATGCTCAGCTCTTGAGCCTGGCTCGTTGCAGCCTGTATTTCGAGTTGCTGTTCTCGTTTGATGAACATAAGGTTGCATTGTCTATCTGGCCTCTCTGCGCCGTCTTGTATCCTAAGCTGGAGAACGGCTTGGGGGCTAGCCAGCACAACAACGAAAGCCTTCATCTGTTCTTTGTCCCAAGTTTTCAAGGGGACTCAAGGGGACGGAAGGGGACTCAAGGGGACGGTTCTCTTTTAGTCTCGCTTTTTGCTATTTTAATATTTTAACTCTTAGCCTAAATGGTATCGAATCTTTCGGCCTTCGTGATATTGCTGATAGTTCGATCCCCAAACTGGCTTTAGATAATTTGATACAACTATATCATTTATCACCATTTCTTTGTATTTCTTTTGGCGCATCATATCATCGGTACCCATCTCATCATAGAAAATATCACGAGTAATAAGATTGTTATTGTGGCCACTTGAGTAATACCCGTAGCTTGAGTATTTGTAGTCTTGAGGTTCCACTGCAAGATGTGCTCTGACAGGATTTAATTCAATGTATTTACCGCATTGGATAAAATATGCATCCTTGCCTACGAACTGGCTCTTAAACCGGTCTTGCCAGAAGTGCCCCACCCAATCATAGCTTTTGCGGTAATGGTGAAAGTAAGCCAAGTTGAGACGTTTCATAAAAGTTGAGAAATCAGTTGCCTTATTGGTCCGAACAAGAAAATGAGTATGATTGGGCATCAAACAGTAATGATAGAGATCAAATGGATGCTCTGGCTTGTACTTGGAAATGAGATCAAGATAATAGAGGTAATCTTCCCCGGACTCAAAGACCGTATGACGGTTATTACCCCGTGTCATGACATGATAGAAACTTTTAGATAAAAGCAACCTGGGCTGTCGCGGCATAGCTAAATATTAAATCAGTTAGATCAATTTAGCAAATATTGTAGCTAAAAGAGAACCGTCCCCTAGTCTTGCTACGTCCCCTAGTCTTGCTACTAATATCATAATCTACTTGACAGTCTAAACAATCGCGATAGATACAGAATCGACCTCAACGAGATTAAGCCCGAAGACCTGATTGAGCGCTTTGCCAACTATTTTGCGGGATAGATCGGCCGGAAATTTTCTCCTTAGCTATAGCGGAAAATTTTAATTTGTGCTATGATTTTTGCGAGCCTAAAAGGGCTATGGCACCTTCACAACCGAGACAGAGATAAGGAGAGGGAAGATGAAGAAACCGGCGTACTTCGGTCTCGCTGTGCTCGCCGTCATGGCAATCGCCATCGGCGGCGGCATCACCGTTCACAACCAGAAGGTCGAGCAGGCTCGTCTGATAGCCGCGACCAGGGCGGAGAAGGAGTTCCAATCCCAGCTCGAGCGCAACTGGGCGTTGATCACCGACTTCGTCAGACTCCTGCCGATCCGGCTCAACAACACTCACAGTCTTCGAAACCTCGCCGACTTTGAGTATAAGCGGCTGGGTTCGGCGAGGTTTCGGGTGGATGAGAGCTACCGGCAGGCAGCCGACACCTTTATGAACGAGGTGCACGGCAAGACGACGCTACTGCTTGCCGAGCTGACCGGTGAGCTCAAGCCGGAGCAGGTGCCGGTGATTCTGATGCGGGCACGCGATGTCGACATGGAGATCGAGCAATACCAGCGAGGGCACCCGGAGCTCGACCGGCCGGCCCCGATCACACCGCTTCTGGAGAGCCGGCTCAAGCAGCTCGTCAAGAGGGAGACGCCCCCGCCGTCCAAGATCATCGTCGTCACAACCAGCTCCGGTTACCCCGAGTGGGCAACAACGAGCGAGCAACGCGTGGCATGGAATGCTGCTCAAGACATCGTCCGAGAGTACTTCCGGCAGCGGACGCTGCTAAGCCGCAACATTGACTGGCCACTGGCCAAGAAGAAACCGGTTTCTCTTCTGATGCCTGACGCCAACTACGAGCTCAGTGTTGCCATTGAGCGACGCAAGGATCTGCTAAATCAGCTCAATTACATCGAGCGTGTCCAAGGTATGAGCGATCTCTCGGGCCGCCTCCGGGCAATGCTCGAGAATTCGATCAACGGCCTTTACTGCGCTCAACGCGGCGACTACGCCTCCTTCAAGAGCTACAACAATGCCAACGACCGCTTGCAAGCGGAGATCCGCCGGACATTCGGCATCCGCTAAGAGGAGGGCGCGATGAGAGTAGTGCTTGCGCTTTGCCTGGCCAGCCTGATCGTGGGCTGCCAGCGCATCGAACCTCTTCCGCCACCACGGAAGGTGGTGGTCGCGCCGCCCATGATCGTTCCGGCAATGGCAGCGGAAGAGGAGACTTCGCAACATCCGGAACGAGCGGTAGTACGAATCAGACCGGCGCCAGTCATTCTGGAACAGCCGGAGGAGCCGGCGCCGCGAAAGATCATCCTCATCAATCTCGCCCACGGCGAGAGGGGGCAATACTTCATTGCCCTCGAGGATGGCGAGGAGTTCCTGCGCGGATCGGTCAGCGGCGCAATTACCGACAACGACTCCCCGCTCGACTACCATCCGGAGGAGCCCCACAACCATCTGGGGCAGTTCCAGATCACGGCTCGGCGGCGGCGCTACCACTCCCGGGCCCACAACTGCGACATGCCCTATAGCCTTTTCTTCCACAACGGCTTCGGGCACGCCATCCACGCCTGCCAGCCGCGCGACATCGGCAAGCTGGGACAACCGGCCTCGCACGGCTGTCTCCGAGTCTCGACGACCAGCGCCCGGCGGCTGTTCGACTGGGCCGGCGACGACCCCGTCGCTGTGATCATCACTAGAGAGTAGGGTTCGTGTCCCTGTCCAGCCCGTGAGCCTTGGTGCCCGCACGCCAAGGCTCTTTTTTAAACCTTTGACCAATGTTTAATTTTGTCGTACCATAGTGAGGAATCATTTAATTGTCTTTATGAAACAATCCAACGATCAAAAAATAAATGTTGCCGTTTTGTGCGGAGGCGTTTCCAATGAGCGTGAGATTTCCCTACTCTCCGGCATTAACGTTGCTCAATCTCTAAGTAGAGATAAATTTAGGGTTTCCATAATAGAGATCAACCCTCAGGGCAAATGGTTCTTTGCCAGATATGGCAAGGCCGCCAAGAAATTGATCAGATCTGAGAGCATTGATGCCGGCGACAAGAACAGCTACCAAAACAAGTTACAGAAATTTAATGTCTTTTTTGTCGCCCTACACGGCAAAATGGGCGAAGATGGCAGCATCCAAAAGTTTCTCCGGTCATTGAAAATTCCCTACACAGGGTCAAATGCCGAAGTAAATGCAATTACTTTTAATAAATACCAAACAAACACCCTTTTGGCGCAAAAGAGTGTTTCAATCCCCCATTCAATTTGCATTGACACAACCAAACAAAGATTGACGGAGCAATTAAAATCTATCCAAAAAGATGTCTGCCTCCCCTGCATAGTAAAGCCAAACCAATCAGGTTCCAGCATCGGTATAACTATCGTCCAGAAAGAAAGCGACCTCCCCCAAGCAATAGAAAAAGCCGGAAGAGAAGACAAAGACGTGCTAATCGAGGCGTATATTGAGGGTCGGGAATTGACTTGTGCGGTTTTAGGCAACCACTCCGATCAGTGTACTGCGCTGCCGCCAATTGAAATCATTCCCCACTCTGAATTTTTTGATTACCGGGCCAAATACGAATCAAAACTAACAGAGGAAATTTGTCCGGCTCCACTCTCGGTAACAACCACACAAAAGGTCACTGAAACTGCTATAAAAATCCACAAACTCTTGGGGTGCGATGGATTGACTCGTTCGGATTTTATTCTGACTAAAAACAATGAACTCTGCTTTCTCGAAGTAAACACTATTCCAGGACTAACAAAAATGAGCTTATGCCCTAAAGCGGCCAAAGCCTTCGGCATCAGTTTTGAGCGCTTTTTAGAACTCCAAATTAACCTCGCCCTCAACCGACAATAGTACAAACACTTTGAGGGTGGGTTGAGAGTATAATTTTTGACCAGTCAGACACCACCGCAAAAGCGGTGGTGTCTGACTTGCGCGACCAATCATCCCAGCATTCGAGCAGCGAAAAGCAGCACCGGCCAGAGGAGGTATTCGCCGTCGGCAAAAACGTGGGAGTAGAAAGTCAATTGGCTATTATTCAAATCAGGCAAGCGGCGAATATAAGCCAGAAAACAAATCGCAACAGCAACCAAACCCAGAGCGGCCAACGGGAAATAGTCCAGCAAGACACCTAGAATTATCGGTACAACCGACAGCACGTTCGCCGCCGCCAGAAAAACTACGAGGCGGCGGCGCGGCCAGACAACAGCCAAAGTCCTGATCCCGCCAGCCCGGTCATCATCAATATCTTTAAGGTCGCAAAAAACCTCGCTTAAAAATCGGCGGCAAAAAACAATTGTGAGCGCAAAAAAGACGGCGAGGTTAAACGGATGATTAATATAGCGCACATAGAGAACAAGCAGAGCCAGGTACGAAGCGGTGACAAAAAAATCTTTAAATCCGATGATTCGGCGCGTCAATTTCTTAAACACTATTTTATAGGCCAGACCGCTGCCAAAGAGCACCAGGCCGGCCAACGACAGATATAGACTGCCTGACCGGAACAGCACAAATAAAGCGAGAGCAAAGAAAAAGAGAACGAGATAAATGAGTCTGTGATCAGCCAGAAGGGAGCAGTTTGCGCCGCAAGCAGTACTTTTGGCGTCAAGGTGGCGATCAAATAGATAAATCGAACTGACACTAAGGTATGTGACCAAAAGAAACGGCCGGCTAATCGGAGCATCAATCAGCAGGGCAAAGGTCGCAACGATCGCCGCCGCGCCAAATGCCATTATTTGACCCCCAAAAACAAAAATATCCATCAAGGATTTAAAGGTTAGTCTCATTTTTACCCTCGCAATTTTTAGAACAACATATAAATTCTACCCTTGCACTCGGATCAACTCAAGACCAAAAGAATTGTTGAGGGATCAGACAATTTTCGACAGAGGAGTTTAGCTGTGGATAACTTCAAATGAAAAATGGCGGGCGGGCGGGCCTGTCAAGAGTGATTTACTCTTGATGGAGCGGGAGCGTCTTATTCTCGCTTCATCTCTAAAGTTTTGCTATATTATTAGCATAATTGTTAAAATTGATTGACTAACGAGGATTCTCTATGGAAGTAAAAGAAAAGCTTGCCTCATACAAGAAGGAGCTCGACGTTGAGTTGGCCAAATACCTTGAACAAAAAAGGGGCGAGGCGGCAAAGATATCGCCCCACGCCAAAGAGCTCATCGACCATATTACCGATCTCACTCTTCGCGGCGGCAAGAGAATCCGCGCCGCCCTGCTTTTTTACAGCTATCTTGCTCACGGCGGCAAGAACCGCCCGGAAGCCATCCGGGCATCATGCGCTATGGAGATGGCCGAAACTTATCTCTTGATTCATGACGACATTATGGATAACGGTTTGCTTCGTCGCGGCGGGTTGACAGTCAATGAAATTTATCGGCAAATCGGTGAGAGTAAGTTCCACGACAAAATCAATACCCGCAATTTTGGCAATTCTATTGCAATGCTTGGCGGCAATATCGCCGCGGCGCTGAGTTGCGAGGTCATCACCCAGACTAAATTTCATCCCGAAAACATCCGCCGCGCCTTGTGCGAATTAAGTCGCGTCTATGTTGCGGAACAGTATGGCCAGATGCTCGATATGCTCTCGGAAATTAGAGATGACATTAAGGTTGCCGACGTGCTTTTGGTTCATCAATTCAAAACAGCACCCTATACCTTTGAGGGACCGGTTAAGATCGGAGCGCTCTTAGCCGGCGCCAAGGATAAATATGTTGAGCGCTTAAGCGATTATGCCCTACCCCTGGGAGTCGCCTTCCAAATTCAAGATGACATTCTGGGAATGTTCGGCTCCGAGGAGAAGCTGGGGAAGTCCGTCACCTCTGATCTGAAAGAGGGCAAAAAAACTACTCTTATCCTGGAGGCTCTTGCCAGGGCAACACCGGCCCAGCGCGAGATTATTGAGATAAACCTCGGTAACAACCGCACAACCATTAACGCTCTCAAACAGGTCAGAGAAATTATTGAGAAAACCGGGTCATTGGAGAAGTCAAAAAAGATGGCCGAAAAGCTTGTCCGACAGGCAATTGATTCTCTGACTAAATTGCGCCTCAAGGAAGAGGGCAAGAGTTTTCTAGTTGATATCGCCGACTATATGATCAAGCGCGAGTACTAAAAACAAGAATGGACCCCGCACCAAGCCGATAAATCGGCTAATGCGGGGCAAGTAACAAATTGTATCATGGCAAACGATAAATCGAGATGACTTTGGGGAGGATGATTTTGAGCCATTCGGTATAGTGTTCCGGATGATTAGTAGCTTCTTTTTTTAGTTCTACTAAATCAACCCGCTTCCAATCGCCAACCTCGGCCGGATCCGGCTTGGGGTCTTTTTTATATTCGCCGAAGAAAACGTGGTCAAATTCATGTTCGATTAAATCATGGTCAAGGCGAGATTTATAAATGAAGGTGAATTTTTCCTCCAGCGGACAGTCGAAGCCCATCTCCTCCATCAGCCGACGATGGGCAGCATTAAGAACAAGTTCGCCGAGACGCGGGTGACTGCAACAAGTGTTGGTCCACAAGCCGCCGGAGTGATACTTGCTTGCCGCCCGCTGCTGCAGCAAAAGCTCACCCTTGCCGTTAAAGATAAAAATAGAAAAACAGCGGTGAAGCCTGCCTTCTCTGTGAGCCGCCATCTTCTCCAGTTGACCAGTCTCTCGATCCCGCTCATCAACCAGTATAACCTTATCCATATTCACCATCCTAAATAAAACTATGGTCATTAAAACGAAAGCTGTTGGTTTCATCTTAGCAGACCACCCCAAAAATCCAACCCCAAAAGGCAGAATTGTGATATAATTAAAAACAAGATGAAAAATAAATACCTCCCGACAATCAAATCTCCGGCTGATCTGAAAAAATATTCGGTTGGCCAGCTTGAGCAAGTCGCAGCCGAGATCCGCGACCTTATTATTAAAACCGTTTCCACCAACGGCGGCCATCTTGCTCCCAATCTCGGCACTGTTGAACTGACTCTTGCTCTGCATTATTCATATGACTCGCCGCGCGATAAATTAATTTGGGATGTCGGCCACCAGGCCTACACTCACAAAATTCTCACCGGCCGGGCCGAACAGTTCGCTACGATTCGCCAGTACAAAGGCTTGAGCGGTTATTTGCAACGGCAAGAGAGCGAACATGACATTTATGGCGGCGGCCACGTTGGCACCGCCGTCTCCGCCGCTCTCGGCTTTGCTCAAGCAAGAGACCTTTTGGGCGAGAAACACAAGATCCTTGCCATCATCGGAGACGGCAGTCTAACCAACGGTCTGACCTTTGAGGGCATAAACAACATCGGACACCTAAACACCGACATTACCGTTGTGTTAAATGATAACAAGTGGTCAATCTCCCGCAACATCGGCGGCATCGCCAAGTATCTGGAAAAGCTCTCCGCCACCCGGGTTGAGGGGGTGGAGACGACAGACCTGGAGCTAATCTTTCGCGCTCTGGGTTTTACCTGCTTTGGTCCGATCGACGGTCATAATATAAAAGCATTAATCGACGCCTTTGCGCTGGCCAAAGAAACTCCGGGGCCCAAAATAGTTCACGTCCTGACCAAAAAGGGACGTGGCTACATCCACTCCGAGAACAATCCCGACATCTTTCACTCCACCAACCCCTTCATTCTGGAATCGGGAAAAACACTCAAAGACACCAGCAATCTAACCTACACTAAGGCTTTTGGCCAGGCTCTGATTAAAATCGCCCAAAAAAACAAGCGGGTGATCGCCATCACAGCGGCGATGCCGGCCGGAACCGGCGTGGACGAATTTGCCGCCGAATTTCCGGATCGATTTTTTGATGCGGGTATCGCCGAGGAACACGCCGTCCTCTTTGCCGCCGGCTTGGCTCTACGCGGCTTCCGGCCGGTGGTAGCGATTTATTCAACCTTTCTGCAGCGCGCTTATGATCAAATTCTGCATGATATCGCCCTCCAAAAGATCCCGATAGTCTTTGCGCTTGATCGCGCCGGTATCGTTGGTACTGACGGCCCGACACACCACGGCCTCTTTGACCTCTCTTATCTCCGCCACATTCCCAACCTGACAATACTGGCGCCCAAGGACGAGGATGAGCTCCAGCATATGCTCTACTCCGCCGTGAATTACAAAAGGGGGCCGATCGCCATCCGCTACCCCCGCGGCGAGGGCATTGGCGTTTCACTCAAGCTTCACCTTCAAGAGATACCGATCGGTCAAGCGGAGCAGCTCTCCTCCGGCCAAGATCTGGCCGTTATCGCCATCGGCTCGATGGTTTACCCTGCTCTCGAGGCGGCCGAACTGCTCCAAAAGAAGGGTATTCGGGCGACGGTCTATAATGCTCGAAGCGTCAAACCGATCGATTCGGAGATGATTGGGGCGGCGGCCAAGATCGGCCGCATCCTGACCGTCGAAGAGAATGTTCTTGAGGGCGGTTTTGGCTCGGCCGTGCTGGAAGAACTCGCCGAACTGGACCGAACCGGGATCAAGGTGCGGCGGCTGGGCGTAACCGGCTTTGTTGAACACGGCGAGGTTGCTCGCCTCCGCCAACTTTGCGGTTTAACCGTCGCCAACATCGCCAAAACCGCAATTGATTTAACCGGCAATAAAAGGGACGGAGGATGAAACGGCATCATACCAAAGAGATTGCCATCGGCCAAATCAGGATCGGCGGACGAAATCCTGTCGCCGTTCAGTCGATGACCAATACTGATACGCGAGATACTAAATCAACCATTGCTCAAATTAAAAAACTGGCGGCGGCCGGTTGCGAGATTGTTCGTGTCGCCGTTCCGGACGAAACTGCCGCCAAGGCCATCGGAAAGATCAAGGCTAAAATATCCATCCCTTTGGTCGCCGACATTCATTTTAATTACAATCTTGCCTTGACCGCACTGGCGAACGGAGTTGATAAAATCCGTCTCAATCCAGGCAACATCGGCAGCGCGAAAAATACCGGAGCGGTAGTCGCCGCCTGCAAGGAACGAAATGTGCCGATCCGAATCGGAGTCAATATTGGTTCGCTGGAAAAGAAAATCGAGACTCGATACGGCCGGACCGCCCAAGCAATGGTTGAAAGTGCTCTTTATCATATTGGAATTCTAGAGAAATTAAATTTCCATAATATTGTTATCTCTCTAAAGGCATCCGATGTCCCCCGAACAATCGAGGCTTACGCGATGCTGGCCAAGGCGGTAGATTATCCGCTTCATATTGGCATCACCGAAGCGGGAACGCCGAAATCGGGCATTATCAAAAGCGCGGTCGGATTGGGAACATTATTATATCAAGGCATCGGCGATACGATCCGGGTATCCTTGACTGCCGACCCCGTTGAGGAAGTTCGGGTTGCCTGGGAGATATTAAAAGCACTAAACCTGCGCCAGCACGGGGTCAATCTGATTTCTTGCCCGACTTGCGGTCGAACCGAGATCGATCTCATTGGTTTGGCTCGTCGAGTTGAAAAGTATCTGGCCGGCAGCCATAAACCAATCACGGTGGCAGTGATGGGCTGTGTTGTTAATGGTCCGGGCGAAGCCAAAGAGGCTGATATTGGTCTGGCCGGCGGTCGGAATCGAGCAACTATTTTCAAAAGGGGTCGAGCAATAAAAACGGTTCCAGCCGAGTTAGCCTTTGACGAATTGATTAAAGAGATCAATCGGTTATAATCTACAGTAGTACTTCCGGCTTTATTATAAAACCCAGGAAGCTCTGGCGGTGGTGAGGCGAGGGGCCGTATTTTTTAAGCGCCTCAATGTGGCGGGCACTGGCATAGCCCTTGTTGCCGGCAAAATCATATTCGGGAAACTCCTTGGCCAGTTCGGTCATTAGCTCATCGCGATAAACCTTGGCAATGACGGAAGCGGCGGCAATCGAGAGAGACTTTGATTCCCCCTTTTCGACGCAGAGATACCTCCGGTCAAAACCGCGGAATCTTCGACCGTCAATGAGCGCCAAATCAACCTCACCCAAACCATCCAGAGCACGCTTAAAAGCCATAACATTAGCGGCGCCGACTCCCCACCTGTCTACCTCCTCCACCGAAATGATTCCAAAGGCAAAATTACTTGCCAATGACTTAATCTTGGGGACCAACTCTTCCCTCTGCTTTGAGGTTAAGCGCTTGGAATCAGTCACACCCCAAAGATCCATCTCGACAGTATTATTTTGATCAAAAACAACCGCCGCCGCCACAAGCGGGCCGGCCAAGGCGCCCCGACCAACCTCGTCAACACCGGCAATCCGGACCACGGCAAAGTTTCCCCCCGCCTCCTTTTCTAAATCAAAGCTGGGTCTCTGGCTCAATTATTACTCTCTTTTTCACTCGCTAGCACTTCTTTGTACAGATCCTCAAACCGTCCCAAACATAAATCAATCTTGTGTTCTGCGGCCACCGCCAGCGCGCCGCGGCTCAGTTTCTGCTGGAGGTGGTCATCCTTCACAATCTTTATAATGTAATCCGCCATCTTTGCCGAATTGCCCGGCGGAAAGAGGTAGCCGTTCTCGCCGTCCTTCACAAACTCCGGAAAGGAGCCGGCGGCGGCGGCGACAATGGGTAGGCCGGTCGCCATTGCCTCGAGCATAACGATGCTCTGAGTCTCAATCGTAGAGGGTGAGGCAAAAATCGCTCCGGTTTGGTAGCCCAGCGGAAACTCCGGTGAATTATAATTTACCCAGCCCCAAAAGGTTGCGGCCCGACTCACTCGAAGATCTAAGGCAAGCGCCTTCATTGCCTCCAGTTTCTCGCCGCTGCCGACAAAGAGAAAGTGAGCGTCTGCCTCCTTGAGCACGAGGGGTATTGCCCGAACCAGGACATCGACGCTCTTGTCGGCGTCAATGCGGCCGCTGTAGATTATAATCGGCTTCTGGGGCAAATCAAACTTTTTTCTTACCTCCTCAATAGACTTGGGGGGGTGGAAACGGACGGTATCGACACCATTGGACAAAACTCTGATCGGCGTCCGAAAACCCCAGCGCTTGATCTTGTCCCGAGCCGTTCCCGAGGGCGTGGTCACAATGCGACAGCGGTTATAAAAGCCAACAAATCGCCGGGTTAAGATCTTGATCACCAGCGGTTCAAGAAAACTAAACATTTTGAGATAAGACTTTATAAAGTCGATGCTAAAGTGATTGGTAATCACCACCGGAATTTTTTTCTGGTTGGCGATTTTCAGGAGCGCCGCCGAAATGGAGGTCGGGTCTTGCAGGTGAATAATGTCGGGCTTAATTTTCTCCACCTCAGAGCGCACCCGGCCAAGCGGGAGAAGGGTGACGCGATGATTGTGGCGAAAGGGATCCGTAATTGATTTTAGGCGGAGAACGGGCACGCCGTCCTTGGTCTTGTCCCAATAGGTTTGGCGATTCGTGCTGGGAGCAAAAACATAGACCTCATGTCCCCCTGACTGCAAAAAGCTCGCCAGACGATCGGCAAAAATCGCCACGCCGGAAACTGTCGGGGCAAATGACTCCGTACCAATAATGATCTTCATAATCCTCCCTTATTAAAAATCCCTTTCTCTATCATAACTTAACTGCCATTGACGAGCAAGGGGGTTTTAGGCTATAATCACATATGATAAGGAGGACAATGACCCACCAAGATTTATTTCGCATTATCCAGAGTGTCCAGAAAAATATACGCTGCCCCCAATGCGGCAAGGCTTACACACCAAGTCGTATTCAAATTCGCGGCGTGGTTGATTCGATAATCTTTCTGGAGTTGACCTGCAAATTGCATATGCCCGTTTTAGCAACTGTCACCTATAGCCCAAAGGTATCCAAGACAAAACAGCTCAACCGGATCAACACAGACGACGTTCTGGCAACACACAACTTTCTCGTCGACTTTCAGGGGACATTTGAGCAGGTTTTCAAGAAAAAGGCATAAGCTTAAGAATAAAAGGTATTGATTTTTTGTTTCGAAAGCACCATGACAGAATTTAAATTAACAGCAAAAACTCGCGTTCTTGACGGCAAGAAGACTCGCCAAGAGGGCTATGTTCCGGCCATCATTTATGGCAATAACTTTGAAAATAAAAAAATTGCCCTGGAGAAGCTGGCTTTCAACCGCCTCTATCGCGATGCCGGTACCTCCAACCTGATTGATCTCGACATTGAGGGCGAGACACCGCTCAAGTCGCTGATTCACGATGTTCAGCTTGATCCCATTGCGCTTGATGTTGTCCATGCCGATCTTCTAAAGGTAAATATGAAAAAGAAGATCCATGCCGAGATCCCGCTCGTCTTTGTGGGCGAGTCTAGAGCGGTCGCCGATCTTGAGGGTACTCTGATCACCGCCAAAGACAGTGTTCCGGTCGAGTGTCTGCCGGCCGCTCTGCCGCCGGAGATTCCGGTTGATATTTCGGTTTTGGATGATTTTGAGAAGGATATTCATGTTTCAGACCTTAAAGTGGCCCCCGGCGTAGAAATCCTTGATGAACCCGACGATGTTGTTGCTCGCGTTGAGCCGCCGCGGAGCGAAGCGGAGCTCGAAGCCGAACTCGCCGAACCAATCGAGGCCAAGGTTGAGGAGGTCGAGGTCCTGACGGAGAAGAAGGAAGAGCTCGCCGAAGGCGAGAAAGCCAATACAAGCAAATAACAAATAAGTCGCTAATAAACAAAAACACTAGAAATCAGCCCGTAAATAAGTGTTTTTGACACATTTTCCCGTCTCAGACCGTCATTTCGAGCCAAGCCGATTGATCGGCTGGCGAGAAATCTACCGATTAATCAGATTAAGTCGAAGGTTTCTCGTCGAGGACTCCTCGAAATGACTATTTGTTTATAGTTGTATAATTCTTACCGAACCCCATAATAGTTGTCATCTCGATCCGCCAACTGGCGGAGAGAGATCTACTATTTACTCTTCTGTCAGCTTACCAAACAAATCATTCATTCCAGGGTTTTGTTTTAATATCAACTCCAGCTTCTTTTCCCTCCGGTAATCTTTGATCTGCTTTTCACGAGCGATGGCAGTGTTTGGGTCATTACAAATTTCAAAATATAACAACTTGCCAATACTATATCGAGCCGTAAAACCGGGAATGGTCTTATTTTTATGCTCAGACATACGTCTAATCAGATCGTTAGTAATGCCAGTGTAGAATACTGAATCATTCTTATTTGAAGCAATATAGATATAGTATTGTTTGCCCATTTTAGATAGTTGCCATTTCAAACAAAGTGCGAGATCTTCTAATCAATGATAATCGGTAGATTTCTCGCCTCCAAGGCCTCGAAATGACAGATTGTGGGCAGGATTGCGCAACAGTGGTAGTTGTATAATTTTCGCAGTCGAACCCTATAATAGTTGTCATTTCGAACGAAGTGAGAAATCTACTGCTTTATGGGTCCATTAATTTGTAGATTTCTCGCCAGCCGATCAATCGGCTTGGCTCGAAATGACTATTTGTTTAAAATATCCCTAATTAATTCATCGACGTTTATCTGACCTTTATCACCTTTGCCATACTGACGAACGGCGACTTTTTTAGCTTCAATTTCCTTGTCGCCGACGATCAACATATAAGGGATTTTTTGCATTTCGGCATCGCGAATTTTGTGGCCGATGCTCTCGTTCCGCTCATCAACTTCCAGCCTTAAGCCTTCGGCCTTAAGCCTTCGGCCAATTTCTCGTGCATATTCGAGATGACGATCGGCAATCGGCAAGATGGTTGCCTGCACCGGCGCCAACCAGGCCGGGAGCGCCCCGCCGCTCTGCTCTAAGAGAATGGCGATAAACCGTTCCACGGAGCCAATGATCGCCCGATGAATCATCACCGGATGCTTCTTTTGGCCATCGGCATCAACATAAGCGGCACTGAGGCGCTCGGCCATAGCAAAATCCAGCTGGATCGTTCCCATCTGCCAGCTACGCCCAAGCGAATCTTTAATATGAAAATCGATCTTCGGCCCATAAAAAGCGCCGTCCCCCTCATTAATTTTGTATTCGACATTTTTCTCTCGAAGAGCGGTTTTTAGTTCTTCTTCCGCTCTCTCCCACTGTTCGTCTGACCCGATCGATTTTTCCGGCCGGGTCGAAAGCTCGACTCGAATTTCAGAAAAGCCATAGCGCTTGTAGGTGGTAAAAACGAAGTCGATCAATTTGGCGATCTCCGGCTTTATCTGGTCATCATTACAGTAGATATGAGCGTCATCTTGCGTAAAGTTACGCGGGCGCAAAAGCCCGTTGACCTCGCCGGCTTGCTCGTACCGAAAGACCGTCCCGAACTCGGCAAATTTGACCGGCAGGTCTTTATGGGAGCGCATCTCCTCGTTAAATACCATCAGGGATCCAGGACAGCTCATTGGTTTTAGGCACCACTTGGGTTTCGCCAACTCTTTTTCATTACCGACAAAGAAGAGTTTTTCATGATAGTTATCAAAGTGCCCGCTCTTTTTTAGAGTATCGATGCTGATAATACCGGCGGTTTTAATCTCTTGGTAGCCGTCTGTCAACAGATGCTTTGTCAGATCACCCAGAACAATATTAAACAGGGTATATCCTTTTGGCCACCAATACACGACGCCGGGAACGTTTTCATCGAAACTAAACAGTCCCAGCTCCCGCCCCAAAACCTTATGATCCTTTTCCATTGTCGCTCCCTTCAATATTATAAAATACCCCGGGCTTACCCGCCAAAGGCGGCCAGGCGCCACAGGGTATTTTTTAACGCACTGATTGCGCCTGCGGCGTAAACCATCTTAATTTACCCCGCCCTTACGGGCATGGGTTTTTCTTGTTATAGGTGCATAATAGCACGATTATTTCAAAGCGGCAACCAAAAAAGGGTCTTCCGGAAGAGCCGGAAGACCGCGGTCAAGAGAGCATCATTTTGTGCAATCGCGCCTCAATCTCCTTTCCCAGATCAGAGAGAGCGCGATCAATCGCTTCGATTGTCGCGGACTCAATCGCCCCCGAGTAGGCAGCGATAATCCAGGCTTGCTCCCCTCTGGTCTCGACCGTCGCCTGAACACTGACGATCCGCCGCCGCCACAGAGGGCGGCGCACCAAACCCCAGAACCTCCGGCGATAGGTTACTTCTTCGAGATAGAAGTGGGCCGCTTCTGGAAAACCGTACCTCACTTCCCCTCGCCGCGAGTAATCCACTCTGATCTCCCGATTTTCTCTCTGGCGAGAACGAGTGAGGTTTCTTGCCAGACTCCGCATCGTTTCCTCGAGCCGCCGGACGAAATAGCCATGCGGGCGAATCTGGTTCTCTCCCTCCGCCATGCTCCACCTCCTAACCTGATCTTACTAAAAATCAGCCCGATAACAAAATCGACCCGAATTCGGATCGATTTTTTGGGCAATTATTCAGGATTATATTATGTTTAACTGCTCAAACAACAATCTTGTTGGTGGAGTCAACACAAGCCCACTAATTTCTTTTGTATCAAACCACTTCATCTCCGAATATTCTCTCTCTTCGGGATTTAGGGCAATCTCTTGGCTACTCTGACTTAGATCTACTTTAAAATCGAAAAATCTCATCTCGCAAACCACTCTCTCGCCAGTACTAAGAGTCTTTTCGGATTCGCCCGTCTTAGTGTCGTCTATCTTTAAAAGATCACATTGACTAATATCAACCCCCGTCTCTTCAAAAGCCTCTCTGCGTGCCGCCTCTTCCTTACTCTCGCCCCCCTCAACGCCACCACCCATTATCATCCAGAAGCAATCTCCATAACTTAATTGGGAGTGATGCTTTCCGAGTAAAAATTTCCCATCACCGCTACAAATAAGTATACCGACCACATCTCGCTTTATCCTTCTTTTCTCTTTCTCTTCAATTTGAAACTGTTCTAGAACAGGGCCAATGTTTTCTTGATGGTTTGTCTCCATGATTTTCCTTGAACCAAACTAAGGGCGATTAGAACTCAGTAATACAATAAGCAGTGTTACGAACAATTTTTATGTTTTCTTTTCTTCAATCATATCGGCCAAACCAAAATTTTTATGCATCATACTGGCTTTCGGCTCGGTGTCACCATAATATTTGCTATTGAGCCGCCTGTCGCCATATTCGATTTCGGCTGGCGAAGAAAGCTGTTCAAATGCTATCTGAGCTATAGGCATTTTATAATAGAGTTTGATCGGCAAACTTCCAACATTGCTCAACTCTAAAGTCAATTTTAATTTATTGCCTGGGTCAAGAAATCCAGCTGTGGCGTGAATAATCAATCCGATTCGACCTAACGAGCTTTTGCCTTCCAGCCGCCCCACAGTACTTTTATCAACACCTGTGGTTTCATAGACGTTGCCTAAGACAAATTCCCCGGGATGAATGATAAAAAAACCGTCGTCGTTGATTACTATTTTCTCCATAAGGTTATCAACAGGATTTTTTACATCAATACATGTATAACCCTTGCGATTAAAAAGGAGGAAATTCTTATCCAAATGGAGATCAACAGAGGCGGGCTGAATCGCCTTTTTGAAAAGCGGTTCAACTACTATCTGTCCTTCTTCAAGCGCCCTTTTAATATCTCTGTCACTCAGAATCATATTCCTCCAGTGAAATTTTCATTGTTTATTTAATTAAGGAACAGCGTTCGCGTAGTTCGATTTTTTTATCGCGGTCGGGCTTGCCGCAGTGGAGTTTGCCCTGCCAGCAAATGCCCTCCGTCTCGCAAGTCGGACCGGCGTATTTAAAGATGCCGGGGGCAACCTTTTTACACTCAGCCAGCATCAGGTTGGCCAGCTTTCTGATCTCCCACTGAGCCCGGCTACACATCCTCTCCTCAAAGAAGTTAAAGAGGCTCCTGGCATTCATAGTTACCACGATCTTGGTTTCGCAAGCATTAGGCAAGAGCATACGAGCATCCTCCGCCGGAATCCCCAGGTCGACCAGTTTGGCATACGCTTCCTGTAAATCGCCGATGGTTTTCAAGAAAATTTTATCCGCTTCCCCGTTCGCCTTAACCAGCGGCGGCCGAACATAGTCAAAACCCTTCTCGTTTACATAGCGCTGGGATTTTTGTGAATAGGAAGCAATGCGGTGGCGAACCAGCTGGTGCGTCAGGGCGCGTGACACCCCTTCGATAGCAAAGGTAAAGGAGGCATGTTCAATCGTTGAGGTATGACCCGAGGAGATGATCTGGCGAATCAGTCGGTCTTTTTGGTCATCGGTTGCCTTGTCAAACAGATCCTTGCCTGACAATGCGCTATAACACTGACGAATTGCCGCCACAATGGTCTGCTCCGGATCCTTAGTGTGCGATATCAAATGAACTTTCATCTTCGCCTGCATAATTTTTCCTTTGCACTTAATTCTGATTACAGACAACATAGTGCAGATATTCAACGGTCTTATCCGCCGTGTAATTCCTGTTTTGGGACTTATCAGCTCTAAAGCGGCTATATTCCTTTGTAAAATTTCCGTACCGCCCTCGCAAACTCATTATTTCCTTAATATCATCCAAAGTCATTAAGCCTTCATTGTTGTAGCTCAAAAAGATGTATCTCGCACTAGCCTTCAATATTAAATCTTTAAACGTTTTTTTAACTTGCGACCTTGAACAATAAAGAGATTTTTGCTTGTCATAATCTCGCAAACCAGTTTTTCCGTATATTTTAGGATTGTCGTATTTAGCAATTGTTTCTAAAAGATGATAATTAGTCGCGTATTGGCGATGATTATAGGGCGGATCCAAATACAAAATATCTCCGCTGACCTTTTCAGAAACTTCATTTATATCCGCGTTAAAAACTTTATGGTCTTGTTCGTTGATAATCAATTCTGCCGGTTTCATAATTAAATTATTTCGAGCCGTCTTTTTTAAATTCTTTAAGAAAGCACCGTAGACAGAAGCTGTATTTGCATACTTATCAATAGATTCAATTAAACTGGCAATCAAAAAATAATATTCATCATTATAAATTAAATTTTTCTCTCTTGTCAAGCCCCTGTTTTTTTAGACAGTTAAATTAGTGATTAAAGGTACATCCGGCAGCCCCAATTCTGCCGCTTTTTTGTTTGGGGAAAGTAAGCCGATTCCTTGGTGAGGTGTTGAGTCCCCGGTATATTAGACAGTAGAATAAGGTACATAGTGGCACCTTCTT
>JBBTQI010000014.1:0-18300 GCA_038078835.1 Patescibacteria group bacterium | reverse complement strand
GCCCGCCGAAGCGAGGGGCGAAGCCCCGAGCGAGGCGACTAATTCAATATGGTGGGCCCGGCTGGATTCGAACCAGCGACAAACCGGTTATGAGCCGGCTACTCTAACCGCTGAGTTACGGGCCCATTTTTGATCTATCGTTGTTGGCCCTCGAAGTTATTCTTCGACTTTTTTAATATAGCATTTCTGAGACGAGCTTTCAACTTGGCAGTCCCACCTGAACGCGGCGGCTAATTTTTAGCATAACACGCAAAATGCAACTTGACCATTGACATTTTGTGTTATAAATGATAAACTATTCTAATTTTAGAGATTCAAGAAAAAGTGTGAAAATTTCATAAGGACAAAGTGAAAGACCATTCCGGTAAAATCAAACTTCGCGCAATAATCGGCAAGACAGTTATCTCTGCCTGGGCGATTCTTCTGGCGGTTCCGTTGGCTGATGCCTTTGCCCTAACCATTACACAAGAGAATATTGTCCATCTCATAAATACTCGCAGGGAATCGGAGGGGCTTCAGCCCTTGCGGATCTCAGTGGAGCTAAATCTTGCCGCCAACCGTAAATCAAAGGATATGATTAAGCGGAACTACTTTGACCACTATGCTTATGGCTTGCGCCCCTGGGATTTTATCAGTACCGCCGGCTATGACTATCAAGCGGCCGGAGAAAATCTGGCTATGAACTTTAACACGGCCGAGGGTGTTGTTCGGGCCTGGATGAACTCGCCGGCCCATCGCGACAATATTCTCAATCCGGAGTTCTCCGATTTAGCCGTTGGTGTTGTCAGGGGAGTTTTTTCGGAGGGTGGAGTTGATCGAAATACGACAATGGTGACGAATATGTTCGGCCAAAAGAAAACGGTCTTTTCTCGTACTCTCGAATCAATTAAAAGCCTCTTCCCTCTCTATTAATAGTGCTCATAACGGCTATTGGTATGATACTGTATGACACTTTTTGATTTTTTATTGCCCGGCTGATTTTCCGGGCTGTGGATAACTTTAAAAAAACTCTTTGAGTGCCGAACAATTTTTTTATTTGACAACTAATTTAAGCTCGTGTTACGCTTGGTTCCAGATGTAAGTTCAACCTATGGCAAAAGTATGATAAAGTATGAAATTTTATCATCAGCTATGGGGAACAAAGACCGCTCTGTTAAGTTTGGCAGCGAATTTGGCAGAGGAGCTCATAGGGGGCAAAGAAGGATAGTCTTAGAGTCCCCCTTGTTAGATGTATGAAAATTTGCCGTTTCTTGCCAGAGGGGCCAAGAAATAGGTTTTAGCAGTATTCTTATTGGCTCTGTGGGAGGAAATAAAAACCTCTTTTTATCAAAGCACTCGGATTGAATTGATGGGCACATCAATCCTCTAAAAGATCGGCTCTCTTCTGTCTGGCCATAAACCGTTCCGGTATATGGTTGGCGGATGCCGAGGAAAGGGAAGGTAGTAATGAGAAGTTTTATCAAAAAGGCGGTGATTTATCTCATCGCCACCGGGCTGGTTCTCCCGGCCTGGCTAGTTAGCGGTCTCCTCTCCGCCGAACGCGCCTACGCCGCGATGCCGGTGATTGCCTCGGTTGTGTTTTCTCCGACATCCGGTGTGCTGGGCATCGGCGATAGCCTTACTATGACGATAGATGCCGATACGGATGGCTACACTGCTGACGCAATTTTGGTCAATGGCGTTGATGTCACGTCAATTTTTGCCGTAGTGGGCGGCGGGACTGGCGACTATACGGTTGCCTATACTATCGGCGAGGGCGAGACGGACAGGGGCCAGAGCGAACAGATACCGGTCAGTGTTGTCCTGACGGACGGCATAACTCCGAATCCGGCCCATACGACCTCGCCGGCGGCAGATCAATCGCCGGCTGTTGATGCCAATCGACCAGCCATTCTTTCGGCTCAAACAAAAACCAACACCACTATTGAGGTTGTTTTCTCTGAAGACTTAAATGGTTCAACGGTTAGTTCTTCCGACAACGAATTTACTGTCGTTGGTCATACAATTTCCGGGGCCGTTGAGTCGGCACCCGGCGTTGTGACTTTCACTGTCAGCCCGCTGGGTAACGGCGAGTCTACTACCCTGAATTTTGCGGGCGATATCAGAGATCTGGCCGGAAATAGTATTACATCTGCCGGTCCGATTAATGTGACCGATGGCATCAAGCCGTTTGTGACGGCCGGTTCATCCGTGACGCCCGATCCGACAAGAGCGGGCAGTATCACAATAGTGGTTGCATTCAGTGAAATGATGGACATCACGGTTGTGCCAACCGTTACTGTCTCCGGTATAGTCGGAGCTCCTGTTGCGGTAAGTCAGATTAACTATATGGGCCAAGTTTGGGTTGGAAACTTCACTCTAGCCGACAATAATGAGGTGGTCGAAGCGGCAGTTTCAGTTAGTGATGCTGCCGATCCTGCCGGAAATGTAATAATACCTGATGTAAGCACAATTACCTTTAGTGTTGATACTCTTGAGCCCGTTGTGACGGTTAATACAATTAAAACTAACGACGCAACGCCGGCTTTAACCGGAACAATTAATGATCCGACGACGACGGTTTCTCTTAATGTTAATGGTGTTGATTACGCTGCAACCAATAATGGCGATGGTACTTGGGTGTTGTCTGATAATACCGTTATCCCGGCCCTGGCAGAGGGAACTTATAATATAGTTGCAACAGCGACAGACTCTTTGGGAAATGTTGGCACTGATGCGTCTGTGAATGAGCTGGTTATTGATTTAACTGCGCCGGTGATAACACTAAAGGGTGTGGCAACGGTGGATGTTGATCAAAACGCAGTTTATACCGATGCCGGGGCAACGGCAGTGGATAATGTGGATGGCGATATCACAGTCAAAATTGTGACCACTGGCATTGTTGACACTACTGCCGCTGGAACATACACCATTCAGTACGATGTTGTTGATACTGCCGGGAATGCGGCCATAACCGTGACCCGGACAGTCAACGTAGTGGCGCCGACTCCGCCGGCAACTCCGAGTTCTCTGACTGCACCAACGGTGAGTGCCGGCAGTACCGAGATGAACGGCCAGCGTTACTTGAAGATTGAGTGGGAGGGTGTCGGCGGTAGTGTTGAGGCTTATGATATCTACATTAATAATGTTTTGAGTCAGAGTATTGTTGCTGCCGGTGATGATGCCAGCGTGAAGTATGCCAAGGAAGTTAAAATAATTAAGGATGGCAATTATGACGTCTATGTTAGTGCGCGGCGGGGGAGCGAGACGGCAAAGAGTGCCATAAAGACGGTGGAGTTTGCTCAGGCCGAGGCGGCGGAGAAGCCCAAAGCCCAACCGCAATCAGTTACAGCTCCAATAACACGTCGGCCGGTATCGAGTGTTGCGCCGCAGCGGGCACAGGCGGCGGCTCCTGCGAGCGATGTTCCAACCGTTGAAACACCCAAAGTCGAGGAGCAACCGCCGACAGAGAGTGCCGAGGAGAGTGATGATGAGGGTGTAATTAAGGGGGGCGAAACCGATGAATCAGATGAGATTAATTGGACGCCGTGGATTATTCTTTTTATCCTCATCTTACTGACCGGCGCCGCCGTTGGCGGATATTTCTACTGGTTTGGCGGCGAGGAAGATGCGGAGACGACCGTCAGAGAGGTTAGATCGGCTCCGGCTGAATCCAAGAAGGTGTCTTCATCCAAGAAAAAAACAGAGAAGAAAACAAAAAGATGGTAGGATCCAAGTTGTCTTAGAGGAAAATCCCTCGCCATAGCGGGGGATTTTCTATATAATTAGACCTGTTATCCATATGCTTAGGAAGCAAATGAGGAGAGAGGGTTTTTTCTATAATCTGAAAAATAGGCTTGAGTCGCTGTTGCCGATGACTTTGATGAGTTTGCTGTTGTTTTTGCTGGTGATGTATTTTCTCTATGTTGTTGGCAAGACGACTTGGGATAATTACCAATCAAACCAGGAGATAAAAAAAATGGGGGAGCGTATCGCCGGCCTTGAGGAGGGGATCAAGTTTATGGAGTATGAAATTAACTACTACAAAACAGATAGTTTTAAGGAGAAGGAGGCGAGGGAGAAGCTTGGCTATCGCGCTCCGGACGAGAAGGTGATCAGTTTGCCTCTCGATAAACCGGAGGACAAGATACTGGATGAACCGCAGGGTGAGATCGTGATCAAAACACCAAACTATCGCTTGTGGTGGAAATATTTCTTTGGAGAGTGACCATTGCAAACGGACAACGAATCCGGGTTGGGAGGCATTGAATTTGGCCAGGGTATATGATAAGATTAACCTTGTTAGTGCGGGGTGGAGCAGTAGTAGCTCGCGTGGCTCATAACCATGAGGTCGTAGGTGCAAATCCTACCCCCGCGACCAACCTTTACCAAGCCTGCCAGCAGGCAGGCAGGGCTACGCTACGGTTGGCAAAACAATTCGCGGCACAAGCGGCTGCGTAGCTCAGTGGTTAGAGCGAGAGATTCATAAACTCTAGGCCGGTGGTTCAAGTCCACCCGCAGCCACCAAATTTTAGAGCTTTTAGCTCCTAATTTTTGTTTTTTAGAACAAAATCAGGTATTGTATGAATGCTTATATTCTTGATTCCGGTTGGAGCAGTGCTTTGCGTCAAGAGAGATATTCCTGATGGCTAGGTTTGCTCAAAAATCGCTCCGAGAGAGGGTAAGGCAAGAGATTATCACTAATCGATTAATTAAGTCTGGCGACAAAATCATTGTCGCCCTAAGCGGCGGACCGGATTCGGTCTGTCTTTTATTTATCCTAAAGGAAATTCAGGCCGAGATTGATTTTGATCTCTTGGCCTGCCACTACAATCATCGCTTGAGGGAGGAGGAGAGTGACCGCGATGAAGCCTTTGTTCAGAAAATTTGTCGGGAGTGGGGGATAGAGTGTATCATTGGTCGGGCCGAAAAGGGGGGGCTATATAAAAATGAAGACGAGGCCCGCCGGGCCCGCTACGCCTTCTTTCGGAAAATCTTGAATGAGCAGGGGAGAGGGAAGGTTGCTCTCGCTCATAACGCTAACGATCTGGCTGAAACCGTTATCCTGCGGCTGGCTCGCGGGACCGGACTTCGGGGACTCCGCTCTATTCCCTTGCGCCGGGAAAATTACATCCGTCCCCTACTCTCTTTGTCGCGAACCGAAATCGTCTCTTTTTTGGATAAAGCGGGCATCGCCTATCGCGTTGATAAATCAAATTTCGATATCGCTATCCCCCGCAATTACGTGCGTTGGCGGATAATGCCCGAACTCTTGCACCTTAACCCCAACTTAATTGAGAGTATGATTGCAGCGACAAAAGCAATTGAGGATGACTATGATTTTCTGGAAAAGATTGCTCAAAGAGCTTACGCCGAGGTGCTGATCCTTGAGGATGACGCCAAAATTTATCTGGATTACAAATATTGGGCCACTCTTCATCTCTCACTCAAGCGCCTTGTCATTCGTCTGGCTCTGGAAAAAATTGGGGGCACTCTGACCGATATTTCAGCCAAACAGATTGCTGAGGTTGTTCGAGTCTTGAGCCGCGGGGTTGGCGGAAAGTACAAGCCGCTCCCCCATGCCTTGCGTGTCGGGTTGCAAGATGGTAAAATATTTATTGCCAAGGAGGAGGTTACAGTTGATCCCGATTCTCCCGATCAAAACCTCCGGCCGCATTCATTTCAGCGCAAAGTGCGCGGACGTTAGTCAAAATCAAGGAAGGATTTTTTATGAGAATAAACGTTACCAAATCGATTATCTATTCGATAATTCTGATTTTGGCCATATCGTTTCTAACCAATGCTTTTTCATTTCAGCGCCGGGATATAAAGGAGGTGCCGATTTCTGAAATCAGCGCCGGTGTTAAGGACGGAGTAATTAGCGAGATAGTTGTTAAGGATAATCAAGTTACCGCTACCAAAGAGGACGGCAGCAAGGTTCGTTCGGTCAAGGAGGCCGGGATCAGTTTGACGGAGTACGGAATTGCTCCGGACCAGACAACAATAAGCATCAAGGACACCTCCGGTTCGGCAACCTGGTTTTCCGTTCTCTCTCTGGCCCTGCCGCTTCTGGTTATCGGCGGACTGGTTTGGTTTATGATGCGCTCGGCCCAAGGCGCCAACAACCGTGCTTTTGGCTTTGGCAAGTCAACCGCCCGCCTCTTTATGGGCAACACCAAGGTTACCTTTGCGGATGTGGCTGGCTTAATTGAGCCGAAACAGGAACTGTTTGAGGTGGTGGATTTTTTAAAGAACCCAAAGAAGTTCCGTGATCTGGGTGCCGAGATTCCGCGCGGTGTTTTACTGGTCGGGCCGCCCGGTACCGGCAAGACACTCTTGGCGAAGGCTGTCGCCGGTGAAGCCGGCGTGCCGTTTTTCTCTATCTCTGCCTCTGAGTTTGTCGAGATGTTTGTCGGTGTGGGTGCTTCGCGAGTGCGCGATCTCTTCGCTCGCGCCAAGAGAAATGCGCCTGCCATTATCTTTATCGATGAGTTGGATGCGATCGGCCGGCAACGCGGGGCGGGCTTGGGCGGCTCTCATGATGAACGCGAACAGACACTCAATCAGATCTTGGTTGAGATGGATGGCTTTGATACCAATGACAATGTTATTGTTGTTGCCGCCACAAACAGGCCCGATGTCCTTGATCCGGCCCTCTTGCGCCCCGGCCGCTTCGATCGCCAAGTCGTCATTGACTTGCCTGATCGCCAGGAACGGGAAATGATATTAAAGGTTCACACTCGGCACAAACCGATTGAGTCAGGTGTTAATCTTACTCACATTGCCGCCACCACGCCGGGTTTTTCGGGCGCGGATCTGCGCAACCTGATGAATGAAGCCGCCATTCTGGCGGCGCGGGAGAATCGCCGCACGGTCAGCCAGAAGAATCTCGACGAGGCAATCGAAAAGGTGATGATGGGCCCGGAGCGGCGGTCGCGAATGCTCTCGGATGAGGAGAAAAAGATTACTGCTTACCATGAGGCGGGACACGCTGTGGTTAGCCACCTCTTACCCAATTGTGATCCGGTGCGCAAGATTTCCATTATCTCCCGCGGTATGACCTTGGGCTATACTTGGAGTATGCCTGAGGTTGATCGGCACCTGCAGAGCCGTGCCAGGTTTGTCGACGAAATAGCTTCGCTGATGGGCGGCCGGGTGGCCGAGGCGGAGTTTTTCGGTCAGGACAAAATTACCACCGGGGCGCAAAACGACCTCAAGCGGGCGACGGATTTGGCTCGAAAGATGGTTATGGAGTACGGCATGAGCGAGAAACTCGGCCCGCAGACTTACGGTCACCGCGAAGAGATGCCTTTCCTGGGTCGGGAGTACACCGAACACCGAAACTACAGCGACAAAATCGCCGGTCTCATTGATGAAGAGGTGTCGGCTTTTATTCGAGTTGCCAAAAAGAAGGCCGAGGAAGTTATCTGCGGCCACAAAAAGGTGATAGAGGAGATTGCTCGCACCTTGCTCCAAAAAGAGGTTATCGAGGGAGAGGAGTTCTCGAAATTTTTCGGCCCAAAAACAAAGGTTAAACCTGTCCAAGCTTAGTACTCAAAACGTTCGCCTAATTAATTTGTATGACAAAAAAGCTGTGGCAACTTTTTAATCGGGAGGAGTCGGTTCGCGGCGCAAGTCTCATCCTGATAATTACCCTAACCGGCAGTAATATCCTGGGTCTTTTTCGCGACCGTTTTTTGGCTCGCAATATCTCCTTTTCTGACCTGGATATCTACTTTGCCGCGTTTCGTATTCCCGATACCCTCTTTAACTTTCTCGTTTTGGGTGCAATTTCCTCTGCCTTTATCCCGATCTTCTCTGATTTTATTGCCAACAAAAAAACCCGGGAGGGTTTCCGGCTGGTTAATCTTATGTTTTCGACCGCCGCTCTCCTTATGGTGCTAGTGGCAATCGGTTTCTACTTTATGATGCCGCAGGCACTTGCTTGGGTGGTTCCCGATTTCTCAGCCGAGCGTTTTCTCGAAACGGTCAAGCTTGCCCGGATTCTTATGCTCACGCCAATATTTTTTGCCATCTCCTATATTATTGGCGGTGTTCTAAACTCCCATCAGCGCTTTTTGGCTTATGCTCTGGCGCCGTTAATGTATAATTTGGCCATTATTGTTGGCGCCGTTTGGGTGGCACCGCGTTTCGGGTTGATTGGCGTGGTTTGGTCTGTGTTGGCAGGGTCGGTGCTTCATGCCGCCATTCAGGTACCGGCGCTGATAAAAATCGGTTATCGCTGGCGGTTTGTCCTTGATTTTAGCGATGTTCAGCTTAGGCGGATCGGCCGCCTTATGCTTCCCCGGAGTTTGAGTCTCGGTTTTAACCAGGTTCTCCTGACAATTTATACCTCAATCGCCTCCTCCCTGGCTGCCGGGGCAATTGCCGCCTTTAGTTTTTCTAATAATATCCAGACTGTTCCGGTGGTGATCCTTGGCAACTCATTTGCCACGGCAATTTTTCCGACTTTGGCTCATCGTATTGCGCGCAAGGATGAGGCTGGTTTTGTTGATTATCTCTCGCAAACAATTCGTGTCATTGGCTTTTTGCTTGTTCCGGCGACAGTTATTTTTATTCTGTTTCGCGCTCAGATTGTTCGCCTCATTCTCGGTTCGGGCAAGGTTGGCTGGGAAGACACCAAAATGACCGCTGTCGCTCTAGGCTTCTTTTCAATCTCGCTGTTGGCGCAGGGTCTTATTCCGCTGCTGGCACGAGCTTTCTTCGCCATCAAAAATACTCGAACGCCGATGTATATCTCTCTTGTCTCGGTCGCCATCAGTATTATTATCGCCTATCCCCTTTCGAGCCGATTTTCTATTGCCGGCTTGGCCCTGGCTTTTTCTCTGGGCAGTTTTGTTCAAGCCATCCTTCTTTTTAGCGCGATGAGCCGGATTTATCCGAAACTCTGGAGCGCCAAACTGGTCATCTCTCTCCTGCGTACCGCTTTTATTTCTTTGGCTATGGGCGGCTTTGTCTGGCTGACAATGCACGCTATGGCCAACATTGTTGATATGACTCGATATTGGGGTGTTCTGGCGCAAACAGCTACCGGCTTGCTGGTGGGGGCGGGAATATATTTTGGCGTTAATAAACTTTTCAATAGTGAGGAGCTGGGTTGGGTTTTTACACCGAATCAGCCGACGGCGGGTGTTGGCCACTCCGAGGTGGCCAGTGAGTCGGTTGTGGAGAGTGCCGCCAACCAGCTTTGAGGATGTATGAAGGAGCAAAACCAGCCCCCAACCGATATCAGAGACGATCTTGCTCTTGGAATGAACCAGGCTCGCCTCAAGAGTCCCCTGCCGGTTTGGGCGGTTATGCTTCTGCTGTCTCTGATTTTTTTTCTCTGCCTGGGCCTGCTTTGGTGGGGACGAAACAGCTGGGGGCGGCTTTTTTCTAGCTCTCGCCCAAGCTTAGGGTTGGCCGATAAGCCTGGTGCCTTAAACCAAGAAAACATGACACTCTCCGGCGCCGGTGAGATGAGGGTCTCTGAGGAACAGTTGGCCGAAGTCCTTAAATTAACGGATGACAATTTTCCTCTTGTCGAGCCAAGCTTGCGCATCGGACCGGATAGCATTAGGCTTAAGGGTCGAGCGGGAAGAAGTTTTTTGTCCTTAAGGGTTGAGACGAGAATCCAGCCGGCGGTCGAAAACGGCCAGCTAAAATTTAAGATAGCGGAGATGAAGGCGGCCGGCTTGCCGGTGCCCTCATCGGTCGCATCCCGGATTCAGCCCAAGCTTGAGCAATTTTTGACTGATGCCAGCCGGCTTGCCGGTACCGCAATCCTGACGGAGGTTGGCTTATTCGAACGATATATGATACTGTATTTAAAATCAGGATGAAGGATGAAAGCCTTTCTCTTTTCTGATCTTCACGCGTCTCTCCGTCAGCTGAACAACATTCAGCGTTTCTGGGGCTGCCACTCCGAGATAGATCTGGCCATCTTTGCCGGCGACCTGGTTAATGCGGGCAATCCGGTTGATTTTACCCGAGCTTTCATTAGGGTTGTCGCAGGCTGGCAGAAGCCCCTGTTCTGGGTGCCGGGCAATAATGATTTTGGTCCAAGTTATGAAGTACTCAACCAGGCTCTTCCCTCGCTTGAGGGCCGGGTGGTTGAGCTTGGCGGCCGGTGTTTCACCGGCGTCGGCGGGTCGCCGGAATCATGGTCTGGGCAGTATCAGGGCAAAAGGGGTATTGATGCTAACGATCTTGCCGGATCAATCTTTGTGACGCACTATCCCCCGCCAGGCACATATCATTTTTTGAAAA
Source organism: Patescibacteria group bacterium (assembly GCA_038078835.1). Taxonomy (GTDB): domain Bacteria; phylum Patescibacteriota; class UBA1384; order XYA2-FULL-43-10; family 1-14-0-10-43-13; genus JBBTQI01. The sequence goes on along the minus strand of JBBTQI010000014.1, from coordinate 8,052 downwards.
ATGTAACCAATAAACGATTAGCGAGCAGACAGTTTTGGGGTGCTCCCCTCGCTCACATCTGTGGCCATATCCACCATCAGTGGGGAGTGTCGAATTTGGGGCAGACCCGGGTGATCAAGCTGGGGGCGGCAGAGCTTGGCCGCTATGCTATATTGGATTTGGATAGTTTGGAGGTAGAATTTAAGGAGTTTTAGTATTATGAAGTTTGGCGCTCACATTTCGTCAGCGGCGCCGTTTTCCGAGGCGGTCAACCGCGCCAAGAAGATTGGCTGCGAGTGTATGCAGGTCTTTTTAAACCAGCCTCAACGCTGGAGTCCGCTTGTTATTCCGGAAGGAGAGATAGAAAGGTTTATCGAATTGAATAAAGGGACAGTCCCCTCTGGGGGACAGTCCTTGGAGGTGTCCCCGAAAATCATCGATCCGATCATTTCCCACACCATTTACCTTATCAGCTTTTCCGGCAACAACTCATTCTACTACGAAGCGTCGAAGAAATCGATTATTGACGAGATGGAGAAGGGTAAAAAAATGGGATTTTTCGGTGTCAATACTCATCTGGGGTCAAGCAAGGATAAGACTTTTGATGAAGTATTCGATAATGTTGTTTCTGCCATTAGTGCTGTTCTAGCCGCCGTGCCGGAGGGACCGTACTTCATTATCGAAAATTCGGCCGGAGCCGGCAATATCATCGGTGATACTTTCGAGGAGATTGGCCGGATTGTTACGGCTTGCCGCTCGGAGCGCGTCAAAGTTATTTTGGACACGGCTCACCTCTTTGAGTCCGGCTATCCCATCAACACGGCGGCCGGCTTGGAGGAAACGATTGAAAAGTTTGATAAGACAGTTGGGCTTCCTCGGCTGGTCGGGTTCCACCTTAATGATTCCGCCACCCCCTTTAACTCCAAAAAGGATCGCCACGCCGACATCGGCGAAGGCTATATCGGCAAAGAAGCATTTGCGCGCATTATCCACCACCCGCGGTTAAAAGATCTCTTTGGCATTATCGAAACACCCACTTCAAAAAGCTTGCGAATTCTCAGGGAGCTGTAAGATTGCATTTAGGTGATAGATCACTCTTGGGTTTGACGGAGTCCGGCCAAACCTGCTATTCTAATACGACTATGAATAATATTCGCAATTTTTGTATAATCAGTCATGTTGATCACGGTAAGTCCACTTTGGCTGACCGGATGTTGGAGTTGACCGGCACGGTTGAGAGACGGGAGATGAAGGAACAGCTCTTGGATCAGATGGATCTGGAGCGCGAACGGGGAATTACCATCAAACTGGCGCCAGTCCGCATGGTCTGGTCACCATCGCATTCAGCTGAAGGCCGGAAGTCGAAGGCTGTCGATCTGCCTTTGGCCTTTAGCCCGGGACATTCAGCGTCAAGTTTAGAATACATTCTGAACTTGATTGATACTCCCGGCCATGTTGATTTTGCCTATGAGGTCTCGCGTTCACTCGCGGCGGTTGAGGGAGCGGTTTTACTTGTGGATGCGGCTCAGGGGGTTGAGGCTCAGACCCTCGCTGTTCTCTATGCGGCACTGGAACATAATCTGACGATTATTCCTGTTATTAACAAAATCGATCTGCCCGCCGCCCGACCGGAGGAGACGGCTCTTGAGATCGTCAAAATATTGGGCTGTGTCAAGTCGGAGATTATTCTTGCCTCCGGCAAAACAGGCGAGGGAGTAAAGCAGATTTTGGATAGAATTGTAAAAGCGATACCATCGCCAAAATCTGCTAATTTTCAATTGCCAATTTCCAATTCTCAATTAAATTCCAATGATCAATTATTAAAACATTTAAACGTTGAAAATTCATTGGAAATTGCAAAATTGAAAATTGAAAATTTGCCCTTAAGGGCGTTAATTTTCGATTCCGTTTATGACGAGTATCGTGGTGTTATTGCCTATGTTCGGGTGTTTGAGGGCAAGGTCAAAAGGGGCGACCACTTTAACTTAATGCAAATCGGCAGCAGCGGCGAGGTGCTCGAGGTTGGTTATTTCTCGCCCAAGCTTCTCCCCCATTCTCCCCTCTCTGCCGGCGAGATCGGCTATATTGTCACCGGTTTTCGTGATGTCTCCGAAGCTCGAGTCGGCGACACCATTACCTTGAAAAATAATCCGGCCGACTCCCCTCTTCCCGGCTACAAAGAGGTCTTGCCCCTGGTTTTCTCCTCGATCTTTTGTGCCGACGGGGCGGATTACCCCGAGCTCAAAGAGGCGATTGCCAAGCTCAAACTAAACGACGCCTCCCTCTCCTTTGAGCCGGAACGTTCCGATGCTCTGGGTTTCGGTTTTCGCTGTGGTTTTTTGGGTTTACTGCACCTGGATATCGTCCGGGAGCGGCTCGAGCGGGAGCACAATCTCTCTCTCGTTATCTCCAGTCCCACCGTTTTGTATCAAATAAAATACCTAAACGACCCGGGCAACCTAAGTCGTGTTTCTCGCCCCTCGGATTTCCCCGCGCCCGGTACTTATGCCGAGACGCTTGAGCCGATGGTTAACCTTGAGGTCTTCACGCCCAAGGAGTTTGTCGGCGCGATTATGGAGGTGGTTCAGCGCAAACGGGCGGAGTTTAAGGCGATGGAGTATCTGGATGAGGAGAGGACAATTTTGCGCTACGAGATTCCGCTGGCCGAGGTTATCATCGATCTTCATGATCAGCTCAAAAGCGTCTCGCGAGGCTATGCCTCGATGAATTATGAGATCTCCGGCTACCGGCCGGCCGATCTGGCCAAGGTCGATATTCTGATCGCCGAGGAGAGGGTCGACGCTCTTAGCTTTATTACCCACAAGTCAAAGACGCAGAGTGAGGGCAAGCGGATTGTCGAAAAACTAAAGGAGCTCATCCCGCGGCAGAATTTTGAAATTAAAATCCAAGCCTCAGTCGGCGCCAAGATTATTGCGGCTGAGAGGATCTCGCCCTGGCGCAAAGATGTCACCGCCAAGCTCTACGGCGGCGACGTCACGCGCAAAAATAAGCTTTTAGAACAACAGAGAAAAGGCAAAAAAAAGATGCGCCAGATCGGCCGGGTCGAAGTCCCCTCTGATGTTTTCATTCAGGTATTAAGGAGTTAGTTCATTTTTAAAAAGACCGGTCTCGGTTCAAAACCTCACACTTTTTAGCAAGCAGTTTGATGTCGGTTTCAAGCTCGGTGAGTTTGCTTTGCTCCATCATAATTTCGGCTTTAACCGCTTCCACAATCGGCCATTGCTCCTCAGCTAATTCAGTATCTTTTTCGGCTTAATACTAAATTTTAGGTGATAAATATCCCTGTTTATGTTATCCTATACAAGATAATCAGGTAATAATTTACAGGGAGTTGTAAAAATGGGTAAAAAAATTGCATTTATTGCGGTTGTCAGTCGGCGGTAAAAGATGGTTTCCAGTCAGGTCGGAGACGATACCGCTGCATGTCTTGCGGCAAAAGGTTTCAGTCAAAACCTCGTCCCGAAAAACTGGAACAAGTCATCTTCGAAAAGTATGTTAACAAACGACAAACCTTAAATGATTTAGCTACTGAATACGGCAGAAGTATCAGCTGGGTTAGGTCAAAGATCGATGCAGCCAAAGCTTTAAAAAAGGAAGTTGATCCGGCAGGTTATACCTTTGTTGCCGATGCCACCTTCTTCGAACGAACTTACGGTTTCTTGATCTACCGGATTCCAGCCTTGAAGAAAAACGTCTACTTCGTTTCGATTATGTATGAGTCAATCTCTGAATATCAGAGAGGCCGGAAACATGTTGAAAAGTTAGGTTTCAAAATCAGGGCAATTACCTTGGATGGTAGACCTGGAGTGAGAAATATCTTTAACGATATCCCAGTCCAGATGTGCCATTTTCACCAGAAAGAAATCATTCGCCGCTATTTAACCAATAACCCAAAGCTTTCTGCGGGTATCGAATTAAAAGCGATAGTTGACACATTGACGACCACTGATGAAAAAACTTTCACAACTCAATTCGAAGCTTGGTGTGATAAATGGGATTTGTTTTTAAAAGAGAGGACAACCGACCCTGTTACCGGCAGATGGTCATATACTCACAGAAGGATCAGATCAGCCAGACGAAGCATAAAGACTAATTTGCCTTACTTGTTCACCTATCTGAAATATCCAGAGCTGAATATCCAGAACACTACCAACTCCTTGGATGGCAGCTTCTCCTTCCTCAAGGAAAAGACAAATATTCATCGTGGTTTTAGTAAGAAGTTAAGGGATAAAATCATTGAACATATTCTGGGAAACTGAGTGAAAAATCACCTAAAATTTACTATTAAGCCTCTTTTTCTTTGTTTTTTAGTTCAACAAGAATTTTTTCCTCAACCTTTAGTTGATTCTCTAGATTCTTTAACTCGTCCTCACGTTCGGCTATCTCCCGCCGGACATTTTCCAGATGGTTTTTAGTGTTCTCCAACATTTTTTCCGATGTTATTATCACTCCAATCTCCTTTCGTGTTAATACTTTTTCCCCTCGATTAATTCTTCAACTTTCCTCTTCGCTTCCTCGAGGAGTTCTTTTGATTTTTTCTGCGCTCTGTGGAACTAAAGATCTTCAACCCCCAAATATTCCAGATTATCCCGTTCCTCAACTTGGGTGTCGCCGTTCTCCTGGATAAAGTCTAGCCAATAAGTTTTAGGGTTAGCCCAGTTTTCTATGTTAATTAAACCAATTAGGCCATCTTTATTTTTTACTTTAACCGACATCATTTCCCCTCCTCAATTATTTGCTAAATTTATTAATAATAACTGCTCCAATAATTAGTGGACATATACAAAAAACTTTTCAATTAAGAAAGAATTTTTACTCATCTGCTGGAAACCCAAGTGATTTTTTCGGACGGCGGCGGGGTCTAAAATTAAACGATGGACTTATTTTTTCTTGGGTATTTATATAACTTCCGACATCATCGCCATATCCAGCAGGGTCAAGATTTTTTTGAGCAATTAACGCTCGGCCTTTATCAAAATAAAAACGCACCCCGGACGGAAAATCAGATATTGTTACTCCTTGCAAAATTTGAAGCGCCAGAACCTCAAGATGAAAAGAGCTAAAATATTTGTTATTGTTTTTATTCCATACCTTTATCATCTTTACTAAAGGAACAAAATCTCCATTATGTGCTTTATTTGAGTTTGTAACAATTTCAACATGTTTTTTGGGGTCAGTACTGATCCAGCTTTGGCTTATTGAGTTAGGAATCGAATAACCGCCGCCTTGTCGGTTAAAAGCAGGGACCACATCAACCACAAAATCAGTAAATCTAATTGTTACTGCTTGGCCATTTCTGCTTATATCTGGTGTTTCTGTATAAGTTTTTCTCAAAGTTCTTTTCAGTAAATCCTCTTGCTGATCGCTTCGCCAATCGCTGTTTTAAAGCTGTATTAACATCGTTGGACTTTCCTCGTTATAAAATTTCAATGGCTTCTTTGTATAGCATTGGCAAACAGTTTTGACGGAGGCGGAATTTGGTGTCGTGGTTGTGACCAGTTCGTGCGTCAAAATCAACAAGTATATTTACTTCTTCAATCGCTTTCAAAAAGCCTTCAAAATTGAATTTTCGTAACCGCATAATTTTTGAGTATTTGTAAAATTCCTTGCCGTCCTCTTTCTTGGTTTCTGCTTGAACGTAAAAACAATTCAATAATTTTGTTCCGGCTTTATGCTCAAGATCATCAAAGCCCCAGTATGGTTGGGGATTAAGTTCATCTAAGCTACCGACGCGCTTTTTTACACTCTTTAGCCATTGTTTGTGCCTCTTGGATACTTTGGGAGCGTCAAAAGATATTAAGACTTTTCTTTCTTTTCGATCAATTTTAACCATAAAACCCCGATCACTCGGCGAGCGCCCGTGTATAGTCTGTCTAAAACTCAATTCAGTTTTTGGGTATAGCTCACCCGCTTGCTGGTGTGCCCAACCATATTTGAGAAGCAAAACAGCTGGAACGAATTTAATAGCTCTTGGCGAGGGTTCAATATGAAAAAGAGTTGTTAGTGAGCTACAACCCAATCTTTGTTATTTTAGCTCCCATTCGGCGGCATTTGGGATTGGTAGATTGTTTTCTTCTATTCCAAGTAAATCCTCAAGCGTATTACCAATGCCTCCGGCGTTGCCGTGCCTTCCGTTTGGTATCCAACCCAAATTAGCAATCTCAAGTAATCGTTCCGTCAATGATTCCTTTGTGTAGATTTGCATAACTAGTCCTCAAATAAAGTTTTAGGCCTTTGAAATTTTGCTAATTCTGAATGTGTTTTGTTCTTCTCTAAACGTTTCTCGGACATTTCGCAATACTTAGGCGATATATCAATACCGATAAAGTTTCGCCCTAAACCTTGTGCAACTACTGCAGTTGTGCCAGAACCAACGAAAGGGTCAAGTATCAGTTGCGCTGTGGTAGATGAGATTATCCTTTCAATAAGATCAACCGGATATGGTGCGGGGTGCCCATTTTTCATCTCTTGCTTAAATTCCCAAACATCACCAAATGAGCTTGCTTTAGGTGCTAGTTTGAACTTCTTTTTTGCTATCAGGTAGATCACTTCATAGGTTGGCAAAAAATAACCAGGATTAAAGTTTATGCCGCCTTTTCTGCGCCAAATAATAATTTGTCTTACTGGAAAACCACTTACAATATCTTGGCGATCTTGGAGCAAGCCGTTTTGCACTCGCCATTTGTGGTTATAGAAAAAAGCGCCATCATCTTTGAGCACTCTCATAACCTCGGTTAGACAATCACGTTGCCATTTAACGTATAGTTCGTGTGGCATATTGTCATCATAGTTAGCATAGCCCTTTTGCAGTGCGGCATTTGCCCATTTTCCACCCCTGCCGTCTTTCATTCCATTGCCGGTTGAGTTCTTGAGGTTGTAGGGTGGTGAGGTAACAGCCAAATCAACGCTCTTGTTTGGAATCTGGCGCATTACCTCAACAGCGTCACCACAAATAATCCGATCGAGATAATCAGCAGAATAATTATGTTGCTCCTGATTATTAACAGACATATTGCTTCTAATAGTAATTCTTTCTTTTGTGGGGTTCATTCTGTAAATCCTCCTTGTAATAACCTAAAGAAACGACTTGGTCATTGGGTTGATTGGTATAATCTGCTCATTTACCAATTTACCGATAATTTTAGCTTGCATTTTGGTATCGGGTTTAAAATAGAGAATATCATACTTCTTATTCTCGGGCTTTAAGAATTTTCTCGGTGCATGATTTTGAGTCATAAAGCGCTTGACGGTTGTCCCTTCATGGAGTTGAGCTACCACAATATCACGATTAGTAAACTCTGAACTGCGCTGAGCCACCAAGGTATCACCATTATTTATCCCGGCGTCAATCATTGAATCACCGCTGATTTGAACAAGAAACATATTCTGGTTAATTTTAACTTCATCCGATAAAGTTGTCCAAAGGTCTGTTTGGTATGTACCAGCGAACGCACCGGCATATGAGGTACCAAGGTTGGCGATAAGTGGCGGAAGGTTGAGTACGTCAAATCCTTTTTGTGTTAACACAATACTGCGAGCTATTCCTTCCGCGCGCGTAAGTGTACCCTTTTTCTCGAGACCATTTAAATGGTCGATGACAGCTTGATTTGATTTGACATTCAGCTTTGATCTGAGTTCCTCTAAACTTGGTGGATAACCTTCATCTTTAAGCGAATTGTAAATAATTAAAAGTAGTTCCTTTTGTCTTTTTGTGATTGTGTTTCTCTCCTTCATTTTGCCCTCCTACCACCATTTTACTGACCCTTTGGTCAGTGTCAATGGGGCAACCTGTGGATAAGTTCGGGGTCTGTTTGGCTTCTGTCCCGACTTGAGCAACCCTGTTTTCCTTTCGACAGCGCCTACACTGATGCAGAGCTTGTATCGTTGAAGTAATCGGCAGCAGCTTGGATTGAACGAACAACAAAACAGCCAGGTCTTTTTCCCGATATTAAACCATCATAAAATTTAGTTCCGATCGACAGGCGACGCTTTCTTGGTGTCCGCTATTCATTTCTGGAGCTACGCCTCAAGGGTGCGGCTCAATCATGGGGG
>JBBTQI010000013.1:0-7977 GCA_038078835.1 Patescibacteria group bacterium | reverse complement strand
GATTACATTAGGAAAACAACAAAAGTTGTTACCAACGTACTCAGCCAGTGCAGTGATGCGCTTTAAGATTTTGTCCTCGCGGTACTTTGACATTGTGACCGAGACGCCGATAATGGAGGCGTTCATCAAAGCCAGGCCCAGAATACCGGCCAAAACAAAATCAAAGTAGGTCAGCTCGTTGGCAGTTGTTTTCTCCTCGTCAACGCCAAAGATGGCTCTGGGAATATTGTTTATATTATAAGTAAGGCCGGTAAAATAGCGGTCGACTAAGCCGAGCAGAACTTGATTGACTTGAATGTTGTTCGGGTTGTTAATAAAGATTACTTTTACCGGAGCGGCAGGGGAGTGGAGGTTGCCAAACTCCGGCGGAATAATCAGAGCGGCCGATATTTTGTTTTTGCCAATCTTTTCCTTGGCGTCTGCCGGATCAGCAATGGTGCCATCGATCTTAAAGACGGCCGAATCGCGAATCATCTTGTCCAGGTTGGAGGCAATCTCCGTGTCCGACTGGTTAATCAGGGCAATGGTGCCGACGGAGGTGTTCTTGCCGAAAAAGAAACCGAAGATAAAGGTGAACATCAGAGGAAACATCAAACTCCAAAAAAGGGCTTGGCGGTTTCGCAGAAGCATTTTTAGGTCGGCAACGAACAGTTTAAACATTACCCTCTCCCAGATCATGGCCGGTTAATTCGATAAAGAGGTCTTCGAGTGTGGCCCGTCCCACTGTCAGACTCTCCGGATCTAATTTATCGATGAGCCTGATCGCCTTGTTTAAGTTAGCTTGGTTTTTGAGGCGTACCTCAAAATGATTGGACTTATGGGCAAGATTGGCAACCTTGCCATATACTTTGAGCTTGTTTGTTATCTCCGGATCGGGCTCGGTTAAGACAAAGTTGATATGAAAGGGGGTCTTGGTTTGTTCTATTAGTTTGTGTGTTTCGCCCAGAGCTAAGATTTTACCCTGATCCATAATGGCGATCCGGTCGCAGAGCATCTCCGCCTCCTCCATGTAGTGGGTGGTCAAAATAATGGTTTTGCCCTGATTCTTAATGTTGGTGATAAGATCCCAGAGACGGCGGCGGGCCACCGGATCGAGGCCGGTGGTGGGCTCGTCCAAAAAGACGATCTCCGGATCGTTTACCAGGCTGGCGACGATCGAGAAGCGCTGGCGTTGGCCGCCGGAGAGGTTGGAAACCAGGGAATTTGCTTTTTCGGTGAGACCGACCATCTCTAAAAGTGCCATCGCCGGAATGAATTTGGGATAGAAACCGCCAAAGAGTTCCAAGATCTCTTTTAGGGTCAGAAAATTATAGTAAGCCGAAGATTGGAGCTGGACACCAATCTTATTTTTAATATTGTCGCTGCAGCCGTTGTGAACATTGTCCGAGAGAACGGTGACTTCGCCCGAGGTTGCTTGGCGCAAACCCTCAATGATCTCCAGCGTCGTGGTTTTGCCGGCGCCGTTTTCGCCGAGCAAACCAAAAATTTCCCCTCTCCTCACTTCAAAAGAGACGCCCTTAACTGCGGTCAATTTGCCGTACTGCTTAACTAACTTTCTAACTGTGATGACATTTTTCATAAGGCAGGTATCGTAAAATTAATTAACAACCGACAAAATACCTCATCCTGATTCGGTGATCGGCGCAGTAACTATGATATTTGTTGGTCACTGGCCCCTTTTAACCGTTTCGATAATTGTCGAGATAAAACGGCCAATGACGGGAATGGTGTCAAACAGGGAAAGAACCCAAAGGAAAAGGGCAACCAAGAGAATGGAGCCAATAGAAAAACCGAAACCGTAAACAATTCCCCGCCAAAAATTCCATTTAAGAGAAGCAAGCCTTTTATTTTGCTCGGTCAGATCTCTTATTGCCTTGATGATGTCTTCATCGGTCATTTTTCCTCCATTTTACTTTTTGATTATACCAAAATATTTGGTGCTGGTATAATATTCGTATGTGGGTAATGATGACAGCGCTTTTCGTGTCCCTCTTCATCCTTTTTTGGCAAGGCAGTTTGTTGCTGGCGACTATTATAGGCGCACCAACGGTTTATGCCGCTCCGCGTGCGATTCGGGATTCGCTCCGGCTTGCCAGCCTCAAGCCGGATGAACTGCTCGTTGATCTGGGCTGCGGCAACGCCCGGAGCTTAATCATTGCGGCACGGGAGTTTGACGCTCGCGGTCTTGGCATTGAGCGTTCACCTTATGCCTACCTGATCGCCAGGATCAACGTTCTTCTCTGGGGTCAGCGCAAACGGATCAGGATCGTCTTTGGTGATTTTAAGCGTTTGGAAAACGAATTGTCTCGGATCAATGTTGTCTATCTCTATCTGATCAACAGTACTTTGGCAGGCGCTGAGAAGTGGTTTTTTGAAGCGATCGGGACTGAAACCCGGGTCGTTGTTCTCTCTTTTAAATTCAGAAAGCGCCAACCGATAAAAACGGCAGAGACAATCAATCTTGGCCGCAAAACCACGATCGGTTTATATAGATCTTGACAAAATGTAAAGGAAGCTTTACATTTTAAATGTGGAAGAAACGGAAATCGAAAATCGAATGCGGGATCTTCGACGCGAGATGACGTTAAGCCAGGAGGAGTTGGCGGAGGCACTCGGGATCTCTCGCCAATCAATTATTGCCCTGGAGCAAGGCCGCTATTTACCCTCCTTGCCGCTGGCGGTCTCGATTTGCCAGTTTTTCGATCGCGCTTTCGAGGAGATCTTCTGCCTTGCTCAATCCCCAGAGAACGAATACGATGAAGATGACAAGGTAAAAATTAAGGTTAGTAAGAGCGCCAAGGCGGCGCTCAGAGAGGAGAGCGATATGGATATGCTGGAGCCCTGGCGGCCTTTTCGCGAGTCTATCTCATTGCGCGATGCCGTCGATCGCCTGCTTTCCGACAGCGTGATCACGCCGCGGACAGCCGGGCCGGCTATGCCGAAAGTTGACATCAAAGAGCGCAAAGAGGATTTCCTTATCAAGGCGGAACTGCCCGGCCTAGCCGAGGAAGAGGTTGATGTTGAGGTTTCCTCGGATGGCATCGTTACAATCTCCGGTGAAAAGAAGGAGGAGAAAGAGGAAAAGGAGGAGGGGTATCACTATCACGAGACCTTCTCGGGTGCGTTCTCGCGCAGTTTTAGTTTGCCGGCCGATGTGGTTGCCGATAAGGCCGCCGCCGATATGGAACAGGGGGTGCTAACGATCACTATTCCTAAAGCTAAACCGGAAAAAGTTCAGAAGTTGAAGGTTAGTACCAAAAAGAAAGAGTAAGAAAAAATCATACGCTGTCATAAAAAATAATACTCCGATAATGTCGGAGTATTATTTTGTCTGGACAGCGCTAATTTACTGTGCTATAAGAAGTGTTAGGACCGTGTACTCAAAGGAGGCAAAAGGGGTATGGAGGGGGAAGTATGTGCCAAAGCAAGATCAGGCACATGCCGAGTTTGCCGGTGACGATCTCGCGCCTCGAGCTCGAGGTGGTTGCCGGGGTTGCCAGGTTTGACGGCAACAACAGTGTCGCCAATTCCATTGATCGCTTTCTGATGCAGTCAACGGATGAGGTAACCAGCTGTTGCGAGCCGACGATGCCGGAGATGGTCTGGTGGGGCGCCATGTATTACCATTGGAGCTGCCCGAACTATCTGTATCAGCGCTCCTCCCTGGTGTTTCCGCAGGCACCAGAACCACACGTACTACGAAGTGGGGCTTGATGCCTCACTCTCGTCCGCATACTGACCCCGGCGGGGCCGTCCGGCCCCGCCTGTTTACACCGAGGCTAAAAACCTCTTTTTTTGTTTGCTTTTAATACAAAAACCCTCGCCTGATGATTTTAACTGAATATTTAATTATCGCTAAACGGATGAAGTGGCGTGGCGCTGAGCGCCGCTTCCACCACGCTAAGCGTGGTGGCCGCTACAGGACTTGAACCTGTGACATTCGCAATGTGAATGCGACGCTCTACCAACTGAGCTAAGCGGCCAAACTGAAGTCAAATATATCACAAAAATCTTTTTATGACCACAAAATACAGTTGAAACAGTCGGCCGAATCTGATAATATTTACCTTGGCGAACAAGACGGGCCTGTAGCTCAGTTGGTTAGAGCGCTACATTGACATTGTAGAGGTCTACAGTTCGAGTCTGTACAGGCCCACCACGCTTAGCGCGGTAATTAGAACACTTAATGTTCCACCAAAAATATCCGTTTTCTGCGGATATTTTTGTTTCGAAACTCTATGCGGGGGACTAGAGATCGGCGTCAATATCGGCGAGAGTTGATTCGGCCAAATTGTTATCATCAATCTCGTCCAGAGTTGTGTCCAGAGCAGCGGCTTCCGCGTCGAAATCGATACTGCTGCTTGTGTCCGTGGCGCCGGAATCAGCCTCGGTCTGCTCGGTGCCGGTTTTGGCGCGATTTTGCTTCATCAGTAGGATCTCCGTGATCGGATCAATATCGCCTTCGCGTTTGGGTTTGGCAATCAGGTCGGTGTAGTTAACCAGAGCAAGATAGGTACTTGATCCGACAATGATACCAAAAACAATAATCGCGATCAGTACGTTTGACCGGTTTGCCTTTGCCGGTGTCGGCGTGTTTGTTGCGGTGTTTTCTCCTTCCATAATTTTCTCTCCTTTGTGCTAGGTTTTCGGATTAAATCCGAAGATAATAACGGATCAATTAGCGTTTTGAGCGGGCGTTTGAGCCCTGATAACCGCAATGCCGGTCTTAATCGTTTCCCGAATAAAGGCGCGAATCGTTTGAGCGCCTTCGTGCATTGCTTTAACTTGTGTTCGCGCTTGAGTCAACGAGTCCCTGAAGGTAGTTTCGCCTTGATTGCAGGTGCCGGTTTGCAATTGGGTGAGTGTTTGGGCGTACTGGTTGTTGTCGGCGACAAATTTTTCCACCTTGGTTTTTAGTTCGGCCACATCCTGCTCCAATTTGGCCGTATCGTATCCGGCCGCTTTTGCTTTGGTGATGAAAGTTTCCAGGCGGGTAATCAGGTTGTTGTAGGCGTTGTGGTGTTTGTCGTAAATAGTATTGTGATTGTTGAGACGAGTAGTGACTCGCTCCTGAGCTTGAGTGCACTTGTCTGCAAACCGGTTTTGTTGCCGGGCCTGATTTGCGGCCAAGGAGAGATCAAAATTTAACAAAGTTACCACAAGCGCAATTCCCCAAGTCGCTAATATATAATAAGAGCTCTTTTTCATACCGCCTCCAATTGTTAATTCTAACGATATTATATGCCATAGTGTCAGGATTTGCAAAGAAAATCAAAGTAGCTTATTCTGTTATTAAACAGAGTACTTGGCAAGAGGTAATATTAATAGGATGTTATTTGTGTTGCCGCTATGGAGATTAAGGCCAAAAAACTTCATCCTAATGCTGTTTTGCCGAGTTATGCCTTGGCCGGGGATGCCGGCATGGACCTAAGAAGCCTTAAAGAGTATGTGGTCAAGCCGGGGCAGAGCACTTGGGTGGAAACCGGAGTCGCATTAGAGTTTCCAAACGAATATGCCGCCCTGATTTGGGATAAGGGCGGAGTTGCCAAAAGGGAGATAAAAACTATCGGCGGTGTTTTTGATGCGAATTATCGAGGTGATTATAGCATCGGCTTGGTGAACCTGGGAAAAACCGATTATGTTATCAAAAAGGGTGATAAAATCGCCCAGGTTCTTGTCCAGAAAATAGAGAGGCCAACTGTTCGCGAAGTTACAGAGTTATCGGAAAGCGAAAGAGGAGAAAAAAGATTTGGTTCAACGGGAAAAAGATGATCAGGCATAACTATCCAGGGTTATTTATTACTTTTGAGGGGCTGGATGGGGCAGGTTCCTCTTCCCAGGTTGAGCGTTTGAAAAAGAGCTTAAACGAACTTGGATACAGGGCGCTTGACACCAAAGAGCCAACGAATAACATTGTCGGCGGTTTGATTCGGGGAATTTTAACCAAGCAATGGTCTTTGCCGCCGGAGGGATTCCAGCTGCTTTTTGCGGCTGATCGGTCCCATCATCTTATTCACAGTGTTATTCCCCAATTAGAGAAGGGACACATTATCATCTCTGACCGCTACGCTTTCTCCTCCATTGCTTTTGGTGCTCTGGAGTTGAACCAAGTTTGGCTAAAGTGTATTAATGATAAATTTATTCTGCCTGATTTAACGATACTTCTTAAGGTTGCCCCGGAGACCTGTATTGAACGAATTGGCAAGTCGCGGGCCCACTTTGAGCTTTTTGAGGAAGTTAAGAAACTCAAAAAAGTCTGGCGAAACTATGAAAAGTTAGCTGCCGACAAAGCAAATAAGATCATAATTGTGAATGGTGAGCGGACGAAGGATGAGGTTGAAGCCCAAGTTTTGGCGATCACCAGGAGTCTTTTGAGCAGGAAGTTCCCTTCCAATGAAATCAAATAAAGAATTTTTTGAGCAAGAGGTCAAAATTTGCCAAGAGCATCTCCAAAATGGTGGGTGTAATTGGGGCAAATGTGTCGATTGCGGTGTTATCCCGTTACTTTTTAAGATATTTAAGGGTAAGCTGATTGAAGACAAAGATGAGATCAAGAGGATAAAGAAGGAGCTTGGATGGAACTAAAGAAGGCGGATAAGGCCGTGCATGACATTATCAAATGCGAAGAGGTGCGCCAGACTGAGGGGCTGGAGATGATTGCCTCGGAGAACTATGTTTCGGCGGCCGTTCTCGAGGCGACAGGTTCGGTTCTGACCAATAAATACGCCGAGGGTTATCCCGGTCGCCGCTACTACGGCGGCTGCGAGTGTATCGATCAGGCGGAAAGTTTGGCGATTGAACGGCTGAAAAAATTATTTAAATGTAAGTTTGCCAATGTCCAGCCCCACTCCGGCTCCTCGGCCAATATGGCCGCTTACGCCGCGGTGATGCAGCCGGGCGAGCGGATTTTGGGTCAGGCCATGGACGCCGGCGGTCATCTCACTCACGGCGCCAAGGTCTCTTTCTCCGGTAAGCTCTATGAATCATTTAGCTACGGCTTGGATCCAAAAACCGGCCTGCTTGATTATGCCAAGATTAAAGAGATCGCCAAAGAGATTAAGCCCAAGGTTATCATGGCCGGCTACTCTGCTTATCCTCGCCAACTCGATTTTAAAAAATTTCGCCGGATTGCCGACGAGGTTGGGGCTTATCTCTTGGCCGATATTGCCCACATTGCCGGTCTGGTCGCAACCGGCCTTCACCCCTCGCCAATCGGCATTGCCGATATTGTAACGTCAACAACGCACAAGACCTTGCGCGGTCCCCGCTCCGGCATTATTATGACAAATGATGAGGAGTTGGCCAAGAAGGTTAACAAGGCTGTTTTCCCAATGCTGCAGGGCGGTCCCTTGGAACACGTTATTGCGGCCAAGGCGGTGGCTTTCGGCGAGGCCCTGCGGCCGGACTTTAAAAGATATATCCAGAACGTTTTAGACAATATGAAGTGTTTTGCCGAAACCCTGATGTCCTTTGACTTTGACCTGGTCTCCGGCGGGACCGACAACCATCTCATTCTGGTTGATCTGCGGAGTAAGGGCTTAACCGGCAAAGATTTCCAGGACGCGTTGGGTAAGGCCGGCATTACTGTCAACAAAAACGGCGTGCCGGGGGATACGCAACCGCCCATGGTGACATCCGGTATTCGCGTTGGCACGGCGGCCCTGACAACGCGGGGGATGGGAATCGCCGAGATGCAGTGGATCGCCGAACTCTTCCATAAGGTCTCGGAAAATATGGGGAATGAGGCCGAGTTGGCCGAGATCAAAGAGGAAGTAGGGGCAATGACGGGGGGATTTCCGGTGCCGGGCATAAGTTCCTGATAAATAATATTAATCAGGTCAGAATTAACTGTTCAATATGCCGAGTTTTAACGACATAAAACTGGATAACTGGAAAGACTCAGAGGTTTGGACTGATAGTTTATTGTCAAGCCCCTGTTTTTTTAGACAGTTAAATTAGTGATTAAAGGTACATCCG
>JBBTQI010000012.1:0-53111 GCA_038078835.1 Patescibacteria group bacterium | reverse complement strand
TGGTTTTGATCAGTAATCATACCAGATTTGTTACCAATGTATCTCAGCCTCCGCACACACAAGCAGGGGGGCATCCTAAAAAAGGAGGGGACGGCCGGTCATCGCGTCTGGGACGGGGAGGCCAAAGCGCGCGAGAATTGTCGGCGTAATATCGGCCAGAGAGTGACGGAGCCGGATTAGTTCGCTGACCGGCAGTTGGAGATTAATATCAATCGGGCGGGCCTCGGGCAGTTTGGGGTCGACAAAGATGAAAGGAACCGGATTGGTCGTGGCCAGATTAAGCCAGCGCCGATCCTCGTTCGGTAAGGCCTCAACCTTGCCGGCATTGGCGGTGATAAAGATCTCGGAGTTTTGTTTTCGGCAAAATTTGACCAGTTTGCCCATAAACTCATCGACTATCTGGACCGCTCGCACCAGGGTGGCAAAATTAGCGCTTTGAGCTAAGTTTACCAAGTAGGGCAGATCAAGTATGACAAAATCATACTTTTTGCTCTCAGCCGCTTCAACGAATTTCCGGGCAATCTCATCAATAATTCCAGCGGCATTACTAATATAGCGGCGTGAATCCGCCGTTGTGGGAACAAAAAGTTCGTCCGGCGAAGCGCCAGGGAAAAGATATTGCCTGAGGGTTGGCAGGCGGTTGCCCTCACTAATTATAGCTACCCGAAAACCGTTCTCTGTGAGAATAGAGATTAAATTTTCGCTTATTTTATCATCAAAAGCGAAACCCGCTTTTGATTTTGAGAGCAGGGGAAGCGGGAAAAAGGTGGTAATCAGGAGAGACTTGGCGGTGTGCCGCCGCCGGCCGGCGGCGAGAGAGAAGATCAACTGTTTCAGTATGAGCGGCGCCGAGTCAGTAAAGAGAAGGGAGTCAAAGTCTCGCAGGATCCCAACCGGAGTATGGTTATTAATGAGGTAAGCTGGCGACAAGTCAGAGAGGTTTTGATTGTTTTTCTCTGCCCGAGCGAGGACCTGTTCAATTGAGAGGGCGCGCAACCCGCGGCCGCAAAGGGTGTCGACAAAACGCTCGGAGCTTGCTGTCTTAAAATAATTCTGGCCCGAGATTGTGGCGATCTCACCAAGACCCTTCTTTTCCAGTATTTTTTGCGTGATAGCAACCTGTTTTAGAAGGCCGGCCCGATCGGGCTTATTCTGGGACAGTATAAGGTGAAGATAGAGCCGATCAATCGATTTTTGTTTTGCCAGTTGGATTATGGCCTCAAGGTGATCCGGTTTACCAAAGATATTATCCTCAGAGAGAGTGGTGATTGTGTGGAGAGAGGAGAAGTGCCGCTTTGTCCAGAGTATGGCATCGGTTAAGGTCGGGTTATCATAAAAAGTATGAGAAAGTATTAATTCATCAAGGCGATCTTGGTTTGACTTGCCGCTAACGCCGCGGCCAATAGCGGCGAGAGTGAAGTTCGGATCAGCCAGGCCGGAAAGATGACGGTCGCCGGCCGGGCAGGTTTGTAAGATATGACGTGAGTGATGGTTGAAAAGATTAAAAAAAGTGCGCGGTCTGGCCGCCAGCAGGGCATTACCGGGCCAGGTCGAACTTAAACCCAGCCCCTCAACTATAAATAGAATTCGGTGTGGCATTTAAGATCTCTTCCTTAATGAGCAGAGAGGCGTTGTGCATTTCTTCGGGCTTGGGCAGACCTGCTAAATCCAGAGCAGTGGGGGCGATTGAGGCGAGAATGCCGTCATTTTGCACCTTGATCTTCTGGTTGTAGCTTCTGTTGCCGACAACGATAAAGGGAACAGGGTTGGTGGTGTGCTCCGTGTCGGCCTCACCGGTCTCCGGGTTGATCATCTGTTCGGCGTTGCCATGATCGGCAAAAATCAGAGCGGTGCC
This sequence comes from Patescibacteria group bacterium, assembly GCA_038078835.1. Lineage (GTDB taxonomy): Bacteria > Patescibacteriota > UBA1384 > XYA2-FULL-43-10 > 1-14-0-10-43-13 > JBBTQI01. The sequence continues at coordinate 51,256 of JBBTQI010000012.1, read as the reverse complement.
GTCATGATTAATTATTTCAGCGAGAATCGGGCCCAGGCACTTATCGACATGCTCAACGGCTTGAACGGTTGCGCCAAGATTGCCGCTGTGGCCGACCATATCCGGATTGGCGAAGTTGACAACCAGACAATCATAAACGTTGCTTTTGATGGCAAAGAGGAGGGAATTGGTAACCTTGGTTGCGCTCATTTCCGGCAGGTAATCATATGTTTTAACGTGTCGAGGCGAGGGGATGAGCAGGCGATCCTCGCCCGGAAAGGGTTTTTCGACCCCGCCGTTAAAAAAGTAGGTGACATGAGGATACTTTTCGGTCTCGGCGGTGTGAAATTGCCTCAGTCCCCGAGCTGACCAGACCTTGGCCAGGGGGTTGTTAATCTTCTCGGGCGAGAAAACTTGAGCGGAGTGGGGGTTTTCATCATAAATAACAAAGGTAGCTAAATGAATATTTTTAAGTTTAAGGCGATCGGGGAAGGCGGGAACCTTATCATCTAAGAAGGCTTGGGTAATCTGGCGAACGCGATCGCCGCGGAAGTTAAAGATGATGACGGTATCGTTATCGCCGATCGTTACTCTGGATTCGGTTTTGCTAGCGATCAGCCGCGGCTCAATGAATTCATCAGTGATGCCCTGGTCGTATGAGGTGCGAAAAGCTGATTCAATCGAGGGGAAGGCATTGCCCTCGCCCTTAACCAACAGGTTGTATGCTCGGGCTAGGCGACCCCAGCGATTATCGCGATCCATACCGTAAAAACGTCCGCCGACTGAGGCAATCCGGCCAATGCCTATCTCGGCTATTTTGGCTTCAACTTCCTTGGCCATGTTTAATCCGGCAGTCGGCTCCGAGTCTCGGCCATCGGAGAAGAGATGGATATAAACGCGGCGGAAATCTTTTTGCCGCATCATTACCAAGAGGGCGTAAAGGTGGCGGATGTGGCTGTGGGTACCGGTTTTAGATAAAAGGCCGATCAGGTGAATGCCGGAGTGGTTCTCTTTGGCGTGCTCAATTGCTTTGATAATTCGAGCATTGCTGAAAAAAGCGCCGCCATCAATCTGGGAATCAATCAGAGTAATATCCTGATGAATAACGCGGCCGGCACCGATATTCAAGTGTCCCGCCTCGGAGTTGCCCGGAGCATTGGTGGGCAGGCCGACAGCATCGCCGGAGGCCAGAATTGAGGTCGAGGCATAACTTTTCCAGGCCTTGCTAAAATTGGGCGTTTTAGCTTGGGAGATGGCGTTGCCGCCCCAATCGGGGGCGAGACCCCATCCGTCAAGAATACATAAAAGTAAAGGCTTCTTTTGTGGCGTCTTAAACATTTCCCTCCGAGTTAACAATCTCCTACAAAACTACAAATTCACCGAAATTACTAATGTTGTAATTTACTTTTTAGGTATTTAATGTTATCGATCACGTCCGGATCGACACCGTTGAGGATGGCCAGATAATAGGAGACATAGTCACAAAAAACAACCAGAGCGAGGTGCTCGGCCAGAGGATCGGCGGCTTCGCTGAGAGTGTGTTCGCTATAATCAAAACCACTTTTTTTAATAATCTCGGCGGTAATATCGGCGCGGAGCTTGTTTCGGTCCCGATCATATTTTGAACGCAAAATTATGTAGTGGCGGGGAATCTTGGGGGTAAGGAAGCCCTCGATTCCGTTGTGGTGCATCTCGGGTAAAAACTCAACCAGGGCAAGGGCCTTGGCGCTTTCGTTGAGTTGGCATTTGAAACGGAGTCCAATGGACCTTAAGAGCGGGGTGGCGCAGATTATCGGCATTTTATTGAAAAGAGCTCCGGCCAGCTTCTTGGCCGGATTATTCTCAAGGGGCGCCTCGTAGCGGAAAGATTCAGTCAACCCTCTAACCTGGTGGCAGATGTCTTCATAGTGTCGAGGGAGGTGGTACTGCCCGAGCCGGACAAAGATAGCCAGGAGAAGGGTAAAGCTGTAGGCAAAGGCCATTCGGGGAGGAGAGTCGTAGCCAAAGTGAACCAGAGGAAAGCTGTGACGGTGGGCCAGATCAGCCAACTTTCCGCCGGTAGTCAGGGCGATAATCTTCGCCCCCTTTTCAATAGCGTTCTCAAGGCCGATTATCGTTTCCTCGGTGTTGCCGGAGTAAGAGTTGGCAACAACGAGAGTGTTGGCATCAACATAGCCGGGGATATCATAGTCATGAATAACTTCAATCGCGAGCGGCGAATCGTAGAGCAGCTCTTTGATGGTCTCGCCGGCGATACCCGAACCGCCCATACCCAAGAGGACAACTTTTTTCAGGGATTGGTAATCAAGGGGCAGGGCAATTTCGGTGGTTTGTTTCCAGGCATTAAGGCAGTCATTGCTAAAGTCCTCAATGTGGTCGATGATCCGCCGCTTGTCCTGTGATTCAAAATTGATCTCATCCAGCTTTTCGGCCATAAGCCTCCCTTCATAATTATTTTAGAATGGCATATAATTATAATAGTGCCTGGTAATAATTATAGTAGAATGTTTTAACGATAACAATGGATCATGTCCAAGATGAAGCGCCTCAAGTTGACGGAAAATAATATTAATGAGATAGCGGCGCAAGCGTCACGGGTGTTAAAATCGGGCAGGGTCGTTTTGGCTCCCTTTGATACGATCTATGGTTTCATGGCTGATGCCGGGAATGATAGGGCGGTAGAGAGGATATTCCATCTTAAGGCGAGGCTTCTCTCCAAGCCGGTCGGTGTCGTCTTTGCCGATCTGGTTGGGGCAGAAAGGGTTGCTCATCTCTCGCCTTTGGCCCGGGATTTTGCGGCGGCCAGGATACCGGGGCGCTACACCTTTATTGTGCCGCTCAAATCGGCGCAAGCTGTTTGCGGGCTTTGCCAGCAGGGTGGTACGGTCGCCTTTCGAGTGCCCGGGAGCGAGTTAATTCTGGCCATCGCCAGGCAATCCGGATTAATCTTGGCTCAAACCTCGGCCAATAAGGCCGGTTTGCCGCCCGCCGGAACTCTTGCAGATGTTCGCGCGCAATTCGCCCGCGACGAGTGGGAGAGCATCGATCTGATTATCGATGGCGGTCGGATTCCTCATCCTAAACCCTCGGAGATTTTTGATCTGACCGGGGATCGGCCGCTAAAGATTGAACGAAGCTGACATTTGTGTTAAAATTTATCTTGCGACTGTGCGCCAGAGTGATGAAACCGGTAAACATGCGCGACTCAAAATCGCGTGCCGCAAGGCTTGAGGGTTCAAGTCCCTCCTCTGGCACCAATATTAAGCTTTCCGATTTCCCCCTAACCGATTCGGTGGTGCAAAGTGTTGCCTGCTGATTTTATAGAGGACTTAGGACTACTTATCGACGCTCTTTGTGCCCCTCTGCCCGTGGAATAAACTCAACCGCTGAAACACTTACAAAAATTGCTCGTGCGCTTAATGTGAGCGCGGACAACTCACTTAAACAACTCTATGGTAAACACTAAGGAAGCAAAAGCGCGCATAAAAATAAACAAACTGCTTGAAGAAGCAGGATGGCGATTTTTTGATGACGAAAAAGGAGAGGCAAATATCCAGCTTGAGCCAAACGTAAAAATCGCCAAGAAAGATATAGACGCTTTTGGTGAGGATTTTGAAAGTACCAAAGGCGGATTTATTGATTTTCTGCTCCTCGACGAAAAAGGATTTCCATTTGTCGTTTTGGAAGCGAAAAAAGAGGAAAAAGACCCGCTCGACGGCAAAGAACAGGCGCGCCGTTACGCTCAATCCCAAAATGCCCGATTTGTCTTGCTTTCAAACGGCAATCTTCACTACTTTTGGGATTTAGAACGAGGCAATCCCGAAATTATCACAGAATTTCCGACACAAGAATCACTCTTGCACCGCTTGGAATTTACGCCGGACAACAAACGCCTTGCCGACGACAAAGTTGAAGCGGATTACATTGCCACGACGCAAAATCCAAATTTCAAAGACGACCCTCGTTATCAAGATGAAGCGAAAAGAGCCCAGTATCTCTACGACGAGGGTTTGCGAATTTTGCGTCCGTATCAGCTTAAAGCGATCCAAGCTCTGCAAAGAAGCGCGGAAGCCGGAAATGACCGCTTTCTTTTTGAAATGGCGACCGGCACAGGGAAAACACTTGTTTCCGGTGCTGTCATCAAACTATTTTTGCGAACCGGCAACGCGAAAAGAATTTTGTTTTTGGTAGATCGTCTGGAGCTTGAAGATCAGGCGTACAAAAATTTCGTCCGCTATCTAAAAAACGACTACACATCTGTTGTTTACAAGCAAAATCGCGATGATTGGAAAAAAGCGGACATCGTTATTTCAACCGTTCAAAGTCTTGCCTCGCAAGCCAAGTACAAAAAACTTTTTTCACCGACGGATTTTGACCTTATTATTTCCGATGAAGCGCACCGCTCAATCAGCGGCAACAGCCGCGCCGTCTTTGAATACTTTGTCGGCTATAAACTTGGACTTACTGCAACGCCAAAAGATTATCTAAAAAATGTTGATCCTCAAAAACTTTCAACAAACGATCCGCGCGCCTGGGAACGCAGGCAGTTATTGGATACCTACACAACTTTTGGCTGTCCGAGCGGTGAGCCGACATTCAGATATACCTTGCTTGACGGCGTAAAAGACGGCTTCCTCATTAATCCTGTTGCCGTTGACGCTCGCACCGACATTACAACGGAGCTTCTTTCGGAAAAGGGCTATGCCGTTATGGTGGAAAACAAGGAAGGCGAAGAAACCGAAGAAACTTTTTTCCAACGCGATTTTGAGAAAAAATTCTTTTCCGACAAAACAAATCAGGTATTTTGTAAATCCATTATTGAAAATGCCCTCAAAGACCCAATAAGCGGCGAGATGGGTAAAACGCTTATTTTTTGCGTCAGCCAAAAGCACGCTTCCAAGATTACGCAAACCTTAAATCAGATGGCTCACCAAGTATGGCCGGATAAATACAATTCCGATTTTGCCATTCAAATCACCTCAAACATTCAGGACTCCCAACAAATGCCGATCAACTTCGCCAACAATAATCTCAATGGCCATACAAAATTTTTGCCCGGCTACAAATCAAGCAAAACAAGGGTATGCGTTACCGTCGGTATGATGACGACCGGCTACGACTGCGAGGATATTTTGAACCTTGCTCTCCTGCGCCCTGTATTCTCGCCGACTGATTTTGTGCAGATGAAAGGACGAGGCACGCGCAAATTCACCTTTGAATACAAAAACGAGGACGGCGAAGTGCGAAAAGTCATCAAAGACAAATTCAAGTTTTTCGATTTCTTCGCCAACTTTGAATACTTTGAAGAAAAGTTTGACTACGACGAGGCATTAAAATTACCGATCAAAAAAGGTGGCCCCGGCGGAGACGGCCCCGGTCCCATTGATATTGATGAGTTTGAAATTTTTGACCCTGACAAAATCAAGCAACTAACCGAAACGCCAATCGGCACCGAAGGAATGAAGGTTGACCGAAAACTTTTTGAGGAAGCGAGAAAGAAAATCCAGAATGACGAACAAGTAAAGGAGGCAGTCAATCAAGAGCAATGGGAAAAAGCGGTAAAAATCTTACGCGACAAATACGAGGACAAACCCCAGTTATTCCTGAATCTTGAGAAAATCCGCAAGAGCGAAAACCTTGACCGCCGTTTATCGTGGCGTGAATTTTTGGAGCGAGTATTCGGCTTGATTGACGCTTTCAAATCCAAAGACGAAAAACTAGAAGAAGAAGTTGAGAAGTTTATCTCAATCTACAAGCCTGAAAGTAAGTATGTGCCGTATATCCGAAACTATCTGAAAGCGTATGTTGCCGATGATCGCTTCCGCGAAATCATCAACAGCAAGCATTTTGCCGAGTTGAACGTGTATCCTGGATTTTCCATGCAGGAGTTTAAGGCGCTGAACGGCTGGCGCGAAACTGTGCCGGAATATGTAAAAGATTATGTGTCAGTTAATCAATACATGAGATAACTATGTTAGACGCTACTACAAAACGAAAAATTGACTCTGCCCGGCAAATCCTTGTCGGCAAAGTTCCTGATCCAAAGGCGCAAGTGGAGCAAATCACCACCGCGCTGGTTTATAAGTTCATGGACGATATGGATAAGGAATCGCAGGAGCTTGGCGGACAGACGCGATTTTTTGCCAATGGTTTTGAAAAATACAGCTGGACCAAACTTTTAGACAAGCGGCTTTCCGGCGCCGAGCGGCTTGATCTGTATGTACAAGCCATTACGAATATGTCCAAAAATCCGCACATCCCCCAGCTTTTCAAGGATATTTTTAAGGGTGCGGCCTTGCCCTATAACGACGCTCAAACATTAAATTTGTTTCTGAAAGAAATTGACGGATTTACTTTTGACCACAGCGAGGATTTGGGCGACGCCTATGAATACCTGCTGAATGTCGTCGGTACATCGGGAGAAGCCGGACAATTTCGCACGCCGCGCCATATCATTGATTTTATCGTTGAGGTTGTTGCCCCAAAGAAAAACGAAACGATTTTAGACCCCGCCTGCGGCACGGCCGGATTTTTGATTTCCGCGTACAAACACATTTTGCGCCAGCACGACGGCAAGAATGACCAAACCGGAGAGCCAACGAGTGCGGAAAAACGCCTCTCACCGGAAGAAAAGCAAAAGATGATGAGTAATTTTGTGGGTTACGACATTGATCCGGGGATGATGAGAATTGCCATCGTGAATATGTATTTGCACCATTTCCCCAATCCGAAAATATACGAATACGACACACTGACGTATGAGGATCGCTGGGATGATACTTTTGACGTCATTCTCGCCAATCCGCCGTTTATGACACCAAAAGGCGGGATTCGCCCACACAAGCGTTTTTCCGTGCAAGCCACCCGCAGTGAAGTATTGTTTGTTGATTATATTTTGGAACACCTCAACATCAAAGGACGTGCCGGTATTATTGTTCCCGAAGGTGTCATTTTCCGAAACGACTCGGCATATAAAGAATTGCGGAAGAAATTAGTTGAAGATGGTCTGTATGCCGTTGTTTCTCTACCGCAAGGCGTGTTTGCCAAGCCCGGCGGCAAAGGTAACGTAAAAACGAGCATTCTCTTTTTTGATAATCAGCTTGCGAAAAAGAGCAACGAGCTTTTGTTCGTGAAAATAGAAAACGACGGCTTTGATCTCGGCGCGCAAAGACGAAAGATTGATAAAAACGACTCACCGGAAGCCCTGGCTGTTTTAGACGCATGGAAGAACGGCAAGAAATACTTGCCCGCCGAAGCCTCGGCGAAGGCGGGCGAGAGCAATCTCGCCCTTTGGGTAAAGAAAGAAAAAATCGCTGAAAATGGTGGATACAGTTTAACTAGCGAACGATATAAAGAAATTGTAGCTCGGAAAAATGAAAAGTGGCCAATAGTAGCATTGGGTGAAATTTGTGAAATGTATCAACCGAAAACAATTACCTCAAAGGACATTAAAGAATCTGGTCCTTATAAAGTTTTTGGTGCGAATGGTGTCATCGGCTATTACGACAAATATAATCACGAAGATGCGGAGGTGCTTGTCACCTGTCGCGGTGCGACTTGTGGGACAATAAATTTTTCCGAGCCGAAGTCCTGGATTACTGGCAATGCGATGGTTGTTAAACCAAAAGATGAATGCCTCAACAAAAAGTTTTTATACTACATTTTGAAACAGGGGGATTTTAGACAGACGATTACTGGTTCAGCACAGCCGCAAATTACGCGCGCATCCTTATTTCCGTACACAATCCCACTTCCACCACTCGAAATCCAAAAGGAAATTGTCGAGCAGATTGAGGTCAAGCAGAACGCAATCAAGCACGCCAAAGAAATTATCAAAAATCTAGAGAGAGAGAGACGCTATTTTGGCCAGTCGCTTAGAAAGTTAAAAGACGTTGAGTGGGTGGAGTTAGGAGAGGTATGCGAAATCAATCCCAAGAAAAGTCAGATTGCAAAGTTGCCTGCAAAGACAGAAGTATCTTTTGTGCCTATGGCAGATATATCAGAAAATTCAATGCAATTTGAAGCAAAACAGATAAAGAATTTATCTGATGTTTCTGGTAGCTATACTTATTTTGCAGACAACGACGTGCTCCTCGCGAAAGTTACCCCCTGTTTTGAAAACGGAAAAGCCGGTATAGCTCGGAATCTAAAAAATGGTATTGGGTTTGGCTCCAGTGAGTTTATCGTTTTACGAGCTTCAGAACGGATATTGCCCGAAATTGTATATGGCTTTACTTCCAGTGATGATTTTAGAGAATCAGGCAAAGCACGAATGTCTGGTACAGGTGGACTTCAACGAGTATCGCCTGACTTTGTAAAAAAATATAAAATCCCGCTCCCAACGCTTGAAGTCCAAAAACAGCTCGTCGCCGAGGCGGAAAAGGAAGAAGAAATCATCGCCGCCAACCGCCGTCTGATTGAGCTGATGGAACGTAAAATCACGCAAGTTTTGGCCGAAATCTAGTTATTCCAGTATATTTGTAGAAAAACTTGACACGCTTGTTTGAATTTGCTACATTACTTACATAATAAGGTTATTTATATGAGCACGGCACCAAATCTCTACAAGAAAATACAGGATTTCCGCCAAAAGGCCGGCATGACGCAGGAGAAACTTGCAGAAAAAGTCGGTTTGTCCCGCGGAGCGGTTACTTCAATAGAACAAGGAAAGCGCAAGGTTACAGTTGAAGAACTGCTCAAATTTTGCGAGGCGTTTAGCTGCTCTTACGCGGACTTTTTGGCTTCCGATCAGAAAGATAGACCGGCGGCGGAAAGTGGAAAGAAAAACGTCCGCGAGCTTTATGACGCATACAGAGATAAATATCAGGGCAAGTCACTGCCTTATCCGCAGAATGATAACCCCCTTGATGATTATTTGCGTCAGGTGAACCCATATTATTACCCGTCTGCCAATAACGAAATCCGATATGAGCAATGATCCAAAACAACCGAAAAAACTGGAACTAACGGAGCCAGCCCCAAGAAAACCGGAAGAAGGCGGTGAGGGCGCTTCGTTGCCAGTCTCCATTGAGCTAAATCAAAAGCGTAGCCAGCATAACCAAAATTTTGAAAACAGTTTGCGGCAGGCACGAATTGAGCTTATCAAGAACATTCAGCAAAAACGTGGCTCCAAAGTTTTCGTGTTTTATTCTCACGACACTTTGGACGCGCAACATGCGGAAATTTTTTTTGAACTCTTGCAAGAAGTCGGCAAACAAGAAAAGCTCGATCTCTTTTTGTTAAGTCCCGGTGGATTTGCCGACCAAGCTTTCAATATGTCGCGCTGGTGCAGGCAATACGCCACGCAATTTAATGTAATCATTCCCTACTACGCAAAAAGTGCCGCAACTTTGCTTTCTTTGGGTGCGGACACGCTTTTGATGGGGCCTTCATCGGAACTTGGACCAATTGACCCTCAAATTCGCATACCCGATGAATACGGGCGAACAATGCAGGTGTCGGCGCTATCCATTAAAGACGCGTTGAAGGTCATTGAAGGACTGACTGAAGACAATCAGGAAAAAGCTCTGAAATACATGCCGCTGATTGAGAAGATCGATCTCAAGGTGCTTGGACAGTATGACCGCGCGATACAGAGCGCAAAACAATACGCCTCTGACCTCTTGCACATGAGCGGTCTTTTGAAAGATAAGGACGTTGAGGAAGCGGATGTCAATGACGCAAAAAAGAAAGTGCCAAAACACAGAAATATCGCGCACCAGTTAACCGAGGGTTATTATTCCCACGGTTATGCGATAGGCACGGACAAAGCGCAAGAACTTGGATTCAATGTCGTTTGTCCGGGCAATGATGGTTTTGACCCCGAAGTCTGGAAGTCGGTTTGGCGGCTGCATAAGCTTTACGACGACATGATGAGAAACAACCGGAACGAGCGGCTTCTGACCGAAAACTTGGTGGAATACCGACAGGTGATGACCGTTTTGGAAACTGACACTTTCTCCGTGCCAGTGGAGAAGAATTTTATAAAGGACTTATCACAGAAATATGGCAAAAGATAACACCACACAACCAGCGGCAGAAGAAAAGAGCAAGCCGATTTTGCAGTTTTCTGTTTTGTGCGACGGCGTTGCCAAAGGACAAGGCGGCAAGCCTGTTTTTATCGGTATATTTGATAACTTTGTCCGCACCGGCGTTATCCCACAATTTTTTATCGCTAACAGATGGATTTATGGCAAAGGTAAATTTAAGCAAAAAATAGCGATTAAAAATCCGGATTTGAACGGTAGTGTTGCGGAGGTTGCTGATCAAGAATTTATTTTACAAAATGAAACAAGCCCAGCGAACATCATCAGTGGGCTCGTGAGCGTCAATTTTGAAAAACCAGGCGTATATTGGGTAGAGATTTCAATTGACGATGAGTTGGTAATGTCATATCCGCTGCCTGTGTATGAACAGCAGAAATAACTAATTCCGCCCGCTATAAAATTAATGGTATTGCCGGAATGAAAAAAGATCATCTTTTAAATGAGTCGGATCTGGTTTTGCTCTTTACCTCCAGAAACAAAAAAAGACGGTCCAGGCTGATGCGTTTCGGGCGGTCTTTTTTGGTTTTTGTCCTCATATACGTTGCGGTTTTTGTCGCTTTCAATTTCGCCAATATTTGGCAGAATTTGACCTGGTGGTATCGGAGCGAATATCAGCCGCTGGCGGTCACCTCTCAAGTCGAGATCGGTGGGACCGGCGCAGGCGGGGACGGGGCATCAAACTTGGCCGAAAGCACCGGTCTCGCCAATAACCAGCTTCGCGTTGAAGCGATTGATGTCACTGCCCCCGTGACCTGGCGGGTCGAAAATGAGGAGCGGGAGATACGGCAGAACCTCCAAAACGGCCTGATTCACATTCGGGGCACAGCTCTGCCCGGTGAAAACGGCAATGTTTTTATTACCGGGCACAGTTCGGATCTGCCCTGGTCCAAGGGGAGCTACAAGACCGTTTTTGCCCTGTTGGGACGCGTGGTGATCGGAAACCGTGTCCGATTAATGTATGACAATAAGTCTTACGAGTACGTTGTTAAAGAGATAAAAACCGTTGCCCCCAGCGAGATCTCGGTGATGGAGTCAAGAGGAAAACCGGTTCTGACACTTATGACCTGTACGCCCGTGGGCACTACCCTGCGCCGCCTGATTGTTGTGGCGGATCAGGTTGCGCCGGATCCGGCTGGCAACATCGAAAAACAATCAGCTGACAAAATTAAAAATGATTTGCCGGGTGTTCGGTAGAAATATGAGCAAGGGACAAAGCCACACGACAACCAGAAAGACTATTTTATCTTGGCCATCATTGTCTGGCCGTTGTCGCGATAATAGAGCTCCTCGCCGCGTCCTCCTACAGCCAGATCGGTGACGGTACTCTGGTTTAGTTTAACCAGCAGTGTGTCGTTAAAGCCGCTCTTTTCAATTACTCTAATCTTTTGACCCTGCTGGTAGATAATGTGGTTATAATCAGGGTACCAGATTGCCTTTTGGATGGGTTCGGCAAAGCGGGTGACAAGGATGTCACTGACCCAGATTTCATGATCATTATAAACAAGAGCCTTGTCGGCGTTGACCGCCAGGACATCGGTCGGCAGTGATAACAGGGCAATCTTCTTTTCGTCGTTTAGCGGGGCGGGGGTGATGCTGTTCGGGATAAGAATCACATCGCGAAAGTCGGTGACCATCTCCGGTTCAATTTTGGCCACAGCCAACCAGGCGACGTAATTATCCTTTTTAACCTCGATCTGGTAGTAGCCCGGCAAAAGATTGCGGCTGTAGGGCGTCTTAGCTGAGACAAACTGATCATCAAGGTAAACCGAGGCGTTTTTCTGATTCGACGATAGATAAAGAATGCCGGTCTTGATCAGGGTCATCTTTTGCCAGTCATAACGAAAACCCTGAGCGTAAAAAACAATAACAAGACCGATCGCAAACATTAGAGAGGCCACGGCAAGCTGAGAGATGACAATCCGGGTGAAATTTTTCGTCCGGCGATCGTTCATTGATTTAAATTATAACAAGATGCGACAACAACCTCAAGGCGTTAAAAAATACTCTGTGGCGCAAGCCCGGGGTATTTTATATTGCATTATGGCCAAAATTACCATACAATATCAGCAGTTAACCTATCGCAGTTGCCCGACATAGCGCTAATTTAAACTTAGGTGAGGGAAGTATATGAGCAAGATTAAAATAGTTGGAAGAAAAGAGCTATCCGGCGAAATTAAGGTTAGTGGAGCAAAAAACGCGGCGCTTAAAATTCTGCCGGCGGCTATTTTGGCTGACTCCGCTTCCACCATTCACAATGTCCCCGACATTTTAGATGTCAGGCGAATGGAGGATATTTTACGCAGCGTTGGTGTTAAGATTTGGGTTGATGGCGACACCGTCACCCTTGATCCGCGCCAGATAAACAACAACCAGCCTGAGGCGCGCTTAATGCGAAAGCTTCGGGGTTCTATTGTACTGGTTGGCCCCCTGTTGGCTCGTTTTGGTGAGGTAAACTTTAGTCAACCTGGCGGCTGCTTAATCGGTGCTCGGCCGATTGATGACCACCTCGATCTTTTTGCCCAAATGGGTGTTGAGATTAGGCGCCACGGCCGCAACTATCACTTAAAGGGGAAGCCCAGGGCGGCTGACATAACCCTTAATAAAATGAGTGTGACCGCGACGGAAAATGCCATTATGGCGGCTGTTCTTTCGTCGGGGACAACGCGAATCCATGTCGCGGCGGCTGAGCCGGAAATTGCCGACTTGGCTCGCTTCCTCAACCGGATGGGCGCCAAAGTTCGGGGTGCCGGGACCCATGACATTACGATCGAGGGTGTTAGTAATCTCAAAGGCGCTGACCATATTGTTGTGCCGGATCGGATTGAGGCCGGAACATTTCTTATGGCGGCGCTGGCAACTAACTCCAAATTAATTGTTGGCCCCATTGTGCCTGAACATCTCTCGATTGTTTTGAAGAAATTAAGAGACACAGGTGCCGATATCGATATTTTAGCGCGGCAAGGTCAAAGATACTTAGAGGTAAAAAAACACGCTAAACTTAAACCGGTCAGTATCGATACCCGGACGTATCCCGGTTTCCCCACCGACCTTCAATCGCCCTATGCGGCCCTTATGACGCAGGCAAACGGCCCAAGCCGAATTTTTGAGACAATCTTTGAGGGCCGGTTTTCCTATCTTTCCGAGATGGCAAAAATGGGGGCGAAGCACGAGGTTTTAAGTCCTCACATTATCCAAATTTTTGGTCCGACCCCGCTGCGAGGCAAGCGCCTGACTTGTTCGGACTTGAGGGGCGGCGCGGCTCTGGTAATTGCCGGACTTATCGCCAACGGCGAAACCGTTATTGACCAGTGCGAATTTATTGACCGGGGTTACGAAAACATTGACGGGAAACTATCCCAGGCGGGAGCGGAGATCTTCCGGATTAAATAATGGTACCCTAGATGGTGCGAAAAATTGCCATAGATTTAGGAACGACTAATATTCGGGTTTATGTGCCCAAAAGGGGAATTGTTGTTAGTGAACCAAGCGTGGTGGCACTGCAGGTTTCCGACAACAAGGTGATGGCAATTGGCGAAGAGGCAAAAAAGATGCTTGGCCGAACACCGGAGAGCATCATTGCCGCCGCCCCCCTCCAAGACGGCGTGATTGCCAATTATCGGATTACCGAGGCAATGCTTCGTTATTTTATCAATCGTGTTTCCGGCAAGGTCCGTCTTTTTAAGCCCGATATTATGGTTTCGGTTCCGGCCGGCGTGACCTCGACGGAGCGTCGGGCCGTGATTGACGCCTGCAACTCAGCCGGAGCGCGCCAGACCTATGTCATCAAGAAGCCTGTTGCCGCTGCTCTGGGTGCAGGTGTTCCGATCGCCGCTCCATCCGGGAATATGATTATTGATATCGGCGGCGGAACCACCGAGGTGGCCGTGATTTCTCTGGGCGATGTTGTTGCCTCGTCTTCTGTTCGAATGGGCGGAAACAAAATAGATATTGCTATCGCTAATTATATTCGAAAAAAATTCAATCTGATCATTGGAGAGCAGACGGCGGAGCAGATTAAAATTCAAATTGGCTCGGCTCATAATCCTAAAAAAGAGGAAAAGATGGAGGTTTCCGGCTCAAACACAATTACCGGTCTGCCCGAGAGCATTATGGTTTCCTCGAATGATGTTGTGGCGGCCATTAAATCTTCGCTTATGGATATTATTAATGCGGTGAAGGATGTTCTTCAAAAAACTCCACCCGAGTTAGCTTCGGACGTTATGGATAAGGGCATTATCATTACCGGCGGCGGATCCCTGCTCTCCAACCTCGACAGTCTGCTGACCAAGGTTACCGGTGTGCCCTGCGAGGTTGCCGGCAATCCGCTGGATTGTGTTGCCAAGGGGTCGGGTATCGCGGTTGAGAATCTCGCTTCGTTCAAGCGTTCCGTACTATGGGCCAAGTCTTAATATGATTATCGGTATCGATGCAACAAAAGCGGCAAGGGCGGAGAGAACGGGAGTTGAGGAGCTAACCTATCAACTGATTTTACACTTGACTGCACAGGATAACGCCAATAAATACCTGCTCTACACCGACAGGTCTCTGCCCGGCGAGATTTTGCGGGGACAAAACCTGACTCAAATTCTTGCTCCTCTGCCGCGCTTCTGGCGGAGATTTCGTTTTCCGTTGGCGCTTTTAAGGCAAAGGCCCGATGTTTTACTTATTCCCGGCTACACGCCGCCGCCGCTTGCGCCGGAGCGGACCGTTGTGATAGTGCATGATTTGGCATTCAAGTATTTTCCGGAGGCCTACTCTGTGATGGAGCGCCAGCTTCAAGCCCGGGCTCTGGGCCATACGGTCAGGACCGCAAAGCACATTATCTGCATTAGCCGCTCAACCGAGAGAGACCTTCATAAGTTTTATGATTTCCCCGAGTCCCGCACATCGGTTGTCTATCCGGGTTGGGACAAAAACAGATTTTACCAAAACCGGAAAAAGTCCTCGGCTTCTGATTACATTCTTTTCGTCGGCCGCCTGGAGGAGCGCAAAAACGTTGCGGCTGTCGTGCAGGCTTATCGGAGATATCGCCAACAGAGCCAGCGCCAAATCAAGCTGGTTTTGGCCGGCCGGCCGGGTTACGGTTTTGGCCGTATCGAAAAAGAGATTGTTCTTCTTGGTCCCCTGAGAAAAGATGTCATCTTAATGAATTATGTTGAGGGAGAAAAGTTGCCGGAGCTGTACGCCGGAGCCAAGCTTTTCCTTTTTCCCAGTTTGTATGAGGGTTTCGGTTTGCCGGTGCTGGAGGCTTTTGCTAGCGGCACTCCGGTTATAACATCAAACACCTCTTCCTTGCCCGAGGTGGCCGGCGATGCCGCCCTTCTTGTTGATCCGCGCAACATTGATGCGGTTGTCGGGGCAATGACCGAGATTATTGAGGACGAGGCAATGCAAAAAGAGTTGATCGGGCGCGGTTACAAGCAGTGCCAAAAATTTAGCTGGGACAAGACTGCCGGAGAGGTTTTGGCGGTATTGAGATCGGTGTAAGATGAAAATAGCAATTATCCACGATTTTCTAACTAAAATCGGCGGCGCCGAAAAAGTGTTGGCCCTGGTGAGCGCCCGTTTTCCCGATGCCCCGATTTATACGCTATTGTATGACCCCCTTGGTATCAAAAACCTTTTCAAGCACAACCCACGTATAATTGCCTCGAGCCTAAACCGCCGGCATTATCTCCTTCCCGGCAGTAAAAAGCTGTTCCTGGCCCGGTATCCCCAAGCGGTTGAGGAGTTTGATTTATCCGGCTATGACCTTGTTTTATCCTTCTCTAACTCCTTTGCTCACGGTGTCTTGACCAAGCCCCAAACTCCGCACATTTGTTATTGCTATTCGCCAATGCGTTTTGTCTGGGACTGGCATAATGAGTATCTACGGGAGAATAAAATCGGTTTTGGGCCGAGAGGCTTAATCGTTCGATCGATTTTGCACAAAGTGAGAATTTGGGACCGCTTGGCAGCGGACAGGGTCGATTACTGGCTGACCCAATCAGAGACGGCTCGAGCCCGGATTAAAAAGTATTATAATGCCGATGCCTTGGTTATTAATCCGCCCGTTGACCTGGCGCGGATAGTACCGGCCACCGGAGAGCCGGAAAGTTTTTACCTTGTCGTCTCGCGCCTGGAACCATATAAGCAAGTAGATTTGGCTGTCAGGGCTTTTAATGGGACGGGTCGTCAACTTGTTGTTATCGGCGAGGGCTCTGACCGAGGTCGTTTGACCAGGATGGCAGACAAGAACATTAGTTTCCTGGGATATCAATCTGATGATCTTGTCATAAATTATATGAAAAGATCATACGCCTTGGTGTTTCCGGGAGAAGAAGATTTTGGCCTAACACCGGTTGAGTCGATGGCGGCGGGCCGCCCCGTTGTGGCTTATGGTCGCGGTGGCGTGACCGAGACGGTGGTTGCCGGCAAAACAGGGCTATTTTTTGACCGACCCTCCGTTGAGTCGTTAAGGGAAACCCTCGATCGACTGGAGCAAGATTATCGCCTCTTTGAACCGAGTCAATGCCGGCAGCGGGCGGAACAGTTTTCAAGTGAGATTTTTGTGCGCAAGCTCTCTACTTTTATTGATAAGGTGATAAATGAGAAGAACTGATGTTTTGGGGATAAAAGTTGACGCTCTAACCAAGAGTGAGGCCGAAGACAGACTGGTCGAGATTGTCGACGGCCAGAAACAGAGCTTTCTCTTTACTCCCAACCCCGAGATGGTTGTGCGGGCGCAGGGGGACAAAGAGTTTCGGGTTATATTAAACAGGGGAGATCTAAATTTGGCTGACGGTATCGGCTTGCTCTTTGCCGCCCGTTTTCAAACACTGCCCGTTGCGGCAGGTTCGCCGATCTCTTATTTGGTTGTATTTTGTCAGTGGCTGTTTTTAATAATGTTCCTGCCCCCTTTCCCTCATTTTTTTACCAAACCGATTCCTGAGCGCATCACCGGTTCGGATTTTATTTGGAATATTGCGCGCGTTGCCGCCCGGCGAAAGCTTCGCCTTTTTCTTTTGGGCGGCGGCCCGGCGGTGGCGGAGCGATGCGCTCTGGTGCTTCAAACAAATGTGCCGGACCTCCGGATTGCGGGCGTGTACTCCGGCCCCTCCGCGCAGGCGGAGGAGATCGTTCGGCTAATCAACAAGTCAAGGGCCGACATTCTGCTTGTGGCTTTTGGCGCCCCTAGGCAGGAAAAGTGGCTGAGCGATAATCTGGTTAAAACAAAATGTCGTCTTGGCGCCGGTCTGGGCGGCACCTTTGATTTTATCGCCGGTGTCAAAAGCCGCGCGCCGCGCTGGATTCAGCGCCTGGGCTTGGAGTGGTTTTACCGCTTGCTTCAGGAGCCCGGCCGCATTTCCCGTCAGGCGGCCATACCTAAATTTCTCTGGCTTATATTGAAAAGTAAGATGTCAGCGACAAAGAAAGGGTGAAATGATAAAAACAAATGTACCGCTTTCCGACTACTCCAACTATCATATCGGCGGACCGGCCCGCTATTTCTTTGAGGTCAAAAACCTCTCGGATCTGAGGGCGGGGCTGGTTGAGTGGGACAAAATCAGACCGACCTTAGCCAAGGGGGCTGATAAAATATTTATCTTGGGTGGCGGAACCAATCTGGTTATTGACGATCGGGGATTTGGCGGTTTGGTTATCCGGACCGATTTTAATTTTATTGAGCACGATGATTTTGCCATAACCTTTGGTTCGGGAGCGCCAATGAGTGAGGCGGTTAACTTTTGCACTGAGGCCGGTCTGGCCGGCTTTGCCTGGGCCGGCGGTTTGCCGGGTTCTGTCGGGGGCGCCGTTCGAGGCAATGCCGGCGCTTTTGGCGGCGAGATCAAGGATAATCTGCGGGAGGTGGCTTCTTTTAACCTAAAAACCAGACAATCGCGCCGTTTTTCTGCGGCGGAGTGCCGATTTGGGTATCGGACAAGCTATTTCAAAACTCAGGCCGGACAGGACGAGGTTATTGTTTTGGCGGTGTTTGACTTTGAGGCGGGTGATCGGTCGAAGATTGCTCAAGAGGTGCGGGAGAGGGAGGGTTATCGCCAATCACACCAACCGCTCGAGTACCCCAGCGCCGGCAGCACATTTAAAAATATTGATGTTCGACAGGCTCCGGCAGAGTTGATCGAGGCATATCGGCAATCAATTAAAAACGACCCCTTTCCGGTTATCCCGGTTGCCCGGCTCCTCTCTGATGCCGGACTGAGGGGCAAACAGATTGGGGCGGCGATGTTTTCAGAGAAGCATCCCAACTTTATCGTCAACTTGGGCGGCGCTACGGCCAAGGATGTCTTGGCGCTCATTGATCTGGCCCGCAAGACAATCGGGAAGCGCTTTGGTGTTGATCTGGAGCTGGAAATAATGTACTTGCCATATTAAAACGACAGGAGGTTGCCATGGAGAGATTTTTGGACAAAAGGGTCTTAATAACGGGTGATTCGCGCGGTATCGGTTTGGCGATTAGTCGACGCTTTCTGGCCGAGGGCGCGACCGTGGCGGGTCTTTCGAACGAATCGGCATGCGAGCTGGAAAAGAGTGAGCGGCACATTCATATCAACTTTGATCTTACCCAAAGCGCAAAAATTCCGGCTCTAGTGGAAAAGGTTGAGAAAGCGATCGGCCCGATTGATATCCTGGTTAATAACGCTGGCATCTCTTATTTTGAAGATTTTCTGGAGATGTCCGAAGACCACTTAAGAAAAACCTTTGAGGTCAATTTTTTCAGCCACATTTTGTTGTCGCAGTGCGTTGCCAAAAGGATGGTTAGGGCCAAAAACAACGGCAGGGTTATCTTTATAAGCTCCACCAAGGGACTCTTCGGCGGAGTTGAACAGTTAAGTTATGGCGCCTCTAAAGCGGCGCTAATCTTAGCGGCCAAATCAATGGCGGCCAGCCTGGGTCAACACAACATTACTGTTAATGCCGTCTGTCCGGGTACGACCGATACGGGAATTAACGCCAAACTGCTCAATGACTCGGAGTTTCGCCATGAAAAAATAAAACGTATCCCGCTTGGCCGGATTGCCTCGCCGGAGGAGGTTGCCGCCGCTGTTCTCTTTCTCGTCTCGGACGATGCTTCCTACATCACCGGTTCTTCGATTGTTATCGACGGCGGCAAAACCGCCACGATATTTTAGAGCTCTACGATCGGATGAGGGCGAGAAGCTCGTCGCGCTTCTCTTCCATCAGTTTCTGCGATTTGGCTTCAACACAAAGGCGTAAGACGGGGTCGTTAGCGGACGGCCGGACATTAGCCCGCCAGTCCGGATACTCAATCGTCACTCCATCAAGATTATCAATCGATGCTCCGAGAGACTGATACCTATCTCTGATCTTATTCATCATAGCTTCGTGATTCTCAACTGTACTATTGATCTCGCCGGAGATAAAGTACTTGTTAAACAGTGGTTCAAGCAACTCATCCAGCGATTTATCGGAGGTGCTTATTGTCTCCATAATTAAAAGAGTGGGAATGATGCCGCTGTCGGCATACCAGAAGTCCTTGAAATAGGTGTGTCCGGACGATTCACCGGAAATTAAGGCATCCTCTTTTTTCATTCGCGCCTTAATGTAGGAGTGGCCAACTCTTTCCGGTATTGCCTTGCCGCCATATTTCTTGGCCACATCAATCAGTGCCCAGATGTAGCGCGGTTCGTAAAGAACCGTGGCGCCGGGGTTTTTGATGAGGGTGTTGGCATAGAGAAGCGCATTCGTGTAATACGGGTCGACAAATCTGCCGGAACCGGTACAAAAGAAAACACGATCGCCATCGGCATCCCAGGCGATTCCCAAATCAGCGCCGCTGGATTTTACCAGAGCAACAAATTCCGGTCGGTTCTCGGGAATAAAGGGATCCGGCATACCCTTGGGGAAGGTTCCGTCCGGTTCATCATTAAGTCCGATAATTTCGAGCGGAAGATTGCCGCGCCCAACAACATACTTAAAAACATTTCCCTGGAAGCCAAAATTGGGATTAATAACAACCTTCAAGGGTTTAATAGCCTCGGTCTTGACGAAGCCAAGGACACGATCGGCAAAATCTGGCCAGATGTCCCTTTTTTCAACGCTTCCCCTTTTGCTATTCAAAGCTTTCCACCGGTCGCTCTCAACAAGGTCGCGAATTTGTTGGATACCGGCCTCGCCATACAGCGGAAAAGCATTTTCCTTAACCATTTTAATGCCGTTAAATTGAGCGGGCTGATGGGAAGCGGTGATTTGGATGCCGCCGGCAAGCTTATAATAGCCGACCGCAAAATAGTACATTTCGGTTGAAATCGGTCCGATATCGATAACATCAATTCCGGCATCAGCGAGGCCGTTGATAACAGCGGCCTGGAGCTCGGGCGAGGAGGTTCGGGCGTCTCGGCCAACGGCAACTTTGCCATCAGGTTTGACATATTGAACATAAGCTTGAGCAATCTTATGGACCATCTCTGCATTAATCTGATCAGGATAAGCGCCACGGATATCATAAGAACGGAAGATGCTTTTTAAATTAATCTCCATAACAATCTCCTTGTCTTTGATTTTTGATTTATTAACTCACCTTACGCACCCACTCGGAGACCACGCCCTGCCTGCTGGCAGGCAGGTTTAGCGTGTCGGGAACAAGTCCGGCTTGTAAACAATGCTTTTGTCCCTACAAGCTAAAGCTTGCGCTCTGGTGCGTAACATGAGTTATTAAAGGTACTCTTCTTTCCCGGCCTCTTTTAGTTTACCCAGCAAATCTTTAACCTTGTGAGCTTTGTGGCGGTTGCAAATCAAAACGGCATCCTTGGTATCGATAACGACAACATCTTCCAGGCCGACGGTGGCGATGAGTTTGTCGCCAGCCATAACCAAACAATTGTTATCATCACAACTGATATGGTGGCCTCGCGAAACAACCGGCTTGGCCTGAATCTCGGAGAGCAGCTCAAAGAGAGTGCCCCAGGAGCCAATGTCGCTCCAGCCGAAATCTCCCGGCACGACAATAATATCTTTGGTTTTCTCCATGATGCCATAGTCAATTGAGGTGTTTTCAACCTTGGCGTATTCCCGGGCTAAGACAGTTTCGTGTTCGGGCGTATTCCAGGCTTGGGCAATCTTCATAATCGCTTGATATGTCTTAGGCATAAATTCATTTGCCAGTTTCAAGAGATAATCGGTGTGCCACATAAACATGCCGGAGTTCCAGAGATAATCAAAGGAGGCAACATATTTTTCCGCTGTTTTCAGGTCCGGCTTTTCCACAAACCGCTTAACCCGAAAGGCTCTAATGCCGTTATCGTCCTTGGTAATTTCTTTGCCGAATTGGACATAGCCCAGTTCGGTGTCGGGTTTGGTCGGGTTGATGCCGACGGTTAGGATATGATTAGGGTGACTGTCCAGGATTTTTTTGCCGGCCAATATGATTTCTTGGAATCGTGCTTCATCCTTGATGGCCGGATCCGAGTAGGCAAAAAAAACGGTCGGATTATTCGCCTTCTGCGCCAGTATGGCCGTGGCCAGGATGCAAGCGGCGGCGGTGTTCATGGGATAGGGCTCAATGATATAGTTCTCTTTCGGAACCCCGGGCAGCTGCTTCCCGATTCTGTCGGCATATAAGGGGTTGGTTGAGACGTAGATCCTTCGGGGTGTTTTGACCATTGGGATAAGGCGGTCGTGTGCCTCCCGAACAAGAGATTTCTCGCTGGCTAAAGCGTGCAGCTGCTTGGGTGCCTTTATTCTTGACAGCGGCCAGAGACGGGTGCCCTGCCCGCCAGCCATAATAACAGCATAGAACATATCAATTCCTTAAATTAACGCGTGATGTGTAATTCCGCTTCAATCTGTCATTCCGGGCGGATGACAATTACGCGACATTGGTAAATACTATATTACTCTTGCCCTTAGAGCTTTGCAAGATTGGGAAAGGTGAACCCTTGACAATTTTCCAGATACGAGTAAAATAAACAATCGTATTTCAGGGAGGGACCATATGGAGAGGGAACTTGGTACGCTGGAACGCGCCCTACGGGAGCTCGTTGAGGAGGAAACACATGGAGAAACTCCCCGACGGTTCGAGAGGGCACGGGAGGCGGCGGCTGAAGGCCACCCTCAGCCTCGCTCTGCACCACCGGCGGCCGCTATCGTCGCTCAAGCCGCGGGCGTCCCCTAGGGGGCGCCCGTTAACTTTTTAGATCTTTTTTAAAGAAGGGTTGTAATTTAACTCTCTGTCTTAGTATACCCCGGTGATGGTATTGACTTTTGTGGCGGTTTATGTTATATTAAAACAGTTTTATCGGGGCGGCGATGGGCGTGTCTGCGCCTATTCCAAGCCGATGAATCTCGGTTAATTCCAACGGAAACCGCCCCACTACAGTGGGACGGGGAGGTTCCAGGTGAGACTAGTAGTAAGCGCGGTCGCCATCGGGGCGACCGGCGTTCTGGATGTTGGGGTGCGATTGCTGGGTGGCGGATATCACCCGGCAGATCGCACTTTCGGTTGGTGGCTTGCCGTGTATGCGGCGAGCTTGTCAGTCGTTGTTGGGCTGGTCTTCTTTGTCCTCTGGCTCTGCCAGCGGGCAAGGAAGGCCGAAGTTGGGCAGACGGTGTTTTATCTTCTGCCCAAACAAGGCTACGTCTCTGATGGTAACTGGCCGTTTGCGGCCAGACCGACAGAGGAGTAGCCCCCGACCATTCGCGCCCCGCCGCCCGCACACGCGGGTTGGCGGGGCGCTTCGCGTTTTTAGGGACTAAGATTAAATTGATCGAAAAAAGTGCAGCTTGGCGGAGCTGCTTTTTTTATTCTCCGCCTCTCCCAGCCACTCCTGTTTGGCAAAATAGCGCTCGGTCGGACCGCCCCAGGCCGCAATTGATATCTTCTTGTCTCGGGCAATCTTTTTTAGACGCTTGGTGACCTTGATGAGTGTTTCCGGATGAAAGGAATTAAAAAGAAAAAAGATCGTGCCGCAAGAGAGGTCAAAGTCGAGCACATTGCCGCAAAGGTAGTGTAAATTGCTTATCTTAAGCTGCCGTGCGACCCTTTCGGGCACAATCTCAATGCCGATGCACTTGGCTTCCGTTGCCAGACTGCAATAGGTCAGAACACGGCCAAGGCCGGCACCCAAATCATAAATAACATCTTGGGCGGCCGGTTTGGTTGTTCGGAGAAATTCCCGGATATAATCATAGGGCGTTGCCTCGTAAGTGAACTGTTCGTGTCCAAATTGCCCGATTAAATCGAGAGGGTTTCCGTGAGCGGCTCTGTTGAAATCAAATCCGAAGACCTCATCGAGTTCCCGATCATCAATTGGCAGGGCGCTTGATTGCAGAAGCGGGATCAGCGTGCGAAGCGATTCGGGATGCTTGGCGACAATTGCTTTGATTTTGGGTAAATCGTTCCTGGAAAACATCGATCTTGCCCTGCTGTTTAATGCAATGCAGTAAAGTATAGTATATTATAGCGCGGTTGATAAGATTTTGCGCGCCGCTTGACTGTTTCTAAAAAATAATCATTAGGAAAGACGATTAATCGCCCATAAATTATTTTTTGCTTGACAATCGTTTCCTGTATTATAAAATAGTAAAAGAACGCAAAAGGCTTTTGTTTTGTATTGTTACTAATATAGGAGGGCAAATGTGGCGATATAGGAAACTCGTGGCCAAGGTGCTTATCTTAGCACTTGTTTTTGGCTACACTTTTATTTTTAATGGCGGAGGTCAGCGGTCAACTGTTCCCCGCGCCAAGGCCGGGGCGATCAGTTCGGTCAGCGTGACTCCTTCCAGTGCAACCAAGGGGGCAAGTGCGAATTATACCATAAAGTTTACCCCCGCAACCGCTTTGAGCGGTTCTTCTTTTGTCAGTATTAACATATTCGGGCCGCCGGACGCATCATTTAATCTGGGTTCGGTTCAAAGTGCCGGTCTTGGCGCGGGCACCTCGAGCTCTATTGCTTCTATTGAGAATGTTAATGTGGAGGCGAGCGGTGGAAGTGTCGGCTTGCAAGCTCAAGATCTGCCGGCTTCCGA
The DNA here is from genome assembly GCA_038078835.1 of Patescibacteria group bacterium. GTDB lineage: Bacteria > Patescibacteriota > UBA1384 > XYA2-FULL-43-10 > 1-14-0-10-43-13 > JBBTQI01. Next base: position 27,242 of record JBBTQI010000012.1, on the reverse strand, counting down.
GGTGACAGTGGTTTTGCAGAATATTGTCAACCCCCCTAAATCCGGCAAATACCAAATTCAAATTTTCACCTATCAGGGTATGGCCGCGACCGACAGCGGTATGGGGACAGTTACCATTGGGACGATCGCGCTTTCCGGGACGGTCAAAAACCCCGGCGGCACCGGCGTGGGCGGCGTTTATATTGAGGCCCAGGACAAGACGGATTTTAGTGCTCGTTTCGGCTCTTCTACTGATGATAACGGCAATTATGGCATTGGCGATTTAACATCGGGACGAACATATATAGTTAGAACATTTATTAATCCCGACCCCAACGGTGCTGCTAAGGGCTTCGTCCCCGCTGATGATTACGAGTTTACTTACGCGGGAACGGCGACAACCCACGACTTTACCTTAAAGAACGCGACCAAAACCATTACCGGCAAAATAACGCGCCAAAGCGGTGCAGTTGTCGCCAATGGTCGGGTAGCGGCAATGCGGACGGACGGCCCCGGTTTTATGAACACTGAGGCTGACGTTAATGGAAATTACACGTTACGGTTGGCAGGCGGACGCTGGGAGATTCGCCCCGATACTTATGCCGGCCCCGGTCAGACAGCGCCGGATTATGCTTACTCCGGTCCCGGCACTATGGTCAAGTTTACCAAAGACGAAACGATTGAATCAAAAGCGGATGTTAACTTTACGGTTGTAACCGCCTCGGCAACCATTAAGGGTGCGGTCAGCCCCAATCCGGGCGGTTTCGCCGGGGTCGGTATCTTTAATAAGAGCGGCTTCGGTACCGGTACCGGGCTGGATCCGCAAAATGCTTCATTTTCGGTGAGAGTCCCGCCCGGATCTTACAATATAGATATGTTTATGGATCCCAGCCAAGCCGGCGATAAGTATATGATGCCGGAACGCGACCCGATCACGGTTTCAGATAACGAGACCAAGGATTTAGGCACCATCACATTAACCAAGATGGACAAAACCATCTCGGCGACCGTTCGCGAAAATGTCGGCAAGTCGGGCTTGCCCAACTTTGAGGTTGGCTGTTTCCGTGTTCGCGGCCAAGGGTTTACGATGGGTCGAACCGGAGCAGACGGTGTTGCCTCCATTCCAGCCGTTAACGGCGAGTGGGGCTGTATGGCCTTTACCGGTATGGGCGGGCCAAAGGGCGAGGGCGGTCCCGGCGGCGAAGAAGGGGGACCGATGGGTTTTCTGCGCTGGCTTAGATTAGCCGAGAAGGCTTATGCCCAAGAGGGCCAGCAAGCCAGTCAGAAATATGTCGTTATGGGCGGGCCGCAATTTGTGACGGTCGCCGACAACACGCCGACGGCAACTTTTGACGCTCTGGTGGCCGATCGTTCTATCGGCGTCACCATTCAAGATTCAAGCGGCAACAATGTACAAGAACATGGCTTTATTGAGGCAGAGCTTGTCAGCTCCGATGCCGGCGATAATTTCGATAAGGGCGGCGGGCTCGGTCAGCCGATTGATCCCAATATGCCCGGAATGGCGACCATGCAAGTCCCGGCCGGAGTTTACGACCTGTTTATGATGACGCCCCCGGGCTCCGATTACTCTGCCGGCGACGTCACTCGCGTTGATGTCACAAGCGGAAACGCTACGGCTGTTATCAAATTGCTGGCGAATGATTCAACGATCAGCGGCACACTTAAAGACGAGGATGGCAACACCGTTAAAAATATCTTTGCCTTTGTCACGGCCTCAAACTCAAAGGGCGCCTTCATTCCCGGTGATGTCAACTCTGCCGACGGCACTTATTCGATGCGGGTACCTTCCGCCGGCGGCAAATTAAATCTTGGCTACTTCGTCGACCCGAAAACCGGCTACTTTCCTCAACCCTTTAGCGATGCCGCGGTTACGCCGGTTGCCGGGCAAACCCACACCAAGGATATCGTTATGAAAAAGGCAACCACAACGGTTGCGGTCACGGTCAAGGATCCCAGCGGCAATGCCGTCGCCAACGCCTTTGTTGAGGCGGATAACCGCAAGACAGACAGCTTTAGCAAGATCGACCACTTCTTTAACACCGGCAATCTGACCGATGCCAACGGTCAAGCAACATTGAGTTTGCCTGCCGATGACTATACCCTTAAGGCTTTTCTGCCTCCAGAGACACTGCGCAACAACAATTGGCTGCCGCCGAAGGGTTCGGCTCTAACTCTGGCCAAAAACGACAGCAAGAGTCTTACCTTAACATTCCAAGCGGCTGATGTGACGCTGGCCGGCAAGGTCAGTAAATCTGACGGCACCGCCGTTAATTCGGCTTTTGTCACCGCCTACTCAAAGGACGGCGAATCGATCGAGACGACCACAGATTCATCCGGCAATTACACAATGAAGGTTGCCTCCGGCGAGTGGAGAGTCGTCGCCGAAAAGGATGAATTGTCAACCAGTTCGGCTCAACCGACACCTCTTTTGGCTAAAAGCCAGGGACTTGATACTTCTTCGGCAAAATCATTCACGGAAAACCTGACAGTTGCGAGTGGCGATGCGCTTTCATCCCCGGTGACGACGACCTTTGACACCGACAACTCAAAGCTGGTTAAATTAACGGATGGTTCGATGAGCGGCGCTCAAGTCTCAATTCCTCAAGATGCTCTTGATCTTGACGGCGAGGGAAACAATGCGACGCTGACGGCACGGTCAACGGTAGAGTTGCCCCATCACCTTCTGGATAAACCTCTTGGCGACGCCGGTCTTGATATCTCCGTCTCTGACTCATCCGGCCAGTCGATTAGCTCGACAAACTCAAGCGTCGCTATCACTATTCCTATTGAAAGAGGCGATCTCACCGGCGCCGGCTTGGAGGTCAGCGATATCGGTAAAAAGGCGACGATGAGTTATTACGATGAGGAGAACGGCAAGTGGGCGCCGCTTGAAGGCTCGGTTAATTACATCGAGCGGGACGCCAATAGTGATGGCGATCTCACCGACGCCACGGATGAGATATTGGTTACGGGTCAATCCTCCCACTTCACCTCCTTTGCCGTCACGGCGGCCACGGACAGCACAGCGCCCTCGGCGCCAACCAACATTGCCGCTTCGGCCGGAGACAGCAAGGTGACTCTATCGTGGAGTAATCCAACCGAATCAGACCTCGCCGGCATTAAGATCTACCGCTCGACTACCGAGGGTACGGTCGGCGATCTGCTCACAACAATCAGCAACACCACCACGACCAGTTACGAGAATACAGGATTGACTAACGGCACCAAATACTACTATGTTGTGAAAAGTTACGATAGCACCGGGAACATCTCTGCCAACACCAGTCAGGTAAGCGGCACGCCGGGGGTTTTGCCGGTAACCGGTATAGCCGAAACCGCGCCTGATTCAATTTGGGCAAAGATGATCGGTCTTCTGGCCAGCCTCTTCTGATTTCCAGCTTTTTCATTTGCGATATCCCGCACCATCCGCAACCGGCGGAGGGTGCGGGACTCTTAATTGAAAAGGAGCCCAAGAATGAAAGTAATTCTTGCCAAAGCGGCGGCCGCCTGGCCGAAGATTAAAAAATTTTCCTCGAGCCGCCGGGTGTTTTTGATTGGCTTGGTTCTTGTCATTGCCGCGGCTGTCTTTGTTTTTTATCCGCGCAAAACAATCAGTCCGACTATTACCACCGCACCCGCAACAGACGCGGAGGAGAAAGCGGAGGTTTTCGAGCAGAAGAAGGTCGACATTGGAGATTTTGGCCTCGATATTCCCTCTATTGGTGTTTGGGCGCCGATCATTCCCAATGTCGACGAAAAAAATGAAGCGGCCTACCTGAAGGCAATTGAGAGCGGTGTCGCTCTGAGCCGGGAGTTGGCCGGCAACCCCAAAGAAAACGGCAATATGTTTATCTTTGGCCACTCTAAGTATTATGAAAACAAACCCGGTGACTACAAGGAGGTTTTTAAGGATTTAAATAAATTAAGTGCGGGCAACAAGTTTACCGTTTATTACCGTCGCCAGTCTTACCAATACGAAGTCTTAGACTCAAAAGTGGTGGCGGCCGATGATTTTTCGATTCGCGATGCCACCCCGGATAATCCCGACGACAAAACCATAACGATTATGACGTGCTGGCCGCCCGGCACGATCAAGAATCGCTGGATTATCTTCGCCAAGCAGTTATGAATTTTTGGCAAAAACTAAAACCGCCGATTATGGTTTCGGCGCCAATGGAGGGCATCAGCGATGCCCCCTTTCGTTTTATGCTGGCAAAATACGGTAAAGCCGACGTAATGTTTACGGAATTCGCCTCGGTTGACGGTCTCTGTTCGGAGGAGGGGCGGGAGCGTATCCGGATTGACTTAAGTTACGGTGAGGCGGAGAGACCGATCACAGTCCAACTTTTTGGCTCTGACCCAGAAAAATTTTATCGGGCGGCTAAAATTGTTGCCGACCTTGGTTTTGACGGCGTTGATATTAATATGGGCTGTCCCGATAAGCAGGTAGTAAAATACAATGGCGGGGCATCATTGATTAACGATCCCTCGCTGGCCCAAGAGATCGTTTTAGCAACCAGGGAGGGGGCGGGGGAGAGGCCGGTTTCGGTGAAGACCCGCCTCGGTTATTCTGAGCCGATCATTGAGAAGTGGGTGCCGGTGCTTACGGCGGTCAAACCCGCCGCGATTACGCTTCACGGCCGAACCAAAAAGGAGATGTTCCGGGGTCAAGCCGACTGGAACTTGATCGGCCGCGCCGCCGAAATTATCCGGGAAAGCGGAATTATTGCGATCGGCAACGGCGGCATCAAAAGCCGGATCGAGGCAGGGGAGAGGGCGAAAAAATTTGGCCTTGACGGGGTAATGGTCGGGCGGGCGCTGTGGGGCAACCCTTGGTTTTTTAATCCCGACATCAGCAAGACGAATCTGCCCCTAGGGGTTATCTTGCAAGCCCTGCTGGAACACGCCAAAATTTTTGAGAGTATCTTTGGCGGCCGGAAAAACTTTGTCCAAATGCGCCGCCGCTTTGCCGCCTATCTTAGAGGAATTCCCGAAGCAAGAAATTTAAAATCCGAATTAATGAAAACACAGAGCGCTGTCGATGTGGCCAAAGTATTGGCCAGAGTGCTATAATATTATTATGGCAAAGCAGGATGAGCTGATCCAACTTAAATCTGAGGCAGAGGAGGATAAAAACCTGCCCCTAAGGCAGGGAGCAACTCAGATTGTTTTTGGTGACGGCAATCCCGAAAGCGAATTCTTCTTTCTGGGTGAAGCGCCGGGTTTCTTTGAGGACCAGAAAGGTGTCCCCTTTGTCGGCAAGGCCGGCCAGCTGTTAAATGAGACGCTCAAGGAAATCGGGATCGAGCGAGGAAAGATTTGGATCTCAAATGTCGTTTATTTCCGTCCATCGGAGAACCGCGATCCGACACCCGAGGAGATTGCCGCTTTCCGTCCCTATGTTGATCGGCAGATTGAGATTATCGACCCGCAAGTTATCGTCACTCTCGGCCGATTTTCGATGGCTAAGTTTTTGCCCGGAGCAAAGATCTCGCAAGTTCACGGCAAGCCTAAATGGATCATGACTGCCGGTCAGCGTCGCGTCCTTGTTCCCATGTATCATCCGGCCGCCGCTCTGCGGGGCACCGGCATTATGAATGAGTTTAAGAATGATTTTCAAAACATCCCCAGGGTTTTAAGAAAGATTGAGCGAGAGGCGGAGGAGTCCGAACAGCCAAATCAAATCAACCGGCAGATCAGTCTCTTCTAGTCTTGAAACCTAGATGCTTTATGGATTTTCGACTTGATGGACTTTAAAGACTTAATAAAGGAGGTGCGATGATTAAGAAGTTGTTCTCAGGCAGAGGCGGTCAGGTAAAGGCGTGCGAGCCCAACAAGGTTGTGATTATCGGCACGGGCGCGGTTGGCACATCAGCGGCGTACGCTATGATGATTGAGGGCGTTGCCTCGGAGATCGTTCTCATTGATGTTAACGAGGATAAATGTCTTGGCGAGGCGAGCGATCTGGAGCACGGTCTCTCCTTTATTCCGGAGGTTAAAATATCGGCCGGTAAATATGAGGATTGCCGTGACGCCAGGGTGATAATGATCAGCGCCGGGCTGGCCCAGAAACCCGGCCAAACCAGGCTCGATTTGGCCAAAACAAATGCCAAGATTGTTGGCGAGATAGTCTCAAATATCAAAAAATACACTCGGGAAGCTGTCATTATGATGGTGACCAATCCGTTGGATGTTTTGACTTATGTTGCCCTAAAGCGGTCAGGGTTTCCGCCCAATCGGGTTTTCGGGACGGGCACCACGCTTGACTCATCGCGCTTTCGCTATTTTCTGGCCGAGGAGTTTGGTGTGGCCACGGAGAGTATGGGCGCTTATTTAATCGGCGAGCACGGTGACAGCTCCGTTCCTGTTTACTCCCACTGCAATGTAATGGGCGAGCCAATCACAAATCTGCCCCAGTATAGGAAAGATAAGGTTGAGAGCGCTTACGTTAAGGCGCGAGACGCCGCCGCCTTTCTTATCGGCAAAAAAGGATTCACTTGCTATGGTATCGGCTTGGCGGCGGCCAGATTGGTGCGAGCGATTCTCTACGACGAGAAACATGTCTTTCCCGTCTCAGTTTACTTAACCGGCCAGCATAGCATCAAGGATATTTGTCTCTCTCTGCCGGCGGTAATCGGCCGCAATGGCGCCGAGCGGATTCTTGATATTAATCTCTCCTCAACCGAGAAGGATGGTCTTCTTAAATCCGCCGAGATTATCAAAACTACTCTCAAAAGCGTCGATGTTTAGCACATCGTTAGTAAGAAGCACCCCCCGCCGAGGCCATCAGGGGTAGATCCGGCGGGGGGACGGATTAGAGGAGGTCCTCGCGGCGAAGTTCGCCGGTTGCCAGGGCCTCGAGCAATTTCTCAAGTGCGACCTGCCGTTGTTGGCGCCAGGTTGGAGCAGCAACGTGCTCCTCCATGACGGTCGTGACGGCGGCCAGAATATCGGGCGCCTCCTTTCCGGCAAGTTCGGTCAGTTTGTCTGGGGAGACGCGCTGAAATCCCTGGCGGGAGATTAGGGCGGCCAGGTAGAGCGGCACCCCGATTTGCGCTAGCACCAAATCGCTTTTTTCGGCCGAAAAGCCCGAGGGATTATGCTCGGCAGGCAAAGGCTCCTCGACCCCCGTGATCTCTTCTTGGCGCCGGTGGTAGAAAAACCACACAAGTACCGCATCCACGCCGTAAACCACGAGAACTCATCTGCCGTAACGGCTCCGCACATCACACACCTCCTTCCGGATTGGCCTGTCTGTCGGCACCGGGATGCGACAGGCGGGACAGGCGATCTCCGGCAGGTTATTTTGTCAGACGCGCCAAGAAAGATCAAGTCTGATTTATCTCGGCGTGCTCGCGCTCGTAAGCGCGCCAGAGGCGAGAGTAGAGACCCCCTCGCCGCAAAAGCTCCGGGTGTGTGCCGCTCTCAACAATCCGGCCGCGATCCATAACATAGATCACGTCGCTATCAGTGATAGTCGGCAGGCGGTGAGCAATGGTGATCGTGGTTCGTCCTTGTGAAACCTGCCGGATAGATTTCAAAACTTCCCGTTCCGATTCGGCATCAAGATTGCTGGTGGCCTCATCAAAAACTAAAATATGAGGGTTTTTGATGATAGCGCGAGCGATCGCTACCCGCTGTTTTTCGCCGCCGGAGAGTTTAACGCCGCGTTCGCCAACAATGGTATCCGTGCCTTCGGGTAATCGCTCAATCAGATCGCTCAGGTTAGCCAACCGGGCGGCCGTGGCGACCTCGCGGTCACTGGCCCCCGGTTTGCCAAATCGGATGTTTTCGGCGATAGTGTCATTAAAAAGAACGGTCTCCTGCGGTACCAGCGCAACAAGATCATAAAGTTGATTGGTAAAAATTGCTTGAAGGTCAACCCCGTCAAGATTGATCTGTCCGCCTTGAGGACGATAGAGCCGAAAGAGGAGTTTAACGAGCGTAGATTTACCCGAGCCCGATGGTCCGACAATCGCCACGCGCTGGCCGGGCAGAGCAAGCAATGTCAGATCTTGTAAAACGGTTCGGCGGCCATATTGAAAATTAATATGGCAAAGCTCCACCTTGCCCTTTGGCTTGGCAATGGTTCGATTGGCCGTGCCGGCGGCCAAATCCGGCCTGACTTGCAGCATCTTCATCATCTCCGAGATATCAGTCAGTCCATCTTTAATGCGGCGATAGACAAAACCGAGCGTGCTGATCGGCACAGAGAGTCGGACAACGTATGTGGTCAACAGGACAAGGTCGCCGACTGTGAGTATTCCGGCCAGGGCCTGTCTCACGGCAAGATAGATAATGAGGCCAAAGCCCAGAAGAAGAATAAGGGATTGGCCGGCGCTGATCGCGCCAAACAGCTGATTCGACCTGACGCTGGCCCGGTACCACTCATTGAGCCGATCGAGGAACTTTTTGCGCTGAAACTGTTCATTACCAAAATATTTGACCGTTTCAATGTTGTAGATCGTCTCGATTTGGACGCCGGACGACTCATCCTCGGCCACATTGGCGGCGAGACGGTAGCGCTGGCGCAGTTCGGTTGTGAGAATGGTAAAGGCGGCGTAAGCCAGGACGGTAGCAAGGGTAATTAAACTAAAATAGAGCGGATAGAAGCGTAAAAGCAGGGCAGTTACAAAGATTAACTCAAAGAGAGTCGGCAGGATACTGCTAACCAGAAAATCAAGGATGAAGTTAATGGATTGGGCGCCGCGGCTGATGCGCCGGGCCAGGGTGCCGGTTTTCTGGTCGTGGTGATAACCCAGAGGCAGGTGGAGGAGGTGGTTGAAAAGATCGCGTGCAATGTTGCGGCCGACGCCCATCTCCACCGGAGCAAAGACGTAATCGCGAAGAAATTCAAAGATGAAAGCGGCGATGCGCAGAGCGAAATAAATGACCAGGAGGCGCAGCAGGTCGGGATCGGTGATGGCGGCCTGGCCGGTCCGGGCGATGATGAAATCAATGATTTGCTTGAGGTAGAACGGCTCCACGGTGGTCGCCGCCCGGGCCGCAATGATTGCTGTCAATGTTAAAATAATCGGTCCCAGATACGGCCGAAGATAGGAAAGAAGTTTTTTGGTTTGATCGTTGTTTTGCGTCATAACTTACCGATGTTATAAAATTATACGCCAATTTAGCGCTATCTTCAATGCGGCGGCTGATCTTGACAGCGGTTCAAGGTTGGTGTACTATTAGCAATGATGAGATGGCGGCCAAATGGCGGCCATTTTTGCTAAAAATCATCCAAACAGACGTGCTACAATTAAATTGAGCGGCATAATTGATCGATTAATCGAATCTCTGCCGCGGGGAGAAAAAATGGCCCAAAAAGTCAGTCCGTTTATTTCCGCCATAAACGAGTTGTGCGAGGAGAAGGGTCTCGATCGAGCCACTATTATCGAGGCAGTCGAGGCGGCGCTCGCGGCCGCTTACCGCAAAGATTACGGCCGACCCAGACAAGTTATCCGTGCCAAGCTTGATGAGATCATCGGCGAAGCCGAGATGTTCCGGGTTTACGAAGTGGTTGAAACTCCGGAGGAGGTTCTTGAAGCGGAACAGCAATTAATCCTGGAACAGGCCAAAGAGATTGATCCGAAAGCCAAAATCGGCAAAGAGGTCGCGGTACCCTTGCCCAAACATACAGAGTTTGGTCGCATCGCCGCTCAAACGGCCAAGCAGGTTATTATTCAGCGCTTGCGTGAAGCCGAGCGCAACTTGCTCTTTGAGGAGTTCAAGGGGCGCGAGGGGGAGGTTGCAACGGCAACAGTCCAACAGTTTGAGGGTAGAAATATGATTTTAAGTCTGGGTAAAGCCAGCGCGGCCATGTATCCCTCGGAACAGATTCGCGGGGAGCGCAACTATGTTGGCCAGCGCCTCAAGGTAGTGATTAAGGAAGTGAACGAAACAGCGCGCGGCCCGCAAATTATGGTATCGCGTTCCGACGAGAAGCTTATCAGCGGTCTCTTTGCTGTGGAGGTGCCCGAGATCAACGCCGGAGTAGTCGAGATCAAAGCCATTGCTCGAGAGCCCGGCTCCCGAACCAAGATTGCGGTTGTGGCTCATGACGAGAAGATCGATCCGGTCGGGTCGTGCGTCGGCCAGCGGGGCACCCGCGTTCAAGCCGTCTTGGATGAGATTGGCGACGAGAAGATTGATATTGTCCTCTGGGACGAGGACGCGGAACAGTTCATTGCCAATGCTCTTTCCCCGGCCAAAACCGCGCATATTGCCATCTCGAGCAAGGAACACAAGGCGACGGTTTACGTTAATAAAGACAGCCTCTCCTTGGCCATTGGCCGAAACGGCCAAAACGTTCGTCTGGCCTCAAAGCTGACCGGCTGGGGTATCGACATCGAAGCTAACGAGAAAGCCGAGCCAGGGGAAGAGCCAGCCGATTAGTCCTCTCCCCAACAGAGAGATTTATAAATATTTTTAGCCAAGAACAATTGATGAACAGAGAGTCGCCTGATATACTATATCCTCACACAATAAGTAGGAAGGTGTAATGGACAATAGTGTATTTCGAAAATTTAGTGACAATCTTAAAAAAGTCTTGGTCTTAGCCGAGAGAATTGCTCGCGAACAGGGTGCCGTTATGAACACGGAACACCAACTGATGGCGCTTGTTCTGACCAAGGGAAGCCTGGCTCACGAAATTTTAACCAGCTTTGATGTAACATCTGAGCGGCTTCAGCTTGTAGTAGCATTGGTTAACAAGAATTTGCACCAAAGTGCTCCCGACGGATTAACCGAGGATGCGAAGGAAGCGATAAAGGCGGCGGTATCGGTCGCGTCGCAGTACGGCCACTTTGCCATCGATACCGAGCACCTCTTGCTTGCCCTGGTTTTAAATCACGGTTTTAATTCTTATAGCGTTATTGAACGAGTCGGAGTCAAGCCGGATGAGATCAAAAAACAGCTCGAGGTGATTTTTGGCGGCATCAAGGATACGCTCGATGCGCTTGAGTCAGAGCCGGAGCGACCGGCGGAGATTCAGCCGTCCGGCAGCTTTGACGGACCTGATGCCGACGGTTTTGGGCCGATCGGGCCGCTGCCCGGACAAAATTTTGCTCAAATGCGACCCCGATCATCCGAATCACTGCTTGATGCCTTTACGACAAATCTAACCAAGGAGGCCAGGGAGAGCAAGCTCGATCCGGTTGTCGGCCGCGATCGTGAAACCGAACGGCTGATCCAGATTCTCTGTCGCCGTACTAAGAATAATCCCGTTCTGATTGGCGAGCCGGGAATCGGCAAAACGGCCATTGTCGAGGGCCTGGCCCAGCGCATTATTGACGGCCAGGTTCCGGCAAAATTATCGGGCAAGGAGATCCTGGCGATAGATATGGGGGCGCTTCTGGCAGGGACAATGTATCGCGGCCAATTTGAAAGCCGCGTCAAGAAAATGTTGGCCGAGATTAAGCGCAGCGGCAACTCGATACTCTTTGTTGACGAAATCCACACTGTTGTGGGCGCCGGCTCTACCGAGGGATCAATTGACGCCGCCAACCTCTTGAAGCCAATGCTGGCTCGCGGTGAACTGCGGATGATCGGCTCTACTACTCTGGATGAGTACAAGAAACACATCGAGAAGGATCCCGCCTTTGAGCGCCGCTTCCAACCCATTCTGGTTAAGGAGCCGTCAATCGAGGAAACTCTGGCTATCCTTGGCGGCATCAAGCAGCAATACGAGAGTTACCATAAGGTGCAATTTACTGCGGAAGCAATTGAGGCGGCCGTCAGAATGTCAGCACGCTATATTAATGATCGCAATCTGCCCGACAAGGCAATCGACCTGATCGATGAGGCCGCCGCCTCAACAAACACAATTGATAATGCTGCGGTCAGGCTCTCGGAATTGCGCCGGGAACTGCGTCAAATTTTGCGCCAAAAAGAAGAGTTGATTCTCTCTGAAGATTATGAGCGGGCAACCCGCCTGCGCGAAAAGGAGCTGGCAATTGAAGCGGAGATCCGTCGTCTCAAAACAAACACCAAAGAAAAGAAGGCGGCAATTATCTCTGCTCAGGATATCGCCAAAGTTGTTTCGCGCTGGACCGGAATTCCCGTCTCCGAGTTGACGGTCGAGGAGAAGAAGCGTTTCCTTGACCTGGAGGGTCGGATTAAAAAGCATCTTATCGGCCAAGACGAGGCGGTTTCAGAGGTTGCCAAAGCAATTCGCCGGGCGCGCGTTGGTGTCTCCAATCCTCATCGGCCGACCGGCTCCTTTATCTTTCTCGGCCCGACCGGCGTCGGCAAAACGGAGTTAGCCAAGATCATCGCCCACGAAGTGTTGGGGAGCCGCGACGCCTTGATTAAGATAGATATGTCGGAGTTTATGGAGCGCCACAATGTTTCGCGCCTGATCGGTGCGCCGGCCGGCTATATCGGTTACGAAGAGGGCGGCAAACTGACAGAGGCGGTCCGGCGCAACCCCTACTCGGTTATCCTTTTTGACGAGATCGAAAAGGCCCACCCTGAGGTCTTTAATATCTTGCTCCAGATTATGGAGGACGGCGAATTGACGGACGCCCGCGGCCGCAGAGTTGACTTCAAAAACACCATTCTGGCGATGACTTCTAATCTTGGCACCAATGTCTTTGACAAGCATTCTCTGATCGGTTTTGCTCACGCCGAGGACGATGAAGCCCAGAGCGAGTACGAACAGCTCAAAGAGAGCGTCTTTGACGAACTCGAAGATTTTTTCCGTCCGGAATTCCTCAATCGTGTTGACAAGGTAATTGTTTTCCGTCCGCTAAGCCACGAATCCGTTCTGGAAATTGTTAATCTTCAAATTGAGGAATTAAACAAACGCCTGTCTGAGCAGAAAATTACATTGATCGTTGAGTCAAAAGCCAAAAACCGTCTGGCGGAAATCGGATTTGACCCCGATTTCGGCGCCAGGCCGATACGTAAAGCCATCGCCGATCACATTGAGAATCCCCTGGCAGAGGCAATTCTGCGGGAAGAATTCCAGGCTGGCGACACAGTTAAAGTTTTATTGGCAAATAAGAAAATTAGTTTGCGAAAAGCCGGGCGACTCATGCGAGCCTGATCATTGCAGACCGGTCATTTCCTGCGCCAAGCAAGTGATGATTTTTGACAATTGCGACAGTTGCTGTTAATCTTTTTTTGGGTTGGGAATTTAAAATTGGAGCAATTATGTCGAGGGTGTTTTATCAGTCGCCGCGCGGAACAAAGGATATCTTGCCAAGCGAAGAAATTTATTGGCAGTATTTTTTCAATGTCGCCCAAAAGACGCTCTCGGGGGCCGGTTTTACTAAAATAGAAACGCCCCATTTTGAAAATGCGGAAATTTACTCTCGCGGCATCGGTGAGACTACCGACATTGTTCAAAAAGAGATGTTTCTTCTTCAGCCGACATCCTCTGACGAACAGGTGACTTACGCTCTCAGGCCGGAGGGAACTGCCGGCGTTGTTCGAGCCTATATTCAAAACGGTATGAACAGCTGGTCTCAGCCAGTTCGATTGTGGTATTTTGGCGCTATGTTTCGGCGAGAGAGACCGCAACGCGGCCGCTACCGGGAGTTTTATCAGCTCGGCGCCGAGATCTTCGGCGACGAGTCGGCAAAGTCCGATTACCTGGTGGTAATGTCGGCCTGGGAAATCCTGCGGCGCCTCGGTCTATCCAACCTGATAGTCTACGCAAGTTCAATTGGCTGTCCGGATTGCCGGCCTAAGTTTTATGCCAAACTGAAAAAGTTTTACAAAGAAAAAATCAATCGGCTGTGTCAGGATTGTCTTGTCCGGCTGGAGAAAAACCCCTTGCGTCTGCTCGACTGCAAAAATGAGCGCTGTCAAGAAATCGCCAAGGAGGCGCCGAATATTCTGGACTCGCTTTGTCCGGAGTGCCGGATCCATTTCCAAAACACGCTTGAATATCTTGATTATTTTGGTGTTCGCTACGAGATCGAGTCGCGCCTGGTTCGAGGTCTGGATTACTACACCAGGACGGTTTTCGAAATTGCAACGATTAATGACAAGGGGCGGCAATCCGCTCTTGGCGCCGGCGGGCGCTACGACGGATTGGTCCAACTCCTGGGCGGACCGGTCACGCCGGCAGTCGGCTATTCTCTTGGTGTCGAGAGAATAATCGAGGTAATGAGAGAGCAGAAAGTGAAGATTCCTCTACCGCGCGGCGTTGAGGTGACCATTGTTCAGTTGGGCGATAAGGCCAAAGAGGTCTCCAGAGATATTCACGACCGCCTTGTTAAGGAAAATATTAATGTTTTCTACATCCCCTCTAATGACGGCTTGCGTCAGCAGCTCCAAGCCGCCGCCAAACTTGACTCCCGGTTTGCCCTTATTGTCGGCCAGCGCGAAGCAATGAAGGCGGAGGTGATCTTGCGCGATCTCTCAACCTCTACCCAGGAGACTTTCGCCATTAAGGTCTTGGTTGACGAGATCAAGAAACGCCTAAAATAATAGTTGATTAATTTTTGTTCTATCATCCCTGGCGCAAGTTGCCGGCTTGTGCTATTTTAGTATGCCGACCACAGTAACACCCACCTGGAAGGTGAATGCACTCAAACACCTTCCAGGTGGGTCGGATAAGAAGGAGGTGAGGGATTTGGATCGAGAAAGAATAAGACGCATCTTGGGCATAATTATCGCTCTTCTTGTTTTGGCTATTATCGGCACTGTTATTTGGATTCTGGCTGTCGACGAAAGACGGCCGGCCGAGGAAGCTCCGCCGACCGGGGTCGAACAACCGGAACCGGAGGTGTCAATTCCCGAAGGTGAAATTAGGGAGGAAGCACCCGAGGAACAGCCGCCAACCGAGGGGAAAAAGGAGGAGCCGCCTCGATACAACGAAGGCGGTCAGCCGCCAATTCAGTCTCAACTAAAGATGCAAACGATCACCCTAAGCCCAATTATGGGATTTGGGGGCAGCGGCGTGGCAACGCGGACATATAACGGGTCGACGTTTAGTCTTGAGGCGCAAGCTAACGTACCCGATCCCCGCCAAGATGATATTTTTGCGGCGTGGCTGGCAAAAAGGGTCGGCGAAAAGGGCAGCGCCCGCCAATTCTTGTCAATGGGTAAGCTCGAAAAGAAGGATGGTGTTTTTCGGGGCCAGTTCAGCCGGAATGAAAATTTACTTGATTATCAATATATTATCGTCTCGGTTGAACCCGGAGACCAGCCGCTCCTGGATCTGCCGCGTGCGCCGCTGCTGGAGGAAGTATTCAAGTAGCCGGAATCATCAAGAATAATTGCGTCGAGAGAGATGTCTTGTTAATATTGCAGAGACAATATTAATACCAATGTTGCGCAATCCTGCCCACAATCTGTCATTTCGAGGCCTTGGAGGCGACCTTCGATTTGACTCAGGTCGCTGTGAGCGAAAGTCGAACAGCGAGAAATCTCCGAATTGGTTTGCTACTACATCGGAGATCTCTCATCCGCCGGTTGGCGGATTCGAGATGACAATTCGAGGAATCGCCAATTAATTGCGCAACACTGGTAATATTAATGGTTTGTTTTAATGCTCGTAAAAATAGACAAAATTATCTATACGGGCTGGGGGTTGGGGCGTGACAGCAACGGCCGAGTTGTTTTGGTAAAAAAAAGCGTCCCGGGCGACACAATCGAGGTTGATATAATGGCTGAGAAAAAAAACTGCGTTCTTGGCAGAGTAGGGCGCGTCGTCCGGTCCGGTCCGGCGCGAATCGAGCCAGCCTGTGTCAACTTTGACCGGTGCGGCGGCTGCGAGCATATGAATGTGGCTTATCCGGTCCAGCTGCAAATTAAATCCGCCGCGTTTGCCGAAGTGCTCGTGCGCCAGGGGCTTGATATTAAGCCGGAGCCGATCATCGCCGGCGCTCAGGAAAATTTTTACTATCGCAACTCAATCCGTTTCTTCTTCCACCGCGAAGCAGATGGCACGATCTCATTTGCCCGCCATCGCGGTGATACCGCGGCAACAACAGAGTCAGCGGGGCTGCTGCCAATTGATTATTGCCTCCTCCAGTCAAAAACATCTAACAAAATCCTGGCCCGGTTAAAAAGCGTTCTAAATTCTTCGCCGAAATCAAATTCGAGCCTCTGGCAAATTAAGATAAGAGAGGGCAAAACCACCGGCGAGTTTATGGTGGAGATTGTGACAACAAGCGAGGAGTTACCCAATCAACGGGAAATTGTCACCGAGTTGGCCAAGGTTACCGGAGTAAAATCACTCTATCACACTGTCGCCCCCGCCAAATCATTAAAAAATCTTCGCAGACGGCTTATCTTTGGCTCGCCCGTCATTCGCGAAAAGGTCGGCCGATTCACCTTTCAAATCTCTCCGGAATCCTTCTTTCAAACTAACGCGCTCGCCATCAAAACCCTCTATGACACTATTAAGAAATATGCCGAGGTGAAGCCGGGGGATACGGTCTTGGACCTCTACTGCGGCACCGGCACCATCGGCATCTATCTCTCAACGCTGGCCAAGAAGATTATCGGAGTTGAGACCGTGGCTGGCGCTGTTCGCGACGCTCGCGACAATCTCCGCCTAAACCATATTCACAACTGTGAATTTGTCTGCACGGATGTTAATAAATACCTTGAAGCTTTTAGCACTGAGCATTTGGATTTTGACATTATTGTTGTCGATCCGCCTCGCGCCGGTCTTGCCCCTCGAATCATTCAAATACTTTCACACTTAGCACTTTCACACTCTCAAACTAGATTTATTTATGTTTCCTGCAATCCGGCCACCTTTGCCTGCGACGCCAAACTTCTCGAGAGCGGGGGAGTGAGGCTAAGAAAAATCCAACCGATCGATATGTTTCCCCATACTCATCACATCGAGTGCGTGGGACTGTTTACTGCCACTCCCAAGATTAAGCAGGTTTTACAATAAGGTACGAAAATCGATCCTTATCACAGAACCCAAAGTTACTAAAAATAGCAGAGAGAAAACAAACAATCATTTTGAAGAAAGGGGTGCGTATGGACTCGAAAAAAGAAAGCATCTTCGACAATTTCACCAATTTGTACACTAGTACCTTAACATCTTAATTCATATGTAGTTTAAACTTCTCCCTTGCTTTTTGACGGGTGAATTTCCAGTTAATGGTTGTTTGGGCTTTGTTCTGTCTCTGTTGGTACATCCTTACTTCTCTGGTTAGGATTTCCTTGTCGGGGATTCTTCTCTTAAGTACAGCTTTGGTTAGCTTGCCGATTTCAATCTCGGCCATATTGAGCCAGCTGGCATGTTTCGGGGTGTAGCGCCATTGGCGATAAGGGGAGAGTGATTGTGTAATGACGAAACGAAAAACAGTAAAATTAGTTCTCTATTCAATAATTGCGACGGTCTTTTTAATCGCTCTTTTTAGCCGCACAGATCAACCAACCGGTACCACCAACTCAAACGACAGAGAAATCAAAACCGAAGAACCGGCAAAGCCGGAAACGGTTCAACCTGCAAATCAAGTTGTAGCAACACAAGCAGAAATAAAGCCGGCTGAGGCCCCACAGCAACAGACCGATCTATATTCAGTAGCCAGCGTTACGGATGGCGACACGATTAAGGTCTATATAAACAATGAAACCGAGACAATCCGTCTTATCGGTATGGATACGCCGGAAACGGTTGATCCGCGCAAGCCGGTTCAATGTTTCGGCAAAGAAGCCAGCAATAAAGCCAAAGAAATCTTAAATGGTAAAAAAGTCAGGCTTGAGGCAGACAGCACCCAGGGTGAGCGAGACAAGTATAATCGCTTGCTCCGTTATGTCTACCTCGAAGATGGTACTTTTTTCAATAAATATCTGATTACCGAGGGCTACGCTCACGAGTATACATACGATTCAAATCCCTATAAGTACCAAGACGAATTTATTGAAGCCGAAAAACAAGCCGGAGAGCAGGGTAAGGGCTTTTGGGGCGCTAATACCTGTAATTGAGATACAACGCAGTCGGCAGACGGTGCAACGGCCACGACTACTCAACCAGCCCCTGCTGCAAGCCAGCCGGCGGCGGCAACCGCTCCCATTAGCGCTGACGGTCCGCAAGCCAAAAAGAGCAACAGCGGCATCTGCCATGAAAAAGGCGTGAGCCAGTACTACAACCAAACTAAAAACTATACCGCCTTCGATTCAATTGAAGATTGCCTATCCAGCGGCGGCAGGCTACCAAAATAACGGGGCAAACCGGCTGCGCCCCTCAAATAATCTCAGATTTGCGACAAGACAAAAAGTTATCCACAACCGGCGGGGTTGACAAGCGTTCGGCCTTTGTTTGATAATGGAGGTGTCGAACAAAAGACGAAAGGAGATGGAGTGGGGCCTCTAACCAAGCGGCAAAAAGAGATCTTGGACTACATCCGGAGCTTTATCGATGAGAATGGCTACGCGCCAAGCTATCGAGAGATCGGGCACTATTTTGAACTCTCCTCAACCGGCACTATTGCTGAATATATTAGCATCCTCGCCGAGAAGGGCTATATCACCAGAGAGGCAATGGAGGCGCGAGCCATCCAGCTGACCCCCGCCTTTGATGACGGCGCCGAGACCTTTAATATCCCGCTTGAGGGTGTTATCGACGCCGGCCGGCCAATTGAGGCCATCCGGACAAGCGAGACGATTGACATCCCCCGTGATATGATGGGGCGGCGCACCTTTGCCCTGCGTGTTCGGGGCGAATCGATGATCGATGACGGCATCCTTGACGGCGACTATATTATCATTGAGCAAACCTCCTCCGCGCGCAATGGTGATATTGTCGTCGCCCTCATCGACAATCAAAACGCGACGCTGAAGCGTTTCTATGACGACAAGGGCAAGATCCGTCTTCAACCGGCCAACAAAACAATGAAGCCCCTGCGCTTCGCCAAAAGCCGCGTCGCCATCCAGGGTAAGGTCAGGGGAGTGATCCGCAAGTTTTAACCGGTGTTAATTGTGAACGCGGACGTTAGCAGGTTCTGGTATAATTGATTGTAGCGCGCTTAATGAAAAAATGACTCTCGCGCTTTGTCGCAATAATGGGAGGAAACGCTATGGCCACAATAGGGGAATCGGAGTTCAAGGGCAATCCGATGCTAGTGATTAAAACATCAGAGGAGGACAAATACCCGTTTCAGTTTGGTCTCAAGAAGGCGAAGCTGATTCTGGAGAATATTGAGAGTATCAAACAATTCGTCGAGAAGCACGAAAACAGAGCATGAGGCTAGACCGCTCTTTTTTCGAGCGAGATGCTGTCGCTGTCGCCAAGGATCTGCTCGGCTGTTTTTTTGTACAAAATCTCAAATCAAATCAGATTGTTGGGAGGATTGTTGAAACCGAAGCCTACGGCGATGCGACCGACCTGGCCTCGCACGCCCGCTTCGGCCCGACGCCGCGCAGCCAAATTATGTTTGGCCCGGCAGGTGTTCTATATGTTTACAAAATCTATGGTATCTTTAGTTTAGCCAACATTGTTTGCGGCAAAACCGGAGAGGCGAGTGCCGCCTTAATCAGAGCCGCCGAGATCGTCGCGGGCGAGGTGATTGCTCGCCGCAACCTGGCCCAAAGCAAGTTCGTCAAGCTAAACGAACAGCCGGCAACGGGTCCGGGCAAATTCTCCCTTGCCCTGGGGATTGATACCGGGCACAACGGTACTGATCTTGCGGCCTCGCCGCACCTTTATCTTACGAGATCGCCGGCAGGAACCGAATTCAAGATCGCGACAACAACCCGCATCGGCGTCGATTACGCCAAGGACTCCAAGGATCTTCCCTGGCGCTTTTATATTAAGGACAGCCCATTTGTGTCCAAGCGATGAGAAAAGATAAAATGTCTAAAGTAGCCTTTATAAAATCGGATGACCGGAGTTACAACATTGATCGAGCCCTCTCCTTAATCAAAAGTGAGATTATTAACGGCCTGCGCGACGCCAAGAAGGTGGTAATCAAGCCCAATTGCGTGACCGACAATGTCCAGCTTGCGGCTACTCACGCTCAAGCGCTTAACGCCGTTCTTAGCTTTATCCAGCCGTATGTGGAGCATCAGGTTACCTTGGCCGAGGGCACGGCGGTTGGCGAGACAATGAGGGCATTCGAAAACTTTGGCTACTTCAAGCTCCAGGGCATCTACGGTTTTGCCGTCACTGACCTCAACACTGATGAATACGAGACAGTTGAGTTAGTTGACCGCCGCGGCAAGCCCTGGTTGGCCAAAGTGGCCCGAACGCTTATTGGTGCCGACTATCTCATCTCCGTTTCGCCGCCAAAAACCCACAATGTTGTCGCCTACACGGGCGCAATTAAGAATGTGGCGGTGGGAAGCTTGGCCCGGCCAAGCAACAGCTTCGCTTTCCGCCTTGCCAACCGCCTGTTTCGCCGCCGGCTGAACCACAAATCGGCTATTCATCAGGGCGACGCCGCGATTAATGAAAACATTAAACGCCTCTATGAAAAAATTCCCCTAAAACTTGCCGTCCTTGACGCTTATGCCGCAATGGAGGGTAACGGTCCGATTAACGGCACAATGGTGCCGGCTCATTACGCCATTGCCGGAGCCAACCCTGTTGCGGCCGATTGGCTCGCTTGCCAATTAATGGGCATTGATACCGCTGATGTCGGCTACCTCTCGCTTCTTGGCGCCGGTAAAAAAGAGCATATTATCGCCGGCGATGACTGGCGGGAACATATTATCTCTTTTAAAATGCACGAAAATTTTGCCAAAAAACAAAAACAGGGGTAAAATGTAACCCGGGAAGGGATAACCTGCCGGCCGGCCATGTCTGCCGACAGCAGGCAGGCGAATAGACCAAATGACGAATGACCAATGCTTATGGTGAGCAAAATCGGACTATTCGTCATTAGTTGTTTGGTCCGCCGGTTGGCGGAATTAGTCATCCATTTGTGGTTGGGAAGCGGAGGGGAATTGTGGGTATTGCCAACGATATCCGGCCGAAACATCCGTCATATCGGGCGGAGAAAACAAAAACAGAGCGCCAGACAGAAACAACAAACAAAGTTGCCCCGGAGAGCGCCGAGGCGGCAGGAGCAATAAAGGCGCCGCCGGAAACAGGCGCCGCCAAATTATTTGAAACCTCAAACCCGGAACGCCGGCAGCTCGAGGATCAATTTTTTAGTGATCTTCCCCGCCACCGAAAAGATGAGGTGATTGTTGCCGGACATCACGGCCGCAACACCAAAACGGCCTGGATCATTCTCCTTTGGCTTCTGGTTTTTACCGCCGTGATCGGTTATGCCCTCTACCAAAACTACTCCGGTCTCTTTCGGGCAGAGAGCGAACCCCAGGCCGTCTCATCAGACGAGCAAAACTATAACGGCGAAATCGCGACACAGGACGAACTGACAGAGAGTGCCCCAGCCAAGCCGACACCAGAGAGTCCGGTCCCGGCCGCGCCGACTATTGACAAAGGTCAAGTTACTGTTAGAGTTCTAAACGGCAACGGCATCAAAGGTTCGGCCCAAAGCGTCAGCCAAACCATCAAACAAGCCGGTTTTAAGATAGCCGGTGTCAGCAATGCCGCCAATTTTAACTATGTTAAGACAATTATCTACCACCAAACCGGCAAAGAAAACGAGGCAAAACTTGTTCAGGAAACCCTCTCCGGCCGTGAAACCGAATTAACCCTCTCCGACACTGTTGCAGATGATAACAATATCGTTGTCGTTGTCGGGGACAAGTAAAATGCAATATTTGGATTTAATTTTTGGTTATTACGACAGGGTTACGGCCGGCCTGGCACCAACCGGCCAAGCCCTGGTTGCGATTCTGTTGCTTGTCTTTTTGGTCTGGCAGGTTTTTGGTGTTATCCGCAGCGGCCACTGGATCTTTGTCGCCGGTTTGCTTGTTTTTCTGCCGGGAACTTGGCCGGCAGCTAAACACGTTGCTAATCTGCTTTGGCTTGTGGTAAAATTTCTATTAACAAGAGCCCAGGGCGCTCTTGGTTAAGTTTGGAGAGCGAATGTACGATGTTATTATTATCGGTGCCGGACCGTCCGGATTGGCGGCGGCAATTTACACCAGCCGGCGCGCCTTAAAAACGCTGGTTCTCTGCAATGATGTCGGCGGTCAGGTCACCCGGACGCTTGATATCGAGAACTATCCGGGCTTTGATCTCATCAGCGGTTACGACTTAGCAAAGCGCTTTCGCGATCAAGCCCAGAAGTTCGGCGCAGAGATTAAAACCGAGTCCGTAAAAGAGATCAAAAAAGAGGGGGAGGGTGCCTTTCGGATCAAAACCGCCCAAAATGAATACACGGCCAAAGCAGTTATCCTGGCCTTTGGCAAAAAGCCGCGTGAACTCGGCGTGCCCGGAGAAGAGGCCCTAAGCGGGCGGGGGGTAACATACTGCGCGACCTGCGACGCCCCCTTTTTTAAGGGCAAAGACGTCGCCGTTGTCGGCGGCGGCAACTCCGCTCTCGACGCGGCCGTCCTGACCTCAAAAATTGCCAAAAAAGTTTATCTAATCCACCGCCGGAACGAATTCCGGGGAGAGCAACACCTGATTGATCAGGTGAATGCCGCCCCCAATATCGCCAAAATCCTGGAGGCAGAGGTGGCAGAGATCCTGGGACAGGATAAGGTTGAATCAATCCGACTAAAGGACGGGCGCAAGATTAACGTTGACGGAGTTATGGTGGAGGTCGGTTTTTTTGTTGACAGATCGCTTGTCCAGGAACTGGTTGAACTTGATGCTCAAAATCAGGTTGTGATCAATCCGGTCAATCAGCAAACCTCGGTTCCGGGAATTTTTGCGGCGGGCGACCTGACGCCAACCCCCTACAAGCAGATCGTTGTGGCCGCGGGCGAGGGCGCCAAAGCGGCTCTGGCCGCCTTTGACTATACCCAGCACCTGACCGGGCGGCGGGGCATTATTGCCGACTGGCATTAAATTAAGACAAACAAAACCTTAAACAAAGGAGAGGGAAATGACCGATATCGACCTAACAGAGTATGTGCCCGGCGAAAGCAGTCAGCCGCCAACTCACAAGCGCGGCCTAAAAGAAAAGCTCACTCACATAAGGCAACGGATTGCTCTTTATCTTGTTGATCCCAAAAAACGCCTGCTTGTCCTGAGTGTTTTCGGTCTGGTCACAATTGCTCTTTTTGCCGTTGGACTCTACTTTATGACGCGCGATGTCGCGGTTAAGACAGATGAGATTAAGGTGGAAAAACCCGCAACAATTGTCGCCAGCGGAAACGACCAAGCCCCCCTTGACGGTGTTATGACCTCGGCCGAAGCGGCGAGTCGCCACCCCCTGGCCGTTATTGTGGAAAATCATCCGGATGCTCGTCCCCAAGCCGGCCTCGATAAGGCCAGTATCGTTTACGAAGCAATCGCCGAGGGTGGCATTACCCGTTTTATGGCAATCTATGGTACCGAGGAGGCCGAGAAGGTTGGGCCGGTCCGCTCGGTTCGAACCTACTTTATCGACTGGGCCTCGGGTTATAATGCTTATTTATCTCACGTTGGCGGCAACATTGACGCGCTTGACCAGATCAAGGCCGAGAAGAGTCTTGATCTGGATCAGTTTACCTACCCCTCCTCTTATTGGCGGGACCGCAACCGCAGTGTCGCCTCCGAACACACTATGTACACCTCAACGACCAAACTTCGGGAACAGGCCAAGACGAACGGTTATTCAACCGCCAACAACTTTAATGTCTTTAAATTTAAGGATGATCCCACGGCGGCCGAACAAGACGCTCTGCCGCAATCCCAAAAAGCCAAGATAAACTTTTCCTCCGCCCAATATGCGATTGAGTTTGATTATGACCGAGAGACAAACAGCTACAAGCGCAAAATGGCCGGCTCAGTTCACACCGATCAGATCACCAAGAACCAGATAACCGCCAAGAATATTGTTGCTATGACTGTCGACCGGCGGGCGACCGTTACCCGCATCAATGAACCGGGCTGGGATATGGATATTGTCGGCGGAGGTAAGGCAAAGATATTTCTTGACGGCAAAATGATAGAGGGAACATGGAAAAAAGCAAGCAAGGCGGATCGCGAGCTCTTTTATGACGAGAGCGGCAATGAGATCATCTTTAACCGCGGTCGTTTCTGGATCGCCGTCGTCCCGCCCGACGGAACAGCCACCGCCGAATAATCCCCCGGATTATTCGGAAACAACAAATCACAAATAACAACTCCCAAGATACCTTATTTTTGTTTTTTGGAATTTGAATTTTGGAATTTACAAGTAAGGAGGTTTATGGCCAAGATTAAAGACTTGATGGCGCGGGAGATTCTTGACTCCCGCGGCAATCCGACTGTAGCCTGCGAGGTGATTCTTGACAATGATGCCCACGCCATCGGCTTTGTTCCTTCGGGCGCTTCGACGGGCGAACACGAAGCGCTTGAGCTTCGAGACAACGATCCCAATCGCTACGGCGGGCGGGGCGTCTTAAAGGCCGTTGCCAATGTTAACGGGCCGATTAAATCAGCTCTTGCCGGTGCCGACATCGGTAATCTCGCTGCCATTGATCAGAAAATGCGCGAGCTTGACGGAACACCCAATAAATCAAAGTTAGGCGCCAACGCCACCCTGGCCGTCTCCCTGGCCGCGGCCAAAGCGGCCTCAAAGAGCGAACATCTCTCCTTTTACCGCTACCTGGCGGCACTGCTCGGTAAGCCGACCGATAAAATTACCCTGCCCATTCCGCTCCTCAATATTTTAAACGGCGGCAAACACGCTGTCGGCTCAACTGATTTCCAAGAATTTATGATCGTTCCGATTAAATTTCCTAACTTTCACGAAGCAATCCGCGTTGGCTCAGAAATTTATCACGCCTTGGGTAAAATCCTCGCCGAGAGAAGCTACCAGCCGCTGGTCGGCGACGAAGGCGGCTTTGCCCCGGCCCTCTTCTCTAACGAGCAAGCAATGGAGCTTCTGATGATGGCGATTCGCGAAGCCAACTACCACGCCGGCGAGGATGTCTTCATCGCCCTTGATCCGGCCGCCAGCCGTTTTTACTCCAACGACCTCTATCAATTGCATCGTGAGAACAGATCGATGACATCGCAAAAAATGACTGACTTCTACGAGAGTTGGATTGAAAAGTATCCCATCGTCTCGATTGAAGACGGTTTGGATGAGGGCGATTGGGAGGGTTGGCAAAATCTCACGGCCCGAATCGGCAACAGGGTCGAGGTGATTGGCGACGACCTCTATGCCACCAATACCGAACTCCTGGGGCGCGGCATCGATTATCATGCTTCAACCGGCATTCTGATTAAACCCAACCAGATCGGCACATTGAGCGAGACGCTCGACGCGATCAAGATCGCCGAGAGCGCCGGATTTAAGGTGATTGTTTCGCATCGTTCCGGTGAGACCGAGGATGATTTTATTGCCGATTTGGCTGTGGCCGCCGGTTGCGGCGCTATTAAGGCCGGCGCCCCCTGCCGCTCCGACCGGATTGCCAAGTATAACCGGCTTATGGAGATTGAGGAGAAAGAGGGGAGTAATGCAACCTTCGCCACCTGGGAACTGCCGGAAAATCCCGGCTTCACCCAGCTTTAACGCCGGCCACGTTAATCGTTTAAGGGTAACGAGGCCCGTTTTGGTTCGCGTTTGTCGGTTGCGGCCTATGACGTTACCCAAAGACCCTAAACGATACGAGCCTCGTAACCGTAACCGTCAGACGTAAGACAAAGAAGAATGACTACTATCAAACGCATCGCCTCCAACAGACTATTAAGGCTCATCTCACTATTTTTATTATTAGCTATCGCTCTGCGCTGGTTTTACCCTTTGGAGACCGCACCAAACATCAACATTGCTCAAAGACCAGCCCTTAATTCAGCCCGGGCCGCGACCGAGTGGTATGTTTCGCCAACTGGAGAACAATCCAATACTGGAAGTATCGACTCTCCCTGGAACCTCTCTTATGCCCTGGCCGGTGCCGGAGATTCAATCCAACCCGGAGATACCGTCTGGATGAGGGGAGGGACTTACGGAGATGGCACTACCAGATTTGATAGTACTTTGGACGGAACAGAGGGAAACCGTATTACAGTCAGACAATACTCAGGTGAAAGAGCAACAATTAACGGGCAATTGAGGGTTAACGGCAGTAACTGGATTGACTATTGGGGCTTTGACATTATGCACCCTACTTACGGGCCGGGATACGACGCGGCACGCGACGCAGGCATTTGGACCCTGACTTCAAGCAATAATCGTTTTATAAATCTTACTATTCATGATGTTTATGGTTCGAGTGCGTTCGGTTTTTGGTCGGCGGCAACGAGCTCGGAAATTTATGGTTCTCTGATATATGAGAATGGCAGGCAAGATGATAATCTTGATCATGGCATCTACACCCAGAACGGCGATGGCACCAAGGGCATTCGTGACAACTTTATCTTTAATAACTGGGCATACGGAATTCATGCTTACGGGTCGGAAATAGCTCGTGTTGATAACTACTTAGTTCAGGGCAATACCTTTATCAATAATGGCCGTGGCAACCAAGGCGATGTTCTTTTGGGCGGTTCCGGTAACTCCAATAACTTGCAATTTTTAAATAATTATCTTTACAACTCTCTACAATATACCAATGGCGTCCAGTTTGGTTATACCGGCGGTCACCAGAGTATGAAGTTCAACAACAACTATATTGCAATGAAGGGCGAATACCGCGGCCTCTTCTCCCGCCGTTTTAACAACATCGAAGTTACGGGAAATACCATTATGGGTCTGGCACTAGTAGGTCGTTTACCTAATGTCGATGGTATGGTTTCTGAAAATTGGAACAATAACTCCTACTACCAGATCGGTAGTGCAAGCGCCTTTTATGATGGTAGTTATATGCAATTCGATGCCTGGAAAACAGCCACCGGGTATGATGCAAGCAGCACATTGACAAGCGGTCAGCCCACCGGCACTGTCAAGGCCGTCCGTCCCAATGAGTTTGAATCTAACCGTTCTCACATTACTGTCTACAACTGGGATAATCTTGACTCCGTCTCTCTGTCGTCCTCAGACCTCTCGGGAACAGGTATTAGCTCAGGCGACACCTACGCCATCAAAGATGTTCAAAACTACTTCGGAGATCCCATTGCCACCGGGACATACAATGGTTCGGAGATATCAGTAACATTGCCCGACACCGGCTCTCCCGTCTATCAGCCGGCCAGCGGCAGTGCTCCGGCCCATACCTCCAAACAGTTCAATGCCTTTGTCTTAACCTACACTCCCGCCACCTACCACACCATCACTCCCTCCGTCTCGGGCCAAGGCTCTCTCTCTATCTCCTCTCCCACCCAAGTCCTG
>JBBTQI010000011.1:0-10077 GCA_038078835.1 Patescibacteria group bacterium | reverse complement strand
GTTTTGATCAGTAATCATACCAGATTTGTTACCAATGTATCTCAGCCTCCGCAGACACACGACATTTTTTCGATTGACTTGGAGGCTGATTTTGGGTACAATTAGCTAAGTTTTTAGTTAATCGGGGATTGGCTCAGCCCGGTTAGAGCGCCGCGTTTGGGACGCGGAGGTCGTCAGTTCGAATCTGACATCCCCGACCACGTCAAACGTGGCAAGCCATTCTTGGCTTGACATGATTGACGTGAGCCCCGTATGACGGGGCCATTTCCGAGGTATTAGGGCTCGTTTGACGAGCGGCAACAGATATGTTTTATGTTTATATTTTGCTGAGCGTTAAAGATCAAAGTCTGTATGTCGGTTTCACAAGAGATCTTTGATCGAGATATAAGCGGCATATTAATGGCGAAGTTCCATCGACGAAAAACAGGAGGCCATGGAAGTTAATTTATTGTGAATGTTTCATCAACGAATCAGATGCCCTAGCTCGAGAAAAATATTTGAAGAGCGGTTATGGAAGGGATCAACTTAATAATATTTTGAAGCGCACATTAGAAAAATAGTTTTTGCGGGTATCGTATAGCGGTTATTATGTGACTTTTCCAAAGTCGAGATGCGGGTTCGACTCCCGCTACCCGCTCCAGTCCGCCGAAGGCGGACAAATTCTAAGCATGAATATCGAAATCCTAAACGAATTCAAATTTTCATTCGGATTTGGGATTTAGGTATTCGGATTTCCCGTCGAAGGGCGGGTATATGGCGGCTATGGTGAAGTGGTTATCACGGCAGTTTGTGGCACTGCAGTGGTGGGTTCAATTCCCGCTAGCCGCCCCATTGAAATCAAGCCCCCGTGGTGAAGTGGATATCACGTGAGTCTTCGGAACTCAAATCACAGGTTCGAGTCCTGTCGGGGGCACCATGCGCCTGTAGCTCAGTGGATAGAGCAAATGTTTTCTAAACATTAGGTCGCTGGTTCGAGTCCAGCCAGGCGTACCATAAAAAACTTCTAACCTTTTGGTTGGGAGTTTTTTGTTGTGCTGCGAAGAAGACAGAACCTTCGATAGCGGTGAGACCGGTCTCGAACCGGCTGAAAGCGGCTTGTCTTGGGGCTAACGTTCTTTTTTCGATTTTAATACTTTTTCATAAACTCTCAGGTAGCCGGAGATCATTTTTTCCAGGCTAAACATACCCCTCGCTCTTTCCCTGCAGGCTCGCCGGTCAATTGTTCTGATTTCAGAAAACCGCCTTGCCGCGTCTTGAGTTGAACTGACTTTTATGCCGGTAACACCATCAATAATCAGCTCGTTGTGAGAACCAAGCGCAGTTCCAATTACGGGTGTTCCGCAAGCCATAGATTCGGCAATCGCCAAACCGAACGGTTCTCCTTTCTCAATTAGGACCACAAAAGCGTAGGCAGATGAGACCAGACTACTCACTTCTGCCGAAGAGATGTTTCCCAAATAAAAAACCGTCTCGTTGTCGATTGAGGTTTGATCATAGTATCGAAATAATCTCGGGTACTCTCCGAAACAATGCCGGCCAGATAAAGAGGCAAGCCAACCTGCTGCGGCAGCCGTATCGTTAAGTGTACTCCCTTATCCGGGTGCATTCGTCCGGCGTTAACAAGATAATTTTGCGGCTTCTGCCCCAAGGCAAATCGTTCAAAATCAATACCGTTATAAACGGTGGCAATGTAGTTAAGCTCCCGAACAAAACTGCGTTCCGCGCTTGAGACGGAAACATATGCTTTGGCGCCGTTAAAAACTTAATGAATAAATTGCCGATTGCGGTGTTCGCCATAACGCGACGGCAGCATCGATTGTTAGTTGCAGCCGGTTTTGACAGCAATATAAGCAAGCAACGATATCATAAAAACAGTAACAAAAAAACAGATCCGGGATTTCTTAAGATTCCTGCCTTTGCCGACAGCAAGAAGTCCGGGATCTGTTTTTTGTCTCCCAAAAGAGAGCATCGGGATTTTTTGACGCTATGATCTAATCTCCTCCGCACCTATCTAAATTGTAGCTCTCAAGCATAGACGATCGGAAATAAAGCCGTCAAGTGGTGCCGCAAGCCCGACGAGACGGGATTTCCACCCTAAAATTGTCATTTCGACGAGCCGCACGACGACGAGGAGAAATCTTCGACTTCCTGTTATAATAGATGGCTTTCATTAAATTATGAAAAAATGGATCGCAGCTATCGCAGTGAAAAAGAGTTCATAGCAGAGTTGCGTGAGAGCGCCAATCCGCTGGGCGAGGTTTTGGACATCGACCCCCTGCTTGACCAAGCCCAAACTGCCTCTCATGTTCTCTTGGGTGAGGCGACTCACGGCACGCGGGAGTTCTACCGGTGGCGGGCGGAGACCTCCAAGCGTCTCATTGTTGAACGCCAATTCCGTTTTATTGCCGTGGAGGGCGACTGGCCGGATTGCTGGGAGATTAACCGCTATATTAAGGGTTATTCCCCGCCCGATCTGACGGCGCGCGCTGTGCTTATGAGGTTTAAGCGCTGGCCAACCTGGATGTGGGCTAACGAGGAGATGGTCGAGTTTATAGAGTGGCTCAAGGACTACAACGAGAGTTTCCCCGAGGAGCTGCCGGTTGGTTTTTATGGCCTGGATGTTTACAGTTTGTGGGAGTCGCTTTATGCCGTTATGCGTTGTCGGCTTTGGCACGTATGAGGGCAAGACGATTGCGGCGAGCGCTTGGGAGGATGCCGCCACGGAGATGGCTGTGCCCCCGGCCCGGTGGGCAAGCTGGGACGACCTTCTCCATCGCGCCGAGGTCGGGAACAGTTTTTATCTGTTGCGGCCGCCCGTAGCGCCGGTTTTTTTGGACGAGCGAGATCAGCGGGCGATTGGCGTTGTCTATGATCCTCAGTCGGAGGAGGGAAATTATGCGCCAACGACTCTGGCTAAGCGCTATGACGCCCTGATATTTATTGATAAGAGTTCGGCGCTGGCTCCTCTGCCTCTGTCGTTGCGGAGGGAGGAGGAGTTTCCTGAGACTTACCCCAGCGGGGTTTAACAACACCAAAAAGAACTCAAATACTTTGAGTTCTTTTTGGTAGACAATCAAAATTTTTCATGGAACCAGCTTGCGAGCGAACTCAAGACGATTTATGAATTATTCAAGCCCAAGCCTGAGCGTGCGTATAGCCATTGTTAGTTGTGTTACCGGTATTGAATAGAACTAAACAGGTGATAAATAGCACAAAATGATTGGTCGGTTAGCAATTAGGGGTTATCTGTGTATAATAATAGTAATTCGATAAACAGAGTAATAAAAAATATTGCAGTTGAAGCACGTAATATTTACAAGGAGCACTATGCCACAATATGAAGGTGTGCCAACTAGTGAAGCTGATCTACCGATGGAAACGGTTCGTCAGCCTGAAATTAACTTTGACGGGCAAGTAGCGGAAGTGTCATATCCAAATCTCAACTTAACAGAACACAACCCAACCTCACCTGAAGTTACGGTAACTATTGAAAAACAACCCACAAAAATTGTGGAAGGTGAAACTTATTGCAATGGTGCTGTTCTTGTTGATACTGAAAGCGAAAGTATGCGCTCCCTGGCAACACAAGAGGAAGCCTTAAAGGAACTACCCGAAGCACAAAGGCCAGGGGCAGTGCTTAAACTACTGAGGGAAAATGTCCACTACGCCTATAATGATGTGATTGATGCTATCGCTCAAACAAATCCAGATCTGGCCGCTTGGGTGGCCAAGAACACTGGCGTTGATTCTCATGTCTTTAAACTTCCCCTATCGCAAATTATTGATAAGGGTTACGGAGTTTGTCGGCATTTGTCAGTTGCATATTTATGGTTAGCACAAAAAGCTGGTCTCGAAGGCACTTTACTTACCAGTGATTATAGGGGGATAACCAACGTTGAACGTAGGGATAACGGGAAGCAATTATTTAAGTCAGTCGCTGTTGGAGAGCCTCTTATTCCTCACGCCTGGACAGAAGTACGATTGAGCAATGGCGAATGGGTACCCGTTGATCCTTCAGTGATGCTTGTCGGCGATACAGAAGAAGGAATGCAGACATTCCAAGAGGCAGGTTATAATGCCAATTTATCAATGGGGGATAGATTCAGAAGCTACCCCAAGCGATGCACTCACTCCAAAAAGATCTATACCGATTATTAAGCCAGGACAATCAACCGTAGATATGTCACTTTCATTATTCCTTAAGAGCACACAACCAATAATCCGGATATTCAAAGAAAATATTCCCCCAACAAACACGCCGTATTTTGGCGAAGCAAAATTACAAATTGGAGCGACAAGCAGTTGGAATACAACAGGCGTAAAAATAGTGTCTGTAGAGAATGCCGATCATTAGCATTGTTCTGCTTAGTTTTGTTTTTCCATTATTGCTATCTCTATTGATTTCGGAAACTTTACGCCTGAGGACGGGAAAGTGTAATTATGGGACGAGAGCACAGTTGGAATAAAAAAGGCGAGCTGCTGATTACAAAAAAATCTCCTGTCGGGCATTATAATTTCTTTAATAAATCAATTTTTCCCGCAATCAGTGCTTCTTTTTTAGCCCTTGTCCAACCTTTAAGCTGACGCTCTCTTTTTGTCGCTTCTTCAAGAGTTGAGTGTTTCTCGTAATAGACAATTTGAAAATCACGTTGATTAACACTGGTAAATCTGGCGCCGTGCCCTCTTTGATGACGACTGATTCTAGCATCTAAATTCACAGTTTGACCGATATACAATTGGCCAAGAGAATTTTTTGCAAAATATATGAAATAATCCATGAGAGCCCTTCGACTACGCTCAGGGCATTCGACTTCGTGAGTCTGCAAAATTTACCGATAGACAGGGTGGCCTGCCATGAGCGAACCGGAGTGAAACGATGGTGAGTCGAATGGTAGCCTCAAGGGGAATCGAACCCCTGTTACCGCCGTGAAAGGGCGGTGTCCTAACCTCTAGACGATGAGGCCATAGGCCAGCGTAGCTGGCAATAATCAAGAACCAAGCAACAAAATCCAAACAAATCTTAATTACCAATATTCAAATAATCAAACGTTTAGTAATTAGTTATTAGAATTTGGAAATTGTTTGGTGCTTGTATCTTGGAATTTGGGATTTCCTGCCTTCGGCAGGTTGGTGGATCGCCCGGGACTCGAACCCGGAACCAAAGGATTAAGAGTCCTCTGCTCTACCGATTGAGCTAGCGATCCATCTAATTACACGCTGAAATTGTAGCAAAAAAGGCCCATTCTGGCAAGGCGTCCCATAGGCCGTTCCGCCGCAAACTGTTGCCAAAAAATGTGAAAAGGGTTATAATCGGTCATAGTTTTGGCTTTCATTAATTAAAATTTCCCAATCAAATGATCGATAAAATCACTTGCCGGACACATAAAAACACTCAGAACTAATCCGGTGGCAACCGGCCTCCTGCCTGTTTTTGGTTGAGGGCTCTTTTGCCTGATTCATTTGAGAGGGCTGAAAGGATAACTATGTTGAACTTGGTGCTCGCATCAGTCGGCGGCATTGTTTTTGGTGGTGTCGCTGGCACGCTGGTGCTGCAGTTTTTTTCTTTACGGAAGATCTCCTCGGCCAAACTCAGGGCGGATAAACTTTTAGCCGAAGCGGAGACAAAGAGCAAGGAGATTGTTCTCGCTGCCAGGGCCGAGGCACTCAAGGAGAGGGAGGTTGACAAAAAGGAATACGAGACGAAGGAGAAATATCTTGAAAAGATCGAGACGGATCTGCGGCGGCGCGAACTCTCGGTTGACAATCGTTTCGAGGAGTTGGGCAAATCGCAAAAAGATCTTCTTGCCAAGGAAAAACAGATCGATGATATTAAACAGGCTCTGCGTGATCTGCGGAAAAAGCAGGAGGAGAGCTTGGAGCGCATTGCTAAGATGACTAAGGATGAGGCAAAGCGGGTTTTACTTGACCTGGTTGAGCGAGAAGGGAAGGAGGAGATTGTCAAGAAATTCAAGGAGGTTGATGATTACGTTAAGGACAATGTCGACGAAAAGGTTCGGCGCGTTATGGTGACCGCGATGCAGCGTCTGGCGGCCGAGACCGCCTCGGAAACAACGATTACACCAATTCAATTGCCCAGCGAGGAGATGAAGGGCCGGGTTATTGGCAAGGAGGGGCGCAACATTCAGACCTTTGAGAAGGTGACCGGTGTCGATCTCATTATTGATGATACGCCGGAGGTAGTGGTTATCTCCACCTTTGATCCGATTCGCAAGCAGGTGGCACGGATCACACTCCAGGAGCTAATTTCCGATGGCCGGATTAATCCTACCCGCATTGAGGAGGCCTTTGACAAGGCGAAAAAGCTTGTCGCCGCTGACATCAAAAAGGCCGGCGAGGAGGCGTGTTACGAGGTTGGCGTGACCGGTTTGCCGCTCGAGATTATGCAGATTTTAGGACGCCTAAAGTTTAGAACTTCCTTTGGTCAAAATCAGCTTCATCACGCCATTGAGGTTGCTCGAATCGGAGCGCTTTTGGCCGAGGAGATCGGCGTCGACAGCGCTCTAGTGAAGAAGGCTTGCTTGCTTCACGATTTGGGTAAAGCGGTTGACCACGAGGTTCCGGGTTCGCACGCTGTCATT
The DNA here is from genome assembly GCA_038078835.1 of Patescibacteria group bacterium. GTDB lineage: Bacteria > Patescibacteriota > UBA1384 > XYA2-FULL-43-10 > 1-14-0-10-43-13 > JBBTQI01. The sequence continues at coordinate 3,478 of JBBTQI010000011.1, read as the reverse complement.
TCGGCCGATATCTGCCGCAAGTTTAAACTGCCGGCCGACCTGATCCACGCTATTGAGTCCCATCACGGCGACATTGAGCCGGAGTCAGTGGCGGCCATTCTGGTTCAGGTGGCTGACGCGATTTCCGCTTCGCGGCCAGGTTCGCGACGGGAATCATTCGAATTCTATATGAAGCGCCTGACCGAGCTTGAGCGCGTGGCTAACGCTTTTCCCGGGGTAGAGAAATCCTTTGCCGTCCAGGCGGGACGCGAGGTGCGGGTAATGGTTATCCCGGAGGAGATCGACGATCTGGTGGCGATTAAAATGTCCAAGGACATCGCCAAGAAGATCGAGGAGGAGGTCCAGTATCCCGGCCAGGTTAAAATAACTGTTATCCGGGAAACAAGAGCGGTAGAATTCGCACGGTAAGTCGTCAGGGGTTTGTCGGTAACGACGCCCGTATCGCCAAGCGGTTGGGGGTTATCGGTATTAAACGATAGACGACAGGTCCTAAACGAAACGGGCCTCGTAACCGTTAACCGATCGACAAATAATTGTTCTTTGCGAGCCAATTTAGTTTTCTATGGTCAACACAAGAGAAAAAATAAATGTCTTATTCATCGGTGATATTGTCGGGCGGCCGGGACGGCGGGCGGCAGCTTATTTTATCGCTGAGCTCAAGCGGGAGCGCCGGATTGATCTGGTGATTGCCAATGGGGAGAATTTGGCCGCCGGGACCGGTATGACACAAAAGACCTATGACGAAATGATCTCTGCCGGCGTTGATTATTTCACCTCCGGCAATCATATCTGGAATAAGAAAGAGTTTATTCCCTGTCTTGATGATACCAACATCAAGGTTTTGCGGCCGGCCAACTATCCTGGCAACTACTCAGGCCGCGGAGCGGCAGTCATTAAGGTTAAGGATGCCGGAATCGTTTTAGCTAATCTTAATGGTCAAGTTTTTATGAAGGATGAGGAGGTCTCGAGCCCCTTTGCGGCGGCCGACAGCATCATCAACCAATATCAAGGCGAGATTATTATCATTGATTTTCACGCCGAGGCAACAAGCGAGAAGTGGGCGCTGGCCAACTACCTGGATGGGCGGGCGGCGGCGGTGCTTGGCACGCATACTCATGTTCAGACGGCTGATGAGAGGATTTTACCCCGGGGAACGGCTTTTCTGACTGATGTCGGAATGTGCGGACCGCTCGATTCGGTCATCGGAATAAAAAAGGAGATAATAATTGCCAAATTCTTGACAGGACAGGCGCTATCACATAAAGTAGCAATTGGAGACAGTGTATTTGAGTCTTGTCTGGTCTCCGTCGACCGATCTAAGAAAAAGGCTTTAGGGATCGAGAGAATTCGGGCGATTCATAAGGCTGAGTGATGTGGAAGGAGGTGAAGAAGATGAATAAAAGTGAATTGATCAACGAAGTTGCACGCAAAACCGGTCTTTCGAGAAGAGAAGCGGAAGTCGGCGTACAGACCGCTCTGGATGCGGTCTCAGGCGAGCTTAGCCGCGGCGGCAAGGTGACCCTAACCGGTTTCGGCACCTTTGATGTTGGTGAGCGCAAGGCGCGGACGGGTGTTAATCCCCGGACTGGAGCCCCCATCAATATTCCGGCAACCAAGATGCCTCGCTTCAAACCCAGTCGCAACTTGAGATCTCAAGTTAAATAACTCTCAACAATCGATTGATGATATCATCGGTTTGTTTTAAGCATCACTTTTAAGAAAAGCCCTTTTTAGGGCTTTTCTTGTGCATAGCGGCTACTCTGATTGCAGCGACAGCTTGGCTGCATAAACCGCGTGCAGATAGGTGCTATCCAGCACCGGAATATCGCAGTCGCTCTGTTTAATCAGCAGGGGGATTTCGGTGCACCCAAGTATTACGGCTTCAGCGCCGTCTTTTTTCATTTTCTCTATCACCCGCCGCAAAAATCTTTTTGATGCTGATCTGATCTGTCCCAGGCAAAGCTCCCGGTAAATCATTCGATTGATTTCTACGCGATCCTTTTTATTGGGCACTACTATCTCCAGGCCGAACTTTTCCTCCAATGCCTCTCTAATGTAGTTGTTTTCCATAGTATAGATCGTGCCAAGCAGTGCCAGCTTTGATATCTCTAGCTCTTTGGCTCTTGCGCCAACCACATCGGCGATATGAACGATCGGCACACTCACTTTGTCCTTAATTCTCCCCACGCTTTCGTTGCCGGTGTTGGAGCATATCAATATGAGGTCGGCGCTGGCGCGCTCCAGCCTTTTGGCTTCGGCCAGGATTAGCTTGGCTGCCTCCTCCCACCGGTGGTTTCGCTGCAATTTTTCCAGGTGATAAAAATCTATGCTTGAGAGTATGATATTGGCCGAGTGAAGATCGCCCAATTTGCGCGCGACATAGTCATTGATGATTCGATAGTAGTCCAGGGTGGACTGCCAACTCATGCCGCCAATCAGACCAATAGTTTTCATAGAGTTTCCCTGCAAAAAATCACCGCTCTGCCGCGGTGATTTCTATTTACATCTTTTTAGTTTTAACAAAAGGTCACCGCGGAGCCGTGATTGGGATAATAATGGAAATTGAAACGCGGGCGGTAACCATATCTAGATATTTGTTCCAAGTCTAATATTCGAAGTTATTTAGATAGTAAGACAAACAATGGCCAACTGTCAACTAAACGCCGAGAATGTCTAGAGATCTTTGGCTTCAAATAAAAAATACCTGGTTGTCAACACCCCCCGATGTTAGCAACCAGGCTGGCTACCCTCTTGTAGAACGTCATCTTGGGCAAGAAGCGGTGCTAAGAAGACCCAGTCCTTGTTACCTAATGCAGAACTCACCTTCTTGAGGCTCGATCTTGCCACCGGGAAAGAGCGACTTTCGATGACAGGGGCGCCACCCCTGTCCATCGAAGTAGTACTCCTCTTCACCACGGAACTGCCGGTGCCAGACTCCACCGTGCGCGAAGATGACAACGAACTTAGTCACACCTTTCTCTAACAGGTAGAATCGAAGCTCGCCATAGGTCGTGTGCCGGACCATAACGTGTTCCTGTCCTCGGCCGGTCGCGAGTTCGATGTCGCTGGGGTTCTGGCATTCAACGAAGATTTCTTCCTCCGTCACGCCCGCGTAGAAGACATCCTTCAGATTGACTACTTTCACTTTCGTTTCCCCCTCTTATTTGTTTATACAATATGCAATCCGTCGCTGTCAATTAAATGGTAAAAAGAAACAAGGGACATTGCGTGTTTAGCGACAAGGAGGTTTGATCTATCAAAAAAGACCATCTTCGATCTATGGTCAATTTTTGTCTTCGCGTTTACTAAGTATGGTACAGTATTCTTGAATTAGTCCGAACGCAGTTTTCCGAAAAAGTCCCCCTGCGAAAATTCGGAAAGGCGGCGGAGCCGCACCGATGACAATTGCAAGTTTTTCTTTGGTGTCAAGCCCCTGTTTTTTTAGACAGTTAAATTAGTGATTAAAGGTACATCCGGC
>JBBTQI010000010.1:0-1240 GCA_038078835.1 Patescibacteria group bacterium | reverse complement strand
GAACCTGGGACGGGGGAGGAGCCGACTCCAACTGGGCCACCGCCGCCAACTGGTCGGCCGACACCGCCCCGGTGGTGGGTGATGATGTTGTCTTTAATTCCACGTCATACAAACCCGCCGTAGGAGTATCGGACACTGTTACGGATGACTTAAACTCTATTACTATGTCTGGCCTCAATTGGGACGGGGGAGGGAACTTAATCAGGACATCAGTTGTAGATACTACTAACCACTTTATCTATTATGGAACCTACGAATCCCCGGCCAGGATCATAAAGGTCAATGCGGCAACCAACCAGCCTGTCGCTGTTCTGTCTCTAAACACTGGTGAGAATAAAGCTATTAGTTCAGCCATAGATATCACTAATGGTTTTGCCTACTTTGGGACAGAGCAAGGTGGTGGTGCTAACGGTTATGCGGTTAAAATTGCTCTCTCAACTTTCACCAGAAATGCGTCTTATTCTTTCAGTGGAAATAATCCTTGGGCATTAGTTCTCTCTCCGAATGGAGCATATATTTTTGCCGGAGTTAGTAGTGGTCATATTAGAAAGATCCAAACCTCCGATATGACCTTATATGGTAGCATTTTAACTCTGAATGCAGGCGAGAATGACCCTCGTGCTGCCGTTGCTGACGCTACTCACGCCTACTTTCTTAGTTACACCGCTCCTGCTGTCGTTGTTAAAGTCCAGATGTCCGATAATACCAGAACCGGTGCTCTTGCTTTTGCTTCAGGTGAGAACTATGGTTACTCGGCCGTGACTGACGGGACTTACGGCTATTTTGGCCTAAATCTTAACCCTGCTAGAGTTGTCAAAGTGAATCTTTCAACTATGACAACCTCTGACGCGACTCTGACCTTCAATGCCAATGAAGGTGTTGCCTCGAGTGCTGCTATCGATGTCGCCAACGGCTTTGCTTACTTTGGCACAGGAACCTCGGCCGGAAGAATCGTTAAAGTTCAAACCTCTAATAATACCAGATCCAATGCAATAACTTTAAGTTCAGGAGAGAACATTATTTGGGCACTTGGAATAGATTCTACCAACCTTTTTGCCGGCACTTATACTTCCTACGGCAGATCAGTTCAAGTTAATCTTACTTCTTTCACCAGAACCGGTGCCCAGGAGATGGGTTACTCTCTCTACCTCCAAAAACACGCTATATCTTCTTCCGGCACGGGGGCGGCTAATAACTACCGCTGGGATTTGGAGACAATGACGGTTAATTCCGGCTATGT
>JBBTQI010000009.1:0-112989 GCA_038078835.1 Patescibacteria group bacterium | reverse complement strand
CAGGACTTGGGTGGGAGAGGAGATAGAGAGAGAGCCTTGGCCCGAGACGGAGGGAATGATAGTGTGGTAGGCGGCGGGAGTTGAAGTAAGAACAAAGGTGCCAAACTCGGGTCCGGTGGCTGTGGTAGTCATTGGAATATTGATGGTGCTTTCCGTGTATCGGCCGGAGGTAGTTGGAGTGCCAAAGTAATCCAAGACATTGCGTACCTCATACTGATCATTGTTTGATAAGACTCCCGAAACATCTACCGCTACGGAAGAAGAGTGATTCCAATTATAGACAATAATGTTAGCCCTGCCCGATTCAAACTGGTTGGGGCGGACAAAGATCTTGTTTTCGGTGGGGAGAGTCGGCTCTGTGTATGCCGGCCTTGTGTGGTTGATCCAAGTAGAATTAGGGTCATAATTAGTAGTGGTTCGCCAATCCGGCCATTCAACGTAAGCGGATCCATTATTAAAACCATAATCTTCCCAAACCTGCCAATAGTCATTGTTATCCCAGACTTCAGAAATCATTCCTGTGTCCGGAGGATGACGACGAGCCATACGCCTACCGATAATGGTATTATATTGAACGTCAACTTGAGCAAACTTATTGGAAATGAGTTGCCAACCAGCTAGCATGGCAAGGTAATTATCCCGAAACACCATATTCTCATGGTCATTGGAATAACCAAACTGAACTCCGTTATGGTCAACCCCCGTTAAAGGGTTATAGAGATAATTCCCAATGAAATTGATATCCGCTCCAGATGTGCGACCGGCCAGCAAGGCCTCACCATAATCATTCAAGAAAAAAGTATTGCCTTCATAATCATAATGCCGGACATAACCGTTTTCGGTATAAGCATGAACTCCAAACTTTGTATTATTAAAGACAACACTGTCCTTGATTGTCTTCCGGCTGCCGTCTGCGTTTTGCGTATAGATACCATGACCATGATCACCGACAGAATAAACTAAAGACCCATAAATATCCGAATCTGTCGCAGTTGACCAGAACCCAATACCATTGCCTCCCGGACAATCATGTACCGCCATATTTATAAAGCGGACGTGCGCAGAGCTAATTGCCCAAACGCAAGAGTCTCTGCTGGCACTAACGTTACCCTCCCCGCCCCAAGTAGGATGCATGATATCAAACCCCCAGTAATCAGTCCAGTTACTGCCCTCAATCCATAACTGTCCATCAATTGTTGCTCGTTCATTGGGGTATTGCCTGACTGTGATACGATTGCCATCTGTTCCATCGATATTACTGGTAAACCTGGTAGTACCGTCTCCGTAAGTCCCTCCTCTCAGCCAAACGGTATCTCCGGGTTGAATTGAGCCTCCTGCACCGGCTAAAGCATAAGTCAGGTTCCAGGGGGAGTTGATGCTTCCGGTGTTAGTCTGTACTCCTTCCGGTGAGACATACCACTCGGTCGCGGCACGGGCATTCTCCGTCTTTGGTCTTTGCTCTATGTTTATTCTTGGCATCTCACTCCAAGGGTAGAACCATCTAAGAGAGATAGCTAACAACAAAAATAGTGAGACGAGACGGATTATTCTATTGGTGACAATGCGTTTCATATGACCATCTCCGCTGTCACAGTGAAACTATCCCCCTTCTTCAGTTTTCCGGCCAGGAGATTTTCGGCCAGGAGGTTTTCTACCTTCTCGGAAATGATCCGGGCCAGCGGCCGGGCCCCCATCTTGGGATCGTAGCCGAGCTGAACTAATCTTGCCGCCGCCTCCGGCGAGACGGTCAGCCGGACTCCCCTATTCTTGTCCACCGTTGCCGCCAACTTTGCAATCATTAATGATGCGATCCGGCTGATCTCGGTCGAAGAAAGGGGCGAGAAGGCGACCACGGCCGTAAAGCGATTGACAAATTCGGGACGAAAAATCTCCTCCTTCTGAACATAATCGATGAGCACTCCGGAGAGAATGCCGCCGGCCGATTCCCGAATAAGATTAGCACCGGCATTAGAGGTACAGATTATAATAGTATTAGAAAAGACAACCCTCCGGCCGGCACCATCCGTGAGGCGCCCCTCGTCTAAGACCTGGAGAAAGAGATCAAGAATATCGGGGTGAGCCTTCTCAACCTCATCAAAAAGAAGGAGACAAAAAGGCTGTTCTCTGACTGCCGTTGCCAGAGTCCCCTGACTTTCCTCTTCGCCCAGCTCCGAGCCGATGAGGCGGTAAATATCCGTTTTGTTCTGATACTCCGACATATCAAAGCGCACCATTCGCTCCTCGCCGCCAAAATAAGCTCGAGCCAGTGCTTTGGCCGTCTCTGTCTTGCCGACACCGGTTGGCCCTAAAAAGAGGAAGGAGCCGATCGGCTTCTTTGATTCGACCACTCCGGCCCGCGTTCGCCGCAGAGCACCGGCTACCGCCTTGATCGCCTCATCCTGACCGATAACGCTTTTGTGCATCTCCTCCTCCAGATGCAAAAGCTTCCGGCTCTCCCCGGACCCGACTTCACCGGCGGGAACACCGTGTTTTTGAGTCAGATAATCATCAATATCCCGCGGCGTCACGATTGTCTTGCCTCGCGCGTGCGCCGCCCGCGCTGTTGCCCCATCCAAAAGATTTATCGATTTTTCGGGGTTTGGAATATCAATAATATATTTGTCGGCGGCGGCCACCGTTCGTTTAATCGCCTCGTAGGAAATAAGCGAGCCGCTCTCATGCTCAATCAGAGGCACGGTATCCTCCAATATTCTGATTGTCTCGTTCCGGTCGGGCTCCCCGACATCAACGCGCTCTAACTTCTCGGCCAGAGAGGTGTCCGGACGAATAAAATGATTGTAGCCGGCTGTATCGGCCGTGGCAATAATGTGAAGAAAGGGAGAGTCCAAATATGACAGGAGAACATCGCTGGCATCAACCCGACCGACACCCTCCGCCGAGAGAATAACCTCTATATTGGGAATAAAGGCGATCACATTGCCGGCGGAAGCAACCTCGGCCAGCAGTGCCCCGAGACGCGCATTAGCCTCGCCGGCACCCTGATAGCCGGCGAACAAAGAGGACAGGTCAAGCTCAATCAGCCTCTTGAAGGCCAGACGATCATTGATTCGGCCATCAGCCATTGCGGCGGCCAAACCCACAACTGTTGTCCTCTTGCCGGCACCGGCTTCGCCAACCAGGACAACGTTGCCGCCATTCTGGCGCAGTAATCCCTCCTCAATCTCATCAATCTCCTTGTCGCGGCCAACCACCTCAAGCCCCAATCCAACGGCACGAATCTGCTGGGTTAAGTCGCGGCCAAACCGGCGCAGAAGCGGAGTGTAGCCAAAAGCCCAATCGCGGCCGATGCCGCCGGTCAGGCGAAAGCGCCCGGGATCCAAAAAGCGCCGGCCGGCCAGACGCCGGCGAATTAGATTGGTTTGCCAGTAAACAACATTGGCAATATCATTAATCTCTAACCCCACGTCAGAGATAATCTTTTGCAATGAGGGTTCTTTTTGACAGAGAGCGACAAAAACATCGCCAACCTCAATTTGATGATGGCCTTCGGCAATCGCCACATCAAGCGCGAGCGGAATGATCTCGGCGGCGTGAGTATCGCCGCTCGTTTTGACCAGGCTTGCCTCAACCTGACTCCGGCTTAGGCCCAAGCGCAGAAGGATAAAGTTCATATCCCCGGATGAGAGCAGTGCTCGCGCCAGTTCATTTCCGGCGGCATCCGGTTTGAGCCAAAACGACCGAGTCGCCCGCGCCAGCTCAAAGGAGAAAACACTAAACAGGTTAATCGCCTGGCCGGCAGAGACCTTGCTCTTGGCATCTTTTATTGCCATGGGGCGGGGATATTTAACCTTCTCGCGATAATAAGCTCTAAGCGGCAAATAGAGTAGAAAGATGCCGGCAAAAAAAGAAATGATGTTTGGAGAAAGAGTTTGCCTCTGTTCGTTTTCGAACTCAATCTCCATACCGGTTGAATAGGCACTCAACCGTAAAACAACCAGGAGAAAGAGGGAGGATAAACCCAGCACCCACAGCAGAACGAAAAGCAAACGCAGCAGGAAATTGGAAAAATAGCGGTCCAGCACCACCGCCCGGCCGATCAGGGTTCCTTTGGGGGTAATGTTTATTTTTGCTCTCAAATTATCCTCCAAGGCCGGTATAAATCAGCCAAAGAGAGATCGCCGGCCAAGCCAGCCAGACAACCACCGCCAAACCGGCAAGGGCGAGACAAACCTTGGCGACTAAAACATAAACAAAGAGAATGATCAACTTTACAAAAAGGCCGATCAAGCGAGAAGCCAGGTTAAAGGTCCAAACCTGAAACTTTTCCTGAAGAGATAATCCCTCCGTGCTTAGCCGGTCTCGCTTCCAAGGCGCAAATAAGGTGAGAAACAAGAGCCTAACCGAGAAAAGATCGGTCAGGTAAACAAAGAAATTCTTGATAAACACAAAAAGCTTGGCATAAGCCTCGCCATACCACCACGAAAAAAATGCTAGAGCTAAATTGCCGCCTCCTTCTGTCATTAGTTTTCATTATATGGCATTGCGGAGAAAAAGGAAAGGAGGAATGCAGATGTTCTGTTTTGCCCGAATGCTTGGGGGGCGTTTTTTGATTCACTTGACAATATGTGTCTTAATTACGATCAACTTTTAACCCAAACTCCAAAAGCCCTTGACAAGTTATGTCATAGCTGATATACTGGTGTAATTTCCGAATAAGGAAGAGTTGATAGCCCCAGCCCAGAGATCACGCTTTAGCGTGTTGGTACAGATCAATCTACAAAGATCTTGCCTCAATAAGCTAAAGCTTGCGCTCTGGCGCACAAAGTGAGTAATTAATGACTGGAGGGAAAGATGGAAAAGCTAAATACTGAGATCGTTCGTGTCGGCAAGAAAAGCATTGACCACGAAGATCTCAACGCTTTCGAAGCCGTCTCTATGAGCGTCGTTGCCATTCTGGCGCTCCTGGCCGGCACCACTTACGGCAATCTCCTTTTCTAAGAGATACAAATAGAGACGAATATAAGCACGCGGAATATAAGCAAATATGCAAAAAATCTGCCACCGGCAGATTTTTTGTTAGCTCCTCTTGACCGATCTTAAGAGCGCTCGAACCTGAATCTCCGAAAGAGCGACTTTTCCAGAGAAACCATCCTTCTCCAGCATCTCTCCGACCAGAGCACTGATGGTTGAGGATAAGCCGGAACGAGCCGCCTCCAACTGGATTAAGATCTCCTCGGCCGGCCGCTCTTTGTCGAGCATATCCTCAATACCCCGAACTTGGCCCTCAATCCGCCGCAAACGATTGTAGATTGATTGATGTTTCATTCAACTAAGAAGGAGTAAAAAAGTTATCAACAGTTATTTTTGTATTTTGGAATTTGTAATTTGTCATTTCTGGGGAAAACTAAGGGTTTTCCCCAACGATACCCCTCCCTATCCACAATATACCCCCCAGGGGCATATGACAATTGTGGATAACTCTTAATTTTGGGGATAACTCCCATAAAAACAAAACACCCCTCGATTCGTCTCTGCCAGCTGGCAGACGGCGAATTTCAGGGCATTTTGTTTAAACCCGGGGAAGAGTCTAGGCTCTCGCCTCTTCCCGCTTGGGAAAAGCGTAGTTAACGCGAACGGCGCGAGAAAGGATCATTGCTCCGTCCATCTCTTCCTTGGCCTTGGTGGCCGCTTCGACATCGGTAAACTCAACAAAGCCAAAGCCTTTTGATTTACCGGTATCCGAAAAACGAACTATGGCGGCTTCGGTAATCTCGCCATACTTCTCAAAAGCCTGGCGCAGGTCGTCATCGGTTGCGTTCCAGTCAAGACCGGCGACGAAGAGCTTCTTGTTTGGCGCGGCCTCCGGCCGCTCGTCTGAGTCGTATCTCGTCATCATTCTCTTTCCTCACCACTTAATTTACACAAGCTCGACCACACTTGGTTTTTACTCAATAAAAATAAGGCTGTACATCACACCGATCCCAAGAATTATCGCCATAAATTGCCAGAAGGATTTTTTGATTTCGTTCTCCTTGTGGAGCTCGGGAAAGAGACCGGAAAGTGCAATATAAACAAAACTGCCAATGGTAAAGGGCACCATAAAGAGGACGAAGTCGCCAGCGCCCTGGCCGACAGCATAAGCGATCAGAGCACCGACAATCGCCAAAGCTGCCGAGACAAAATTTAGGCCGATCGCCCGTCTGACGCTAAAACCGGAGTGAAGCAAGACGCCAAAGTCGCCCAGCTCCTGGGGGATCTCGTGCAGAGCTACCGCGATCGTTGTTGTCAGGCCAAGCGGCAACGAAACTAAATAACTGGAGCCGATTAGCAATCCGTCAATTAAATTATGAAGGCCGTCAGCAAAAAGATTCATTGAGCCTAAATGTTTGGGGTGTTCGGGGCAATTGAGATCGTGGCAATGCCGCCAGCGCAAGAATTTTTCGAGAGCGAAAAAAACCAAAATACCCGCTAAAATTGCGTTAGAGGAGCGCAAAGTAAATTCCCCGCCCTCCGCCATCTCGGGCAGAAGGTGAATAAAGGAGTCGCCAATTAAAGCGCCCGCCGAAAAAGCGACTAAAAATAAAAGGAGCTTGCGCAAAACTCGCTCCGAAAGAATTAACGCTCCTGCTCCGGCAAGCGAAAGCAAGGAGACGGCAACAACGCTAATTAAAATGTAGTAGAGAACCATATCAACTTCTTTTTAACCGCCCCAATTGTAGCAAGAGCCCCAAAAAAGTCAAGATTTTAAAGCCTAAATTTTCAAACTAAGCTCAACCGGACAATGATCAGAACCAAAGACATTGTTGAGCATACTGGCATCGACCAATTTATTTGCAAGTAGCTTTTGGATAAAGACATAGTCAATTCGCCAACCGAGATTCCGTTGCCTAGCGTTGGCCATATATGGCCACCAGGTGTAATGGCCGCCTTCAGCCGGATACAAATAGCGAAATGCGTCAATAAAACCGATCTTGATGAGCTGATCAATTTTCGTTCGCTCCTCTGATGTAAACATAATATTGTTTTGGTTTTGCTTTGGCCGGGCCAGGTCAATTCCAGTGTGAGCAATATTGAAATCACCTGCCAAAATATAGTTTCTGGCTTTGTTGTTAATTAAATATTTAAAAAGGCATTCATAACAGTCCAGTTTATAGGCCAGGTTTTCCTTCTGGCGCCCACCATGTGGTAAATAAAGATCAATAAGAGTAAAGTTCTCGAATTGAAGTTCTAATATTCTTCCCTCTTGGTCAAAACGCCCAGAAAAAGACGGCTTAGAAATATGCTTCGGTTTCTTTTTTGCATAAACCGCTACCCCGGCATAACCCGGCTTATCGGCACAATTAAAATATAAATGATATCCGTCAATCTTTTTGAGCTCTACTGGGATAACCGTCCCCCTGGCCTTGATTTCTTGAAGACAGACAATATCGGCTTTTTCTTTATGAAACCACTCCAAAAATCCCTTCTTGTGTACTGACCGAAGGCCGTTAACATTCCAGGTAATAATTTTCATCTTATCCCCACCGCCTTGACATATTGTTGCATAATCGAACGGATTGATTCGATCTCCGCGTCAGAAAAGGGTTGCCAATTGACTGTTTCATCGACGTGTTTGGAACGAGTAAAGTTCTGGATGTAATATCGTCTTGCGCCCCCGATCATCTTCCCGATCGCCGGAAAGTCACCGACGCTAAGGATCGGCTTGACCACAGTCGTCCGAAACTCATAATCAATTCCTGAGTCCATAATCAACTTAATGCTCTCCTGAATATTCTTTTCCAATAATTTAACCTTCGGCCTTCGGCCTTCGGCCAATGCCACCTCTGCATACCGAGGCAGCGGTGACTTGATGTCCATGGCGATATAGTCAACCACGCCAAGATCAATCACCTCACGGAGCCGATCAGGAAAGGAACCGTTGCTGTCAAGCTTCACCAGGAAACCCAGCTCTTTGAGTTTGTGCATAAAATCCTTGGTGTCAGCAAACAGCAACGGCTCTCCTCCGGTCAGACACACTCCCTCCAGTTTTCCCCTCCGCTTCATTAAAAAATCCCAAATTTCATCCGGAGTCATCTCGGGATTAAATCCCCCGGGCAAAACCAGCTCCGGATTATGACAAAAACCGCAGCGGAAGGAGCAGCCACGGGTGAAAACCGTAGCTGCAACCCTTCCGGGATAATCAACCAGAGTCATTTTCTGTAAACCGCCTATTATCATTTAGCTAAACGGCCAATGTTGTTTGCGTTGGAGCACTCTTCGTCTCACGCTGAGGTAACTCCTGATAATGATGCAAGCTGTCCGCCAAATCAAAGGTCTCCCGATCGTCAAACTCGGCTCGTTTGCCCGGATTCCACTGGTTGATGGGCCTGATGTAGCCGACAATTCTTGACCAAACCTCGGCCTGACTCTTGCACTTTGGACATTTATCGTGGCGGCCGGCCACATAGCCATCCTTGGGACAAACCGAAAAGGTTGGCGTAATTGTAAAGTAAGGCAGGCGATAACTGTGGCAAACGGTTTTAATAAGGTGTTTCATCGCCTCAATATCCTTGATCTCCTCACCGACAAAGAGATGAACAACCGTGCCGCCGGTATACTTGACCTGGAGATCGTCCTGAAGGTCAAGAGCCTCAAAGACATCGTGAGTAAAGCTGACCGGCAAGTGGGAGGAGTTGGTGTAATAAGGTGCCGCCTTATACTCTGCTACTTCATATTCATTCGCCACAATGATGTCGGGGTAGCACTCTTTGTCTGCCTTGGCAAAACGAAAGGTCGTGCCCTCGCCGGGAGTCGCCTCAAGATTGTAAAAGTTACCCGACTCCTCCTGATATCGAATCAAGCGCTCCCGCATAAAACTCAAAACCTCCGACGCAAATTGCTGGCCCTCCGCTGTTGTCAGATCGCGGCCCAACAGGTTCAGGGCCGCCTCATTTAGGCCGAGCAAGCCGATGGTGGAGAAGTGGTTCGACCAGTAGCGATCATCGCGCTTCTTGATGTTGCGCAGATAAAAGCGGGCATAAGGATAGAGGCCGCTCTCTGTCATCCGCTCCAAAACCTTTCGCTTCATCTCCAAACTGTCGCGGGCCAAATCCATAAGATAGCTTAGGTTATAGAAAAACTCCTGCTTGCTTCTAGAACGATAACCGAGGCGGGGCATATTAATCGTCACCACCCCGATCGAACCGGTGAGCGGGTTAGCCCCAAAAAGGCCGCCGCCGCGTTTGCGCAACTCTCTATTATCGAGCCGCAAGCGGCAGCACATACTCCGAGCATCCTCCGGCTTCATATCAGAATTAACAAAGTTGGAAAAATAAGGAATACCGTACTTTGCGGTCATCTTCCAAATGTTGTCTAAACCCTTTTTGTTCCAATCAAAGTCGGCCGTGATATTGTAGGTGGGAATTGGAAACGTAAAGACCCGACCATTGGCATCACCCTCGGCAATTACCTCGGCAAAGACATCATTAAAGAGATCCATCTCGGCTTGAAAATCCTTATATTTCTCCTTCCGGGCCTTGCCGCCGATGATCACCGGCTGATCCGCCAGGATTCCCGGGCAGAGCAGATCAAGGGTGACATTAGTGAAGGGCGTCTGGAAACCGACGCGAGTGGGCACATTCATATTATACATAAACTCCTGAAACGCCTGCTTAACCTCCTTGCGGTCAAGTTTATCGTAGCGAATAAAGGGGGCCATCAGGGTATCAAAGTTGGAAACCGCCTCAGCCCCGGCCGCCTCGCCCTGCAGGGTGTAGAGAAGATTAACCAGTTGGCCCAGAGCGCTGCGCAGGTGCTTGGGTGGTTTGCACTCGATCTTACCTTCGGCGCCGCGAAAACCGACCAGAAGCAGATCCTGAAGATCCCAGCCGACACAGTAAACCGAGAGTGTTTGCAAGTCGTGAATATGAAAATCGGCTTCCGAGTTAGCCCGCCGGATCTCGGGAGTGTAAATTTTATTCAGCCAATAACTCTTGGAAATCTCCGAGGCGACATAGTTGTTAAGGCCCTGGAGCGAGTAAGCCATATTGGCATTTTCCTTGACCTGCCAGTCGATATTATTGATATACTGGTCCATCAGCTCGACTTTTTTCAATTCGGCCATCTCGCGCAGTTCGGCGTGCTTTTGGCGATAAATAATGTACGCCTTAGCCGTAGTACGATAGGACGAGGCAAGAAGAACCCCTTCAACTATGTCCTGAATCTCCTCGACCATCGGAGTGCGGTGACGGATTTTCTCCGCCATCTTGGCTACAACTTGAGCCGCCAAACTCTTTGCCTCCGCTTCGCCAAACTCACCGGTTGCCATCCCGGCCTTGAGTATGGCGACTACCACCTTATTCTCGTCGAACGGAACAATCTTCCCGTCGCGCTTGCGTATCCTCTTGTACATCCCTCCTCCTCTTAATGAATTCACGATAAGCAACCTTTTTAACCGACAAAGCATTTTCAAATATACCCAACATCTAGTAGATAAAACAGATCATAAAACACTATATGTAGTATTTATTTCTCTAAGTTATCAACAATCAAAAAATGCTTCTGGCGAAGCATCAATTTACAACATCTTGTCGCCCCCTCGCCCGTCACTACCCTTGAGCGGCAAGGCATCCGCTCCCCGGCAAGTGCGCAAGCATAACGACACTACAATTTATCAACCACCGTTGTTGCTTCGTCGGTGTTGCCGGCGGCATCGGCGGCCACCGCTCTAAGAGTATATTGGCCGGCACCGGAAAACCAGTTCCACCAGCGTGAAAGGGTGCCGCTCTGTTCCTCGGCAACCAACTTCTCATTAATATAGAGTTTAATATTTGCCACGCCGACATTATCAGTGGCCGTTGTCGTAATCAAAAGACGGCCGCCCGTCCAAGCGACCGGATTCGTCTCCGGCTCAGAAAAGCTGATGCTCGGCGCAATCGTATCGGTCGGCGGAGGCGTTGGCGGCGATAGAGTATTATATATCGTCACATTAATCAAGCTTAAAGCTGTCTGGCCGGCTGAATCGCTGACGATCGCCTTGATAATATAGGCGCCATTAACATAGAGAGATGAATCAAAGGAGGTCTCGTAGGGCGAGGTTGCGTCGGATATAAGCAGGGCGTCACTAAGATAAAAATCAACCCTGGCAACCTGGCGATCGTCAGCGGCGGTAGCTGTCACCGCCACACTACCCGAGAGAACCGCTCCCTCCACCGGCGCCCCCAGCGCCACGGTCGGCGGTACGTCCGCTATGGTCGGCGCCTTCACGCTGTTAGCAATATCATTGAGCCAGTTGCGCGTTCCGGGATCGGAGGGATAACCATAAGTATTGCTCATAGCATGATAATCGTAGCCGGAGTAGAGATAGGAGTAATCCTCGGCAATGATCTCGGCCTCGCAATCCTCCCAGCCCAGGGAGTAATCAACGGCCGTTGATGTTTTTGAGAGCGGCCTTGCGTCGTAGTAGCTGTCCGGAAAACGTTCGGTTGCCGGCAAATCTCCATTAACCCATTTGTGGTAGAGTGTGTAGTGATGACCGTATTCGTGAGAAAAGATCAGCTTCATATAGTCATTAAAGTCGGGCGAGTCTTTATAGTAGTGGACATTCAGAGTGACGCCGCCGTAAGCGGAGGTAATGTCGCCCGAAGGTGCCGTAGTATAAGAGCCAAAGTACTGGCCGCTCCAACCAACATCGCCGGCATCGCGAACGGTAATCTCTCGAAGCTCGGAGATCTCGCTGCCCCACTTGAGCGTGGAGTTAAGGAAATCCTTAACCACCGCCTCCAGAGCGGCGTTAGTGCCCGTCTCGTCGGTAAATTTGATTGCATAGGGATCGCCGCTCCCGCTCGACAGTGAGGCAACACGGTTGAGATCGGTCTGGTTGACCGTACCCTCGGCGACAACCGTCGTCGTCGACCCATCGCTGTTCTCTGTCGTCTCCCCAACAATTGCCTCGACCGGCGGCTCAGCGGGCGGGACAGGCGGAACCTCGATGACTATCTTTTTCGCTTCGGGAACGGGCTCCTCTGCAACCTTCTCTTCGACAATCAGTGCAGATTCAACCTCGGGCGCGGCCGGCTTCTTTTGCGATCGGATAACGCTTAAATCCCGCTCCGATCTCTGATCAAGAATCGTCTCTCTAAGCCAAACAACGGGATCAACACCCCGATAATAGAAGAAGGCGCCGGCGGCATCAGCCATCAGCAGAAAAAACAAAACCGAAAAGAGAATTGCTTTTTGGGCGATCTTGACCTTCATTGATTCTTTCACCAATCACAGTCGATTTGCTTGGGATTGAGATCAAAGATATAGCGGCTCTCGTCGATTTGGGTCATACAGTTGCCGTCAACACAGTGATGAACAACGCCAGCGCCGCTCTGATTAACCAAGCTTGTGTAAATCAGTCCGCCCGCATTATTAAAGCGATAACCTTGCCAGCGCTGGCAGGGCGATTTGGGCCAGGTGTTCATATACCGGCCGGTGCCGACCAGGCTGGGATGGGGGCCGGCCGCCGCCTGGCTGTCGGGAAAGGTGCCAATTTCATTCTCATACATCCTGGCTGCCTTGCCGATGGCATCCATATCCGAGGCCGACCGGGCATAACGGGATTTATCGCGCGCATTGGAAAGATCGGCCAGGGCGATTGCGGCCAAAATGCCAATGATAGAAATCACCACCAAAAGCTCAACCAGAGTAAAACCCTTTTTTCTCACTGGATCTCCAAAAGATTAGGGGCAATCAACACTTTTACCTGTCAACAATAGAATATTAAGCTCTGATCCGTTTGGTATCCAATCATTACTTCTTGGTGCATTGTCTTGGCCAAAACTTCCAGTGATTGGATACCAATAACGAAGGTTGCCATCGGTATTACGCCAAGAAACTCCTTCGCCATTATGACTTGTCTGTGTCCCCTCGGGATACAGCGCTCCTGGACCCCAATACATCCCCTCGTAATTGTAATTTGCCGCCATCTTTGAACAAGAGGGTGTAGGTATCGGCCAAACTTGGAGATATTTGTTTGGATTATCGCTCGCCGGCCAGCTATGATGAGGAAAACGACCAGCCTCAGTCTGGAAGAGATTAGCTGCTTTGCCGATTGTCTCCATATCGGCCAGCACCTTGGCGTAGCGCGACTTAGCTTGGGAGTTGGAGAGATTGACCACTACTATGGCCGCCAGCAAACCGATAATAAAGATAACGATTAATAACTCTGTTATTGTAAAACCCTTCTTCATACCAATCCTCCACCTTACGGACAGTTAATTTCTTTTGTTGTCATCTCCAAAATATTTGGGCCGGGACCGGTTGCAAAAGCACCAGTAATTGGATACCAAAACTGAGCTTGTCCGTCCGGAGACCGCCTGAGAGTAAGAGTAACCCCTTCGCCGGGCCACACAGTTGAGCGTCCACCTGAGTCGAACCTGCCCTCATAATCATAGGGTCGGAAAGTGTTACAGGGCGGCACCGGCCAGTTTGAGAAATATTTGGTACGATCATCCGAGGTCCAGTTGTCGCGCGGAAACCTGCCATTATCATTTTCAAACAGCCGGGCGGCGGTGCCGATCGTCTCCATATCGGCCAGCACCTTGGCGTAGCGCGACTTGGCTTGGGAGTTGGAGAGATTGACCACTACTATGGCCGCCAGCAAACCGATAATAAAGACAACGATCAAAAGTTCGATTATCGTAAACCCTGCCCGACGCGCTCCGCTTGCATTTGGGGCAAGACCCCTGGGATTTTTCATTCTGCCTCCTTTAACAATGCTAACCGAATACTACCAGGACTTTGCTGTACACTCCGCTGTTGGACCGGCTGTCTGCGTGTAGCAAGAGAAGATCTCGTAGTCGCAAGTGCCGGCAGTCCCCCCCATACCGCCGCTAATGCAAACATTGCGATTCGGCGTTGCCGAAGCGCCGCCGTCATTTATCGCCTTGTCCCTCCCCAGCTCCGATTCGGGGTTGCGGGAGATCACCTTGTAGTCGGCCCCGTTTGAACGATACATATAGTATCGCGCAGTATCGTTAACGGGATCAACCGGCAAAACCGGGGTATATTTAGGCACCAGATCCGCCGCCGGCATCCAGCCTGTCGGGCTGCCATTGCTATTGGTGGTCCAGCCATCATTAAAAGAGGCGGCTGTCCCGCCCGTGGGGAATTTGATCTTCTCCTCGTAAGCCAGATTGAGCATCGTCTTGACCTGGTCCACATCGGAGACCCGGCGAGCATCGCGCGAGCGCATCCGGGCGGCGTTAAGATTAATAACGATCAGCGTCGCCAAAATGCCGATGATGGCGACGACCACCAAGAGTTCAACCAGCGTAAACCCGGCCCGACGCACTCCGCTTGCATTTAGGGCAAGACCCCTCACTTTTCTCACTCTGCCTCCTTTTTTATCGACTGCTTTAAACAACTTATCGCCGAATCTGGAAATAGCACTTTTTCAGGTTGCCCGGACAAAAATTATTACCAACATCGCCCAACAGAGAGACATCAATATTGCCGCCGGCCTCGGTTTCCAGCTGGGTTAAGAGTCGAAAAGTGTTACCGCCGTTGCTCCAATAGCCAACGTTGCCCTGATTGCCGCGGCAATATTGTTTGCCGGCATAGTCATCACCCGTTGGCATCTGCGGCAGAAATCCCCTGCTTACTATTAAGTTGCCGAAATTGGTCCACTCGTCATTCGGTATGCTGTAACCAAGGCCGGGAGCCGAAGCGACACAGTTAACGCTCTCACCAGATCCGGGATAATGGCCGACATCATTATTATAGAGATCGAGCGCTTTGGCGATTGCTTCAGTGTCCGACATCCGTCTGGCATCACGAGCCCTAACACGAGAACTATTCAGATTGATAATAATAACCGTAGCCAGAATGCCGATAATGGCGACTACCACCAAGAGTTCAACTAGAGTAAACCCCGAACGACGCGCTCCGCTTGCGTTCAGGGCAAGACCCCTCGCTTTTTTCATCTTCCTCCTCCTAAATATGCGCTATCTTTAATATTAATTTTTTTAGGCTTGATTTGTCAATACGAGATCAACCGACACCCTTTCCCCGTAAGGGACGGCGACCCCTCTTGCCTCCGCTAATAACTGATCGGGTGACAACGCCTCGCCCTGCCCGGCCAGGACAATCACAAACAGGGGCTCCCCGGCAGTAAAGAGCCGGCCGAAACCGTGATTGCCAAAAGCAATCTCCAGCGTTATCCTTAACTCTTTTTTAGCATAGTCGACCGGTAAATAGCGCCGGCTGATAGTAAAACCTTTGGGCAAGTCCGGCAGCGGCGAGTAATCGAAAGTGCCGGTGCCGTCATAGTAAACAGCCACGGCGGTATGTAAACCGCTCGGCCGATTCATTTGATTAATTTTGAGGTGACCGCAATATGGTACCGCCAGGCGCTCGGCCAAAGCTTTTGCCCACTCCGCGGCATACTCATCGGCATAGGCCGGATCAAGTTTTTCATTCTCCGCATAAATCTTAGCCGCGCCGCACTCCTCGTGACTGTGAATACCCCGAACTCCGGCCTCACGGGCCAAGGCGGCAGCCTCGTCTATACTCAGCAAAATCCCCGAACCGGCAAGATGGATACCGCCCGGCGTACCCTCGTCAATACAGCGAAGGTTGTGATCTTGCGGCACGAAGGCCCGTGCTATATCCGGCAGAGAATCAAAATACTTTTGTGCTCCGCTCTTTTTAATCCGGTCCAAAACCGCCGACTCCTTCGCCCAGTATTTGGCAACCTCGTCCTCTTTCATCCCTGCTCCTTGCACTATTAATTAACAGTATAGGCGAATTGCCGGCAACAATCCAGTCTGCTTGATTTTCTCTGTCTTCTGCTATAATGAATCGCTATGCCGCACAAAATACCCTTCATTTATACTTTTACCCTTGCTTTTTTAAGTGTTTTTCTGATTAATCTTCTCCTTGTTGCCCTCAATGCTCCGGCAACGCCCGGTTTTGGCGGCACCAAACTCCGGCTACCGGATTCTGCTCGGTACGCAGCCAACCGTTTTACACTCTTGACGGCGCGATGCAATAACCTGGCTCCCATTCGCGACCTGGCCCGGGCCGGTGATCCGGCCATTCGAAAACTGGCCGAATATCAGGCAATCTGTAACTCAGCCGCCGTCAAAACACTCCTGATCTCGACCGATATCCCCAAAGATGAATCAATGGCCCAAAAAGACGCGGAGTGTTTTGCCGAAAAACTCAAGGAGTTTGAAAGTTATAATCTGGCACCCATTGTTCTGGTCGAGCCAATTAGCGATTGGGGCATTGTTAATCTCTCCCGCCTGAACCAGGCCGGCATTGCGGTCTCTGTCTACGACCGCACACGATAAGCTCCGTCAGGGTTGCGGCGGCCAGCCGTCGCGTCGACGAAAGCGGAAATTAAGAATTTGGTAGAAAAATTTGCCCAAGCGATGAAAAGGCCTTTTGCCGGCCTCTGCCGTTTGCCGCTCAGAACGTTTAAACGGGCCCTTGCCGTCACGGTTCTTAGACATTTGCCCTCCCGCATTAATTTAATAAATCTCACGCCTAAGATATATCCGGAGAAACCTTATGTTAACAAAAAAAGAATCACTTGAAAACAAAGCGGTCGTGGTTACCGGCGGCACAACCGGGATCGGCCGCGCCGGCGCCATTAAA
Source organism: Patescibacteria group bacterium (assembly GCA_038078835.1). Lineage (GTDB taxonomy): Bacteria > Patescibacteriota > UBA1384 > XYA2-FULL-43-10 > 1-14-0-10-43-13 > JBBTQI01. Next base: position 96,402 of record JBBTQI010000009.1, on the reverse strand, counting down.
TTGGCAAAAAAAGGTGCCAGAGTGTTAATTTTCGGGCGGCATAACCGCGAACTGAGTGATGCACTCGAGGCGATCAAAAGGTCCGGCGGGCAAGCAACTGGCTTGACTGCCGATACTGCCAGCTATAATGATGTTAAACGTGTCTTTGCTAAAGCCGACCGGGAGCTGGGCGGCCTTGATATCCTGATCAATAACGCCGCTGTTGGCGCCGGCAGCGTTGTTGAGAGTGATTATAAAACCTGGCAATACCAGGTCAATGTTAATCTGGTCGGCTATATCTCCTGCGCCCACGAAGCATTTGCCCGACTGCAAAAAAGCGGAGGCGGCCACATCGTCAACATCGGCTCGCTGAGTGCTGAGGTTAAGGACCCGGAAAGTGATATCTATGCCGCGACTAAATCCGGCATCCGCGGCTTCACGGCCTCGTTCCGCAAGAAGGTAAATCAATGGGGTATTCGTGTCACCCTAATTGAGCCCGGTCTGGTTGGAACCGATCTTCCGGCCATCCCGCCCCGGCAGCAACGGGAAATGGAAGCGGCTGAGGAAATGTTAATGGCGAATGATGTCGCCGAGGCGATTCTTTTTGCCCTGGCCCGGCCTCACCGAAGCGAGGTGATTACGATCCAACTCCGTCCCCACAAGCAGAGTAATATCTAAAGAGAAAATCCTTTCTCCGTCAGGAAATTGCGCCAGTGAGCCTGGAGCCAATCGTTCTCCCGTTTGGCCAGCTTCGATAGGTCGCGGCGCGCCATTTCGACCTCCACAACATCGCCCTTGTGAGGATAGCGGAAAAGTTGCGGGTGAGAGGAGGAGAAACCATGCACGTAGTGGCAGAGTTCGTGAGCAATGGTTGCCTCCACGACAAAATCGGGCACGGTTTCATCCCTGAAATGCCCGTTAATAAAGATATGCGATTCTGTCTGGCCACTATTTTGGCGAAGACCGATACTGCCCAAACGCTTTCGGGCCCGCCGGCCAAACTTAATCTGAATGGGCGAGGACGGCTTGACATCGGAAAACCAGCGGTTCCAGACAACAACCAATTGGCGGCGCAAATATTCGTCGTTACGCATGAGTAATCTATTCTCCTTGTGATCTTGCCGACAGGGGCAACCTAAGACGCGTAAAGGTTATTATACCAGACACGAGAACGACTACAAGAGATCGGGTATCTCCGACCAGGAAGAAGTGCGCGGAACCGCCGGGGGCAAATACCCCTGGTTCCAGGGCTGGTTAAAGAGAATGGCCGGAATCCCATTCTTGGCGCAATCAAGAACACATTCATGTGAATCATCAATCAGAAGGTCGACGCCAAGTCGCCGGCAAATATCGGTCTTTATTCTTTTGTAATCTCGGTCTTTAGCATAATCGTTGACAAAGTAGACATTAGAGAACCGGCCCGGAAAGTGTTTCTTGAGCCAAAAGAAGGTTTGCTCAGCAATGACGTCAACAGCCCGGCCGGTGATGATAACGAGTTCGTTCGCTTTGACCAATTTTTTGATAATCTCCCGGCTTCCCTCCTGGGGCACGGAGTTCTCGTAATATGGAGTGGAAAAAAACCGGTGAAAACGCGTGTAAGTCTCCTCCTTACTGCATTGCCAGAGGGCTAAATAATCCAAATCGACGATCTTGTTCTTGCAAAGACTTGTCCCATAACAATCGTTATGAAAATTAATTAAAGCCGACATCGTGTCGGCCAGAGTGTCGTCTAAGTCAACTCCGATTAACATAGGTTTCGATATTACACTATCAGCGCCCCTTTGTCCAGTAACAGCAAACCCTGGCGCTTAACTGGTGCCCCGGGGGGGACTCGAACCCCCACGTCGTTACCGACACATGATCCTGAATCATGCCTGTCTACCAATTCCAGCACCGGGGCATCCTATTTCCTAACTCTCTTCTCCTTTAAATACCACTTTGCCACATTGTCAAAGCGCGAAGACGGCTCACAGCCCTGACTTAGGGTCACGCCCTTAAGCTTGGGATCAATAAAGTAATCATACTTAATCGGCTCCCAGAACTTAGCGGCATACTCCTTCTCCAAAATCCGGGCAAACTGATCGTATTTCTCCTGTCGCACCCCCTTATCCGGGGCCATTCGAGCGTCTTCCAGAAGAATGTCGGAGTTCTTGTCAGTATAGCCGGCAAAGTTTAATTTGTCCAGTTGAGAGGAGTGCCAAAAAACGTAAGGGTCGCGATCGTAACCGAAATTAAAACCGTAAAGCAGAATCTCGAACTCCTTGCTGTCCAAGACATCCTTAAGCTGAATTGCACTGAGATAAATAACCTCAAACTCGACGTTTTGCCCTACCCACTGCTCTTTGAGTGACTCAGCCCGACTGCGTTGAAGCGGAGCATTCAAGGTGACAAGGCGCAACTTAAGCGGGTCGCTGAGACGCTCACCCTCAATCAGACGCCGCCGCAACTCCTTATCTTTGAGCTTCTCTTGGCGAAGGTTAAAAATGAGACCGAAGCGCCTAGATGATTGGTAAGAATAGTTTAAGACCGACGCTTTCTCCACTCCCGCCCCAAAGATTCCCAAGACACTGCCACCCTCGAATTGCCGTTTTCCTTCGCCCTCATTTTCAGAAAACAACAATTCAATCCCTTGAAGATAAGGCTTATCGCCAAAGTAATTATCACTTCGCTCAAGCTCCAGCCTGGTAATCTTCCGGTTGGCCAAATCGCTCTTTTTGAACTTGAAGGGGCCGCTACCGACAAATTGCCGCGTAAACTCCTCCGGCGAAAGGTGAGACGGAATGATGCCGAAACTGCAATTATAAATAAACGGACCATAACTTTTGGGCAAAGTAAAAACAATTTGATAGTCATCAACAATATTTACCCCGACATCCTTCCAGGCATCATGGAGCTGGCTTTTGGTGCCGTCGATATTTTGGGTCTTGATTGCCTCGATTGTCGCCGCCACATCTTTTGCCGTTAACTTAGCCCCGTCATGGAACCTGACGTCGCGACGCAAGTAAAAGGTGTAGTTTAGACCATCAGGCGATATTTCCCAACGTTCAGCCACGGCCGGGTGAACACCGGTATAATCAGTGTGGACAAGAGTAGAAAAGAGAAGTTTGGAAACAGATTTTTCTGCGTCTGAATAAGCAAAAACCGGATTAAGGTTTTTAGCATCGCCAATAACCACTTCGCGGTAGACACCGCCAGCGGCCGGCAAACTTATGGTCTGTGCCAGATAGGCATTTGCCGCCTTGTAGGTTAACATCACGGCAGTCAGCACCAGGAAAACAAGAGTGGCTCTCTTCTCGATGCGGGTCATTAAACCAAAACTCAGGCGCAAACGGTGCCACAAACTGCGGCTTGCCAAAGCCAAACCGCGCGCTGCCTCGCCCCGGGATGAAAACTGAGCAAGGCGCGGACGGTAAAATTTTGAGGGAGTCTGTCTCTTGCGAGGATGAGGCAACATCATAGAACATTATTTAAGAAACTTTGGAGAGAAAGACGGTGAAAACGGCAACGGAGCAAAAAAGAAAAGCAATAACAATGGCGGCGGCAAATAAAACTTTCTCAAGCCCCCGGCGGGAGCGATAAACATTCCCCTCGCCGCCAAAGGCCGAACCCAAACCACTGCCGCGCTGCTGCAGCAAAATCGCCGCAACCAACAGAACAGAGAGGACCATCTGAATTATTTTTAGTGTTGTTAACATATGTGAACCTAAAAAAAGCTTGTGCCGCTGCGCCTTAATTCAACACTAACACCAACATTGCCTTATCTTAAGATAAGCTTCATGGCTGTATGCAAACTAAGGCGTAACGGCACTTGTAATTCAAGCTAACCTCATAATAGCACAATTCAAAATAAAGACAAGGCTAATCTCCGCAAAGATTCGGCGGCACTTAACACAAGAGGGGTAAACCCTCACTGAAAAGTTAGGGGATCTCGGCCTCCTGGTCATATTTCGCGACCTCTGCGTCCTCCGTCGGCTTCGGCGCGACACCAACTTGATCATCCCGATTCACGACGAAATAATAGATATCCTGCTGGCGCAGAAAGTCTTCATCACCACAAGGGCAATCGGCCATAACTGCCTCCTTCTAAAGAATAAAGCTTACAGTTATCCTGCATTGTGCCGCAAGATGCAATATCTGATATGATTTGGTGCTCGAAGCTAGTACCACTGCATCATAGTTCTGATGTAGCACAGTCTTTCTTAAAATAAGCATATTGACTAAGTAAAACTGCGCTGAAATTAAAATGTAACGGCACTAGCCAAGGTTTCAAGTGCTGATCGTCCGCTCTGTGTCGCCCTCCGGTCCGTCGCCTTAGTCCACCCTCACTCCTCGAGGCGGGTATTTTCTATCCAAACACTGCTATCAGATACTCCCTCCAAAGTAAAAAGGCCACGTCTGTGGTCTTTTTACTTTGGAGCGGGTAACGGGAGTCGAACCCGTATTTCGTCCTTGGCAAGGACGCATAATAGCCGCTATACGATACCCGCTGATTAATACTGGAGGCATGATCCGGAATTGAACCGGAGTACGCGGTTTTGCAGACCGCTGCCTAACCACTCGGCCATCATGCCATGGTGCCGCGGGTCAGAATCGGACTGACGACACGAGGCTCTTCAGGCCCCTGCTCTACCACTGAGCTACCGCGGCTATTTGATATCCAACATCGATTATTCTAACAAAAAACCACCCCTTTGTAAACGCGTACACGCACAAATAATGATCTCGGTTTATTGCGTTTGAATATTGGCAGTCCGATAAAGCCAGTTGCCAACGCTACTAAAAGTCGTAGTCTGGTCATTGATAAAGTACGAGGCAATTAAAACCAGAAACAGGATGCCGATTATAAACAAGACCTTCTTGACTTCGCGCCGGATAGCCAGATACTGCGGGCTGGTATCAAGCGTCGTCATCGGGTCCGCGATCTCCGGGCTGACCTCCGTCCTTGTCTCCCCGACACCGGAATCCGGCTCCGCACCCGCTGACTCAACCGTCCGACTTAAGGCTGCAGGCGCAACAACCGACTGATGAGTCTTGGCCTTTTTAAATTTCCTGTTCCTCTTTTTAGACATTTTAGCTCCTTGGGCTTACCAGCTTCGATATTAAACGATAGTCAAGCGATGTTCAATACTTTTTCTCTTTCGGCCGATATTGCAGGGCTTCGGCAATGTGGGCAGAGCCGATAATCTCCTCGCCGGCCAGATCGGCGATGGTCCGGGCAATCTTTAGGAGACGATGATAAACGCGAGCCGACAACTGCATCGAATCAACCGCCTGGCCGAGCATCTTCTCCGCAGTGTCGCCAAGAACACAGTGCGTTTTGACGTCGCGGGCGCCCATCTCGGCGTTGGTCTTGATCTTTGTTCCCTTAAATCGCGCTGCCTGGCGGCCTCGCGCCGACATTACCCGAACCTTAACGGACTTTGAGGACTCGCCGGATTGATTTGACTTTAGCTCTTCGTATTTAATCCGGGGAACCTCAATGTGAATATCGATGCGGTCCTTGAGTGGACCGGAGATTTTCTTCTCGTAGCGCAAAACCTGGGTCGGCGTGCAGGCACAATTCTTCTCCGGATCGGACATATAGCCGCAGGGGCAGGGGTTTTGGGCCGCGACCAGGAGAAATTTAGCCGGAAACTCGAGACTGCCCTGAGCCCGCGAAACGGTGACAACGCCATCCTCGAGCGGCTGGCGCAAAGCCTCCAGGACGTGGCGGGGAAACTCGGGAAATTCATCCAGAAAGAGAACGCCGCGGTGCGAGAGACTGATCTCGCCCGGCCGGGGCCACTGGCCGCCGCCGATTAGAGCGACATTGGAGGTGGTGTGATGAGGCGAGCGAAAGGGCCGTTCCGAAATCAAAGTGTCCGCGCCCTCGCGGAACATTCCGGCAATGGAGAAAATCTTTGTCACTTCAATCATTTCGTCATCATCCATATCGGGCAGGATCGTCGGCAATGTCCGAGCCAGGAGCGTCTTGCCCGAGCCGGGCGGACCGGAGAGGAGAATGTTGTGCGAGCCGGCGGCGGCAATCTCCAGCGCCCGCTTGGCCTGCTCCTGTCCGGCAATGTAACTAAAATCATAATCTAAATTATTCGAAGTTTTTAACTTTCGCCTTTCACCCTTATACTCTTTGATAATCTCTTCTCCTCGCAAATGTTTGACCAATTGACACAGCGATTTGACGGCCACCACCTCGATCCCTCCAACCAACGCGGCCTCGTAAGCGTTCACCTCAGGTAAATAGAGGCGCTTATATCCGGACTGACCGGCAAAAATAGCGATCGGCAAAATCCCGTTGACATGTCTGAGCTCGCCATTAAGGGAAAGCTCGCCAACAAAGAGCGATTGCTCCAACTCCGGCGAATGGCTGATCTGTTGGTCGGCCACCAGTATCCCCGCAGCCATCGGCAGATCGAAACTCGGACCCTCTTTCTTCATATCGGCCGGAGCAAGATTAACGGTCAGGCGGTGGGTCGGAAACTCCGCAAAGGAGTTCTTGATCGCCGCCCGAATCCTCTCTTTGCTCTCGTCAATTGCCTTATCCGGCAGCCCTACTATAGTAAAGGAGGGCAAGCCCGCCCCGATATCCACCTCGACTTCAACCGGATAAGAGTCCAATCCGATTGTGGCGGCAGAAAATATTTTGGCAATCCTTGGCATTATCGCCCTCGTTAAATACAAAGTTGAAGATTTCTCGCCGACCTCGAAATAACTATTTCAGAGCTTCTCTTGATTATTTTATCAGAAAACGAACTTTTACAAAAAGCGGGGCAGCCCATGTGGGGCCGCCCCATATATTCGCGTTAGTGGCATGGATCAAACGTGCCAACGCATTGAGTGGATTTCGGCGCTACTATTTCCTCTTGTTCTTTTCCCCGAAATTACCTTCTTGCAGCATAAATTCAAAAGGGAGTCAATGCTCCCCTAGCTTGACGAGGGAAAAGAGAAAGAGGTAAGGTGAGGTTGGCCTTTTAAAATTTGCGGTATTTTTATACAGATTGGGGTATCTGTTTTGTGTTTGTTTGGGAGAGCCTTTGAGGAAAAGTCTGCTTTATTCATTTACTTTTATTGGCGAGGTTGGTTTTGCCACCGCCCTGCCCCTGGTCATCTTCGGCCTGCTGGGGCGCTACCTGGACAAGAAATACGGTGCTTCGCCCTGGTTTCTCCTGGCCGGCATCCTTATCGCCACAATCCAGATCTACTTTTATCTGAGAGTAATTATCCAAAAAGCCGAGGGGAAATTCAAAAACATCCATTAATGACCGGGACACAATCGCAATTCAGCAAGCTAGTAGTTAGCTAGCCTGCTAACTGCCTAGAAATTATAACGATGGATATTCACATCTCGCTAGCCGCCGAAAAGATCGGACACATCGGCCCCTTGCCGATTACTAACTCAATGGTGATGGGCTGGGCCGCGTCTTTGGTGTTGATCGTCTTGAGTTTGGTCGCCACTAAAAAGATGCGGATGGTTCCCGCCGGCGGCCAGAACCTGATTGAAGCGACTGTTGAGTTCCTCTTTAACACGGTTAATAATGTCATTGGCGACGTCAAGCAGACCAAGCGCTTCTTCCCGCTATTGGCGACGATTTTTCTCTTTGTTCTGACGACTAACTGGCTGGGGATTCTGCCCGGGGTGGGAACGATCGGGCTTAACGAGATCGATCATGGCAAGGAGGTTTTTGTGCCTCTGCTTCGTCCGGGCAACGCCGACCTGAACACAACCTTGGCCTTGGCCGTCTCCGCTGTCGTTGCCATTCAGATTTTTGGCATCACCACCATCGGTTTTACTAAATATGCCTCCAGGTTTATCAATATTAAAAACGGCCCGATCCACTTTGGTGTCGGCTTACTTGAGCTGGTTTCGGAGATCTCCAAGATGATCTCCTTCTCCTTCCGTCTTTTTGGCAACATCTTTGCCGGCGAAGTGCTGCTAACTGTCATCGCCGTGATTATGCCCTTTATTCTGCCCCTGCCCTTCTATGGTCTTGAGTTATTCGTCGGCGCCATTCAGGCTTTGGTTTTTACGATGTTAACATTGGTGTTTATTAAGATTGCCACTGCAGCAGAACATTAGGATTGCGTTAACCGTTTAACAAAAAGATTCATCATTTAATTTTAAAGAAAGGAATCTATGGAAACAGAAGCAATTTCCGGCTTGGCCGCCGCCGGCGCCATCGCTATCGGCGCCATCGCTCCTTCAATCGCCATCGGCCTCATTGGCTCAAAGGGCATGGAGGCGATCGGCCGCAACCCCGAGGCCGCCAACAAGGTCCAGAGTTCGATGATCCTGGCCATTGCCTTTGCCGAAGCTGTCGCTATCTACGCCCTGGTCGTGTCTTTGATTGTTAAATTCGTCTAACCCCCTACCAAATTACAAATCTTCACGAAATTACGAATTGTACATAAGTACGAATGGTAGGATTACCTCTCATTTGTAATTAGTAATATTTGTAGTTTCGTTGAATTTGTAATTTTGTAGGAGCAACTCGAAGGAGTTTAATGGAGTTATTGGAATCACTGGGCATTAACGGCAAACTAATCTTGGCCCAGATTATCAACTTTATCGTTTTGGTTTATCTCTTGCGGCGCTTTCTCTACGGGCCGATTGTGAAGATGCTCGAGGACCGGCGAGAAAAAATTGCTGCCGGCTTGACGAATGCTGAGGCGGCAGAAACGAAGTTAGCCCAAGCTGAGACAGAGGCAAAAAGGATCAATGATAGGGCCTATACCGAGGCCAGGAAACTCAACGCCACGGCCAAGGCTCAAGCCAAAGAAGAAGTTGACGGGATAATCACCAAGGCCAATGGTCAGGCAAGGCGCATTGTTGCCGCCGCCGAAAAGGAAGCGGTCACGATCAAGCAAAAAGCTATGGCCGAAGCCAGAGAACATATTGGCGGCATAATTATCTTGGCCCTGGAAAAGATCGTCGGCAACGAGCTGGACGACTCGCAAAGAGAAAAATTGACGGCCGGAACCATTAAGGATTTGTACCAATGAAGATAAAGCCCGGAATTTATGCCCGAATACTTGTCGATATTTTAGAGAGCGGCGCACCGGTCAAGGATGTCGCCAAGCGTTTTTGGTATCTCCTGCAAAAAAACAATCAGCATAAAAATTTGTCTGAGATTTTGGCGCTGGTTGACAAAGAGCACGCCCGAAAAAATGATCTTATTTTAGCCGAAGTTATCTCCGGAGCCGGGTTGTCGGCCAGGCAAAAACAAGCGATCGAGTTGAAATTAAAGGAGAGATTTAAAAAAGAAATTTTAATTAAAAATATCATTAAGCCCGAAATTATTGCCGGTGTTGTTGTTAAGGTTGACGACAGGGAGATGGATCTGAGCTTGAGTGGTAAAGTTCAAAGATTAAAGAAAGCATTAAACCAAAAAGGATAACGAATTGATCAAATAACGAATGACTAATGCCGCTTATTCGTTATTAGTCATTTGGATCAATTCGTCATCCATTCGTGATCAGGAGTTTATTATGCCGAACATAAATATAATTGACGAATTAAAGCGAGAAATATTGGACTTCGATACCAAGGCTCGCGAGGAGATCGCCGGCGAAGTGGCCGAGATCGGCGATGGTGTCGTCCGCATCTATGGCCTGGCCGAGGCCAAAAGCGGCGAACTGCTCTCGATTGAAACGGAGGACGGCGCGGTAGTCGCGATGGTTCTAAACCTTGAAGAGAGTTCGATTGGCGCCATTGTTTTGGGCGATTATGCCAAAATCAAAGCCGGCAACAAGGTCAGCACCACCGGCAAGGTGGCCCGAATTCCTGTTGGTGATGATATTGTCGGCCGCGTCGTCAATCCGCTGGGCGAACCGGTTGACGGCAAATCGATTATAAAAACGGATAAAGAAATGCCGATCGAAAAGGTCGCTCCCGGCGTGATCACCCGCCAAAGCGTTTCCGTCCCCCTGCAGACCGGCCTTAAGGCAATCGATGCCCTAATCCCGATCGGCCGGGGCCAGCGCGAGCTCATCATTGGCGACCGCGGCACCGGCAAAACCGCCATTGCCATTGATACTATTATTAACCAAAAAGATCTGCCGGCCAAAGAGAGGCCGGTCTGCATTTACGTCGCCATCGGTCAGAAGGAGTCAAAGGCGGCTAAGATTAGAGCTCTACTTGAAGAGAAGGGCGCGATGGAGTACACCACCATTGTTCTCGCCTCCGCTTCCGACCCCTCTCCGCTGGTTTATCTGGCGCCTTACGCCGGAGTTGCCATTGCCGAATATTTTATGGAGAAGGGCCAGGATGTTCTAATCGTTTACGATGATTTGACAAAACACGCCTGGGCTTACCGCGAGGTCTCTCTCTTGCTCCGCCGCCCTCCGGGCCGCGAGGCTTATCCCGGCGATGTCTTCTATCTCCACTCCCGCCTGCTGGAGCGGGCGGCGCGGTTGAATAATGATTACGGCGGCGGCTCAATCACCGCTCTGCCGATTATTGAAACTCAAGCCGGCGATGTCTCCGCCTATATCCCGACCAACGTTATCTCGATCACCGACGGCCAGATTTTTCTGGAGTCGGATCTCTTCTATCAGGGAGTCCGGCCGGCGCTGAATGTCGGCATCTCCGTTTCCCGTGTCGGCGGCGCCGCCCAGGTCAAGGCGATGAAGAAAGTGGCCGGCTGCCTCAAGCTTGAGATGGCCCAATACCGCGAGTTGGCCGCCTTTGCCCAATTTGCCTCCGACCTGGACCCCGAAACCAAGAAAACGATTGAGCGGGGTAAGCGCATCACCGAGGTGATGAAACAGCCGCAGTACACGCCCCTGCCAATTGAGGAACAGGTCATTGTTCTTTACGCCGTGACGAATGGCTATCTTGACAGCTACGAGGTGGCTGAGATCAAGGAGATTGAAGCTGATATTCTGGCCAAGGTTAAGACCGGTCTAAAGGATGTTTTGGCGGTGATCCGCGACAAGGGTGAGATGTCCGAGAGCGAGGAGAAGAAGCTAAAAGATTTTTTGGAGAAGAATACGAAAACAGTTGAGGACAAAAGTTCCAAGGCGAAAGGCGAGAGTTCGAAAGAGAAAAAATAATATTGTTTGAGTGAAGCGAGAACTTATAATACTAAGAGTTCTCGCTTCACTCAAACAGTAATGCACCCTGCCAAACAAAAAAGCCCGTTTCGGGACCCTGATCATCGGGGCAGTCGAAACGAGCCGGTAGCGTCTACTTCTGGGAGCAAGGGCCAGCTGGCCTGATGTGCTCAGGAGCCAGCTTCCCTAGTGCCTCCAGCCTTATCCGAGCCGCTTCCAGGAAAATCGGTGTAACCACCTCATCGACGAACCTGCCACCCTTGATCTCACCAAGGATGAGCGCCTCGGCCACCCCCAACTGGGAGCCATATTCGTCTATCAGCTCGCCTGCACCGATTGTCATTCCAACCCCCTTCCTGCGGCCGAGCACCGACTAGATCACAGCTCGTCCCTCTTCTCCATCATGACCCGGAGGGCCGGAAGATCGAAACCAAGATAAAGAAGCCACCCGACCAAGACGCCGGCAGTGAAAATGGCCAGGGCAACCGCGTAACTAACCGTAATGGTTAGCTTAAAACTCTGGAGACCATACGCCCCCACCGCGACTAGCCAGATAGTCATGGCCAACAGTAAGCCTAGCCTCAACTGCTTCTTGATCATCTAACTTTCCTCCCCTTCTGCCGCAGTATAGCACTTTCAGCCTGGAAGTCAATAATTCAAGTTAGAGAGCAAACTTTAGTCTGGAAAGACAAACTAAAGTTTGGGCTCTAAAAAAGAGTACCAAAAAGCACCTTAAAAAAGAAAAAAGCCCGCCGCCACGCGGGCATTGGGCCGGAACCGGCTCAGAACCGGTGTTGTAGTCGCCGCACCGCTTCTTCGACGGCAGCGATGGCGACGAGAACCCAGAGATCTGCGAAATCCTGCTGGAGTTTTGGGATCTCGTGCTGTAACTCCGCGATCTTCCGTTTCAGCTCTCTGTTCTGGTAGGAGAAACACAGTCCCACCGAGATCCAAGCGATACCCCACACCACCAGCACGGCGATAACCCAATCAAAAGCTGTCATCTCTCTGTCCCCCCCTTCCGCTGCAGTATAACATTTCCAGCCCAGAAGTCAATAATTTAAGGCTGTCGTTGCGAGAAGTGTCCGTACGACGAAGCCCCGATCGATCGGGGCCACGAGCCGACAAGCCGCATCGGCTCTCGAGTTTCGACAGGCTCAACTCGATCTGTCCTCGACTCTGAAGAATGCATCGCTCGGACTCGAAGAGAGTTTGTCGAAGATCGCAATGATGATATAGTGAGCAACAACCTTGAAAATTTAGTAATTGATAATTAATTGACCATTGATCATTAATATTTGATCATTTATTAATATGGCTTCTACCCAACAATTTCGAAAAAGAATACGGTCGGTGAAAAACACCAGCCAAATAACCCGCGCTATGGAGATGGTGGCTTCTGTTAAGATGCAAAAAGCCGTCAAAGGAATTCTCACGGCCAGAAGTTATATTCAGAACGCTTGGAATATGCTGGTAACCCTGGCTGGAGCAACCAATCCCGAGTGGCACCCCCTTCTCCAGCGTCGCGAGATCAAGCGAACACTCCTCATTCTGGCCGCCTCCGACCGCGGCCTCTGCGGCAGCTATAATTCGGATGTGATGAGGAAGGCAACAAGCTATCTCAAGAATGTCATTTCGAACGAAGTGAGAAATCCCCAAAGTAGTAATTCTGATTCTATCGATGGAGATTTCTCGCATTCCGCCGATGGCGGAATGGCTCGAAATGACGAGGCAGAAGTTGATATCATTGCTGTTGGCAAGAAGGCGGCGGGGTATGCCCGGAAATTGGCGCCCGGCAGTCTGATCGCCGAATTCCCCGGCTTTGAGGCCGGCGCCAGTTATGATGATATCACCCCCATCGCCAAAATTGTCCTGGACGACTATATCAACGGCAAATATGATGAGGCAGTCGCCATTTACTCCCACTTTCAATCCTCGCTCAAGCAATCGCCCGTGGTTAAACAGATTTTACCGATCACACAAGAACACATTGATATTCCGGAGTTGTGGGAGGAGCAAAAGGATACCGAAAAAATTGAATATAAATTTGAGCCTGATCCCGACACGGTTTTGGAGCGAATTCTGCCTCAGCTGGTCCGGGTTCAAATTTACGGATTGATTCTGGAGGCTAATGCTTCTGAACACTCCGCCCGGATGGTGGCGATGAAGAGCGCCACCGATAATGCCAAAAATCTGATTGACGACCTGACCCTGACATACAATACCATCCGCCAGGATTCGATCACCCGCGAGATCGCCGAGATCAGCGGAGTAGCAGAATCAATGCTATCGCATTGATTCTGAATCTAGAATTTAGATTTTAGAATGAATATAGAAGTTAGAATCAAGAATTCTATCTTCTAATCTCATTCGCCAACTGGCGAACCCATTCTAAAATCTAAATTCTAAATTCTATTGAGGAGTTTTTATGAGCAAAACTGGAGTAATCACGCAGATAATTGGAGCAGTCGTCGACGTAAAGTTTGACGAAGAGTTGCCGGAGATCTATGACGCGCTGGAGTGCGATCTGGAAGGAAAGCGCCTTATTCTTGAGGTGCAACAGCATCTGGATAAGGAGACGGTTCGCACGGTCGCTATGAGTTCAACCGACGGCTTGCAACGCGGCGTTAAAGTCGCCACCACCGGCAAACCGATCTCTGTGCCAGTGGGCGAAACCTCGCTTGGCCGGATGTTTAACGTCACCGGCGAAGCTATTGATAACAAGGAGGCGCCAAAGACCAAGGAGCGTTATCCGATTCACCGGCCGGCGCCGGAGTTTACCGAGCAGGAAACCAAGACGGAGATCTTTGAAACCGGCATTAAAGTTGTCGACTTGATTGCCCCAATTACCAAGGGCGGCAAGGTCGGCCTCTTCGGCGGTGCCGGCGTCGGCAAGACCGTTTTGATTACCGAGCTCATCCGCAACATTGCCGCCGAGCATGGCGGCTACTCCGTCTTTGCCGGCGTGGGCGAGCGGACTCGCGAGGGCAATGATCTTTATAACGAGATGAAAGAGTCGGGCGTTCTGGACAAAACCGTGATGGTCTTTGGCCAGATGAACGAGCCGCCCGGCGCCCGTATGCGCGTCGGCCTGGCCGGCCTGGCCCAAGCCGAGTACTTCCGCGATCAGGGCAAGGATATGCTTCTCTTTGTTGACAACATCTTCCGCTTTACCCAAGCCGGCTCCGAGGTCTCGACCTTGCTGGGCCGGATGCCCTCCGCCGTGGGCTACCAACCGACTCTCGCTACCGAAATGGGCGAGCTCCAAGAGCGCATTACCTCAACCAAGAAGGGGTCGATCACCTCGGTTCAGGCAATTTATGTTCCGGCCGACGACTTGACCGATCCGGCTCCGGCCACCACCTTTGCCCACCTCGATTCCACTATTGTTCTGGAGCGTTCGCTCGCCGAACTTGGCATTTATCCGGCGGTCGATCCGCTGGCTTCGTCTTCCAATATCCTGGATCCCAACATTGTCGGCGAAGAGCACTACCGTATCGCCCGCGAGGTCCAGCGAATTCTTCAGCGATACAAGGATTTGCAGGATATTATTGCGATTCTCGGCATGGAAGAGTTATCAGATGATGATAAACAAACGGTATCGCGAGCCAGAAAAATCCAGCGTTTCCTCTCTCAGCCCTTCCATGTCGCCGAGGTCTTCTCGGGCATAAAGGGCGAGTATGTCTCCCTGGCCGAGACGATCAAGGGCTTTGCCGAGATTATTGAGGGCAAGCATGACAGCGTTCCGGAACAGAATTTTTATATGAAAGGGACAATTGAGCAAGTAAAATGATAAGCATACTAGCATTTTAGCAGGCTAGCAAATTAGCTAACTTGCTAATAGGCTAACTTGCTAATAGGCTAGACATGAACACTTTCAATTTAAAATTAATTTCTCCCGACGGCGTAAAATACGAACAGGAAGCCGCTGAAGTAATTCTGCCAACACCGGACGGACAGATCACGCTACTCCCAAATCATATGCCCCTAATCGCCCTCTTGGCGCCGGGCGAGATTATCTTAAAGATCAATGGCAGAGAACACAATCTTGCCACCGAAGGCGGCATTATCGAGGTAGCGGACAATACGGTCAAAATCCTCGCTGACACCGCCGAGGATGTTGACTCGCTCGATCAACTCAAGGTCGAGGAGGCAAAACAGGCCGCCGCCGAGCGCTTGGCTCAGGCGGCTGATGATGTTGAGTACGCCGACGCTCTAGCCCAAATGGAAAAACAGCTCGCTAAGATTAATGTCCTAAAGCGCCGCAAGAAGTATCGATAATAGTGCACGGAATTTAGGAAATCAGAGGTTTGTTTAGAAATTTTTGGACCTGTTTTTGTATTTGCTTATAGTCTTTAAGCCAAGTGATCTCTGGAAAGCGTCGGAACCAGGTTAACTGCCGCCGAGCAAAGGCATGGATCTTGTATTTGAGTTGCTGTTTCATCTGTCCATAGGCAGGGAAAGACCAATTTTCCAAAACAAACTCCGTGATAATCCCGTACTCTAAGCCTAATTTCTTCAGCCACTCAATATCAACCCCGCTTTTAATTAATCCGATTGCTTCTTCCAGCATGCCCTCGCAGAAACGGTTCTCTACTCTATCATCAATTTTCTTGTAAAGCTCGACTCGCGGCAAGTCGATGCCGATTTGCAAGACCTCAAAATCCGGCCTGATTTTGGTTGGTTTTAATCCCTGCTCCGCCCGCTCGATGGCACGGATGATGCGCTGATGATTATTGAGGTCAATTTTTTCGAAGGCGATAGGGTCGACTTTCTTTAATCTCAACCTTAATTCTTCGATCTCTTTTTCAGAATTGTCATTTCGACATCCCGATGTCCGTCGGGAAGAGAAATCTTCCGCTTCATCAATTCGAAGATTTCTCACTTCGCCTCGCTTAGCGGAGGCTTTGTTCGAAATGACATCTTTATTATTTATCATTTGACATTCGGATTTTTGATTTTTTTCAAGCATAAATCCCTCAACCAAGGCTTGAATATAGAGTCCTGTCCCGCCAACGACAATCGGTACCTTGCCGCGGGAGAAAATATCCTCAATTGCCAGCCGCGCCAACGGCAACCAGTCAAAAAGCGAGAATTTCTCCCCCGGATTAACAATATCGATGAGCCATTGGGGAATGTTTGCGACACATCTCCGATTGCGTCTCAAATGGTCAATTTTCAATTTATCATTCTCATTTAACCGGTTAATTGAAAAATTATTTAATTGATAATTAACTGATAATTGATTATTGACACTTGATAATTCTTGGCACGGCGAACCTTCTTTGCCCGTGCCAAGATCGAGCCCACGATAAACCTGGCGAGAATCAGCGGAGACAATCTCGCCGTTAAATTCCTTGGCTAGTTTTACGCCAATCCCCGTCTTCCCACTAGCCGTCGGCCCGACAATGGCGATGATTTTCCGATTTTTTGAGTTCATTTTTGTTCGTCAGACACTATTAAAAGTAAATGGGCGCCCGGCGAGTCGTGCATCGGCACAAACTTATCGCTTGGGCGCCCTCGGCGCGATTCCACTTACCGCTCATCAATTCGCTCTCCTCGCTTGGCGATCTGTGCGGTTTCCTCCAGATCGCACTGACTCACACTGAGCCGATCGATCAAGCCACCTACTGTGGCTCCCAGCCGCCCTAGCAGGCGTTCCAGCAAGCGATGCTGGACTACCCGAACCGGGTCAACTGCATGCCGGAGATCAATGTTGTCGACCTCCGTGATTGCACCCGGACAAGCCATCACACTCGCCTCCTCTCGTCTCCTTGCGGTATGTGGAATACTATATTCTTACAACAAATTTTGGCGGTTGTCAAGATTGCGCCCGAGTCTAAATCGCTATAGAATATATAGTTGATGATTAAGATAGAGCGGCTCTCCAAATCTTACGGCGATCACCGGATTGTTGACGATTTGTCCCTGCGCGTTGCCAGAGGCACTATTTTTGGCTTCTTGGGCCCCAACGGCGCCGGTAAAACTACCGCGATGAAAATGATAGTTGGACTAAATGCACCCGATAACGGCACTATTGAAATTGGCGGTAACGACCCCAGAGATATTAAAGCCAGACAAAGAATCGGCTATATGCCCGAAGATCCGTATTTTTACGAGCACCTCTCCGCCTTAGAGTTTTTAATTTTTATGGGGAATTTGTTCAGCCAAAAATCAAACAAGAATCATACCCCACCTAACCTCCCCTTTCTAAGGGGAGGAAAAAAAGAAAGAAATTCCTCTCTTAATTCTCCTCCCAAAACAGAGCTTGTCCTCGACCCGATCGGGGAAGGGGTTAGGGGTGGTATGAACAACAATGAAGCAATGAAACAATTGAACAATTTACTGGAAATGGTTGGGCTCGAAAATGTCGGTCAAAAGAAGATTAAGGACTTCTCTAAAGGCATGAAGCAGCGGTTAGGGTTGGCGCAAGCGTTGGTTAATGATCCCGATTACCTCTTTCTCGACGAGCCGCTCGACGGCTTGGACCCCATCGGCCGAGTCGAATTTAAACGCATATTCTTAGACCTAAAACGAAGAGGAAAAACTATTTTTTTCAACTCCCATATTCTCTCTGATATCGAAGAGATCTGTGATTCCATTGGTATTATTGATCAGGGCGGGCTAATCTACACCGGACCGACCAAAAAATTCACCGGCAGCAAAACCCTGGAGCAAAAATTCATTGAGGCCGTAATGGAAAAATGAATAATATAATTGCGATAGCCAAAAATACTTTTCGCGAAACAATCAGAGACCGGATTCTCTATGGTATTTTAGCTTTTGCGCTGTTGTTTCTTTTGTCGACAGTATTGTTCGGTTCGATCTCGCTCGGCGAAGACATTAAAATAATTAAGGATCTTGGACTGGCCGGTATCTACATCTTTTCAATCATTATCACCATCTTCATCGGCACCTCACTCATTTACAAAGAGATCGAAAAACGAACGCTCTATATAATCTTCTCAAAACCGGTCTCCGCCTCTCAGTTTATCCTGGGGAAGTTTTTAGGCTTAATGTCCGGCATCAAAATGATTGTGCTCTTGATGGTTGCCGTCTATCTTGCGGTAGTCTATTTTAACGGTGGCGGTTTTGATTATTTGGCGCTTTATTCAATCGTCCTCCTTCTCTTTGAGCTGGCGATCTTTATTGCCCTGACAATATTATTCTCCGTCTTCACCTCCCCGCTGGCCGCCACCATCTATTCGATCATTATCCTCTATATCGGCCATTCTTTAACAATGCTCCATAAGGCCGGCGAGAAATCTGGGGGTGAAGTTCAAAAATGGCTGGCTGATATTATCTACTACCTCTTGCCCAATCTGGAAAAGTTTAATTTAAGAAACAGTGTTGTTCACGGCCTTGCCCCCGACCCCGGCCAAATCATCTACCCGATCATTTACGCCGTCTTCTACACCGCTATTCTTCTCTATCTCGCCAATTTGGCAATTAGAAAACGAGATTTATAGTAGGATGACAAATGAAAAAAAATTTTAAATTTTTAACAATTATTCTATTGCTTGCCGGCATTGTGGCGACGCAGGTTTTTTACGATAAACAGAAAAGCAAGGCGGCTTATTCGGAACCGCTGGTATTAAAAGCGGAGATAGTCAAAGTCGTCGATCTGGGCTTGCATAATGCGGTGGCGGATCTTATGTGGCTGGCCTCGATCCAGTACTTTGGCGGCGGCACAAGCAAGACAAACGAGAAACTTGATGATTATCTCTTTGCCGCCACCGAGCTCGATCCCAAATTCTCCTATCCTTATGCCTTTGGCGCTCTGGTTTTACCCGGCCTCAAACAGACGGATCAAGCCGTCACACTGGCAGATAAGGGTATCCGGGACGCCGATCCGGATTGGCGCATTCCCTACTACCTGGCCGCGACGTACCACATCGATCTTAAGGATTACAAAAACGCTGCCAAGTATTTTGATCTTGCCGCCCGGACGGCCGGTGCGCCGGCCAATATTCAGGCCATCGCCGCCAGCTATGGCACGCGGCCGGATCTGCGTTCCCAAACTAAGCAGATCTGGTTAGGCATTATGGAGACGTCGCGTGACGAGACCTTAATTGAGCGCGCCCGTCTCTACGTTGCCCACTACGAACTCCTGGACTTTTTGGAGTTCTATACCGGAGAATATCAAAAAAAGAACGGGGAATATCCTGCCAAGCTTGATGATTTAGTTGCCGCCGGCATTTTAAAAGGTATTCCCCAAGACCCCTTTGGTCTCAAGCTAATCATCGATCCGGAAACCGGCCGGGTCAGCGCTGAATAGAACTATTGCTTCTTTTTTTCTTTGTGGCTGGTCTTTTGGTTTAAGATCTGTTGAATTTGAAAAACACTTCGGCCGGAAACGGCCATTTTTTCTTTCCGGCGCTCCTCTTGTTCTTTACGTCTGAGATCTTCTTCAATTTGATTGTAATCTTCTTCGGTCATAATTGTTGGTGGGCGAGAAAGGAGTTGAACCTTCACGGGTTTTATCCCACTAGCTCCTAAAGCTAGCGTGTCTACCATTCCACCACTCGCCCATTTTAGATGTTAGAAGATAGATTTTAGATTTTAGAATGAACAAAGAATTCAGTATCAAGAATTCTATCTTCTAATTCCAAATCCCATTCTAACTTCTAAAATCTATTCCACCGTGATCTTATCCTTGAACTTATCAAATGTCTTTTGGCCAATGCCTCTGACCTTCATCACCTCCTCAATTGATTTGAAACCGCCATTGTTTGTCCGATAATCGATAATTCGGCCGGCATAAGCCGGACCGATTCCCGGCAGAGTGTCGAGCTGCGCCGCCGTTGCCGTATTCAAGTTGATCTTGCCGGTGATTGGCGCCGGCTTGGCTGAGGTCGAGACACCCTTAATTGCACTTGCCGGTGTTTCCGTCGGAGTTGGCGGGGGAATTGTCTCTGTTGCCGCCGCAACCCGGGCCGCTTCTCCGGCTTGAGCCGTGGTCCGATTTAACTCCGCCTGCTGCCTCTCTAAATCAGCGATTCTCGCCTCTAATATTTTGATCTGATCTTTTGTTCTAATCTGGCCCCTGTTCCGCTCGACCAGAAGAATGGCACCGCCAAAGATCACTGCCGCGAGCAAAACGCCGCCAAACCAAAAGCGGTATTTCTCAATCAGATCACCTAAGTTTACCTTTGGTTGGTTCGTCATTGCGCCTATTCAAAGTGTTTGCTTGATTCGAACTCCGCTAAGCGTTCTCTAAGTCGATGGTGTTTCTCTATCCCGTCATGAATGACAGATTGTGCCGCCGTTCCAGCTTGCTCGATCGTTATTTTATCGGAAAACGAGGCCATTTTCAACTCCACCCGACCAGACTGGAGTTTGCCCAAAACATCACCCGGGCCGCGGGTCAGAAGATCGATTTCTGCCAGTTTAAATCCATCAGAGATCTTTTCTAAACTATCTAGCCGCTCGATCGATTTGACAGAACGAGTACTGGAGAACAGAAAACAAAAAGACTGATATTCTCCTCGTCCAACTCGACCACGGAACTGATGGATCTGAGCTAATCCGAATCTTTCAGCATCTTCTATCATCATGACTGTTGCATTAGGAATATCAATTCCCACCTCAATAACAGAGGTACTAACAAGAATATCAAACTTCTTGGTTGCAAAGTCAGAAAGTATTGAATCCTTCTCCTTCGGCTTCATCTTGCCATGGAGCATCGCCACCTTAAATTCCGGAAATATCTCTTTTTGTAGCCTCTCCGATTCTTTGACAACTGATTTCTTATCTAAACCAAAAAGGTCAGTATTCTCCTCCTCCGATTCCTCAATCAATGGGCAAACAACAAAGGCCTGTCGCCCCGCCGATATTTGCCGGCGAATGAAATCATAAGCCTTTGTCCGGTTATACGGTTCGACAAAACGGGTTTTAATCTCCTTGCGATTTTTTGGTTTATCGTTGATAACCGAAACATCAAGGTCGCCAAACAGTGCCAAATGCAACGTCCGAGGAATCGGTGTAGCAGTCATACTCAAGAAATGCGGCCGCATTTCCGCTGAAGGTTTAAGGCCGAAGGACTTAGGCTTGGGACTTTTGCCTTCGGCCTTCGGCTTCTGGCCTAAGGCGAGCAGTGCTCGGCGCTGCTCTACCCCAAACCGGTGTTGTTCGTCAATGATAATTAAGCCAGGATTCGAAAGATCAACACTCTTTTGTAATAGCGCATGAGTTCCAATGATGATATTAGCATTCTGAGGCCCTGCCTGAGTGGCGGTGGTTTTTTTACTATTGCTGGTTAACAGTCCAACCGAGATATTCTTACTGGAAAATAGACCGCAAAACGTTTGGTAATGCTGTGACGCCAAAACTTCAGTCGGTACCATTAGGGCAACTCGATAGCCTGATTGTATGACAGCGTATGAAGCGATGGCCGCCACTGCAGTTTTGCCGCTGCCGACATCACCATTGAGTAATCGATTCATCGGTTTTTCTTCATTTAGGTCCTTAATAATTTGCCAGGTGGCTTTTCTCTGGTCACCGGTCAGTTCATAAGGCAAACTATTAACAAAAGACCTGACTTTATCTTCGTCAAACTTTATTACCGGCGCTTGTTCATGCTTCAATTCCGCCTTAGATAATCGAGACCTTAGTGAAATTAAAAACAGTTCGTCAAAGGCCAGTCGCCTTCTGGCCGCTTCAATTTGGTTAAAATCTTCAGGTTGATGAATCTGTCTAATGGCTGCTGTAAGAGATAAAAGTTCATACTTTGTAATAATATCTTGCGGCAGAAACTCACCCAAGATATTCTTCGAGGTAGCTACAGGCGGTCGAGAAGTCAGAGTTCTCGCGGAGTTTATCTCGAGTGGAGTCGAGAGGCTCGGACAATATTGATCGATGAGCGAGCCGACTAGTCGAGCAATGTAATTGCTCGACAACCCGGCCGTGGTCGGATAAATTGGCACAATACAAGGCTCTTTAACTCGTGCTAGCACTTCCATCGTCCATTCATTTGTAAAGGAGTTGTAATCAACCTTGCCGCGGAAGATCCACTCCGATCCGGCCATTAGAGATTGTTTAAGGAAGGGCTGATTAAACCAGACCAATTTGATCGTACCCGTCCCATCCTCAACAACGGCTTCAGTAATCTGCGTCTGCCGCCGCGAAGTCACCTTGTTGGCAACTCCTAATACTTTTCCTTTTATTGTTTGGATGTTGAAACTTGAAACTTGATTGAAAACTGAAAATTGATCATTGAAAATTCCATTACTCAAACCCTTGATTTGAGTAATGGCTGTGTAATCAATGTACTTTCTGGGCCAATAGAAAATAAGGTCGGAAATTGTCTCTATGCCAAGCTTCTCTAGCTTGGCCGCTATCTTTGGTCCGACTCCTTTTAGGTATTGAATGGTTGTACCTAAATCGTCTCTCATTAGTTCAGATTACAATGAAAAAAGGCTGCCCTCAAGACCCTAGCTCATAAGGTACAATGGTATCCTCACTAAGAAGATGAGCTTCCAGAGTATGGCTCGGGCTAAGAGAGCCAGAGCCTGGGCCAGAGGTTTGGGCAGGGTGGTGTTGGGAATAACCTTGTCAATGGCTCTGGCGGTAGTATCAATAACGGGGTCTAGAGTATCGATAACGGCAGAGGCAGTGTTGGTGAGAGCTTTGGGCAGAGGGAGAGTGGAGACAATCTCGGTTAAGTCTTTGGTAATAGTCTTGGGAACAACACTCTCTATGGTCTTTTTGGCTACGGCCTCTGTCTGAGTAGCTGAGGAAGCGGCAGCAGTACTGCCGGATGATGATTGAGAGGAAGAGGAGGAGACCACTCCCGTCCCCGGCGGCGTCATCCCAGACTCAATCTGGGATCCAGAATTATTATTGTTATCATCCGTATTGGTGCTATTATTATCATTATCATTGGATTGGCTCTGGTCAATCTCAAAGACAGCTTCTATTGTATGGGAAGAGGAGATATTGCTAAAGGTGTAGGAGGAGCCCTCAACAGTGCCGCCATCTACCTTAAGAGCAGAGAGATGCCAGCCTGACGAGGGAGTGGTGGTCACGGTCAGATCATCTCCCCCCAGGACCTGGGTGGGAGAGGAGATAGAGAGAGACCCTTGGCCTGAGACAGTGGGAGTGATGGTGTGATAGGTGGCGGGAGTGTAGGTTAAGACAAAAGCGTTGAACTGTTTGGAGGTATGAGCGGGAGCACTGCCGCTGGCCGGTTGATAAACGGGAGAGCCGGTATCGGGCAATGTTACTGATATTGAACTGCCGTTATACCTCCCTGTGGCAATAGGATCACCAAAGTAGTTTTGGACATCTCTTATCTCATAGGAGTCATTGTTAGATATCCCTGTTCCTGAAAGGTCTGAGGATGAGAGAGTAGTAGTATCAAGATTGTCCCAGTTGTAGATGGTAATGTGAGAGCGGGTTGGTTCAAATTCGTTGGGTTGAACGAAAAGCCTGGTGCCGGTGGGCAGAGAGTTGATCCAGGTAGTGTTTGCATCGTAACCGGTTTCTGTTTTCCATTGATCAAAGTAGATACCGCCGGTGCCGTCGCCCCGAAAACCCTTCTCGGTGCCAAATTGATAATAGGTATTGTTGTCCCAGTTCTCAGAGACCATGCCTTCGGTATTAGAGGATCGGGAAGCTATGCCCATACCAATTAAAGTATTGTTAGTAACCTCAACCTGGTTAAACTTCTGGGATCTAAGCGCTGTTGATTTGTTGCCTGGAACAGCCAGATAGTTATTGCGGGCAGACATACTCAAGTGGTCGCCGGCATAACCGAACTGAATGCTGGTATTGAAACCGATAGTGTTGTAAGACTTGTTGTTAATAAAGTTTAAATTATCGGAGGGAGTTGCTCCACCGACCAAAGCATCGGCTTGGTTACCCCGACCATTATTAATAAAGATATTCTCCTCAATCTGATAGTTTTTGGTATAGCCGCTACCGCCGTAAACATGAAGTCCATAAGCCCAGTTATTGAGGAAAATATTGTTCTTTATTGTCTTTATGCCCTCATTGTTCTGGGTATAAATACCATGATCAAGATTGTCATCTGCTTTACCATTTTCATAAATGAGGGTACCGTACATCTCTGATTCGGTAGCCAAAACCCAGAAACCAATAGCGCTGGCATGATAGACGTCATGGACAACAAGATTGATGTAGCGATTATGCGATGAGTTAATTATCCAGAGACCGGAATTATGAGCATTACCTGTGTCAGAGTCATAACTCGGATTGGTAATCTCAAAACCCCAGTAGTCTGCCCAGGAACTGTT
Source organism: Patescibacteria group bacterium (assembly GCA_038078835.1). Taxonomy (GTDB): domain Bacteria; phylum Patescibacteriota; class UBA1384; order XYA2-FULL-43-10; family 1-14-0-10-43-13; genus JBBTQI01. The sequence goes on along the minus strand of JBBTQI010000009.1, from coordinate 72,118 downwards.
AAAGATCATGAGACGTCCATCGATAATAGCTCTCTCCCCTGGGTATTGGCGAAGAGCAATGCGATTACCATCAGTACCTGTCAGCGAACTGCTAAAATAGTCAGTATACGTCCCTCCTCTCAGCCAGACGGTATCTCCGGGCTGGATTGAGCCTCCGGCTCCGCCCAGGGCATAGGCCAGGTTCCAGGGAGAGTCGATTGCTCCGGAGTTGGTTTGTAGTCCGGTTGGCGAGACATACCACTCATCAGCAGCTTGGGCATCCTCTAGCTCTGGTCTCTGGACTAGGGGAGGATTGACTCTAAAGTTTTGATCCCAGGGATAGAACCAATAGAGGGCAACAGATAAAAGAAGAAGGATGGAGACAAGATGGGTTAATCTGTTAGAAGCTATTCTTTTGATAGTAGTCATGGGGGTTGAATTGATAGAGTTGAGAGCAAAAAGATAATTTACTCGTACCTCAGGGCATCAAGCGGATTAAGTTTGACTGCCCGCTTGGCCGGATACCAACCGGTCAAAAAACCAATGACCAACGAGAAGAGGGCGATGCCAACAGCAAAGAACCAGGGCGTGATAAAGATCGTCACCTGTTCTGCGCCGGCCCGCTTTGCCAGTAGAGCCAGGGAAAAATTAATGGCGACACCCAAACCCTCCCCGATAATCATCCCATAAGCCCCGCCAGAAATACCGATGATCAGGGATTCCGCCATAAAAAGCTTATAAACATCGCGGTTTCTCATGCCCAAAGCCTTAAACAAGCCGATCTCCCTGATCCTCTCCAGCAAGCTGATCGTTAAAGTGTTGAACGTGCCGAGAGCGGCCACGATCAGAGCGATCAAACCGAAAGCGGCCAATACGGCGCGAAAAAGCGAGAAAACCTGGGCAATCTCTTTGACCGTATCGCCGACATATTCGGTCGCAAAACCGATATTCTCTAGTTGCTTCCGGACCCCCGAAACGCTGTCCTTGTTGTCAATTTTGATTTTTAGGTTAGAATATTTCTCGGCACCGCCATTCTTTATCAGAGAAAGCGCCGTAATCACAACCGGGGATCTCTCATCGCGATGCACGCCCACCACCCTCACCTCGACATCCTCAATATTTTTAGCTTCGGCAGCGCCTTTAGCCTGAAGCTCTCGCGGAACAATAATGTCAAGGTTTATGACTTGGCCGATAATTGAATCCGAAGTCTCGCCAATCAGCGAGAGAAGCGAGCGATTGACAACCGCCTCCTTTTCGCTGGACGGCAAATTGCCCTTCTCAACATAAATTTCGGCCAACTCCCAGTAGTCGCTCCCGCCGCCGATAATAACAGTCTCGGTCGCACTTTCACCGGCACCTTGTTTGATTCGACCAGCCAAACTGATCGAGGGCGCAATCTTGCTAATATGCCCCAACTCCCTGACGCGATTGACCGAATCATCGTTCAGACCGAAATCTTTTAGATTGGCTGAAGGGATATCAACAACGGTAAAGGCGTTAAAATTGGCGACCTGGCCAGTGACCAGCCGTTCCAAGCCATAACCGATGGAAACGAGAAAAACGATCGAGGCGATGCCGACAGTTACCCCGGAAACAGTTAAAAAAGTCCTTAATTTATTTTGCCAGAGGTTTTTAAAGGCGATTTTAAAGATTATCTCAATTCTCATATAACTCCGGCCAGCTCCTTTTTAATTTCGGCGCGGACGCCGCTGTCATCCAAGGAGACAACCCGACCGTCACGCATAGCGATTTTTTTTGTCGCCATCGGCAGATAAATCAAATTATGCGTCACCATAATAATGGTGCGCTTGCTTTTAATGTTCAGTTCCTGAAAAAGACGCATAACATCATCGGAGTTATGAGAATCGAGATTGCCCGTCGGCTCGTCGGCCACAATAATCCAGGGATTGTTGATAAGCGCTCGAGCAAGGCAAATTCGCTGCTGTTCGCCGCCGGAAAGCTGCATCGGCCGCTTGCTGGCATAATGAGCCATCTTGACCTCCTCAAGAGCGCGGAGGGCTTTTTTGTGTCCGACAGACTCTTTTTCACCGTCGATAAAGAGCGGTATCGCCACATTTTCCCAAACGGTGAGCGCCCTGATCCAGTACCAAATCTGATAAACCATCCCGAATTTTTCGGCCCTAAAACGAGCCCTCTCCTCAGGATTGAGCGCGTAAATATCTGTACCGCGGATCTTGACTTTGCCGGCATCCGGTTTTTCAAGCCCGACAATACTATGCAGGAGGGTTGATTTGCCGCAACCGGAAGGACCATAAATAATAGCGAAGTCCGTTGACCGGATCTCCAAGTCAAGATCATGTAAAACCGGCGCCTTGCGTCCGCCATCCAGGGTGTACTCTTTTGATAAAGACTCGATTTTAATGATTGTTTCGTGCTGCATAACAATACCAATTGTTCAAGAATGGATAACCACTTGATTCCTATTGATTAAATCGACATTTTTGGCTAAAACATTCTAAAGAGCCAGCCCAGGGAGCGCTCAAGCGAATTAACAATGACATCCAGAACGGAATTCTGTATCTTGCCGGTGATAACCGTTGTATCCTCGGAGAATCCGCCATTGCCGGCACTGTCCTTGGAGATCGCTCGAAGATGATAGATTTTAGATGGCTCCAACTCGGAGGCAATAACAACATGGCTGGTGGTGAGCACGGCGTCCTCCTTCGTCCGGTTGGGATATTCGCCGCCCGAGATGCCCGGCCCGAACTCAATCTGGGAACTGGCCGGCTCATCTGTTTCCCACATCGCCACGATTTGGGCCTTCTGCGTCTCACCGAAACCGGACGACTTCACCTCAATTGTCAAATTCTTAACTTGCGGCGGCCGGGAATCGAGCGGAGTGTTGATTGTATTCACCTCCGACTTTACCTCGTTACCAAACTGATCGCGGCTGCCGGCTTGAAATCTGTAGGCGCTTTGATCAAGGAGGCCGCGCACGATAAGTTCGTGACTGGTTTCATACTTGCTGGAAGAAATCTCTTTCTTGGCCGCTTCGTCGTCCTCGTATTCGACATAGCCCGAAGCCGCAACATTGGTTGTCCACGTTACTTTAACCGAGGTCTCCGGCTCGTTAGGCAGTGATTCGAATCTAACATCACTGATTCGGGGCAAAGCAATAGTAGTAAAGGCGTGACCGGGGGAGACAACCTCGTTATTGTCGTTATCTTTAATAGTGATTTTGACTTGATAGGTTGCGCCATCCAGAAGATTGGCAAAGCGAATAGTGTGCTTGGTCGTGCCGCCGCCAGAGCTGTCGGTGATGGTTTGGCCGTAATTTGTCGATGTGCCGTATTCAATAGTTGAACTTGAGGCCTTATTTGTTTCAAAAGATACAATAGCCGAACTGGTAGTAATATCGGAGAAGGAGACATTGGCCAGCGCCGGTGCCGGTGTGGTTGTAAAGATATAATCATTCGAATAACCCAAGGACTGGCTGTAATCTCTGACATCGCCCGGATCAAGGCTCTGGACTCGGAAGTGATAAGCTCCTCCTGGTGTCAGGCCGGTTACCTTGACACTGTGGCTTGTCACCTCTTCGCGCGCGCCAAAGCTGGAACCGTAACTGGTGGTCGGCCCATATTCCACAAACGAATCAGCCTTTCGGTCGGTTGTCCAAGTAATCGTCACGCTGGTTGCACTGGCAGACGAGGCAATACTGGCTTGGTCGATAGTTGGCGGCGAGGCGTATTTGCCGGTTGGTTTCTTGCTAACTATACCGCCCGCACCGGGATCGGCCGAGGTTGAACCGGCCGAGTCCTGGGCGTAAATCTTATAATAGTAAGTTGTATCGGCGGTAAGACCCGAATCAATGTAGCCGGTCGAGTTTACGGCGTCAACTTGCTCGAAAGCGGTACCGTCAAGCGAGCGCTTGACCAGATATTGGCTCACTGTCCCGCCCGATGTCGGTGCCGACCAGGTGATAGTCAAACGGTACTCCCCCGCCGTCCGACTGGAGCTGTCGGTGGCAATGACATTACCAGGAATGCCTGGCGCCGCCGTTACGGCGTAAAAATCAACCGAGGCATAAAGATTGTAATTAATGTTGCCGGCCTCGTCTTCGGCCACAACATAGAGAGTGTTTTTGCCCTGCTGGGTGGCATAAGATGAAGCGCTAAGCGAAGTCGTAGCGCTAATTGTCGTATTGGTTGCCGTCGACAGAACATTAACTGAATAACGATATTGTTTAATCGAACCGCTATAAGTAGCCGGGGCGCTCCAGGAGAAAGCAAGGGCATTGGTTGTAGCCGGATTACTCTCCGATGTCGCCGGCGTAGCAGAGAGGTTTTGCGGCGCGCTTGGGGCATTGCCGGCATAATAGTAAGTGGCTGTCACCTCGCTGGAAGTATTGCCGGCGTTATCTATAACCCTAAGGTAAAAGGTGTTTGATCCATCTTGATAGTTAGCACTAGTTAAAGCAATCTGTGTCTCTGTTGTGGCGGTTGACCAAGAGGAATAACTTCCCGACGCCGCTCCCGTTTTGTACTGATAGCTGGCCACACCCGAACCGGTCGTCGGGGAACCTGTATCTGAGGCGGCGGAGCTACCCGAACCGGGCCAGAGGAAGGTGAAGTTTTGGCTGGTGGAGTAACCCGAGGGCGAGACAGAGACAAAGGCCGGCGGGGTTGGGGCCGTACCGTCATATTTGTAGGTGAAGGCATCCCAAGCCGCAGCCGGATAGTTCTCGGCCTTGTCTTTGGCTAAAACGCGCAGATAGTAGGTCGAGCCGTCAGACAAACTCGAGGCGGTGTAAGTAGCGCCAGTTTGCCAAGTTCCGGCCGTCCGCGGATCGGCGCTTGATGATGTCCCAAAGTAAACCCAGTAGCCCTCAATACCAGAACCGCCATCACTTGCCCCGCTCCAGGAGAAATAAGGGGTAGCGTAACTATACCAGTTGCTTGTGGTGAGCGTAGTCGAACCACCGGAAGCATTTAAAGCTGATATTGTGGTTGGATTGGTTGGATTATCGGTATCTTCAGTGTAAGTAATGGCCACGCTGTTTAGGGTTACAACCTGGTCGCCGCTGCCCAGAAGCACGGCCTGCCAAAGGACGCCGTCGTTAGTAACGGTAAGAGAGCCGATGTTAGTATTGACATCAGCCGCCGTATTCGCCTGAGTTGTGCTTGACGAGGCGGTCCAGGCGCCGGCGGTATAATATTTCCAGCTCGTGCCGGCATCGTCCGATAAACGATAAGTGATCGTCCCGCCGTTTACGGTCTCAGAGACGGCAAAACCGCTCCAAGCCAAAACATCGGCATCATCCAGAGAATTGTTGGGTTGGATGGTTACACGGGTGCTGGCGTAAGGCGCTATCGTAAAGCTGCTCCGAGCGGTATTGGAGATGCGCACCTCGTCTATGGTACCGGTAAAGAGCGGCAGAGGCTCGGCCATATTGGCGTTGCCCAAAGCCGAACCGACATAAAGCGGCGTGGATAAATCGGCTAGCGAAATCGAAACAACCAGCGACGCTTCTTCTGTCCCGTTGACATAAAGCCTCATCGTCGAGCCATCGTAAGTTGCCGCTACGTGGTACCAGCCGGTCGTCCAGCTCGAGGTGGTCGAAGCCAAAACAGAGTTGGCGCCATAAGCCCACACCTCAGCGTCGCCGGCGGTGGTGCCGGTGCCAATGTGGAGTTTGCCACTGTAGACAGCCATAGCATAAACCGTTTCATAGCCGCTAGTCCAACCGGAGTTAAGACTGTCGCCGCCGATTTGAGTCCAGATGGTGCCATTCCAAGACCAAACCTCGGCGTCGCCACTATTGTTGCCAAGACCAACGTAAAGCAGGCCGCTATAACTGGTCATTGAAGTAATATATTCATAATCAACCGTCCAACTGGAGTTCAGGCTATCGCCGCCGACCTTAGTCCAGGTCGTGCCGTTCCAGGACCAGACCTCGGCGTCGCCGCCGCTGTTACCAAGACCGGCATAGAGCAGACCCTGATTAATCGCCAGAGCGGTTACCTGATCAATACTGGAAAGATCATCCGGGCCGGCGTAAGCGCCAGTGCCGCCGATTTGAGTCCAGGTCGTGCCGTTCCAACGCCAAATTCTAGCATCAGTAAAACTATTGCCAAGACCGACATACAGATTAGAGCCCCAAACCAAAAGCGACCGGGCGTACTCATAGCCCGCACCCCATGAGGAGTTAACGCTATCGCCGCCGATCTGCGTCCATGTTGTCCCATTCCATGACCAGACCTCGGCGTCATTGGCGCTAAAGCACAAGCTGGCATAGAGAGTCGAACCGGAAACAGCCAAATCACAGACAGCCTCATAAGTAGCCGCCGCCCAGCCGGTGCCGTCGCCACCAATGAGCGCCCCGCCCCAGGTATCAGTGGCAATGTTATAGCGCCAGACCTCGGCGTCGCCGCCGCTGTTACCAAGACCGGCATAAAGGTAAGTACCATCGGTAACCAAATTATAAACTCCTTCATACGTACTGCTTGCCCAGGAAGATTTCAAGGTGTCACCGCCGATCTGGCTCCAGCTTGAGCCGTTCCATGACCAGACATCCGCCGTGCCAGTGCTCCAACCGGTACCAATATAAAGCGTTGAACCGGAGAGAAGGAGCGAGCCAACGCCAGTGATGTTGTCGGCATCAGTCCAGCCGGAATTCAAACTATCCCCCCCAATCTGGCTCCAGCTTGAGCCGTTCCAGGACCAGACCTCGCCGTCATCAGCACTATTGCCCAAACCGGCATAGAGGGTCGTATCATTGGCCGCCAGGCTGTAAACACTCTCATAGGTGCTGTCGGCCCAGCTGGAATTCAGAGCGTCACCGCCGATCTTACTCCAGGTTGTGCCGTTGTAGCGCCAGACTTCGGCGTCACCGGCATTCGAGCCAAGTCCAACATACAGATAGTTTGAGTTAGAGGCCATTGATAGAACGACTTCATAGGTATTGACCGTCCAGGAGGAGTTAAGACCGTTGCCGCCGATCGCCTGCCAATTCGTGCCATCATACTCCCAGACAACAGCGCTGTTAGTCCCAGTAAAATAACCAAAACCAAAGTAAGCCTTGTTATTAAAAACCGCCGCGGTGTACGCTTCCCATAAGTATGCTTTGGCCCAGCTGTTGTTGTAGTGGCTGCCACCGATGATGGTCCAGGTTGCGCCGTCCCAGCGCCAGACTTGAGCCGAGTAAGCATAGTTCACCGCTTCCGTACCTAGACCGGCATAAAGGTAGGTACCGTCGGCGACAAGCGAATTGACTCTCTGGCCGCCAGCCCAGCTGGAATTTGTACTATCACCGCCGACCTTGGCCCAGGCACTGCCGTTATATTTCCAGACTTCGGCATCAGCGCTGTCGCTTATGCCCAAACCGGCATAAAGCTCACTCTGGTAAACCGTCATTGTCAGGACCGCTTCGTAAATAGCGGCCGCCCAACCGGAGTTTAAACCGTCGCCGCCGATTTGCGTCCAGTCGTTGCTGCCGTTGTACTCCCACAGATCGCCATCGCCAGCGGAGTTGCCTAAGCCGGCATAAATCTTATTATTATATGAAGCTAAACTGTAGACATATTCAATGCTGTCGTCCCAGCTTGAATTATAATTGCCCCCCACGTGCGCCCAGGTTGAGCCGTTATACTCCCAAACAGTCGCCTCTTTACTTGCTCCGCCTAAACCAACATAGAGTTTACCGTCATTAATGGCCATAGCTTGGACAATGCTCGGCATAGCTGCTCCCCAGGATGTCCAATCTTTGCCGCCAATCCAGCTCCAAGCCGAGCCGTTCCAAAGCCAGGTTTCGGCGTCATTGGTACCCGAGCCGGTGCCGGCGACCAAACTGCTGCCGGAAGTACCCAAATAAGCACTCTCCTTGCTTGAGTTAGCGTCCCAGCCGGAGTTAAGGGTGTCGCCGCCAATCTGAGTCCAAGTCGTGCCGTTCCAGGACCAGACCTCGCCGTCGCCGGCGCTGGTACCCAAACTAGCATAAAGCGTCCCGCTGATAATATTGAGCGAGAGAACCTGTTCGTAAGTTGAGTTGGTCCAGCCGGTGCCGTCGCCGCCAATCAATGCCCCGCCCCAGGTGTCGGTGGCAATAGTGTAGCGCCAGACCTCGGCATCGCCAGCGGAGCTACCAAGACCGGCATAAAGGTAAGTACCATCGGAGGCTAGCGAAGCAACCTGCTCATAAGTACTGTTGGCCCAGGAAAATTTCAGGGTGTCGCCGCCAATCTGAGTCCAAGTCGTGCCGTTCCAGGACCAAACCTCGGCATCGCCAGCGGAGCTACCAAGACCGGCATAGAGAGTTGAGCCAGCGTAAACCAGCGAATAGGCAAACTCATAGCTTGTATCCCAACTGGAATTTAAGCCGTCGCCGCCAATCTGAGTCCAAGTCGTGCCGTTCCAACGCCAAACATCTCCTTCATCAGCATCGCGTCCCACTCCGGCATAAAGATATGTTCCATCACTCTCCAGACTCTGAACACCCTCTAGTCCTGCCGGCAAGCCATTAACACCGTCTCCGCCGATTTTTGTCCAGGCGGTATCATTCCAGCACCAAACCTCGCTGGCGCCGGCGGCAATGTCACCTAAACCGGCGCAAAGTTGACTGTTATAAGGCTCCAGAGCAAAGACACCCTCATAACCTGCACTCATCCAGGAACCATTAACACCGTCGCCGGCAACTTTGGTCCAAGCCGCACCGCTGCCGCTGTACTTGTAAACCCTTGCCCCATTCGGATTAGCGTAAAGACCAACATACAAACTGCCGCCATATTCGGCAAAAACCTGGGATCGACCAAGGCCGCTGCCAACCCAACTGCTGTTAACATCCTCGCCGACCTTGTCCCAGCTTTTGGCGGTATTGTTCTCGAGTTCAAATTTCAACTTACCGTCGGACTGGTCAAAGTAGAGCTTGTAGTTGCCCTTATCTACAATGTATTGACTGATGTCGTCGGTGGCGTCAAAGGCGCTGCTGAATTTGGTATAGGCCTCCAGAGTTAAGTTTGATGACAATGAGAGCGTCGCCGAATCGCCGGCCGAGGCGTACTGTTTGCTGCCGTTTAAAGAAAGGCCGTTGCCGGCGCGGGCGGCGGCGTAAGTTGCGCTATTTTGCAGTGTGGCTGTATTGGAGTTGCCGGCTGAGTCGGCCGCCGTGCCGGAGCTCTCGTCAAAGTGCCAGAGAGCCTGGGTGTTAGCGTCATCGGCATATTGACCCGCCTTCAGCCTGGCCGTGTTGGAGGTTACTTCGACAGAGGAATCACTATAGGTATAATCGGCCGAACTGCCAAAGTTCCAGGTATTGGTGGCGGCCTGAGCATTCATTCCACCTAGAAAAGTCTGGACTATCACGGACACCAAGAGAACAATGGTCGTTGTTAAAACACCCATGTGAATCTTCTGATGGTGGGGATGATGATGCCAAGCGTGATAGCGAGGCGACTTGGCGCAAAGATAAGAATGAGCCTTACTTAAACTTTTAAGTCGAGGTTTTGAGTGGCGCGGATGAAGACAGACAACTTCCGAGACCATTTCACCTCGAAGGTGTTTGGGCGCATTCACTTTCGAGGTGGATACTGAAACAGACACGCGAAAAGAGTTCCCCCTCTTGTTTAACCTCAAAACATCTCTAAACCGCTTTAGAAACGCCAAATGGCTCCCTCCGAAACGCGAATATTATTAGTTCTATTCTATTATAGAGAATAAACTGGTCCCCGCCAAGAGCAAACCTTAATATTTTATTAAAACTATGTCAATACAGTACTAACTAAATTCTGTATCAGCATTGCTACTGTCACCGGGCCGATACCGCCGGGGACGGGAGTATAAAATGAAGCTTTAGCATGTGCCTTGGGGTCAATATCACCCCTAATCTCGCCGCCCGCCTCGCTCGTGCCGGCATCGATTAGCACGACACTCTCCTTGACCATCTCCGCGGTGATGATGCCGGCCCGCCCGACGGCAGAAATGACCACATTCGCCTGTCTTATGATTGAGGTTAAATCAGGTGTTGATGAATCGGCGACTACTAGCTTTTTGATCTTACCCTCAAAATATCGACAAAGCGGATCACCCACCAGAAAGCCTCGGCCGATAATGACAACATCTGATCGCGCCGGGTTTGTTCCGGAGAGTTCCAGTGCTCTGGCGACGGCCAAGACAACGGGCGGGAAAAAATCAGAGGAGAGACCTACACAGTAGCGCAGGCCGTCGATATCTTTGTCCGGCGAAATTGCCTCGATCAATTTATCGCGGTCAAAACCGGATGGCAAGGGAATTTGAACCATAATTCCATTAATACCGAGGTTATTATTTAATGACCGGATCTTAGTTAAAATCTCATTCTCCGAGGCATTCTGACTATACCGATACAATTCAAAACCGACACCGATCTTTTCGGCGATCTTCTGCTTCAAGCCGACGTAAGCCGCTGAAACCGGATCGTCGCCGGCCAGAATAACCGCCAAAGTCGGTTTGGTTCCCCGAGCTGCAAGACTCTCTTTGAGACCAGCCAGTATCTCATCCCTGATTTTCTTACCGTCAAGTATCTTTGCCATTTTTTTCCTTGTGCTTAAAAAATATATCGCTAATGACGATATATTTCAATGCCTAAGCGCCTCTGGCTTGTCAGTGGCGACCCTTCATCAGGCACGTTTCCGCGTGGCGGCCTTTTTCTGCCCGGATCAATTTGCCATCTTCAATGTAGAGTACTCTGTGCGCGACCTCTTTGATCCGTTCATCATGGCTAACAATGATGACAGTTTTTTGCTGTTCACAACCAATGGAACAAAAAAGGGTCATGACCTCGTGGCCGATTTTAGAGTCAAGATTAGCCGTCGGCTCATCAGCCAGAATAATTTTGGGATTGTTGACTAAGGCTCTGGCGATAGAGACGCGCTGTTTCTCACCACCGGAGAGGTCGCGGGGGAGATTGCTCAATCGTTGGCCGAGCTCCAATTTTTCCAAGGCATCTTTGGCTCTCCTAAGTGCTTCACCCTTTTTAACTCCGGCGGCAATTAATGGAATAGCGACATTCTCCAGTGCTGTCAGAGACGACAAAAGATTAAACGACTGAAAAACAAAGCCCAGATTATCCAGCCTGAACTTTGGTAAATCCCTCTCGGACATCTTAGCCAGATTCTTTTCATCAAACAAAATCTGTCCCGAAGTCGGCTTGAGTAAGGTTCCGATCATCGTCAAAAATGTTGTTTTGCCGCTGCCGCTTGGCCCCATAACCAAAATAATCTCACTTTCATTGATCTGCAACGAAATATCATCCACTGCTTTAACTTGCGTGTGGCCCGAGCCATAGACCTTTGATAAATTATTGATTTCTAATATGCTCATAGTTAAGACTTAAACACCTCTGCTGGATCAATAGAAAAAATTCTTTTCATCGGGATATAGGCGGCAATTAAAGACATTAGAACCGTAGCCCCAAAAACCCAAAGCAGATCAACCGGACGAATTAGGGTCACAAAAGCAGATACTATATTCGTGGCAATATATCCGACAAGATAGGCTAATCCAACACCCACCACGTAGCCGATTAAACCGGAAATTAGCGCCTGGATAATAACAGTCTTGAAAAGTTGAAGGTTATTGAGGCCAATAGCTTTTAATACCCCATACTCGCGGGCTTTCTCAATTGTGGCCGAGTAGGTAGTCAGTCCGATAACGGCAATGCCAACCGCCAGTGCGATAACAACCAATACTGCAATAATTGGGAGAAATGTGTCGGTGATAACCTTCTTCGAAGTTGTAACATACTCGGTCTTAGTCAGAACCTTTGATCCGGATATTTCTTTTTCGACACGATTCTTAACAGTTAACAAATCTGCGGCAGAGTCAATATTTAAGAGATAGAAATTAACCTTTTCGCCCAAATTGAACATTTTGGCCGCCTGTTGCATGGTGACGAAAGCAAAAGAGAAAGTGATTATGTTGCCGCCGTCAGAGATGCCGGCGATTCTTAGTTTTTCGCCGTTAATGTCTAAAGTATCGCCAATTTTCAAACTTGTATCTTTGGCAAATACTTGATCGATAATTATCTCTCCGTCTTTCAAATTCTGCCAACTGCCCTCCTTCATTTTGTACGGCTTTGTTGTGCCGGTTTTTGTATCAAGTCCAACCAAAAAAAGAGATCGGTCTTTGCCGTTGTAATCAAACATCGCCTGCCGGCCAAGATATTTGTTGGCGCTCCTTACCCCTTCGATACTCTCTAATTTAGCGGAGAGATTGTCCGGCAAAAACGAGAGTGCATGATACATGTCGCCAACTCCGGCTTGCTCCACCCAAAGATCGGCCGGAATGCTTTCGGGATAGGCTCCCATTTTAACGCTCCAGCCCTGATAAAGACCGTTCATAATCAGGATAAGGAGAACAGAAAAAGCTACGCCACCAATACAGATAGCCAACTTAGTTCTTTCTTGAAGTAGGTTTTTGAGTGCAATAAGAGACAAACCCCTCCCGATTATTGTGAGAATTCATATAAGACTTCTTTTTGAGCGTCCCGTAGGTGAACCGATGGACGTTTTGTTTTAATGAACTCAACAGCTTTTGCTGGACTTTTGCCTTGTTCGATGAGATATGCCGCCACTAGTACCGTTACATCATAGTTTTGACGCAGCACAGTCCCTTTTAAAACCGGTGTGTTAGAGTTTGGAGAAACTGCACTGAAATCAAGATGTAACGGTACTAGTTCGCGAAATTTAGACCAAGTCCTTTTTCTTTTCTTCAAACTCTTCCTTATTAATCTCGCCCTTGGCATAACGTTCCTTGAGAATATCCATCGGCGATTTTTCTCTGCCGGTATTTATTCCAACAACATTTGAGGATCCGCCTAGGTATCTCACCAGCCAAATTATGCCGGCAATTATTAAAATCCAAAACAATATCATCATAACAACTCCAAACCAATTATAGCCCCAAAAACCATTCATCATATTGTCCCAATTATAACCCATCATCAGATGCCCACCTCCTCCCATCATCGGCCAAAAACCGGCAACTTGATCCGGATAGGCCGCATTGGGGTCGCAGCCGGAAAGCCGCTTGCCCATGGCAATATACATCTGCCGTTCGCCATCTTCGCCGAGACGCCAGGCCATCATTTTGTCCATTGCTTGATGGGAACTGCCGGCCATCTGGCCCATGTAATAGTCGCCAAGCGCATCGAAATCATCATTGGACAAATCTTTGCATTCGGCTGTTTTATTTTGCAGCTTTTCCCACACAGCCTTGCCGGACGCTTCATCGGCTGCAGTTGAAGAATCCGATGCTAGGATCACTGTCTGGTTATTTGCAAACTGGAAAGATATTATAGACATGAAAAATAACATGACCAGCGCTACTTTAATAATTTTGTAATTCATGGTCTTTTTCCTAAATCACTTTTGGCAAATTATCGAACCATAACCACATCATATCAACTTTCCATTTGATTTTATATACCAAATCATCCCGAAAACGAGCTGTCAGAGTGATGTTGCGGCCAGAATCGGCACGCAGTGTAAGCGCAAAATAAAAATGTGCTCAGACTGCGAGCCAATTGGTGTAATATAACACTTTTACCTATGTTTGTGAATGGTGCAACCGGAAAATTTACTATGTTCCACAGCTGCTTCCTCGGCCATTGTTGGATGGCGAAATCTTTGCCTCGATACGCTTATAGCCCGAAGCGCTGGAATATTTTTTGCTTAATACTTCTTTCGGATCAACTTTATCCCAATCAGTACCCTGTGTTTTGAAGTACTCGGCGATGACCGGATAGTATCCCGGAAACCAGTAAGAATTGACTTGAAGCGCCACCTTATACATCTGATCCTCACCAACGCCATTAGCGGCCATCAACTCCAGGAGTCCAAGCATAGCCATGCCATGATTACAGTCGGGGAAATCCGTAGGATTATCACAACATGGGCGATAAATATTACTAGAAATCTTTTCAACCAATGCTTGTTGTTCTGTGGTTAGTTTCACAAACTCATACTTAGAGTAATGATCCATAGCATTGCCTCTGGCCAGATTCCAACCGCCGGTCGAAGCAAATTTTTCAACGCCGCCATAGCGAGGATCAGCCATTTGACCATTTTCTAAAATTGGATTTTTATTGGCCAGGCCAAAAGCCCAGAGGAGGTTTAAGATAACACCGGCGCTACTCTCGGTCACGGTGATTGGATCATTAACCGTCGACTCAATTAACCGCTTCGCCTCCTCATCAAACTCGCCTCGTTCTCTGTGGAGATTTTCAAGCTTAGCCTGATTGATAACACCATTACCAACCAACTGTTTGCCGAGATCTTCCCACTTTATGGGCGCCTCAACGCCGCCGGCCGGCAAAACGACTTTCATTAAATTAGTATTTTCATCATTAATGCCTGATTGTTTATTCCGGTTAATAACGTTGTTTGGTCTTTTGCCCGGAGCCAGTATTTCGATGATGAATTTAATCTGGCCGAAAGCAGCCAATCCGACAAAGCTAAATATTGCCGCCGCGAGGACAACTCTCCTCATCTCATACTCCCCAACCATAGCCAGACCAACAGAGCAATCGCAACCATCGCCAGCCCGATCAAAAAGCGGGCACGTCGGGAGTTTTTGGCCTGGAAATCAAGGAATCTCTCGAAAACTTTCTCGTTGCCGGAAAGCGCCGTAATTAAAATCAAAGGTGATATGAAGAGGAAGTTATACAAGAATAGGTAAAGAACAAATGAAAGCTGCTTGGTGGTGGCAAGCGTAGTGATGATGGCAGTGTAGATTCCGCCCGTACAGGGGAATGCGCACAATCCAACGGCAGCACCCAGCAGTAAAGTTAGAGGCACTGTGGCTTTTGTTGCTACCAAATCGTAAACCTTATCGGTAAATGATGGCATCCTAATATGAATTGGCAAATGAGGCCAAAAAACATCTTTGATGTTGATTAGCCCAAGAACAGCTAAGCCGATCGCTGCAACCTCGGCGGCAAAGAAGGGATTACTTGAAATCCTAACTGCCTTTAAGATGCCAAAGCCGATACCGAGATAGACCAGGAAAACACCGAGAATAAAAGTGAAACCAAGTAAAAGGATACGCTTTGGAGATTGTTTAATTGAGTAAAGAAATCCAAGCAGTAGAAGTAGCACAGCGATCGAACAAGGGTGGATACTATTGGCCAGACCACCGATTATTGTCAGGTATAAGACGCTTTTTTTAGAATCAGCTTTAATATTCCAGAGTAACTTTTCTGACAGCACACTTGAGAGCGAATCAGACATTCGCATATCTCTGACCGCATAGTCATTCTTCTGGATCTTGTAAGATTTAATATCCTTATGCATCTCCGGCTGGTAAAGTATGAGTTTGTCATACTTTGACCTATTCTCTGGTTGCAGCGCCTCTTTTATTAACTCTAATGGGACGTGACCCTCGGTGATTAAGCCGTTGGGGAAGAAGACGGTTAGATTATCCTGAAGGTCGGTTGGCACCTCCAGTTCCTGGTTTTTGGCATATAATTCGGTCCGGTACTTCGGCTCATTAAGATAATCCTTAATCTCTAAAACAATGCCGGATTCAGCCAGTGCCGGAACAAGCTCCTGTTCGACATAAATCTGACAGTCACCACACGCCTTGTTGTAATAAAGCGTTGCCGCTTCCTCGGCCAAAGTAATTTTTACGTTTACTAAAAGCAGGGTCGCCAACCCGAGAGCTAGCGCTCCGACATTGCTCCGGAATCCGTGCGGCAATTTCAGGTTAAAGAAACGAGACCACTCCATTAAAGGTTGTTCTCCGCATCAAACTTATAGGTTAACTCCGGACTCTCGGGATCATTTGTGCCGATATAAATCGCCCTCTGAATAAGGCCGTCATTAATCATCTGCTTCGGATCATATTCTATGACGACTGTCGCAGACTCACCCGGCTTGATCGGCACGTACCAGAGTTGGCTTGAGGTCATACCCCACTTCGGGCTTGATTCATTATTATAAATTAACTGCGCCGTGGTACAGTGGCAGGAGGTGGTCAGTTTATACACAAACAGGTCGGACTTTCCTTCATTGGTAATAGTAAAACTGTGAGTGATAATATCAAACTTGTTTTTCAGGGGACCATAATTAAAATAGTCCTGACTCAAAACCACCCGGGGAGCATCTTCGGCGGCGCCCGAATATGTCTGAACCGCCGCTCTCTTTCCATCTTCCGATCTGGAAGCAATTAAAACAAAGATAACGAGAGCGGCAAAGAGAATAGCGCCGACAATAAAAGCAATTAACATTGTGGGGTCGCGTCCGGTCTTATTCATTGTTCTCCTTTCTGCCAGTTGCCCTTACTTCATCTCCGTGCTCAAGCGGGCAAATTCAAGAAAAAGAAGGAAGAAGAACACGATCATTACAGGGGGAGCAATGAGGGAAAGCCAGTTTCTGCGGTTTGGCTGATAGCGGCGAAGCAAAAGAGAGTTGGTTACAACCGAGACAGAGGAGAGAGCCATAGCCAAGCCGGCCAACTCCGGTTTTAAAATCAGGCCGGCGCCGGCAAAAACCCGGGCGGCAATCGGAATGCCGGCAACATTATAGAAGAGAGCAAAGAACATATTTTGCTTGATTTTACTCATTGTTTCCATGGACAACTGAATAGCATTTACGACATCATTTAGGTCATTTTTAATGATAACAATGCCGCCCGTTTCCATAGCTACATCCGTGCCGCTACCCATGGCAATGCCCAGATCGGCCTGAGCCAGAGCGGGAGCATCATTAATACCGTCGCCAACCATGGCCACAACTCGTTTTTGACGAGTTGTGGAAACACCAAATACCAAACTCCAAAAACCAAATAAATTCCGAGTTCCAATTCTCAAATTGCCAGATGTCTTTGTTTGGTTATTGTCTCCCGGCGGCTGGTCATTCTGAAGCCTTTTGACTTCAGCGGCTTTATCTTTGGGTAGAACTTCTGCCAGGACGTTAGTAATGCCAACCTCCTTGGCAATGGCTTTAGCAGTGCGTTCATTGTCGCCGGTGATCATATAGACAGTAATGCCCCTTGCTTGTAATTTAGCCACAGCTTCCTTGGAAGTTTCTTTAACTGTATCGGCGACGGCGATGATGCCGACAATTTTTTCTTTCGTCGCCAGAATCATGGCAGTCTTACCCTGCTCCTCTAGTTCTTGAAGCTTGAAACTTGAAACTTGAAGCTGAGTATCCAGCCCAATCGTTTCAATAAGCCGCCGGTTACCAAAATAATATTTAGTCTTGCCAATATTGCCCTCGACTCCATGGCCGGGGATTGCTTTGAAATTGACGACATCTTCCAGGGCGATGGACTCTTTATTGGCATAAGTGTAAATTGCCTCAGCCAAAGGATGTTCTGAGGATTTTTCCAGACTGGCCGCAATTGCTAAAACTTCATCTTCATCCACATCGCTCAGAGTCAAAATATCAGTCACAACCGGTTTACCATTGGTCAATGTTCCGGTTTTATCAAAAACTACTGTGTTTATCTTGCAGGCTTTTTCAAGCGGTTCGCCGCCCTTAACAAGAATGCCATGCTCGGCGCCCTTGCCGGTGCCAACCATAATTGCTGTCGGTGTTGCCAGGCCCAAAGCGCAGGGACAGGCTATAACAATGACGGCAGTGAAAGCCATAAGGGCGAAAGACAAACTTTCACCAAGTATCAAAAACCAAACGATAAATGTCAAGATGGCTAATGCGATCACAATTGGCACAAAGTAAGCCGAGATGCGGTCGGCAAACGCTTGAATTGGCGCCTTGGAACCCTGGGCTTCTTCAATCAGGCGAATGATCTGAGCCAAAGTCGTTTCCGAACCGACACGAGTGGCTTCAAATTCGAATGAGCCGGTTTTGTTAATTGTAGCACCGACAACACCATCACCAACATTTTTCTCAACCGGCAAGGATTCGCCAGTAATCATTGACTCATCAATGGCAGATGAGCCCTTGACGATCTTACCGTCAACCGGGATTTTCTCACCGGGGCGAACCAGAATAATATCGCCGGTTACAACTTCGTCGATTGGAATATCCGAGGTCACACCATTCCGAATAACACGAGCCGTCTTAGCCTGCAACCCCATTAATTTCTTGATCGCTTCCGATGTTCGGCCCTTTGCCCGCGCCTCCAACCATTTGCCAAGCCCAACAAAGGTTATGAGAAAAGCGGCAGTTTCAAAGTAAAGTTCGGGAATCTTTTCTCCGGCCAAACCGAGCAATGTTCCGTTCTGCGCCATAAATATAAAGAAATTAACCAAACTGTAGAGATAAGCCGTCGAAGTACCAATAGCAATCAGGGAATCCATATTAAATGTCTTCATACGAAGACTTGACCACATCCCTTTATAGAAACCGGCGCCGACGATGAATTGGACCGGTGTAGCCAGAAGAAAGGAAATAACGCCAAAATAGGGCGGCAACAGCTCGGCGCCCGGCAGCCACTTAAAAAAATCAAGCAGCATAAAGTAGAGCATAGGGAGGCTTAGCGTGAAACTGAAGCGGAACTTTTTCCAGAGAGCAACAGTCTCTCTTTGACGCTTAGCTGATTCATGCTCGGTATCATTTCTGTCAATAAGCTGGGCCTTGTAGCCGGCTTTTTTCACAGCGCCAATAAGATCTAGGGGAGAAGCGCCTTTTTCGTTGAGGTGGATAAGGGCTTTTTCGGCCGCAAAGTTAACATTGGCCGATTTTACTCCCGGCGTCTTTTTAAGCGCTCTCTCAATGATGCCCGCGCAGGAAGAGCAGTGCATTCCGGAGATCGAGAGAGAGATGTTTTTAGATTCATTGTTCTTCATCGTCGCCCTTCAGAATTACTCCTTCGCCAAAGAATGATCCGTGCCTTTAAGCGCATCGGCAATCTCCGCGAGATCGATCTCCCGGTCGGATTCAATCCGGACAGCCCCGTCCAGATTAACCTCGACACTCCTAACTCCGGGAATCTCCTCCAGCTCCATACTTACCAGTTTGGTGCAAGCCTGACACTCAAAAGCGCCGGTCAAAGAAAAATTGATGATAACCATAAAGTTCCTCTCGCTAACAAAACACCCTGCAGCAGAAACCACAGGGTGTTTTGTTGCGCTCTGTGGTCGCCTGCGGCGACACTATTTATATCGCTTCATCCCTGGCGGTAGAAACCGCAGGGTATTCGCTCTCTTGTAATAATACCTACACCTATGGTATAGGTATTATTAGGAGTTGTCAAGATTCCACTCTTGTTCGCAAATGAGGGCGGACGACTATCGTTGCGAGAGCGCTTTACCAGAGTCTTCAATGACCCGAAAGACGCCGCGGTACATTCCCATTGAACAGGAGAAGCGGAAATCACCGGTTTCGTTTGGCGTGAACTCGATAACATTCTCCCCGGTCTTGAGTATTTTTCTGATGCCAAATTTAGAAAATATAATACTGGCGGCGCATGACCGATTGTCGGTTGAGTTAATGATCCACTTGACCGGCACGCCCCGCCGGACAGTAAAGCTGTCTGGTGCATAGCCGTATAAATCCTGGGTCATATTAACAACCTGCACACCATTTTTCTCTTGGATTGTAGAATTTGTAATATTTGTACTTTTGTTCGATGTGTAATTTCGTAGTGGGTTGGGAAACCTCCATCCTGTCAGGCTCCAGCCGTTCGACAGATTAAAAAATGCCAAAGCAATAACCAGAAGTCCGGCGAACTTGAAAAAATTTTTAGCAAAAGCACCCTGTATAACCGAGGTTAGGCCGCCGATACCAAGAAGTCCGGGCGCGGTTCCCAGCGCAAAGACTCCCATAATCATTGCCCCGGACCAATAGCTTCCGGTACTCATAGCGTATAACTGCATCGCCTGAGTAAAGCCGCAGGGCAGGAAAAAGGTCAACGCCCCCGTGATGAGCGCATTGGTGTGGCTGTACTCTTTGTGGTGGCGTTTTCTTAAGCCCAAAAACCGACTGATACCAGAGGGCAATGTTAAGCCGCCGCTCGACAATCTTGGGAAGACCTCCGTAAGCTGAGCGCCAAGAACCAACATAACCACACCGACCAGAATAGTTAAAACGCCCAAACTCGGACCGGAAAGCTGAAATGCTTTGCCCGCCAAACCGATGACACCGCCGAGAATAAAGTAAGAAACAGTGCGGCCGACCACAAAAAAGAGATGGGGACGGAACTTCTGAACCGGTGTTGCTTCGGGATGCTTTTCTGTAAAACGAGCCGAGACACCGAGAACCAGACCGCCAACCAGTGCCATGCAGGTTGAAATGCCGGCAGTCAGCCCGATAACAAGAACGACCATTAAGTTTGATGGATTGCCGCCGGAGCCGCCGACATTAATGCTGGTGAGTCCAAGATTTTTCGCAATAAAGTAGAGCGCCAGAAGAATGGCAAGGGCTGCGGCTAAGTCTTTATACTTCTTGGGATCAGAGGTAATCCAGGCCCTCGAGTCATCAATTCCGACTTCGTATCCGGCTGAGGCAACCGCCGCCGCGACCGCCTCCATATCAAGCGGGCCGTTGGAATAAATTTCGGCTTGGCCTTTTTTATAACTGATGTGGACATTTTTAACCGAGGCAACCTCGGCCAGCTTTTCACTAATCAAGATTTCACAGGAACGGCAGTGCATCCCCTTAATCGGAACGGTAATTTTGCCTGCTTGGCTGGCCCTGCCGCCGTGATTTTCCTCGGTTTTTGGAGGTTGGAATTTTTTCTTTTTTTTCGACATCTAAGTAGAACTACTTGTTGGCCATCTTAGAAACACGCAGGATCTCCTGAATCATCTTTTGCTTGCGTTCATCGTTGTTGGTTTTCATAGCATCCTTAAAACAGGTATCAAGGTGGCCCTCCATTAACTGCTGGTGGGCCGATTTGAGCAATCCCATCACCGCCAGGTTCTGCTGCATAATATCGATACAATACTCGCCCTCCTCCAACATTTTAACAATCTTGTCGATGTGGCTTTTGGCTTTCTTGAAATTAATCAGTGTCTTTTCATGTTTGTGATCCATAGCTTTTCCTTTATTACCCTAACCTCTGGTGTAGGTGTAATCGGGTGTAATATAGATAAGAATATCTTGTCTCAATTTTCCTGTCAATGCAATAATCTACCTTAGACCAAAAAGTTTTTGGGCTTTGCGGGTCGTATCCTGTTCCACTTCAGCCAGACTCCGCTTCTTAATAAGAGCGATTTTTTTAGCCACTTCGACGACGTAAGCCGGCTCGTTGCGCTTGCCCCGATACGGCTCCGGCGTCAAATAGGGCGCGTCTGTCTCAATCATCATTGAACCTAAGGGGATTCGCCGGATCACCTCGATGGGCGGATTTTTATAGGTGATATTGCCGGTAAAGGAGATCGCAAAACCAAGATCAAGAATCTTTTCGGCTAAATCATAATCGCCGGAAAAGCAGTGCACAACTCCCGTCAATGTGCCGGTGCTGTAGCTTTTGAGAATGGCTAAAACATCGGCGTCGGCTTCGCGGTTGTGAATAATCACCGGCAACCTGGTCTCGAGAGCCAGATCGAGCATCTGCTCAAAACAAAACATCTGCTCCTCGCGGCCGGGATAGCGCGCAAACTGGGATGAGCGTTTTAAATAGTAGTAATCCAGACCGATCTCGCCGATCGCCACCACCTTGTTGTGATTAGCCAGCGTCACAAGCTCCCCCCTGGTCTCAATATTAAGATCAAGCGAGCAGTGAGGATGGAGGCCAACCGTGGCATAGAGCTCCGGGTGTCGCCTGGCAATCTCCAGAGCCCGCTTGGAGGAGTCAAGATCGGCGCCAACATTAATAATCCGCTCGACGTGAGCTTCAATCGCCCGACCCAGCACCGCCGAGACCTCATTCTTAAAATCGGGAAAGTTAAGATGACAATGGGTATCGATAAACATAACATAAATGGATGACTAATTGCTCTAATTGCACTAGCTTGCTAGCAAATTAGCATCCTAGCAAGCTAGCTATCTTGCTAACCTGCTAATGCGCTAACGTGCTTGATAAAATTGGATAATTCGTTATCCATTTGTGCTTTGGTTATTGCCAGAATTGAACGTACAATATCGATAAAACTATAACGGCCACGGCCAGCAGATCGCGCTTGTACAACCTCTCCTTAAAGTAAAGATAGCAGAAAAGATACACAAATAAAGGTCCCAACAGAAGAACGGTGGTTGTTTCCACAACACCCAGGTCTCTAAAGCCGTAAAATTTAAGGACCATCATTGCCGTGCTAAAGATCGCCGTGATAATTATGAGACCGTATGCCGTTGGCGAGAGCGCACTAAGCTTTGGCCGGTACAGCACAAGAAAGACGATGGCAATGACGGTTGTTCGGATAAAATACAGCATCACCGGCGACATCACGGCCAGTACCTCTTTAATTAAAATTGACTCAAAGGACATGAGTATCATCGCCAAAATGGTTCGTTTAGCGGCGCGTGAAACTTCCCAGTGGTGACGGCGGAAACGCGAACCAATCAAAGCAACTGAAGCCAAAACTCCGGCACCAAGCGTTGACCAATCCCGCTCTGCCGGCAAAAAAATACTGGCCAGCATCACGGTCGCCAGCGGCGAGAAGAGCATAATGAGTTCAAATTCGGTCAAATTCTCTTTTTGGATTCCCTGATAATAAAAAACATTCCACGTTACCGCCGCAACGATCATTAAGGTAAAGAACGCTAAATATTTAATTGAAAGAAAACCGGCCCAGTCGATTGAGCCAAAAAGAGGCAGAAGCAGGGCGGTGATAACTGCCAACAAGATAAAGAGGAGCGGGATAAAACGCATTACCGGCACCCTATTTTTGCTTAAGATGACCTTATCGGTGACAACCGCTCCAGCATAACCGATCGAAGCAAAGAGAACTGTTAACATTAATCCCTCCGGGGTAACACTAATTAACGTAGATAACATCGCAAATCACAAACGCAAATACACGCGGATAATTATCTGTGTTAATCTGCTTTCATCATCTGTGTTTTATCTAAGTCGATTCTGGGGAATAACGGCTCGGGTTTCAATGATTCCAACTGCTGTTTCATCTTTTTAGCCGTCTCGGGCATGAAGGGTATGAAAAGTTCCGATATTATCATAAGGTTACCATAAACTGCACTTAAAACCTCTTTAATTTCATTCGTTTTGCCTTCTTTGGCTAAAACCCACGGCGCTTTCTCATTAATAAATTGGTTCTGCTTCGCCGCAAAAGTCATGATCTTCTCCAAAGCGCGAGAAAATTGCGATGATTCAATATCTAAGTTAATACTCATACCCCACCTAGCCTCCCCTATCTTAGGGGAGGAATCGGAAGATAGACTACCTATCTTAGGGAGGGAAGAATGGGTTGGGTCAATCTCCCCATTTCCCCTCCTAGGGTAGGAGGGGCTAGAGGTGGTATGGACTTGATATTTATTAATCATCACGACAGTACGTTGAAGTAAATTCCCCAAGGTATCCGCCAGCTCTTTATGGCGCTCGCCGATCTTCTCCACCGAGATATCGCCGTCTTCGCCAAAGGGGAATTCGCGCAGAAGGGCGTAGCGAACGGCATCGGCGCCGAATTTGTCGACGACTTCGTTGGGGTTAATGACATTACCCAGTGTCTTGCTCATCTTTTGACCGTTGATAGTGAAGAAGCCGTGAGCAAAGACCTTTTTAGGCACAGCCTCACCGGCCGCAAGGAGCATCGCCGGCCAAATCACGGCATGAAACCACAAAATGTCCTTGGCCATCAAGTGCAAATCCGCCGGCCATTCCGGTCCGGGGACTGTCCCCTTTGCAGCCTGGGGACTGTCCCCCTTATCTTGGCCGTAGATCTTCGTCGCCGTCCAATAATTTAGCAGTGCATCGAACCAGACATAAATAGTTTGAGATTCGTCTCCGGGAAAAGGAATGCCCCACTTAACATTAGCTCTGGAAATACTGATATCCTCCAGACCCAGTTTTATCTTGCTGACGATCTCATTCTTGCGCGTCTCCGGCCCGATCTCCATCTCACCAGATTCGATCTTTTCCAGTAATTGATCTCCAAATTTGGATAAAAGAAAGAAATAATTTTCCTCTGATTGCCTGACGAGCTCGCGCTTGTGATCTGGACACTTGCCGTCGATTAACTCATCCTCGCGATAATACCGCTCGCAGGCAATGCAATAGAGTCCGGTGTATTGCCGTTTCTCGATGTAACCGGCCTTATTAACCCGCCCGATAAACTCCTGCACCAGCCTCTCGTGCTCGGGATTGGTCGTTCTAAAAAATTCGGAATAATTAATATTTAATTTCTTCCAAACCTCTTGGAACTTCGGCGCCAGTTCATCGACAAAAGCCTTAGGCTCTTTGCCGGCCTTCTCCGCCGCCTCGGCAATCTTGGCCCCATGCTCGTCCGTGCCGGTCAAAAAAAAGACCTCCTCGCCTTTTTCCCGGTGATACCGCGCCAAAACATCCGCCGCAATAGTGGTGTAAGCATGACCGACGTGCGGGACATCATTAACGTAATAAATTGGGGTTGTAATATAATATTTCTTGCTCATTAATGAAATCCTATCAAAATCAGGCTTAATCTACAATAAGCGCTTTACCCTCAAATCAATTTTTTACCCAATCTTATAGCCATTGCCATGCCCCAGCAAACCCGAATATGATTGACTGGTTGCTTGGGAAATCAAAGCGCTGGATAACAAAAAATACATTGCCGTCTCTGAACAGTTTAACGAGATTGGCAGAATGGTTGGGGGTTGGCGAAAAGGTTTGATATCAAAAACTTCCACCGGAGTGGAAGAAAAGAAATGAGTTGCGGGAGACGACCTGGTTGCCATCGTTCCACCTGTTCGGATTCGTGACCGGATTGGCTTCGACGTTCCAGTTGCCGGCGTCGGAGTTCCAGTTGCAGTTGACCGCCCAGATAATGTACTAACTATCCTCTGTAATCACCGCAAACAAATTGCTTCGCTTTGCTGTATTTTATTTGAGACCTAAAAGTCTGCCAATAGTTAGCACCGATTCATTTCATTTTTTGAAAATCCTTAGTAACCGCTCTTGCTTAAGGCGTGCCCGAAGCAATTCTGGGAGAATAAAGACTTAAGAACGTAGGCAAAAGCCGTAGCCGTTGCGCTTTACGATTCCTGCACTCACATTAACAGAAAAGGTGGCCCTTCCGCTACCCTCCAAAGAGAGCTGGGAAGAGCCACCTGTGTCGACCGCCGCTTCGCGGCGGAGAGAGTTAAAGATTCAGAGCGCCAGAGCACTAGGCTCAAAGCGCTAAGAATCAGCGGGAGACGACCCGGCAGCCATCGCCCCACCTGAACGGATACGTGACCGGATTGGCTTCGACGCACCAGAAGCCGGCGCCGGAGTACCAGCAGCAGTAGACCGCCCAGAGGATCCCGTTCGAGTCGCGGATGTAGAAGATGTTCGCCCACCCGTTGGTGAGCAGGACACCTTCCTGCCCGTGGCCCTGGAGCTTCAGCAGCTCCCAGAGGTGGGCCAGGCTGGTTTTCGACCTGCGCCTCGCCGCCGAGCCCAGCAATGATCGGGGCGTCGATGCTGCTCTGGCGAAGCCGGTGGATGCGCAAGTTTGCCTTCGGGATGTTGGTCTCCACCTTGCCCCCGAACGCGGCCTCGAAGTTCGATCCGACGTAGCCTATGACTACACTGTCGGTGGTGCCCCGCTTGAAGTGCTCGCCAGCCTTGAAGGACTCGGTGCCCTCGACCGGCACGAACGTGACCGGCTGAAGCAGATCGGAGTCCACCAGGGTTACAGCGGCACCGAGGCGCCAAAGGATCGGCTGGATGGCGTCCTGGAACTCCCCGCCGCGTTCGATGACGCGCTGGAGGTCTTCTGCGGACAAGCCACTCTTAAGAGCGCCGTGCATCGCCAGATCTCCGATCTGGCTGGCCTTCGGCTTGACTTCGTCGAGAACGCGATCAATGGTCTTTGCCATCGTCGTCATCCCATTTCTGCGTTTGAGAGGTACGCCTCCTCGTACGAACGATGCTCGCCTTACACCAGCGCTAAGCACGGTGCAAGGCGAGGCAATCAGGCTCACATGAGCCAACTGGTCAATATATTACACTGTTTTATCGCTTCTGTCAAGGTTTTTTGCACGATTTTTCGTGTTGATGTGTCGCCAGACGCAGAGTGCGACAAAGGCGATGATGAGGACAGCGATTAAGAGATCAAAGTTATGGAGTTTCTCGCGGATTAACTCCCAATTACTACCCATCTTGACTCCGGCATATGTCAGGGCGGCACACCAGGGCAGGGCGCCCAAAAAGGTGTAGAGCGAGAATTTCCAAATATTCATCCGGGCGATGCCAGCCGGAAAGGAGATGTATGTCCGGACAATCGGCAAGACGCGGCCGAAAAAAGTTGTCGCGTTACCGTAGTTCTTAAACCAGCGGTCAGCCAAGTCAAGGTCGTGTTTGGAGATCAAAATATACTTGCCGTACCTTTCAATCAACGGTCGCCCGCCCTTGCAGCCAACCCAATACGCCAAGAGGGAGCCAACAAGATTGCCAAGTGTCCCAATCAGGACAACTGCCCAAAAATTCATCCGGCCGTCGGCCACCAGAAAGCCCGAAAAGGGCATTATAACTTCCGAGGGCATAGGAATCCCGGCCGAATCCACCAGCATCAGAATAAAAATGCCAAAGTAGCCAATCATGTCGATGGTGTTAACCACAAAGTTGGCTAAGATGTCGATTAAATTTGTAACCATACTTTTTTCCACTAATTATACGACTTATAGGACGTATATGTCTTATAGGTCTTATTTTCGCCCTCGCCTTTCCGAACGCTCTTTGTAGAGGTTTTCTGTAAAACCACCTTCCTGTAAAAACGCCTCCTTTAGAGATTTAATTTGGTTACTCAGCATGTAAGTGGTCTGGCTTATGAGACATATCATCGCGTTGCAAGCTTCTTCCGGTTTCTCCATATACGACTTATAGGTCATATAAGACTTATGAGTCGTATATGCCAAGGCTCGGACAGCCTTGGCTGGCTCTGAATCTTTGACCCAAAGAGCTAAATTATGCTGGCGAAGATAATCCTCATAATCTTCCAGCAACTCTTTCAGCGAGGCATAAGCAACACCAAGCAGCTTTAACTCGGTTTTTTTGGAAGTTCGGGAAGCTTCACACCCCTCCGTAATGTTCTGTTTGCCGGATCTGGCCGCCTGCTCCATCTGATCTTTCGTTCGGGATTTGTAATCAACATATCGCCGGCAAAACTCAACGGTAAAGTCATGGATGATTACTGTATTCTGGTAAGTTTTCAAATCTTTGTACATATACACCCTATACGTCTTATATGTCCTATACGACTTATAATTTCTTGACCACCAACACAATCTCACCTTTTAACTTGTGACTCTTGAGATCGTTTAAGACTTCATCTATCTTCCCGCCCCAATACTCTTCAAACATTTTGGTCATTTCTCGAGCAACAAAGACTTCGGTCTTGTCATCAAAATACGTTTTAATATCGGCAAGCGTTCGCTCTAACCTTAAAGTTGATTCGTACATTATAATCGGCACATCGAGCTTCGATAGTTTCTTTAATTCTGTCTGCCGGCCCTTTTTCTTGGGCAAAAACCCGGCAAAGTAAAACTCTTTCTCGATCATACCGGAGACACTCGCCGCCGCCGTCAAAGCCGACGGGCCGGGGATGGGCACCACCCTGATGTCATCCTGAGCGTTAGCGAAGGATCTAGGCGAAGCCGCACTCTTATTTACGGTCGCCTTTGGCGACCTAGATTCTTCACGGAGTTTACCCTGAGTAAGGCCGAAGGGTTCAGAATGACAAGCCTGACGAATGTTAGCAATTAACTCCTGTCCCGGATCGCTGATTGCCGGTGTGCCGGCATCGGAAATTAAGGCGATATCTTTGCCCGACCGCAGCTCCGATATCAGGTAGTCGATCTTCGATAATTTAGAGTGCTGAAAATATGACACTGTTGGTGTTTTGATCTCAAAGTGATCTAAGAGATGCCGCGTCACTCGCGTATCCTCGCAAGCAATCAGGTCAACATCCTGCAAGACCCGAATCGCCCGAAGCGTAATGTCCTCCAAGTTGCCGATCGGCGTGGCAACGATAAAAAGTGTGCCTGATCTCTCATTCATTGATAACTCTCCATTAACAAGAGTACTATACCACAAAATTAAGGCCAAGGGACAAAAACACGGCCAGCGCCATTGAGACCACAGCCAACCAGCCAAAAAACTTAACCCACTTCGGATGAGTTTCCTGACCCATTATTTTTGGATCGTTCCCGACTATCATAATTACGATCAGGAGAGGAACGGCAATTACCCCGTTCAAGAAGGCGGTGTAGTAGAGAGCGACAATCGGGTTTATGCCAATAAAGTTGAGTGCCATACCGGCAATAATCGAAAGAATGATAATAATGTAGAAGCCCCTGGCCTTAGAAAACTTCTGGCCCAAGCCCTCGCGCCAATTCATTACTTCACTCAAAGCATAAGCGCCCGCGCCGGCCAGTATCGGTACGGCCAACAAACCCGTGCCGATAATTCCCAAGGCGAAGAGAAGATAGGCGTACTCTCCGGCCAACGGCCTAAGTGCTTCGGCCGCCTGCTCGGCCGATTCAATATTGGTAACGCCGTGCTTAAAAAGAACCGAGGCGGTTGTTAAAACAATAAAGAAGGCCACCAGATTGGAGAGAATCATGCCGGCCTTAACATCGGTACGCATCCGGGCGATACGCTGTGTCCGTTTGTAGGGCGTGAGCACTTTATTGCCGTTTGCCAGAATATTCTCCTCGACCTCCTCCGAGGTTTGCCAGAAAAAGAGGTAGGGCGTAATGGTCGTCCCCAAAAAAGCGACAACGGCAAAGATGTAATCATCATCAAAACGCAATTCGGGCGTGAAGGTTTCCCGGACAACCACCAACCAATCGGGCCGGACGATAATTCCCGTGGCAATATAAGCAAAGATAAAGACCGTCAGCCATTTTAAGACCTTGACATAAGCGCAATAGGGCACAAATACCTCTATAACAACTATTAGAGCGGTAAAAATAATAGCGGCAAGAAAAAAGTTAATATCAACCAGCAATCGCAAAGATGCCGCCATCGCCCCGATGTCAGCCCCGATGTTGACCGTATTAGCGATAATTAGTAAGGCTACAACCGATATTACAATCTTGCGGCTGTAGTGTTTCTGCAGGACTCCGGCCAAGCCCTTGTTGGCCACCACTCCGATCCGGGCGCATGTCTCCTGAATTGCCAGCATCATCGGCGTCGTCCAAAGGCACATCCAGAGCAGGGAGAAACCAAATTTAGCTCCGACGGCTGAATATGTGGCAATGCCGGAGGGATCGTCATCTGAGGCTCCGGTAATAAAACCGGGACCGAGCGAGCGGGCAAAAAGTTTAATCTTCTTCCGGGGATCCTTTAACAGTTCCCTTGTCTTGAGCAGCTCCCCCTCGGTAATTCTGATTGTTCCGTCAACAGTCGTATAGGCCCCGACAATTCCCCAGACGATCATTTTTTTTGCCAGAACCAGCGGAATACCGAGCTCGCGTCGAAATTCGGAGAGCGTTAGGAGTTTCGTTTCTTTCTCTTCGCCGGTTCCTTGCCAGTTATAAAAATTTGAGTCCATTTCCCCTCACCTGTTAGATTTTAGATGTTAGAATATAGATTTTAGAGTGAAGCTAGAGTGAGGAATTAATCATTTAATTCTGCTCTCAATATTAATTCTAAAATCCAAAATCTAGATTCTAAAATCTTTCGCAAAGTTGCTCCCACTTGTTAACCGGCAATTCCTGCGCCCGAGTTTTGTCATTCAATCCAACCGATACCAGTATACCAAGCACTAGTTTTTTATCCAAGGAGCCAGTTGAAATACCGTCTTTTTTTGTAATTGCAATGCTGTTTAACCAATCCGTGGTAGCTTGAATAATTCTTCTCTGACAAACGATTTATCGCGCGATACCAGTTTCGTCTTTTCAATCGGCGCCCCGTTGGAAAAATCTCAAGCCGCTAAAATCCGGCTATCTTGTCGTCGCCCAAAGTCATTTGGAGATTGTCGCCCTTAAGTTAAGACTGCTACTCGAACTCAACCTGGCTAACACAACTAAAATATTCCAAGCCCAAGCAGTCATAAGTGAAACAGGACAACAGCTTGGCGGCTGGCTCAAGTCGCTCAATTAAAAAGTGCCTCCTCACCGGCAGGCACACCGACAACATCAGAGTAGTGATTGTCGGGATTGTTGGCGTTCAGGTTGAACTGGCCAGCGCCGCGATGCCATTCGCAGTTCGGCACGTTGCCGGAACCCAAGTTGATCCCGTCCGTCCGTGATGTGTTAAAAGTTCGCAAACTCCTAACAATGCATTGGCTTGCTTGTTACACCTGGCTCTTTCAGTAAGGCCAGGTAGGCAGGACTCAAACGTGAGAAAACACTTTTTAGACGGTGGCGGCACTCTGTCCAAACTAAGCACAAGGCTCTTTGCAACAGATCATTTGCCGGCACAAATGCCAGCGGCCCTTGTCTTGCGGCAGGATCGTTTCGCTGGCCAATAACATTATCCCAAAGTTCAAAAACAAAGTCAAAAGAAAATTTAAAGATCAAAGCTCAAGGTCAGCTGATCTCACCGGCAGGCACACCGACAACATCAGAGAAGTGATTGTCGGGATAGTAGGCGTTCAGGTCTAACTGGCCAGCGCCGCGACGCCAGGCGTAGAACGGCACGCGGCCGGAACCTTCAAAGGTGTTGGCACCAAGAACCGCTCCGGCATCTTGATTATTGTTCCAGTCGCGCGTTACTTTCTTGTCTCTGATAAGCGACTCGAGGAGAAGCATGAGTTCAAGATGAACCGAGGAGCCGGTCATATTTAATTTATTGGGATCATGGAGTGCCTCGATATATTTTGATAACTCTTTATCGGCCGTCATATCAGTTAAATCCGGCTGGCTGTCTCTGTTTCGAGGCAATATATTGCCCCTTTCCTTAAAGTAAATTGCCCAGCCCGGGAAGGGGTGGCCGTCTTTTTGCTGCTCTTCGATATAAGTCTTTTGCGTTAACCCGCCTTGCAAAGTGCCGTCTTTTTTTTGGAGCATAAAACGCAGCTTTTTGTATAAATCATTAACATAGATCGGCCATTTGGGATTACAAGTAATTTGCGTGCCGTCACTGCCAAGAAGCTGGCCGGCCTCTCCCAGTTCTTTGATTTTGGCGGCGACAATATCAAGCAAACCGCTATAGCGGTACTCTTCACTGGCCGTTACAGGAATAGCTTCGCCTAAGTCGGCGGCTACCGGTACAATGACCGGTTCAATCAAACCAAGACCAATTAACCTTTTCTCCTTCTCTGAATGTTCGGCAATAAATTGCAGAAACTCTTCTCTGGTCGGCATAGCAAAATCCAAACCGAGTTGTCTGACCTCGGTCGAAATGAGGCTTGGAGCAATCCGGCCGTTCTCGACAATGCCCTCTTGTTCATAAACTCGGGCATAGCGATCGTAAATTTCAGCGATTTTTTCCTGGCTCATCTCCTCTTCCTTAAATGGCCACTCTCCGTCTCCGACTCTTTCCGCGCCAGAGCTTCCCGCTTGGCCGGCTCCCTCAAATTGATCCTCGGTTATTTTTTCGACAGTTGATAAGAATCCTTGCTCTGAAGGAAGTATATACGGTTTTTGACTCCCCGAAGGTGTTGATTTTGGTCTATAGAAATCTTCCGGCTTCCCTGCCTTAAGATTAAAACCGAAAGCTTTAAGAATTTTAAGAAAAGCTTCTTTCTCGTGCGGCAAAGTTTTAAGATGAGGACTCTCGTTGATTTCCCTTTCTAAATTTACCCGCAGATTTTCCTTGAATGGTCTTCCGGAAATTCCGTCGACCAGTCTAAAAAGCGTGGCCGGATCGAAAAATGTTTTAGTTAAGTGAACCCCGGCACCGCTTGGGTCGATCTGCTTATACAGATCGCTCTGTTTTTCTTCGGGAGTAAATTCGTCTTCAAACGCTTTTTGGCTAAACTCGGCCGCTCGGCAAAGTTGATTTACCATCTCTGCTTCGGTTCTAGATATTGGCAAGAAGCCGGTTTCATGAATAAGGCTGGACAACATTACCTTCTCCGCCTCCTCGCTATTCATAAAGGGGACGCTTAGAGAAACGAATTCTCTGGCAACGGCCGGGTCCATCTCGCTTCTTTCTTTGTGTTGCTTGGAGCGTAAATTGCCCGTCGAAATCTCAAGGTAATTTTCCTTAGTGAAGACTGTGCCGTTAAAACCAGGCAGATTAATCTCTTCGCCGGCGTGCGCTTGATAAATTCTCTTCAATGAAAGTTGGGAAGCTGTCGTTCCGGCGGTGAATTCATCGTTGATAATACCCCTTGTTTCGCCGGTTAAGATTCTGGCATAAGGCCCCTTTTGCATTGAACTCTCGATATTGCCTTCCTCGGTTGCTTTAATGATCGGTTTGCCGAATAAATCCCGAGTGGTTGTCTCGGGCGACCAAGAGACGACTTCAAACCTGTTTTCGTCACCGATAATCTGGCGCATGGCAAAAACAGCCAATGATGTTTTGCCCGTGCCGGTCGGACCGCCCAAGAATATTTTGTATCCTTGGCTGGCCAGTTCGCTGATCCGGTCAAAAAGCGCTTGGCGCGATTCGGTCATAGCAAAGCCGTACTCTCTCATCTGGCGCTTCATTTTGAGAAGGCGCGATGCTTCAAGCAACCCTGATTCTTCAGGTTTAAGCCTTGCCTCCTTTAATCTGATTCTTCGCTCAAGTTGACTGATGATCTCAAGGTATTTATGGAGATTTGATTGTAATATACCGGTTGGCAAAGCTGTGCTCTCAGAATCAATACCTCTCGGTTCGTTCTGAAGTTGCCTGTATCTGGCACGAGCAGTGTCAATGGCATTTTCGATACCAACTAATTCCGAAATTTTGGCGTGTGTATTTTTTCGCACGGAATATTCCCGTTTGAATATTTCCAGAATTTCATTCCTAACCTGTTTGTGAGAGAGGATTTCAGCGATGTTTCTTTCTATCTTTTCCTCGGTTCCAACCTTTTCTCCTTCCGACAACGCTGTCTCTTCTCCCTGCACCAACTGTTGCAAAAAAGCATCCGCCAATTTTGTTCCGCTTTTTCCATGAAAGAGTTCGTTTTCCTCTATCCTTTTCCTTTGCTGCTCCTCGGCAGAAACAGTTGTAGGACGGACCAGAAATTCATCGGCTAAGGCCATCGCCTCCAGAATCATGACGCTAATTTGATCTTGAGTTAAATCCGCCTGGTTATTAGATGCTTCGATATCGGTCCGATAACGATGAAGAGTCCGCAAGATTAAACGGGGAGCTGCAGAAAGAGGATGGTGCGGCCTGCGCTCATAAACCGGTTTTTCAGCGTTACCAGAACTGGCCTCAAATGTTTCTGCTTGAGTCTGCGTTCCGGCTAGATTTGTTGGTGTTTCTGTCTCACTCATGTTATATCCAAAGTTACGCTAAGCTGAACTGTCGATATTCGGCCGCTTTTTCAATTACCTGCCAAGATTTTACCAGTTGCTTGTGGTGCATTACAACTGCTTGTTCGACATTATCGGCCACAATGGCTCTGCCCGGATCCGTTTTGTCGTCAAAAATATCTATAACATGACGTGAATTACCGGTAAAACCGATGGCGTTGACGATCACTCCTATTCTTCGCAACTCTTCAACCAATCTTTTTGATTTCGCCGCTTCCTCGGTGCTTAAACTATACGAACAGGATTCTTTGCCGCAAGCACTGCACCACATATTGCCGTCACTCAATATGGTTAGGGTTTTGACCATTTGTCCGGATCGGATTTTTTGTATGACTTCGGGTTGGGCTAATAAAGCATTTCGATATTGCTCCAGCGCTCCAATCATATTGCCGGCGCCTTGCTCTGTCTCATCAAGCAATTTCATTACCTCTGAGAGCTGGGTCATGGCAATTTCCTTCTGCCCCGATGTCAGCTCCCGATATTGATTATTGCCATGAATCGAGAGTAGATGGTTGCTTATAAATGGGAGTTCGCCCTGCAGTTCACCTTCATGATTTTTAATTCCCTGGTTTATCTTCCAGCCATGATATAATGCCTCCATGACAAATCTTTTTTGATGCTCTCTGAGCGTATTGCCATAACGATCGGCCGCTTCCATTGAGGAAGTCAGATCAAGCAGGAAATCATTAGAAAAATCGATTGGCAGTTTAATTTCCTGCTCGCCTCGCTTAACCCGCTCAAAGCCGAAAGGATCATCGCTTCCGGCCAAAAGGTCAGTGACGGTTGAGCTGGGATCAACTAAATCATCTCCTAAACTCTGGCGGGTTAGCGTTCTCTCGGTTTTAGCCGGCAAACGATAGGCAACCAAAAACATCTCGAAAAACTTATCCCACTCCTCGCCCAAAGTTGAGTCATCTGCCCGGCCAATCGTATACTCTTTAGGAATGACGGTCTGATCTACTGAATTCACAAATCGTTCAATTTTCTCCCACTCTTCGGGAGTGATACCGTACTCTTTAAGGAAATCATCTCGACGAATCTGTTCGGTTTGATCTTTCCTGCCAGTAATTTCGTTATACTTCTGCTTAAATAACTCTTTGAATTTTTCAAGCTGTTCATCATTAAGTTCTAAACCTTCGTCGTCTGTTTCGCCCTCAAAACTGATTTTGCCCTCTTCCTGCTGTGCAATCATTGCTTGATTGCCACCGCTTCCCTCCTGTTTTTCTCCCTCTTCCTGTTCCTCCTCTTTCTTAGGGGGAGTTGCATCAATCATCTTCCAACACTTGGCGCCGGCATCCCAGTACTCCGTCCAGGCATGCATGGTCGTCCCCTTCAGCGGAGTAAAACCGAATCTTTGATCGGTCGGATAATAACCTCTAACCATGCGAGCGGGGATGCCGATCGAGCGCAGTTGAGCGATCAAGTAGAAGTTTGAAACATCGCAATCCGCTTTCTCGGTGCTTTCGAGTTCTTTAAAGTAATTCCGGCCGGCAACTTTGAGAGCTTCGCCAACTTGACTGTCGTTGACATAGGTTAATTCCCGGCGGATTTGACCAGCAATCCTTTTTGCTTTAGCTGTGTCGGAAATTTCTAATTGTTCAAGCTCAAGAAGTTTTTCGACAGTTTCAGGTGAGAATAGAACGTCCGGCGCAACGCGCGAACTTTCTTCCTCCGTCGGCAAAGCGGCCATAAAGTCAGAAATGCCAGGCTCAAGAATAAATTTTAATTGATACTCTCCAATCGGAGCATTAGTGCCGGTTTTTTGATCAAGAGAAAGAAAGTGGATTCCCTTGGTGTCTCTTTTAACAACTAGACCGATAGGGCTCAAACTGTCTTTAATAATCCTGGCTCGTGCCAATAACGGAATTGATACTGGCCCTTGTGCCAGATTTTTTCCGTCCAGACCAAAGAAAAGATACTGTTTAACTTCTGTTGCTTCTTCAATCTCAACACCATTGTCTATCTCGGCCGGTTGCGGTGTCGCAACCATCTCCATATTTTCCCAATCAACGGCATCAAGAACTCTTTCACGGTAGTAACCGCCATAAAAAGGCGAAACTCTTTGTAATATCTCGTTTTCCTCAAGCGGTTCGCCTTCACTGTCGTCGGTGGAGGGCTTAAAAGACTCACCCATTGTATCTTCTAATTGGCGATCCAACTCTTTGGCTTGTTGGATAATTGGCTGAATAAATCTTTCATAATACTCAAGCCGGCGTTCGGTAGCGACTGCACTATCGGCAATGGCGCTGATCGGATTCTGACCGGTTTGACGACTGATCGGTAAATTATCAAAAAACGGTTTTAACTCTGGAGACAAATTAGGATACGAACCGGTGGCGATATAAGAAAAACAAGCGTTTTTCACTTCTTGAGTATAGCTTTCAGTCTGGGATAGGCTTTTTAAGAGTGCGTCAAGAGTCTGCTTTTCGGTCTCCTTAAGTCTACCGGCCGAACTCCACAACATAACATCAGCAACCGCCACAGTGTCGCCTTCAACTATTGCCCTGATTTCATCTTTACTCTCCAAGCGCAATATGTTTTCAGCTTCAGATTCTTTCATCACCGCCATAGCGGCGGCAACTTGAGCTCGAATCGAATCGGGATATAATTCGGGATTAATGACAACTTCTCGGCTCTGTCGATTGAGTGATATCTTCTTGCTTTGCCCCTTATCCTCAAAAAGCTGCCAACCTAAAACCTCGGCAAATTGTTGCCTTTCGGTTCTTGATTCAACTTCAACTTGTCTAGCTCCCGCTTCGTTCATTGTCTTTCCTGTCCCAATCCGGCAACTGGCGGCATAACTCCTGCCATTTCCCGATTGATAGTTCCTGCGCTCTTGTCCTCTCCGTCAAGCCCACTTTTTCCAGTATATCAAGCGTTGTTTTTTTATCCAGATGGTAACCGGCAGATAAGTTATTTAGTAATGTTTTTCGCCTTGACGAAAAACCGATATGAATACAGCGGAAAAATTCCTTTACATCGGTATTTTCCATACCCCACCTAACCTCCCCTATCTTAGGGGAGGAATCAGAGGGAATATTCCCTATTTTAAGGAAGGAACTATTATTTAGATTTCTCCCCCTTAGTAAGGGGGAGTTAGAGGGGGTATGGATATTCGATATTTTTAATATTGCACTATCAACTTCCGGCATGGGAAAGAACGATGTTTCAGGCACAATATCTATAATCTCCGGCCGGCCGTAGTATTGAACCGAGACTGACAGAATCGACATCTCGCCCGGCTTAGCTACTATTCTTTCGGCTACCTCTTTTTGCGTTAGCAATACTATCAATTCCGGTTTCTTCTCCGCCTCCAAGAAAAAGCGTAGGATTTTCGATGTGATGTAGTAAGGAATATTGGCAACGACTTTATAACTCGAACAATCCTTGGTGGTTTCACTAAGGTTGATACGAAGAATATCAGATTTTAGAATATCGATTTTAGATTTTAGAGGTTTTTGATTTTCTTCTAACTTCGAAAATCTAACTTCTAAAATCTCGGCCAGAGCCGCGTCCAGCTCCACCGCCACTACTTTTCCAGCTCTCTTCACTAACTCCTCTGTCAAAACCCCCAACCCCGGCCCAATCTCGATAACACAATCGTCTTTTAATAATCCG
Source organism: Patescibacteria group bacterium (assembly GCA_038078835.1). GTDB lineage: Bacteria > Patescibacteriota > UBA1384 > XYA2-FULL-43-10 > 1-14-0-10-43-13 > JBBTQI01. The sequence goes on along the minus strand of JBBTQI010000009.1, from coordinate 35,126 downwards.
GCGGCATCGACAATCTTATCGAGCGCAGCCCTATCAACTAAAAAATTCTGCCCCAGCTTCTTCTTGGTATAAAGCCCGTGCTGTTGCAAAAAACGAATTAGTTGCTTTTTGTCGGTTAAGTCTGCCATCGGCTTACCCGCTTACTTGCTGACCGGCTTATTGGCTTTAATTAATTGTTGGCGGTTAGCTAGATCCATGAATAGATTTTACCATAAAAAATCCGCCTGGTGCGGATTGCATGCTTTCGGTTTAGGATATATTTAATCTAACCTAACACCTGTTTTCTTAACTTCATTAGCCAGTGGATAATAGAAATCGTCAAAATCTTCCGGCCGGAAAGGGTGAGGCTCAATGGCATTATCAACTTTTTCGCTTAAGTACATTAATCTTACTCTCTCGGCCTGCCTGTCTTCGCTAAAATTAGGCGACACAACAGCGATATCGATATCGCTCCAGGCATGCGCCGTACCCTTAACCCACGAACCAAAAACATACATGGAGGTTATTTGTATACCGTTCTTTTTCAGGATCTCCTCGTATTTCTTGGCTTGCTGGTAAATTTTAGGACTTATATTAGCTCTCTGAGCCATTCGTACAACTCCTTGGCTTTCTCATTCCATTCACTTGTATAGTTTTCATTTGCTTTAACATAGAAACGTTCCTTGTAATCGTCGTATCTTGCTTCTAAATTAAAAGTGGTAATCTCTCGCAATGCAGCTTCGCGATCCGTGTCCAACTTAAAAATTCAGTCTTAGTAAGTGTCCCCATTCTCTCTAATTCATCAATACTCTTTTCTATATCAATCAGCCGTTCTGTTAACATTTCTTGGTTTAACGGTATTTTTATCATTTTATCCTTTCCAGCACAGCTCGATGTTGAATGTCGAGAAGAGGCTTAAAATCAAGATAAAATTTTGTCAAGGCTTCCTCGTAGTTACCCCTGAATTCCGGGGAAGTTTCATAAATAACCTTACCTGGCCGAATAGCCTCATACTGAAGCGATAAAGATGTAGTCTGCAAAAGGACAGTATCAATATGCCGGTACGGAATAGCCTCAGTAAAAATATCATCCAGCTCATTGTAAAGTTTGAGTCTTCGCCCGGTATCCTCAAGTTTTGCGGGATCGAGAAAAACGACACCGATATTAATATCGCTGTCAAAGTGAGTCGTTCCTTGTGCCTCCGAACCGAATAAATAAACGACTCCGACGCCAAGGGATTTTAATTTCCGGATTGAATTTTGGGGAATTTTTATCTCCATGCTCTCATTTTATCTTATTTTACCACAAAAGTGAATCTCTTTGCCTTCTTCCCCTGCCATTCAACCTCATCAAGGAACATCGATAACGGTCTGGCCCAAAGCTTAGAGATCGGATTATCGTAGAGCGCTTCATAAATAACCATCTCCTCAAGTGTTTCGGAGTGTTTGGCTACGCCCAAAACACGATAAGTGCCGCCCTTGTAGTGGCGGTAGATGCCTGGTTGAATTTTTGTATTCGATTGTCTCATGTTTCAGGCTCCAAGTTTCAAGTATCAATGGTCAATAGTCAATTAAGGTTCAAGGTTTCAATTATTAAACAATTGATATTTGATAATTAATTAATCATTGATACTTGATCATTGATCATTTAAACAATCCCGTTCTAACTCCCCGGCCATCTGCCGCGGTAGCCATGCGTCCAGGCCCAGGCAGTGACGTGGATTTGGGCCTCCGGGTCCCAAATACTGGCGCCGGCATAGCCGGCTTTGGCGGAGACCGACTGCCACAGCCCCTCTTCGTATTGGAATAAACCCTTCCACTGCCCGCCATCGGAGTTGGGATTGCCCCGGCTCTCCTTCATCATTCGAATGCAAAGCGAGTTGGGATCGAGATTATGTTTAATGGCGGCGGCAATGACCGTGTCGTTAAAGCGGCAGGCGGTGTGTATGGCCGGCTTCGTCCCGACCAGGACCCGCTCCGTCACCGGCTCGCGAGTCACCTCGGTTTTTTTGAGCACCCTTAAAACCTCGACGCCATCCTCCCGTGTCACCTCGTAGGCATACCTCCTCTCGCCTTTCTGCCCCCGCTCCGTCACCCTTGTCTTACCCTGATCCAGGGTCGGATCATCGGTTTTGATGGTTTTGAAATTAATCGGTTCCGTCTCAAAGACTGTTGTCTTGGCCACGCGGATGATAATAATTTTCATACCCGGTACCAGGACGGTGTCCGGCGAAAAGTTGATCTTATCGTCGACACCGATCTCCAGCTTGTTCTCGGCCAACAACTCACCCACGGTTTTTGCCCAACTTCGGGCGGTTAACTTTTTCCGGCCATCGGTAATCTCATACGCTGGCGTCTCATACAGAGTAATCTTGCCGCCCAGACTCATTTCAATCGGCGGAAACATCTCAAAACGGTCCTTCTCATGGGGTTTTATCCCCAAGTCAACGGCAACAAAAAACGGGGTTTTGGCCAAACTGTTTCCCCTCGCTGTTGACGCCTTTTCCCCGTTCGGTGCAAACACTTCAATCAAATAGGGCCGGGATTCGTCCCTCCCGACCACACTTTGGTTTCGCTCGCTTGTGTTCGCCTGAGAGTAGAGAGTGCCGAGGAATACCGCCGGCAGGGCTACTCCCGCTAAAATATACTTGTTGATCTTGCGCATAGCATTAACAACCATTATAGAGAGCATTATGTCGCAGAGCAAGTCCTTCATTGCATCTTGCAATAGGGAGTGGGGGCAGTTAGTCAAACTGAATATGTGTATACAACAAACACGATTCGGTGCCATCTCATATTTTATCAATCAAACACTCGGGGATGGATTCGATAAAGCGGGATTTGGGGTTCCACTGCAAGCGGCCAAAGTAGGTGCGCTCGGAGGCATGGATAAGGTAGAGCCGCCGCATCGCCCGGGTGATGCCAACGTAGCAAAGCCGCCGCTCCTCCTCCATCTCACTCTCATCCATAAGTGCCCGGGAGTGGGGAAAGAGACCCTCCTCGGCCCCGACAATAAAGACTACCGGAAACTCCAGGCCCTTGGCCGAGTGGAGAGTCATAAGTGTCACCGCGTCCGCACTTCTGTCGATATTATCCGCATCCTGCACCAACGCCACCCGCTCCAAGAAGAGCTCAAGGCCAAAGGCCAAAGGCCAAAGGCTATCATTATAATCGCTTTCGGCCTTAAGCCTTTGACCTTCGACTTCTTGAGTTAGTGACCGAGCTACGCTCGTTAACTCAAGAATATTTTCCCACCTTCCCTCGCCCTCCGGGGTACCGTCGAGTAAATAGTTCTTGTAGCCCGATTTTACCGCCACATGTTCAATCAAGGTCGGCAGATCAATATCTTGCGCATACTCCCTCATCTCCTGCATCATGACGAAAAATTTTTGGATTTTGGGATTTGAAATTTGGACATTATTTGGAAATTGAAAATCGGAAATTGGAAATTGGCGCATCTTCGCTATCGTTGCTTCGCCAATTCCTCTTAGCGGCATATTTACAATCCGTTCAAACGCCTCGCTATCATTTGGATTTAGAATAAAGCGAAGGTACGACACGATATCCTTTATCTCTTTGCGCTCATAAAAACGAATGCCGCCAACAACGCGGTAGGGAATATTAAAACGCAGCAGAGCCTCCTCGATCGCCCGCGATTGAGCATTGGTGCGATAGAGAACGGTAAAATGACTATAGCCAAGACCTTGGCTATAGTCATCTCGAGGAGCCTGCGACGAGAGATCCCATCTCTCTTGGGATTGACGGGATTTCTCGTCCCGATGACTATCGGGACGAGAAATGACACTTATTTTTTGATTCCGCCTCATCAGCGACATTATTTCCATCGCCACGAACTCCGCCTCATCCTTCTCGTTCAAGGCTTCATAGACCGTGATTGGCAAGCCCTCCGCATTCTCCGTCCAGAGATTTTTATCGGTCCGCTGACGGTTATATTTGATCACCTCATTCGCCGCCGAGAGAATTGTCCGGGTCGAGCGATAGTTCTGCTCCAACTTAATTACCTTAGCCCGGGGATAATCGCGGTTGAAGTTTAAGATGTTGCGAAAATTTGCGCCGCGCCAAGAATAAATCGACTGAAAATCATCCCCCACGACCATAATGTTTTGGTGTTTTTTGGCCAGCATCTTGACCCAGATGTATTGCGCCTGATTGGTGTCCTGATACTCGTCGATTAAAATGTACCTAAAACGATCCTGATACTCCTTAAGCACCGCCGGATTCTCCTCGAAGAGGCGGACGCATTGAACAATGAGGTCGTCAAAATCCATCGCGTTGGCGTCTTTAAGATACTGTTCGTAGCGGTCAAAAACCCGGCCGGCCACCGCCTCCATCGGCGAATTAGCATACTTCTTATAACCCTCGGCATCAAGGAGTTCATTCTTGGCGCCGGAGATAAAGGATCTGACCGCCTGGGGCGCGAATTGCTTGGGGTTGATGTCGTAATCTTTCATTATCCGCTTGATAATCGAGAGCTGATCGCCATCGTCGTAAATGGTGAAATTGCGCTCGTAGCCAATGTGTTGTGCTTCCCGCCGTAAAATCCGGACGCAGACGGAGTGAAAAGTGCCCAGCCAGGGCAATCGGAGGCCGAAGGATTGAGGCCGAGGGTCGGAGACAAAACTGTCATCCTGGCCTTGGACCTTGGGCCTTTGGCCTTGGGCCAAGAGCGTACTCACTCTTGACGCCATCTCCCCAGCTGCTTTATTAGTAAAAGTCACTGCCAAAATATTGAAGGGCGAGACACCCTTCTCCTTGACCAGATAAGCCAGCCGGTGAGTTAACGCTTTTGTTTTCCCGCTTCCAGCGCCTGCGAGCACCAAAACAGGCCCCTCGGTTGCCAGAACCGCCTCTTTTTGCTGATCATTTAGATCTTCCAACAAATCATCACCCATGCTCTATGTCCTATGCTCTATACACTTGCTCATTCTATCAACCCTGCCAAAATACGAAAAGCCCCGGGCGAACACGCCGCGGGGCCTATGTTCATCAGCTATCTTGTCGGCTGAGCAGAAACCGACCAATTGCCGCCCTTGTCAGGTCGGAAAGATGGTACTCATCAACACGATCTAACGGAACCCACCGCGCCTCCTGTATCTCGGCGGCCGGGCGAACCGGCCCGATGATCTTGCCGCCATAAACAACAAGTTCAATATCACTCCGGGTGATGGGAGAAACACCGCAAACGCTGCCAAGTCTCGTTGCGTCCGAGACTGTCACGCCGGGCAATTCCTCGCCGATCTCCCGCCGGAGACATTCCTCCTCCGATTCTCCACCCTCTGGCTTACCACCGGGAAGAATCCACCATTTCTGTTTCTTAACGAACAGGACACAATCACTTCTGTCCACGGCCAAAAGACCGATAGTTTGTCTCATCTCCGTCTGTAATCCTTCCACTAAATGAACGGTGTCCCGAGGCGAAAGGACCCCGGGACACCCTGTCAGGGGCGGTCATTTGAAGACCGCCAGAAGTTGGCTGATGTCAACCGGCTTTCGCATAACGATGAAGCCGCAGGTTTGTAATCCGGTGTCGTCACTGCCGGTGACAATGCGGATGCGCTCCGCCGGCACACCGCATTCGACCAGCCGGCGGGCGACCTTAAGGCCATCCCCGACGTAAGGACAGCAATAATCGAGGATGGCGCCCTCAACCCCCCCCCGCCCCGATGATCTCGATCGCCCTTTCCGGACTAAAGGCAAGAAAAGCTTTGTGGCCTTGACCCTCAAAGATAAGGCCAAGGATATCGATCTGGTTGGGGTCGTCGTCGAGCATCAGAATACATGACATTGTCCCCCCTCTTTCTGAGCGCGTTGCGCTATGCTCTCCACTCTATCCCAACCGGGAACCAGCGCCAATGTCTCGAGGGGTGACTTATCCAAAAACAAAAACCCTGTTTAATTTCTTAAGCAGGGTTTTTGTAGGACGCAAGTGATTTGTGAACTGGTCGGGAACAAATTATTTTAATTATTGCCCGGTCACATCAACTTACGCCCATAAGCGGAGTTGCAAGATCCGTCTTTCGACGGAGGTTGTAACATCCCTTACTAGATTTTTATCTAGCAAAAGACGTCTTTTTGCTCCCTCCTTGCCCTGAACCCTTTGTGGTTTAGGGCTGATTTCTTCTTGCTTTTTTTATTTCCGAATGTTTGCAGCAAGAATGAGCTGGGCGGAAGATGTGGGCAACCGTTTATTTTATCGATTGATATCACATCTTCCGTCACCCCGACGGGCTGATCGGGGTTCCTCCCATCTCACTCTTGCCCCTCCGAGAACAAGCAATTATCTTTTTAAGGCTCTGTCCTAAACCGAGTAGAGCTCTGATTTAGGATAATTAAACTATTTTAATGCATTTGGCCATAAATTGTCAAGGGTTTGGTTAAATAAAGTTATGGCCTTATATTAATTTTCAAGTCAGCACCAAGTAATAATAAAAAAATCCCCGTGCCGGACTGGGCCCGGCACGGGGCGGAGTTCGCCTATGTGGCGATGGCATGAACGAGGATGGTTAGAAGAAAGCTCGAGACACAGGCGGCCGCCGCCCGGTTGCGCTTTTCCCCCAACCACTGCTGTACCTGCCGCCGCCAGGGCGGCATCTTTTCGGACCTGTCCTGCCCCGGATCGAGGGCGTAATAGGAAACGCCCCAGGATAACCCCGAGAGCAGGAGCAAGAGCAGCACCATCTCACGGGAAAATGGCTCTCCTGCCACCGCCTTCTTCTCCCCACTTTCACCTAGCGGCAAGAAGGGCTTCCGGCTTGCGGCCTTTGCCTGAAGTTGATTTGCTTCACCGTTGTGGCGAAGCTCCTCGCGCGCCACCTCGCGGGCCCGCTCCTCAGTAACAAAGACCTTGCCGAGTGCTTGGACAAGCTGGCCGAAGGATTCGCTCGTCATACCTCCGACCCACTCCCTGAAGCTAACCTGCCGGGGAAGTTGGCTACCGGCATTGGCCTGTTGGGCCTCATAGCGGCTCAGCCGATATCTGACTGCGGCCTTCTCTACCCTCAAGTAAGTCAGAATCTTGTCCTGCGCTTGATCGTGAGCGGCCGCCGCTAAGAACCGGCTCTCGGCATCATCAACCCGGCTGATGTAGTCGGCAAGCAATCGTTCGAGCTTCTCGCGCTCGACTTTCATCTGCTCACTGATCTGCCAGCGGGTCGAGGCCTCCAGAGCCAGCTCTCGGTCCGTCTCGCGCTTCTCTGAGGCGGCAAGCAACTGACGGATTACCACTCCCTGTTGCTCCAGGAGCGCCAGACGCTCTTCAACCGTTGGCAAAACCGGCGGTTGATCAGAAACAACCTCGACAGCACTGTCTGGGGGCAAAGGCGTTGTCGCGAGAATATCTGCCTCCTCGGCCCCCGCCCGCACAGCAAAACCACTCAGAAGTACCAGACCGGTGACAACGAACCGCCATGACCGTATGGTCATCCTCTCCTCCTCGCATCCTACCTGCGTGAATTTTCAAAGGTACGTCGTCCCAACCGAATCGGGACGGCAGATCATTGTATCAAGTCACCCGGATGATGCAAGAGAAAAAGTTGTCCCGACACTTGCCGGGACAACCGGAGATGCACTTCGTCACCCCAGAAACACTGTCTGCCAGACAAGCAGAACGGCCAGGACAACGAAGATGGCGATAATCGCCACCCGCAAGGCGACAGGAATGATGGCCGACATCGCCAGGAGAACCGCTATCGCCAGCAGAGCAAGCACGAGGAGGGCAAAGAGCCAGACTGGGACAATTGCCCGCCCCGGCCTGATTTGCGGCAGAGCGGATCTAAGCGCCCGGGCCGCCGCCCTCTCCACTGCTTGGCCGATCTCGCTTTGGGGCGATTTGAGCTGATTGACAATCCGGTCGACTGCCGCCTCCGCCAAAGTTTCCCGGAAATTGTTGTCGGCCAGGAGCTCGTCTTTGACCACTTTCGCCAGGTTCTGCTGGAAACTCTCGTCCTGCCGCAGTCTCTCTCTCACCTCGGCGGTGATCCGGCCGACATCCACTCGAGGCGGCGGAGCCGCTCTTGGTTTTTGCGCCGGCACCCCGGCCCGCCTGATCTGACCGGTCGGCCGCGGCTTCGCCCGGTGCCGTCGCGGCGGAACAGCTTCTCGAACACGCAGTTCCGGCTCAAGGATGAGTATTGGCCGCCTCTCCTCGTCATAAACCGTAATGGGCCGGCCCGGAGACGGACCGCCGCGCGAACTCAAGTTGCCGCTTTGGTCTGCCAAAACCGAATCGGTGCACACAGCCAACAAGCACACAAATGCCGTGACCAGCAAGCTGGCGCGCATCCTCTTTCCCTCCCTTTCGATAGACGCGATTGTGCTCCCAACCAAGCCGAAACCCGGCTAGGAGGCACCCCAGCTTATCATAATCGGGAAATTTGGCAAGACCTGCTAAACTTAAGATGGAGGAGCTGAAAGGATGCTTATGATTGATGCGGAAGATTTGCGGGATTTAATCACCATCGTCCGGCCGGAAGAAGCCCCGACCCTGGAGGAGCTGGCGGCGCAAATTGCCAATCTGTTTTTGATCGTAGCCGGCCTGATCGCCTTTATTTATCTCATTTATGCCGGCGTTCTTTACATCACGGCCGGTGGCAACAATGAGCAAGCCCAGCGAGCTCAGCGGGCTTTTATTAACGTTATTATCGGTATAGTTATTATCGTTCTTTCTTACTTTATTATCCGCTTTGTCACCGGCGCCATTGTCGAATTTTTCTCTTGACAATATAAGATTATAGTGCTATTATATTGAGTTATTTTGGCTATGACTTTTAACCTATTGCTCTCCCGAGTCGAATCCTTGGCGCCGCGAAGAGTTAACGATGTTACTCTGATCGTGGGCCGAGTTGTTCGACTTGAAGGAGGGAAGATGATGGCGGCAAACACCGGTTTCAACGGTCTCTTGGCGCTCCTCGAGCGCCTGAATGGCAGGCTCCACCCGAGCACTCGACTGGAGGATAGCGTCCTCCTCAAGATCATTGAGACTGTCGAGGAAGATTTAGAGGAGGGCTTCAGGGAGATCAAGCACTTGCTCGGCGTTGTCAACATTGAGCTGGCCAATCAGCGGATTCTGGCCGCCTTGGATGCACGAAATCGGCTGGCAAGGGCTTGGGGACACGTTTGCCCTGACCTCCTGCCTCGCCTTGACGAAAGCTTGGCGCAAGCCAGAACCGCCGCCGAGGATAGCGAGTGGACGGAGGTCGAGAGCCACACCTCGGTTGTCCGCGGCACCTGTTGCATGGCGGAGAAGCAGATTCCGCCCGCCCTCCGGATGCTTGATAAGACTAAGGATGCCCTGAAGGGCGTCCGGAATCACGCCCGCTACCAAGAGCTACGGCGGCGGTTCCACGAGGCTCGCGTCGCCTTGGCCGGCGGTCACTGGGACCGCGCCGGCCAAGGCTGCTCCGAGATCCTCGCAGAGACCCGCGGGATCATCGGGGAGCAGAAGAAGGCGACGGAGCGACCCGTTGCGCAGCAAGACGCCGCCGCTCGCGAGAGGGCGAGAATCGCCGCGGCTATGGAGAGGACGCGGCAGACCTACTCGAGTGTTGCCGCTCGCTCCTAGTGCGGCGGCCACGATTACTTGGAGCGAGCAGTGAGCGGGACGACCCCTGTGGGACGTCCCGCTTTTTCTTTGCTCTTAAAAAAATACTTGCTTATGTTCGATCGGAAGCAAGTGAGTATTTTTTAGTAAGCATTCAAAAACATAAAAAGCCGCAGCATTGCTACGGCTTGGGAACCTGCTCCAGCCAGGGACGGCGACACTCCCGCCGCTCCTGATGAGTTTCAGCCGTCGTATGTCTCGACGTAGATGCCAGCCTGCTCGGCTACCAACATCAAGACGCCATCCGGAACCCCGTCCGCCGAGGCCATAATATGGACACCCGACTCGTTGGTCTTCACGATGATGGCGACTGTCTGAAGCTGAAGATCAGAGAAGACGCCATCGTGCCAAGCAACAACCGGATAGGGCTTCCACTCCTCGCCATCGAGCCACTCAACCCGTCGCGGAACGCGAACTTGTTTCTCCAGCGCCGGATCGTAACTGGTATGGCAAGGCAGAAGCACCAAGTCCTCTGGATCCCAGTGGATAGTGACAACCCGCTCGCTGTTTCCGCGAACAAGATCTTTCGTTTCACCCTGTTGCATGTCCCTATCTCCTTTCCGCTGACCGCTCGAACTTAACATATTCACACCAGAGATGTCAATTGCAAACAATCAACACCCACTCTCCTTATTCCACCCAAGAGGCGGAATAGGAAAATCTTGGTGGGGTTAAGCTGGAGATTGACCATCCTTGTTCCGGTGCAGATGGAAGACGCCGATCTGCCGCCAGCGTTCGCCGGTGTTCTCCTTGCCCCAGAGATGAACGGTTTGGCAGAGGAAGCGGTCGGCAAAGTCCTCGCCTCGGAGCGCCCGCCAGGCGTCCTTGCCCCGGGCCAACGAGATGTGGGGACTGGGCAGGTGGCCAAAGTCGCCCTCAGCCGGCAACAGTATTCCCTGAACCGCCAGAGCGATCGTTTGATGGCAAGACACCAACGCCGGTGTGCGTTCGACTCGGATGTGGATGTTAGACATCCGGCGGAAACTTCCGAGTCGGGTCATAACAACCGGAAACGCCGCTACCGCCGAGAGATCCTTACTTAAGATCCCGACCAGCTCGCTCTCACTTCGCTCTGGCGCCAACGATCGCGGCGGCAGGAGCGTCAGGTGTGGCGGCGAGGCGATCTCCCCAAGCCAGCGGCGTTTGATCACGGCCAGCTTTTGCGCCAGCGGCTCCGGCAGAAGCGCGCTCAAATAGTATCTCATTTCTCCTCCAATCTTCACCCGGTAGGACCAACTTATTTTTAAACTCCTTGCGCTCTTTTGTCAACCAAAACAAATAACATTGACTGAGTTATCATTAAAGCGTATATCTAGATACGACCGGCGAAAGGAGAGAGGCCGATGGTCAGGTTAAATCTGGTGTACAAACGGGAGAACGCGCAAGCGCTCTTAGTCCTGCTGAGTGATGGGGTGAATCGCGAAGCTGAAAACGCCACCCTTAATTCGGGACACGATGAGGATGGCGACGCATCGGTGATGACGCCTGACTGGATCAGACGCCTGGTTGTGGGTTGCCAGGTCTGCCGCGATCTGGCAGTAGCCATTTCCCAGAGTGATGTCTCCGATCAGACAAGACGGCAAGCTTTTGGCCTGGCAAGAGAAGCACTCGTCAGGGCCATCTGCGCCCTGCGAAATGATGCCCAGAAGCGTCGAAGCCTGTTTCGCAAGAAGAAGCTCGACACCACCGCTCCGACCGAGGCGGCCGAGCAATGCTCGACCTGGCTCAAGCAGATCCAGGTCATCATTTCCTGACGGCAGAGGCTGTAGAGCAACAGTCCCACCCACCCCCGTCCTCACCGGCGGGGATTTTAATTTTCTTTAAATGCAATACCAATCGTTCGACAAATGGGGGTAAATCTAATGATGTGAACTCGATTAGCAAAGTACTTTGCTAAAGTAATTTCCCAAAATAACTTTTAATCTTATGTTTACTTTCGTTTGACTAACGTAAACAAAAAATCCAATAATGTTTCCATTTTAAAAACGACAAGGTGCATAAACCTCCTAAAATCTTAGTTATCACATAAATTTGTTATTCTCTGAACTTAATAATTGATAAATTTCATAACATTAAAACTATTCGAGTCACATAAAATTATCAAGCCCAAATGGGAACGTATTTGGAGTGCTTTCTCGATCCACTTTTTTCGGGGTCATATAGTTTAATTAATTTAGCGTCGATCGTGTCGCCAATAATTCTTGATGCGATCGAGTAGTTTTCATTTTTAATCTTGAATCTGTTCCGAAGGGAAGTGTTCGTCGTTTTCTCCTTCGAAACATATTTCAAGCAACAGTGCTGATAACATGCTCTAATTTTGTCTGTTTTTTCCATCTCCCTTAAACTCTTATAAGCAAAGAGCGTCACTCTAGTCGAATTTTCTGAAACCTCAAACATCGGGGCTGGTAATTGAAAAACTTCTATCCAAAAAATAACCTTATCAATTCCACTCCCTCTCTCTTCACATATTTTGATCCGGCGCATCAGAGCAGCAATACATTCATTCCTCGATTGGGGCGAGTGGTCGATAAACCTATCAACACTAATTAGAGGTTTGCCCGGATTACTTATTTCAATCCTATCATTAAATATCTCGACCATTGGACCCGAACCCCTAATGGAGAAATCTTGATGTATAAGGGCGTTAGCTATCAATTCCCTTATTGCAATTTCGGGATACATCCTATTGTCAGTTCTTAATGCCTGCTTTATTTCCTCATTCATTGGCAATTGACTATTAATATAACTGACTAGACCTCTGTATCCTGTTGCATAACCCTTTGTCCCTTCCTTCTCAAATTTTGTTTTTATCCGGCTACTTCCATCATAAATTATTACTCGTGGGGCATTTCTTCTGATTGTTTCAAAAAGTCCGATATCCTTTGCAAAAAGGATAGCGCCCAGATTCGTTATATCGAAACTTCCTCTTCTTCTAGTGATAAGGCCGTCCTCTCCCATTTTTTGAATTATTTGAGCTTTATCCGACGGAAGAGGTTGAGCAACTAAATCAAAATAACCAGGATAATCAAGTAGCTCTAAAACTTTATCGTCTGATACGTTAATTTGAGCTGGTTCTGTTTCAAAGCTTTTATGAGAGGGATTGTTCTATATCTGTCTCTCCTTATCCGGATAATCCGACAATTCCTTCGTATAGCTCCCAATTCTTATGTATGCCTTATCCATAAAAGAAACAGGCAAGTCTGTAGCCGAAGGCACTTCAAATAAAACGACCCTTGTGTTTTTATCACAATTGAATTCATAAATCTTGAAATCAAGATGAGGACGAAGTCCCCTCATTATCCAATTTTCAATTTCCTCATTTCCCTCCTTTATTATCTTAGGTTTAATACTTGTTCCAACAATCTCATGGTTGTCGTCTTTAACACCAAAAATCAGGTAACCAAATTGCTTACCACATAGATTGGCACTATTAGAAAGAGCTGATATCAATCTTCCAACTTCTTCAGGATTAAAACGATTAACCTTAAATTCAACCCATTCTGTTTCAGCGGGCAATTCCGATAACTCAATAAGTAATTTTATTAACTGCTCTTCATCCATTATTAGATTAATAATACGGGCAAAATAAGAAAGAATCAATTTGCCATCACCATAACTATTAAATCTGAAATTCCATCCCGTTCGACAAATGAGGGTGAATCTGGTAAAATTCATTGGAATTAGGAAGTAGGAACTAGGTATTATGGTTTGGCGCATAATTCATGATTCTTAATTCATAATTCAGGAATTTTATGTCACTTCAAATCGGAATTGTCGGCATGCCAAATGTCGGAAAGAGCACTTTATTTAATGCTCTAATTAAGGGTGCCAAGGCGGAGGCGGCTAATTATCCCTTTTGCACTATTGATCCTAATGTTGGCGTGGTCCTTGTACCGGACGAGCGGCTAAAACCCTTGGCCGAGGTCTCCAAGTCGGCCAAGATTGTGCCGACCACTATTGAATTTGTCGATATTGCCGGCCTGGTTCGCGGTGCCTCCAAAGGCGAGGGGTTGGGCAACCAGTTTTTGGCGCACATCAGAGAGTGTGATGCCATTGCTATGGTGGTGAGGTTTTTTGATGATCCTAACATCGTCCACACTGAAAATAAAATTGATCCGCTTGATGATATCAAAACCATTGAAACCGAACTGCAGTTAGCCGACCTTTCGACAGTCGAAAAACGTCTTTATGCGGCCGAAAAAGAGCTAAAAGCCCACAGCAAAGAGTCGGAGGTCGCCCACTCCGCCCTCCAAAAGATTAAGGATATCCTAAATAGCGGCCGCAACGCCCGGGAGGCCAAACTAGATAATCAGGAAAAGGATGTTGTTGGGGGGCTCTCGCTTCTCACTATGAAGCCAGTTCTCTATATTGCTAATGTTTCAGAAAAACAACTACCCCTCACCCTAACCCTCTCCCCACAGGGGCGAGGGAAAGGCGGAGGGGCTCTCTCTTTACAAGGACAAGGGAATTCTAATACCTCCTCTCCTCCAAGAGGAGAGGGTGGGGGTGAGGAGTTTATTAAGATTTCTGCCAGGATTGAGTCTGAATTAAATGATCTAGGAGAGGTAGAGAAGAAAGAGTACCTTGAGGCTCTAGATATGAAGGAAACCGGGCTTAACATACTAATTAAGAAAGCGTATGAACTATTAGGACTTCAGACGTTCTTTACCTCCGGCGAGAAAGAGACGCGAGCGTGGACAGTTAAGAAAGGCGCCAAAGCGGCGGCGGCGGCCGGGGTGATCCACACCGATTTCGAGAAGGGTTTTATCGCCGCCGAAATCATTCCCTGGCAAGATCTCTATGCTCAAGAGGGATGGGGCGGGGCCAAAACTCACGGCTTAGTCCGAACCGAGGGCAAAGAGTATGTGATGCAGGACGGCGACGTGGCAATGTTCCGTTTTAACATTAAGCACTAAGGGTGTCCTCAGTATCGTCACTATTATTGCAATCTCCTTGCTCTTGTGTTAAGATAACGAGGTAAAATTAGAACTTTCCCCTGATCCGCCAGTTGGCGAACGGGGGGCCGGCTCACTCTTGAGACCAACCGGCACCGGAAAGGATATTTGAGATGCGACAGTACGAAATGACGTACCTTATCTCCGATAAGGTCCCTGATGCTGATATTAACAAAGTCACCGGCAAGATCGGCGGCTTTATTGCCGAACTTGAGGGCAAGATCGCCAAAGAGGAGATTTGGAAGCGCCGCAAATTGGCTTATCCGATCAAAAAGCAGGAGTACGCCACCTATATTACTCTAAACTTTGAATTGCCGGGTGAAAATATCCGGGAGCTTGAAAATCAGATCAAACTTGCCCCGGAGATTATCCGCCACCTTTTGATCGTTCGGGAGACGGGCAACGAGAAAATCACCTTAACCGCCGCAGAGATCGCCGATACAGCAGAAATCGAGAAGGCTATTGGCGGCAAGAGAAGCTTCGAAGTAGTCGAGGGCGAGACAGAGGAAAGCCGAGATTTTCAAGCGATCCGCGAGAAGGAAGAGGAGGAGAAAGCTCCTGAATTGGCCAAACCCGAGACCGAAGTAAAGAAAGCTAGGCCGGCACTGGAGACAGAAGCCCCGACAGAGGCAGAACCCGCGGCAGAAAAAGTTGAGTCAAAATCGGCTGGTCTCAAGAAAACGGAGAGTTCAACCGAGACTAAACCCAAAGTCCGCCGCAAGAAAGTTGCGATGAGTGAATCCGACCGTCTTGCCAAGTTGGATGAAGAGTTGGATAATCTGCTTAAAGAGGATCTTTAAGTAATAACCAAACACCAAGATACAAATCCCAAACAAATCACAATAACCAAAACTCAAATTGGGATACTTGAGAGTTGAGATTTAGATATTGTTTGGTTCCTGTATCTTGTAACTTGGAGCTTGCTCCAAAGGAGTCTGATGTTGAATCTAAATCGAGCCCAGATACTGGGCAACTTAACCCGCGATGCCGAGATGCGCTTTACCCCCAACGGCCAGGCCGTAGCCTCATTCGCCGTTGCCACTAACCGCAAATGGAAGGGGCGCGATGGCGCACCCGACGGCGAGGATACCCAATACCACGACGTGGTTGTCTGGGGCAAACAAGCCGAGACCCTCACCCCTATGCTCAAAAAGGGCGGACCCGTCTACGTCGAGGGACGGCTCCAAACCCGAAACTGGGAGGGTCAAGACGGTGTTAAGCGTTATAAGACAGAGATTGTTGCCGACACTATCATCGTCCTCTCGAGCCGCGGCGGCAACTATGCGCCGGCCGGACCGGGCGTTATCGAAGAGATCGCCGATCATGGCGAAGTCAAAGCTGACGAGAAAACCCACGACGGCAACAAAAAGAGTGAGGATGAGATTGATATAGATGAAATTCCTTTTTAATCACCACGTGATTAAAAAGAATAATCAAGATACAAGAGACAAGGTATAAAAGATAGGGAAATGATTACTACCCTGAATGGAGTCCCGCCCAAAATGGTGGTTTGGTTATTATTTCTTGTTTCTTGATTATTGCGACCAAAAGGAGTCAAATGCCTTATTACAAAAAAGAACCACGGGAAATTGTTCGGGGACCAAAAAAGTGTATGATCTGCAAAGCGAAGGTACAAGAGGTGGATTACAAGAATGTCGCCCTGCTTCAACGCTATCTTAACCGCTGGAATCAGATCGAGTCCGCCGCTCGTACCGGCAACTGTGCCCGGCACCAACGCCAGACTACTTTGGCGATCAAACATGCCCGCCACTTGGCACTACTACCATTTGTTACAGAGTAATTCAATCTCCTGCAAATTTACAAATCTATCGAAATTACGAATATTACAAATCATTTGTAGGATTTGTAGTTTCGTTGAATTTGTAATTTTGTAGGAGACAGTGGTCGTGCTTTCCATCACCGATCTCAAAACCGGTACTAAAATTACCCTTGAAAATAATCCCTGGGTTGTTTTGTCGTACACTCACTCCAAGATGGGGCGAGGCGGCGCCGTAGTTAAAACCCGGCTCAAGAATCTCCGCACCGGCACCGTGATCGACAAAACCTTTCAGGGTGCCGATCGAGTACCGGAGGCCGTGTTAACTAAAAAACGAGCGACTTTTCTTTATGCCGACGAACAAAACGCCTACTTTATGGATGAAGAAAGTTACGAGCAATTTGAGATCGCGTTAACTAAGGTCGGCGAAAGCAAGAAATATCTTGTCGAGAGCGCTCCCGTTGATGCTCTCTACTTTAATAACGAGCCGATCAATCTGGAATTGCCGATTAAGATGGCTTTCACTGTTATCTCCGCTCCGCCGGGCGTCAAAGGCAACTCCGCCGGCACCGTCACCAAGAAAGTGACAATCGAGACCGGTGCCGACTTGAACACGCCCCTTTTCATCAAAGAGGGCGACCGAATCCTGATTGACACCCGCGACGGCTCCTACCTTGAACGTGCCAACTAAAACAAAAAATTGCCAGGAAGGCAATTTTTTGTTTCACTGTTCAGTTGAGCTCTACTTGGCGCCAAACAATCGCCCCAACCAAGACGGCTTCTTTGCCGGTTCTGTCGGCTTCTCCTCCTCAGTCGATGTGGCCGGAGCCGGAGTAGCCTCAACATCTGGCGCCACGGCTTCTTCTACCTTTTTTTGAGCCGCCGCCAGAACCGCCTCCTCATTGAGTGCGTTTTTGGATTCGGCCGGTGTTTTTGGTACCGTCAAGTCTGGTGCTCCCGGTGCAGTCATAGCCGCGTCAACCATCTCGCCAGTCTTATCCAGCTTTTCGGCGGGAACTTCGGGCGCCATTGTCTCACCCATGATCCTCTCCTTCCATGCTCATAGAGCCTATTAACTAATCCTTCTTTTATTTTAAAAGCCGAGGCCGCTTTTTGTCAAATGAGGAAACCCGGTTTGATTGCATTGACGGGCAAGCACGGGGAGTGTGCTATACTGTATAAAAGATATGCTCATTCCTTATTCTAAAATAATGGGGACACCTCTTTTGGAAATCCGAAATCAGGCCAAACTCGGAACCGTTTTTGACGTAGTGATCAAGAAAAGCGATCTCTCGGTCTCCGGTCTCTTGGTTAAAACAAATAAATTAATCGACAGACCAAGGGTCGTCGTCGCCTCCGACATTCTGGAGGTGAACCCGGAGGGTGTGGTGATAAACAACGCCGGTTCGCTTGTGTCGCTTGGTGATGTTGTTCGCCTGAGCGAGGCGATTCATCAGGGTTATCACGGCCTGCATCAGAAGGTCATCACCCGGTCGGGTAAGAGGATTGGTTGGGTTTTTGATTATCTCATCTCTTCAACCGATCTCACTATTACTAAATTATATATTCAAACTCTTTTTTACGAGCGCATTATTCCTGTTTCGGTCATTACCAAATTTGAGGGACGCAAAATTATTATTTCGGATGATTTCGAGTTCGCCTCTCTCGCCGCCGATATCGCCCTGGAAGCAGAGGCCGCTTGATTTAAACGGTAACGTTTTTCGGTAACGATGCCCGTTTCGGTTGCGTCAAACGTCTAACGTAACCGTTAAACGATACGGGTTTCGTAACCGATTAACGATGCACATATCCGTTCAAGGTAATTTAAAAAGGCCCGAAAGGGCCTTTTTAAATTACATATCGTATCCCATACCGCCGCCGGGCATAGCAGGAGGAGAAGCGGGCGGAGTTTTCTCCGGTTTGTCCGCTACCACTGCCTCGGTTGTCAGAATCAGAGCGGCAATCGAAGCGGCATTCTGAACCGCGCTTCGGGTAACCTTGGCCGGGTCAATAATACCCATCTTAACCATATCGCCATATTCATTAGTTAAGGCATTATAACCCTCACCCCTATTACGGGACTTAACATTTTCAATCACGACCGAACCGTCAACGCCGGCATTCTCGGCAATCTGGCGCATTGGCGCCTCAAGCGCCCTTCTGACAATCTCAACGCCAACCTTTTCATCACCGGAAGCGCCAACATTCCGCAAATCGGCAATCGTATCAACCAGCGCGACGCCGCCGCCGGCAACAATACCTTCAGCAACAGCCGCCTTCGTCGCCTCAACCGCATCCTCCACTTTATACTTGCGCTCCTTGAGTTCAACTTCGGTTGCCGCACCAACCTTAATAATGCCGACACCGCCGGAGAGCTTGGCCATACGTTCCTCGAGTTTTTCACGATCATAGTCAGAGGACGTTGCTTCAATCTGCTTTTTGATCTGAGCAATGCGGTTATCGATCTCGCTTTTCTTGCCCTTGCCCTCAACAATAACGGTGTTTTCCTTGTCTGATTCAACGCGCCGGACCTGACCGAGCATATCCAAGGTGGTATCTTCGAGCTTGCGGCCAAGATCGACAGAGACAACACTGCCGCCGGTCAGCACGGCAATATCTTCGAGCATCTCTTTGCGGCGATCACCAAAGCCGGGCGCTTTGACCGCCAGAACATTCAAAACACCGCGAAGTTTATTAACAATTAAGGTTGTGAGTGCCTCGCCGTCAACATCCTCGGCAATAATCACCAACTCCTTGCGTCCGCTCTGAGTAATCTGCTCAAGAAGCGGCAGGATCTCCTGGATAGAGGAAATCTTTTTATCAGCTAGGAGAACGTAGGGATTCTCAATCACCGCCTTCATCGAAGCCGTATCGGTGATCATATAGGGACTGATAAAACCGTTATCAAACTGCATCCCCTCGACTAACTCCTTCTCCATACCCAGAGTATTGGATTCCTCGACAGTAATAACACCGTCTTTACCGATGGTGTCCATAACATCGGCAATCAGCTCGCCGATCTCGCTGTCGCCCGCCGAAACCGAAGCGACCTGAGCGATCTCGTTCCGACCGGCAATCTCCTTGGCATTCTTCTTGATAGCATCAACAACCTTTTGAGTTGCCTTCTCGATGCCGTGACGAATCTCCATAGGGTTGGCGCCAGCGGCCACATTCTTTAAACCCGCGTTAATCATGGCCTGGGCCAAGATGGTTGCGGTTGTTGTGCCGTCGCCGGCCACATCATTGGTCTTCTCTGCAACCTGCTTGACTAACTGAGCGCCCATATTTTCAAACTTTTCCTCCAATTCGATCTCTTTAGCAATGGTCACGCCGTCATTGGTAATAGTCGGTGCGCCAAAGCTCTTCTCTAAAACCACATTGCGGCCCTTGGGTCCGAGTGTCACTTTAACGGTGTCAGCTAGAGCATTAACACCCTTCTTGAGTCCGGCTCGCGCTTCCTCCGAAAATCTAATTTGTTTCGCCATCATTACTCCTTTGTAAGTTCTAAGTGTGAAAGTATTAAGTGTGAAAGGATCATCTTTTCTGTCATCCCGGACTTGATCCGGGATCCAGATATTATAGATCCCCTTCCATCAACTTAGTACTTAGAACTTTCACACTCTCACACTATTAACCTAGTATTCCTAAAATTTCTTCTTCCTTTACAACCTTGTACTCTTCGCCGTTGATTTTGATCTCGTCACCGGCGTATTTGGCATAGAGCACCTTGTCCCCCTTCTTAACGGAAAAGGTATGCGTTTTACCCTCCCTTAGTTTACCGTTGCCCAAAGCAACAACTTCACCCTCGGCCGGCGCTTCTTTGGCCGTGTCGGGAATATAAATGCCGCCCTTAGATTTTGTTTCGGCGGGCAGCGGCTTAACCAGAACTCGATCTCCCAGTGGTTGGAACATAGCAACCTCCACTCTAATTACTACTAATCTAAAGAGAAATGTAAAGCATCCTTTACATTTTGTCAACCCCGTTAGACATTACCGCCACAGTTGGATAATTATTAATGTAGCACTGTGCTTGATAATTGGTCATGATGTTATTTAACAATATGTCTAACGGGGTCAAGTCTTTGGGGGACAAAAAAATCCGAAGTCCGATCGCCCGCTCCGGCAGAATATCGGATTTCGGATCTTTTTTGAGCGGTGGCGCGCAAGGGGGGGAAACGCATCCACCACTCACCCTTATCCTAGCTTAAGTCACACTTAATGTCAACCCTGCGCATTCTGTGCGAAAAATTCACGGTACGGTTTTTTCATAGGTAATTCAGCAAATTGAGCGGGATTTATCCAGTCATACTCCGTGTGCTCATCACTCAGTTTTAATTCGGACAAATCGAGATCGCAATTAAACACTAAAACAATATATTGATAGGAGCTCTTGT
This sequence comes from Patescibacteria group bacterium, assembly GCA_038078835.1. Taxonomy (GTDB): domain Bacteria; phylum Patescibacteriota; class UBA1384; order XYA2-FULL-43-10; family 1-14-0-10-43-13; genus JBBTQI01. Next base: position 14,403 of record JBBTQI010000009.1, on the reverse strand, counting down.
CGTGCTGGACTTGGCAAATATTTAGTACGTCAACCAATTTATCAACAGTAATTTTGGTGGCATTTAATTCTTCTTTTAATTCCCTAATAAGAGCGCTTTTAGGTTCTTCGCCAAAATTTAATACAACCACCAGGTAATTCCCAATTTCCGATCTTGTCGCGAACCATTAATATTTTACCTTCCTTTGAGATCAATCCTTTTGTTGTAATTTTTTGTACCCGCTCCTCCATCTGCCGCCTTTTATTAAATTAAGTATCAATATGCCAGTGCCAATCATCTTAATTATCGCCATTCAGCCTTTTCTATCTGTTTTTATGAATTGCTCTGCATCCTCCCTGGACAGAAGTCTAGACTCTTTACAAACCGAAACCATAGCCACGCTTGGCTGATGAGAAAAGCCAATATACTCGACCGCTTTCTCTTTTTCTTGAGCCTTTTTGATCGCTGGAGACAAATCCGTGTCAGAAGAGACAAGAATTATTCGATCGCAAATATCTTCATATGCTGCAACCAAAATATCGGTAGCAATTTGAACATCTACACCTTTCTCATGGTAAACACCATCATTCTTAAGCAAATAACCAAGGCTATAATGAAAGTTGCATTTCTTTAGAAGCCCGATTAATTTTTGTTGTCCATCGAACAATATCCTTGTTTTCTTGGTTCCATCTTGCCTAATCCTCCCAACATAATAACAGGATCTGATAAGCTTACTTGACCTTGCCAAATAACGTGCAAAACGATGGAAATCAAAATAGAGCAGATCTTGCAAATCCAAGCTCTTCAACTTGAAATAGAAATTACTGCCGTCAATTAATAATAGCACCCTCTCCTGTTTCATTAAAAATATAATAGCACAAACAAAAAGGCCCTGCAAATGTCTTTCGACCTCACAGGGCGTTTTAGCATTTTAAGCGTACCAAAATTACCTTTGACTGTCAATGCTCCTCCCGGGGCTCCTCCCGGGCGGGTGGAAGAGCAGTTCTTGGTCGTTGTAGACAATTAAATTCGGATGTCGTGCCGTTCGCGGATCGCGCTCGATCCGCCGAATTTGAATCTTTTTTAGGATTCTCTCCACCCAATCACCAAATCGCCCCCCTAGCATCATCTCGCCAAATATTCCGATCAATCGCACCATTGTGGTATAGATCGGAAAATCTTGATGGGGTTTGTACCGGCTGGTATTGTTTGAAGTAAAACCTATCAGCCGAGAGCTTCTCACTCGCTTTAAGTTTGTTCGAAGAATATTTGCGCAAATCTCATTCATACCAATTTTTAACCCGTGGTTTTGGTCTTTGTCTTTTGACTTTTGAGCTAAGGCAAACAAGCGTTCGTTTTCCTCAAAAAATCGCCGGAAAGTTTTTTTATCGCCCCAGACCAAAACGCTTTTCGAATAATTCTCGGCGCAATATCGATCCATCGCCGTCCCGCGGCCGGCGGGGATCTTTAAGTATGATGTCGTCATAAAATAGTTAAAACAAAACTTGCCGGCATGACTTTTGGCATCATCGCTTGAGCGCTTGACACCCAGCAAGGTCGAGAGTAAAAGAATAAAAAACCGGGCCGTAAAGATCCGGCCGTCCCGGCCGATCACTAAAATATCGATATCGGAATCCGGCCTGGCTTTCCCCTGGGCCAGCGAGCCGTTTAAAATCAGGCAACGCAAAAAGGGAACCATTTGCAAAATGGCGCAAATTCTTCGAGTTCTTCCAAAATAATGCCTGTTGATTTTATCCACTGATATCATTAAATCAACACTGACTCTACTTGCCAACCATTTTGGGAATCATTACAATAAAGAAAAACACTAAAAAGAACTATTTTTTTAAAGGAGGTGAATGTCCAAATACATTTTCGTGGTGGGCGGTGTGATGTCCTCGGTCGGCAAGGGAATCGCTGCCGCCTCAATCGGCACTATCCTAAAGAGCAAGGGTTACCGTGTCACGGCCATGAAAGCTGACCCTTATATTAATGTTGACGCCGGCACCATGAATCCAACGGAGCACGGCGAGGTCTTTGTCACCGTCGATGGTGATGAGACCGACCAGGATTGCGGCAACTATGAACGCTTTTTGGATGAAAATATCACTAAAATCAACTATATGACAACGGGACGGGTCTACCAGACGGTTATCAATCGTGAACGCAATCTGGAGTATGACGGCAAGTGCGTCCAGGTTGTGCCGCACATTCCTGAGGAGATTATCCGCCGGATCAAAACCGCCACAAAGGAGGCCAAAGCGGACATCACCATTATTGAGATCGGCGGCACGGTGGGCGAATACGAAAACCTCCTCTTTTTGGAAGCAGCCCGGATGATGAAACTGAAAAACCCCAAGGATGTTATCTTTGTTCTTGTTTCCTATCTGCCCATCCCCTCCAAAGTTGGCGAGATGAAGACCAAGCCGACTCAGCACGCCTCACGAGAACTGAACTCCTGCGGCATTCAGGCTGATTTTATTCTCTGCCGCTCCGAAAAACCGATCGATAGCAAGCGCCGCGAAAAACTGGCGATCTTTTGCAGTATCGCACCGGAGAACGCCATCTCGGCGCCGGATGTCGATTCGATTTATGACATCCCCCTAAATTTTGAAAGTGAAAACTTTGGTAACAAGATCCTCCACCACCTTGGCTTGCCGGAAAAGCCTTCTAACCTCTCGGCTTGGAAAGAACTGGCCCATCACGCTCATAACGGCGGTCGGGAGGTGAAAATCGGCATCGTTGGTAAATACTTTGGTACCGGCGATTATCTCCTGGCCGATTCCTACATCTCCGTCATTGAGGCGGTCAAGCACGCCGCCTGGAGTCAGAATTTAAAACCCAAGTTAACCTGGCTTAACTCCGAAGAATACGAAAAGAATCAGGCTCGGTTAGGTAATCTTAAGAACTACGATGGCGTGATTGTGCCGGGCGGATTTGGTGCCCGCGGGATTGAGGGCAAGATTGCCGTCGCCGGCTATTGTCGAGAACATAAGATTCCTTATTTTGGTCTCTGCTACGGTATGCAAATTGCCACGATCGAATTCGCCCGCAATGTCTGCGGTTGGAAGGGTGCTCACACCGAGGAGATTAATCCTAAAACTTCATACCCTGTCATACATATTATGCCGGATCAGAAAAAGAAGCTGGAGATGCGAGATTACGGCGGCTCAATGCGTTTAGGGGGATATGCCTGTAAGCTCAAGGAAGGAACTATTTCATATAAATCCTACAGACAGACGCCAAAGGCCGAAGGTCGAAGGCTAGACAATGATTTGCCTTCGGCCTTAAGCCTCGAGCCTTTAACGATTATCGAGCGTCACCGCCACCGCTATGAGCTCAATAATAAATATCGTGACCAGCTGGAAAAGGCGGGACTGGTTATCGCCGGCATCAACCCTGAGCGTAATTTGGTTGAGATCATTGAAATCAAGGGTCACCCCTTCTTTGTCGGCACTCAGTTCCACCCAGAGCTCCAATCCCGTCCACTCCGCCCTCATCCTCTCTTCATGGCCTTCATCTCTGCTGCCAGCCGGAGCAAGGATGTTGAAAAAGCCAAGGGCAAACTTCTCGCCACCCCAACTCCGGCGCGATAACCTCATCCGAAACCAAAAATGAACTTATCTCCCCAAGCGGGCGGCGAAAGTAAAGGGTAAAAAATATTTATCTAATGATTCCCCCGAAACGATATAGTTCCCCTCTCCAAGATACCAGTCGGTAAAGAGCTCTCTAAACTTAAGTATCTCCCGCGAGCGGCGGCGGTTTTTAGGATCTTCAATAGTAAGATCAATCAGTTCCAGTGCCCGCTCAAACGCCAGATTGGCATATTCATTATTGCCCTTCTCGCGCCAAGAAATTGTTCGATGAACTTCACTGCCAATGTTGGCCATCTGCCAGGAAAGAGACTCAGCAAACCAGCGGTTGGGACCAAGGTTTTTGTGATGGATCAGATTCATTTTTTAATGACCTTCTCGATAATTTTTCTAATCCTCGTTTGAATCTCTTTACTCTCTACACCACGAGAGCGATTATTCTGTGACGGTCGCAGGTTTATCATCGAGTCAAATTCAATGAAATCATCACTGCCATAAAGTTCCGGATAGAGATTGATGCCCCATAAGTCGCCCTGTCCCGATCCCTGTTCAAGAAGCAAGACTTCTTCATCAACATGCATCTCCGTATCGAGCGCGATTATCTCTTTTTCAATATCAATAACACCCTTAACCAAATCGCCGAACATTTTCCCGGCCATCTCCTCGATCTCAGTCAGGGTTATTTTTTGACGAGCTTTTATCACTCTCATGATTCGATTCTACACACAAAGATACCCGAGAACAACCCAGTGGATTGGTCCAGTGCCTTGATCTTTTTGAACCAATCAATATAATGGTTGCAGAAAGGAGGTTATGTGATAAAACACTTGATTAGCACCCAACAATTCTCGAATGCGGCGGAGATTGAGAATTTTTTTATATTAGCAAAGGAACTTGAGCGGTTGGACCAGAAGGACAAACTTCCTCAATCGCTTAAAAACAAAGCTGTCGCTTGTCTTTTTTATGAACCGAGCACACGAACACGTCTTTCTTTTGAAACGGCCGCACTGAAACTTGGTGGCTCAGTTATCTCCTCTGAGAATGCCAAGGAGTTTAGTTCGGCTGCTAAAGGCGAAACAATCGAGGACACGGCTCGAGTTATCAGCAACTATGCCGATGCCTTAGTTATCCGTCATTATGAACGGGGAATATCAAAGCGGGCTGCCAAGGTCTCACCGGCGTTAATAACCGGCACCGGAATCTCAGGCAACAGCAGCAAAGAACTAAATACTCACAAAAAGGCGCCCTATATCGGGGCGCCCGGTGTATCCCGGGAGTGCTGCGCCGCGCCTAGTGCGCGGTTCCAAGAAACTCCGCCAAATCCACAAAGGGAATAAAGGCGGAGAGGTACATCCAGCCAAGCCGCGGCGCGGGCGCTGCGGGCGGGTTGAGGCACAGCTCGACACCGTGCTTCTGAGCCGCCTGGTAGGCCCAGATCAACGCACCGCCTCCCTCCTCGTCGAAAATCTTGGACCTCCGCCATATCTATGATGATGCGCCGGACACCAAGATCTGCGAGGTGGCAAACGGCCTGCCGCAGCCGCGGCAGGATTGTTTCTACGAACTCATCGCCGGTCGTAATCACACCGGCGTTACCGACGACAATTGCCGTAACCATTACAACACCCCCTAAACCACAACCGCCTCCCTTGCGGATGACAATATTGTACTCCAGTTCCCTAAATTGTCAAGAGTTGGCTAAACAAAAACCCAGCAGCAAAAATAGCTGTACGAAATCACTGTTTGCGGCCAAGGAGCTTGGGTTGAGTTACGGTAGTTTTTTTGATTTTATCGATATTATCGATGACGAGCCAGGCAGTCTGATTGCCAAAACCGGTTTTGTTGATCTCGAAAGGTTTAACTGCCAGGGGATTCTGCAGAAAGATTAGTAAGCAATATTTTTTATCCCGATGGCGCTGGCAAAAATCATCAATGTTTCCCGGGTCAATACCGATCCGATCGGCATACTCCTCAAGAATGGCCCTGATCTTTGCCGGCGTCAAATCCTCAAACTGCCGGACCACTCCAATTGTCGCTTGAGCGGTCACCGGCTCGCCGGCATTTTTAAAATAGACAACATCACCCGGCTCGATCGCGTCCCAGGGCTGAGATCGATTCTTATACCAGCGCGTCTCTATCGTTTTCTCGCCGAAAATGATCTTTTCCAGCACACCCAAAGACTGCCGCATAATGGCGACGTGAGTCCGCTTGGTTTTATAAAAAGAGAGCTGTTTCATCGACAAACCGAAAATTATCCGGTTTTAATATATTACAAGCGGCATTTTTTGTCCAGATCAGGCAATCTCCACAAAAACGAAGATAATATAGAGGGTGATGAGAACGACACCCCACTTGCGGTTCAAGGGGGCGGGGCGGTAGGCGGCCGCAAGCAGATAGGCCAGAAACAAGAAAGAGGAAACCGCCGGGTTTAATGTTTGGCCGGCAGCGCGAGCACTTTTGCTATAATCGTCTCCCTTTTTATCATATTGTAGTCATAATAACGATCAAAGCAGTAACGAATCACCTCCGCCAGAGCAAAAGCAAACAGTGCCAGCACAATCATCAGTATTATCTCGCTGGGAGTAAGTAAGACCAGGCCAAAGGCGCTTCGAAACGGCGGGAGGAAAAGTGCCGCCTGAAGGACAAGCGAGAGCAGAACGGCCCAAGACAGGGGCTTGTTCTCAAGAAAACCTTTTGGCTCCTGCCAAATCCTTTTCTTGGAGCGAATTGAAAAACAAAGTACTAGTTGCACTAAAACAAAGAAGGTAAAGGTGATGGTTCGGGCCCGCTCGGGAGATTTGTCCAGATTTGATAAATAGAGCCCCAAACAGATAATGAAGGAGACCAGAGAGAGAGCGACGGTGTAGGCAAGGGAGCGGCGAAGCGACTTAACCGAACTGGAACGCGGCGGCTCCAAGAGAACCTGACGGGAGGGCTTCTCAAAACTCAGCGCCAGGGCCGGGAAGGAGTCTGTAATCAGATTAACCCAGAGGAGCTGAATCGTCGTAATCGGCAAAGGCAAGTTAGCCAGAAAGGCAAATCCCACCAACAGCATCTCGTTAAAATTACCGGCAAGCAGGTGAACAATGACATTTTTGATGTTGTCAAAAATTGTCCGGCCGTACTCTACGGCCGCAACGATTGTTTTGTAGCGATCATCGGCCAAAACAATATCAGAAGCACTTCTGGCGACGTCTGTTCCCTTAATCCCCATCGCGATTCCCACCTCCGCCTCTTTAATCGCCGGAGCATCATTAATGCCATCGCCGGCCATCGCGATGGTGTAGCCCGACTCTTGGAATGACCTGACTATTCTGGTCTTATCCTCCGGCGTCACCCGGGCAAAGATCTTAACCCGCTGGAGCGCCCGCCGCAAACCAGCCTTAGTCATCCGATCCATCTTTGTGCCGATAATTATCTCGTCATCAGCCACAGCAAGGCCGATTGAGTTGGCCACGAAACGAGCGGTTTCGGGATGATCGCCGGTGACCATTACGGGGCGAATTCCCGCGCGCATTGCCCGCTGAATGACTTCGCGGATACCCGAAGCAGGTTCATCCACCAGAGCAAAGAGACCCAAAAGCTCCATACTGGCCAGCGCTTTAGGACGGACACCGCCTTGCCGCCGTGCCAGCGCGATTACCTTGTAACCGGCCCGGCTCAAATCTGCCGCCTCCAAAAGAGCCTTCTCCCTGCCCCGAAGACTTAAGTTGCAAAAGGAGATCACGCGCTCCGGCATCCCCTTGACAATCAACTCGCTAACGCCGCGGCGGCGGCAAAGCACCGCCATATATTTCCTGTCGGAATCAAAGGGAATCTCAAAGAGACGATGGCAGCGTTTGGCGTCGGCCAGAACTCCCCCGGCGCTCATCTTTGCCCGTTCCGCCAGCGCCACCTCGACCGGATCGCCAATAAAACCGCCGCTTTCTTTAGTATTAATGTTAGAGCAAGCAATAGCCCGCACCAGAAGATCGCGGATCTCGCGATCGATCCTCGCCTTAGCGTGAAAATCAACTCTCTCCCAACTGCCCCGCTCCCAGAGAGAGATAAGGCCGACCGTCAGATGGTTATCAGTTAGGGTGCCGGTCTTGTCAGTTGCAATAATATTAACCGTGCCCAACGTTTCAATTGCCGCCATCTTGCGCACGATCGCCTTCTGGCGGGCCATCCGCATCACGCCGACAGCCAAAGCCAGCGTAATTGCTGTTGGCAAGCTTTCCGGGACGGCCGCGATAAGAAGGGCAATAGTAAAGGTCAAAAGCGGCAAGACCTCAAAGTCCCGCCAAAACCCAAGGGCAAAGACCGCCAGAGAGAAAAGGATCGAAAAAAGAGTGATGATTTTGCCTAAATAAGCAATCTGGCGTTCAAGAGGAGTTTTCTCTTCGCCCTGTTGAACCAGATCGGCGATCCGGCCAAATTCAGTCCCCCGGCCAATTGCAACCACAATACCATGGCCACGGCCGGCGGCCACCAGAGATCCGGCGTGGAGAATATTGTGACGATCGGCCAGCGGTGTCTCTTTCAACAGAGGCGCAACACTCTTACTTGACGGCACCGACTCTCCGGTTAGCGCCGACTCATCCACCCGAAGCGACTCCTCCTCAAATAAACGCAAATCAGCCGGAACCTTGTTGCCAGCCTCAACCAGAACAACATCACCCAAGGTCAGGAATTCATTGGATATCTCCTTAATATGTCCGGCTCGTAAAACCTTGCTCTTGGCCAAGAAAGACCGCTTTAGCTCGGCCAGAGCCCTTTCGGCTTTATATTCCTGAAAAAAACCAAGTGCGATATTAATGGTAATAATCGCAATCAGAATTAACGCCTGAATCAGACCGTCAACGTAATAAGAGATAGCCGCCGCAACCGCCAAGAGGAAGATAAAGAAGTTGTTAAACTGACTAAGAAGTATGCCCCAGAAACCAGCCTCTCTCAGCTGAACAAAAGAGTTGGGTCCGTACTTGGTCAAACCATGCTTGGCGCGAATCTCAGACAAGCCTAAACTTGCCTCCACCTCAAAATGGCGCTCAATCTCAGAAACCGACCAACTATGCCAACTCTCCCTCACTTACCCCTCCACCCCGCCTTCGGCGGGAAAAATTCAAATCTCAAATACCAAACCACAAATAAATTCCAATTTCCAAATACCAACGATCCAGTGCTTGAAATTTCATTATTTCGAATTTGTTGTTTATTTGTGATTTGGTCCGCCGGCTGTCGGATTTTTATTTGGGATTTATTGCTGTGGCGGTGTTGATTGTTTCCCCGCCAGCCACTTCTCCGGCCAGGGAACGTATTTGGAGCGGAAATCAGTCTCCTGCAGTATCTCGCCCTCGCGACTGACTTTGTAATGAAACTTGGCCGAGATGCCGGCGTGGGCCTTCTCGATCTGTTTTCGCTCGCCCGGCGGCAAGGTATCCGTCTCAGTCACTACCGGGTTGCCCGGCGAGACCTCGCCCCAGGTCTCCGGCTCGCCAATCTCAACCTGGCGCGTGTCTTTGGTCCCGTAGAATTCAAAGGTGATCTTGGTCCCCTCAACTTTGGACTGAATTAGAATGTGGCTGACATAGTTGTTTTTAAATTTAAAGTCGGGCGCCGGATCATAGATCGTTGCATCCATACCAACGGGCGGCTCGTAGTAGCTGACGCGATACTTATGATTTTGACGGCCCACAATCTCCATGCCGACGTTCAGTGCCGCCCGAAAAAGGGTGGTAGAGACTTGACAGAGACCGCCGCCAAATTCGGGGATAGTCTTATTCTCCTTAATAACCAGCTCGGGCAGATAGCCCGATTTGTCACTTATCTCGCCCAGTTTGGCCAGCGTCGAGAAGGTCTCGTCCGGCGCCAGCAGAATGCCGTTGAGAGCGGCCGCACCCGTTTGAATGTTGTGAACCCGATTTGAGGGTGAGCCCTTAAAGTCCGTTACGCCATTGCCGACCAACTCGACTATACCCAGATTGCCGATATCGGCCTCCTTAATCTCCGGCTCCCTTGTTTGCACAACCAAGGCAATCTTCTGTGGCCGGGCAATCTCGGCACTGTCATCAATCCGGGTTAGGAGAGCGCTAATAACAGCCGACTTGGTTTTGTCGACATCAAGCGTTTTTCCGGCCTGAGCCGTCTGAAAGACGGTCGCCCGCCCGCCCTCAATCTTGAGCCGCGCGTTGACCGGATCAACGTTGAGGGCGGCGGCGATCGAATTGACGAAGGTGTTTAAGCGTCCGTCATCAAAGTAAATCTCCAGGTTGTCACCATTGGTTTTTGACTTAATCAGACCGCCGATCGTCTCGTTGTCCAGTGTGAAAGACTGGCTCTCGTGCTCCAGAACAAGATCACCCGATTCAATAATGCGATTGGCCTCGGCCAGACGCGCCTCGGCCTTTTCCGGCAAGACAGCCGGTTGACTGGCTTGGGATGAAAAACTAATCGTCTCGGTTTTCAAACCGCCGATATTGGTTTTAATCCTGGAGATGATCTCCTCTCGAGGAATGCGGCGACCCGGTTCGCGATCAACTGTCAACCCGAAACGACCATTCTTGTAATAGAGAGAGAAGTCCTTCTCGGGTATCTCCAACTCCTTGGCAAGAGTGCGGATTTTGCTTGCCAGCGCCTCTTCATTATAGCGATAGACCATTTGATGAACCGTGGGGCGGAAGATGGAGCGCGCCTGTTGCTTCATCGCTTGATCGAAGTTGTCGTCCCGGCCGACCTGCCAGAGTTCATTCACCGTCGCCTCGATATCAAAGTGCACCCCGATCTCCGCCGGCTTGATGCTATAACTCCTCTCCTCATTTTCGAAACGATATTGGAGCGGAATCTCCAGCGCATTGTAGTCGCCGGCCATCTTGGTCAGAATTGCCGTTGCGTCGGCCCGGGTTCGCTTGGCTAAATTGATCTCGCCGACGTACTGATTGGCATAGATGTGATTGGCGTTAAGTGCCGAGTAAGTTCCCAGGGCAATTAAGGGGAGTGATACAAACAAAACAAAGACAAGTAACAAAATCTTGCCCGTCTTCTTCAGGCTGGACGGTATTTTTCTTTTCTCTTGTTTTTTTGCCACAATATTCAACTATCATTATAACAAGATACGATGATGCCCGAAAGGGCGACGTCAGACATCGACCGACTACCAAACTAATACTCTTACTCTCCCCGCAAAATCTCATTCAAGAGTTCTTTGGCCTTGATCTCGCGCTGGCGGCGCTCGCCGGCCGAGGTGGCTAAAATAAGATAAACGATATCGCCCTCTTTGGTATTTTTCGGCAGATATTTAACGGGAACGTCAAACGTGCTCTTGGCATTAACCAGAACAGCCAACTCGCCCTCAATACGGTCAAGGGTTAGCTCCACCCTCACAAAATCATCGTCCAGGTGTTTCGACATTCGTTTGTCTAAATTTTATCTGTCGGTTGCTTTTGCTTCTTTCGGCCCAAAGATGACATAGCCGGCAGCAAGAATCAAGAAGGCTGCCACAATGACAATCTTTGTCGTTTGAGTAATGGCATTCTCGGCCAAAATCGGCGCGATTAACAGAGCAATAATATTAACTACTTTAATAATCGGATTAATGGCCGGCCCGGCGGTGTCCTTGTAGGGATCGCCCACGGTATCGCCCGTGACCGCCGCCTGATGAGCCAGGGAACCTTTGCCGCCAAAGTGGCCGCTCTCAATATATTTTTTGGCGTTATCCCAGGCGCCGCCGCCGGAGGTCATCGAGATAGCAACAAAGAGACCGGTAATGATCGTACCAACCAGAAAGCCGCCCAGCGCCACCGGCCCCAAGAGAAAACCAACCAGAAGCGGAGTGGCGACAGTGACAAATGTCGGCAGAATCATCTCCCGAATTGCCGCCTGCGTGACAATATCAACCGCCCGGCGGTAGTCAGGCTTGGCCTTGCCCTCCATAATCCCCTTGATCTCCCGAAACTGGCGGCGGACCTCCTCAACAACGGCGCCGGCCGCCTTGCCGACCGCCTCCATCGCCAGTGAGCCAAAGTAATAAGGCAGAAGACCGCCGATGAATAAACCGATAATGACATAAGGATCAGCCAAATCAAAAGCGAGCGATTGACCGGCCCGAGTCAGCTCCTCCGTATAACTGGCAAAAAGAACAATCGCCGCCAGGCCGGCTGAGGCAATAGCGTAGCCCTTCGTCACCGCCTTGGTTGTGTTGCCAACCGCGTCGAGCGCGTCGGTGTGCACGCGAACGTCGTCGGGCATCTGTGACATCTCGGCGATACCGCCGGCGTTATCGACAACCGGACCAAAAGCATCGATGGCAACGATCATCCCGGCCATCGAGAGCATACTCATTACAGCCACTGCGACGCCGTAAAGGCCGGCCAGAGTATACGCGCCGATTAAACCGGCGGCAATCACCAGCACCGGCAGTGCCGTTGAGCGCATCGATACCGCTAAGCCGGTAATAACATTGGTGCCATGGCCGGTAATAGAACTTTTGGCGATAGAACGAACAGGGTTAAATTTGGTCGAGGTGTAGTATTCGGTAATGATCACCATTAGGGCCGTCACCGCCAGCCCGACCAGAGCCGCCAGATAGATAGAAGTGGCTTCGAACTGACCGTTGTCGGCCATAAGCCACTTGGTGGCAAAGTAGAAGGCGATAGCGGCCAGGATGCCGGCAGTGGCCAGGCCGCGATAGAGCGCTCCCATAATACTCTTGCTCCGCTTACCCATCCGGGCAAAGAAGGTGCCGATGATTGAGGAGAAAATTGAGATGCCGCCCAAGACAAGCGGATATAGAGCGGCATTTTCAAAGTCGGGAAAGGTCAGCGAACCCAGAAGAATAGCGGCGACGGCCGTAATCGAGTAGGTCTCAAAGAGATCGGCCGCCATACCGGCATCATCGCCGACATTGTCGCCGACATTGTCGGCGATGACGGCGGGGTTGCGCGGATCATCTTCGGGGATGCCCGCCTCGACTTTGCCGACAAGATCGGCGCCGACATCCGCCGCTTTAGTAAAGATGCCCCCGCCCAAGCGGGCGAAGATGGAGATCAATGAGCCGCCGAAACCAAAGCCGATAAGCGCCGTGGTATCGCGAAAAATGGCATAGAAAACAGCGACGGCCAGTAGGCTTAAGCCGACAACGAACATACCCGTGACAACGCCGGAGTTAAAAGCGACGCTCATACCGCTGGCCACACCCTTGCGGGAGGCCTCGGCGGTACGAACGTTGGCCCGGACCGCCACATTCATTCCGACATAGCCGGCCAGCGCCGAGAAGAGAGCGCCGGTTAAGAAGCCGACGGCAGTTTGCCAATTAAAAACATATAAAAGAATAATAAAGAGAACAGCCGCGACGACGGCGACGGTTGAGTACTGGCGATTCAAGAAAGCCTTGGCGCCATCTTGAATGGCCCGGGCAATGTCGGCCATTTTTTTGTTGCCGACCGGTTTCTTTAAAATGACGGAGATAAGAATAAGGGCATAAATTAAAGCGATCACGGCGGCGGCGATCGCGATACTCACGGCGGCAGTAAACATTCTATCTCCTTTTCACCCTTCGGGTGATTACCCGCAGGGTGACTAGTCTTAAGCTATAAGTAACAAAATCTTGATTGGTTCTTAATGTCGCGGGCACTCACCGAATCGGCCTCTCGCACTTAGCTTCTCTGAAATTTTCTCCTAAAAAACGCCGGAACGTGAAAACGTCCTACTCTCGATGGCCGGATTGTTACTCTGCAGAATATCACACTCGGAGACCTTTTTCAATCTTGACAATTTTTCAGTTCCGTGCTAGGATAATGCGTCATATCACTGAGCGCTTGTAAACGCCAATTTGCGATAACCGTAGTTTTGTTCCGCTATCTGTCATTCCGGACCCGCCTTCGATTTCACTCAGGCCGTGAGCGTAGTCGAATCGGATCCGGAATCCAAAAATAGTTATTAATACTATTGTTGGATCCTCAGGTCAAGCCCGAGGATGACAAGGGGAAGAAAATCCGGTGATCGCAAGCCGTCAGCTTCGGCTGAGCCAGGCACTATGCGATACGAAGGAGGGTTCGAAGATGCGATCGATGAGTTCGATGTTCGCTGTCCTGGCCGCCATGGCGGCGGCTCTGGCCGGTTGCGGCGGGAGCGAGAGCCGGCCGGCGGCACGGCCGATTCAGTTCAAAGCGACGCTCGCCCGCACCTCGCTAGGCGAGCTCGTTCCCCTCTCCAAAGGGGACACGACGGAGTGGCTAGTCAGCCTGGGGACGACGACTCGGATTGTCGTTGTTCCCGACTGGACACCGTCCACCGGTGTCCGAGACCAGCCGCCTCACCCCAACAGCGACCTTCGGGGTGAGGCCGAGATCGTGGCCAGCGAGCCGGAGGGCGTGCTGGAGCCGGTCTCAACATTCGAATTCAAGCCAGCCAAGACCGGCCGGGTCCGCCTCCGGCTGGAGATCTTTCTGGCCACTGATCCAACGATCCGGGGCAGCGACGACACCACCCTCGAGGTGGTCGCCGGCACGCCGCCGGCGGTGCCGGCGGTCAAGCTCTATAAGGAGAACGGCTCCGAGGAGCTGGCCAAGGAGGGCGGTGAGTACGTCGCCGTCAAGGGCACCAAGGTGGCGGCCAAGACCGAGAACGCCGACCGGCTGGAGATCATTCAACCGGACAACGTCATCGTGACCTTGGCCGCCGCGGGCGAGGTCACCTTCACCGCCGCCCTTAAGGGGAAGTACTCAATCACGCCCCTGAAAGGCACCGAACGAGGGGCGACCGTTATCCTCAACGTCCGCGACCCCTAACGCTTGGGCCAATGGGGCTAACAACACCACAAAGCGAGCTTTCGAGAGCTCGCTTTTTTAATGCTCCT
>JBBTQI010000008.1:0-12130 GCA_038078835.1 Patescibacteria group bacterium | reverse complement strand
GTTTTGATCAGTAATCATACCAGATTTGTTACCAATGTATCTCAGCCTCCGCAGAACCCCATCATTGACGGCACGGGTCGTTTTTTGGTAAGACGGAGGTGCCCCGACAAGATTGAGAGGAAACAAAAGCAATGAGCGCGACAGCAGACGAGCTGCGTGAGGCTTACCCTCAATTGAGATTCTATAGTGGCGGCCAGCCGACGATCAATTGGCTGCCTGACGAACTTTTTGGCCGATATATGCTCCACCTTGGAAGCAGTGAATACCTCTGGGAACAGCTAGGTGAGCGCATCCCGCCCCTGCTCGCCAACGCCGCGCCGGAGATCACCTGGGTTGAGGTCAGATTCAACTCGCGTGGCATCTGGGTCGATACCAATGGTGACCGAACATTCGCTCATCTCGAGAAAATTGGCTGCGGTACCCACAACGTCGATACTTCCGGGACAACACTCATTCTCTGGCAGGTGCTTCACGCCATTGCCGAGATCGGCTACCAACTCATTGATCACTGGGAGAGAAACCCCGAGAGCGTCCCGGTCGAGATACAGGAGCGGGAGATGAGGTGGGAGCGTGAGATTCACACCCTTCCTCTTGCCTGCTACACCATCACCGATATGGACAACTTCTTCCGGCCGATCGCCCTGGTGGTGGCCCGCACTCTGGAGGAGGCCCACTTACTCATGAAAGATATCCCCGAAGCCGGAATCGACAGTGGGATCTGGCAATCGGCCCTCTACCGGCTGGAGAAAGAATGAACCGCTAGGGAGGAGGCGCCTCGCGCCCTCTCCCTTTTCTATTTAAACCCCACTCCCGGGATAAGACATTTCCTAAATGTCAAAAAACTTTAGGTGAATATTTTTAGAGCAATAAGAACAAGGATTGTCGTTCGGATCAGTTTGCCCAAGAAGTTAGCCAGAAAGAATCGCCGGAAAGAGATGCGATAAAAGCCGGCAGCAAAACCCGAGACGGCGTAAACCGCTCCGTCCGGAAAAGGGATGAGAGCAAGGATAAAGATGGCCCAAAGGCCTTTATTTTTAACAAATTTTTCAATTCTCTCGTTTAATTTGCCCTTCGGCTTAAGTTCCTCTGAGATACTGCCCGAATACCAGGCGAAGTATTCATCGATTGTCACGCCAACCGATCCGACCAAGATAAGCAAAATGGGATTTAAGCTTTTAATGAGCGCCGGCAAAACCGCAACACCAAAGCCAAGATAATTGGCAATAAAGAAACCCAGATAACCCAAATTTTCAAAGTTGTCGGCGCTCTTATAAATGAAAAAAGGCGCTAAAACAAGCGCGGCAGCGGCAAAACCGGAGGCAACTTTTAAATATTTGCGATTAAGACGCATTAGTCTGAGATAGTTAAAAGGGATTAATATAGCCATTCTAAAGCGAGATGTCATGGCTTGGGCCGATTTTACCACCTTGAGAGATAGAAATTTTTCTCGAACAATACCGTTTGATTTTAAGATCGCTATACCTCTTATTTTAATCGATTTCCCCCTCATCCGCCAGCTATTGTGTTTTCCGGTAAAAAAATGACCACTTATCGTGCGGTCGCAACATCAATGGTCATTTTCCAAAGAAAAAGTGGCCGCCGGACGGTCCCCGCAAACCGCCCGACAACCACTGGGGCTAGGGGCAAAATGCCCAATAATGCAAACAGGGCTTGTGATCACACACACCATACCACCCTCTGGCTAACCGGGCTCTCACACCGAACGCCAGTAAAGTTCCACAATCCCTGTTCGTCCATTAAATTATCAAAATTTAATCAACCGGTCAAATATTTTTAGCATCAATAATTATTGAACCGGAAGCACTCCCTCGGCGCCGACTATGAACTCAATGGCGCCGTCGCGGTCGGTGCGGAGGATTTGAGCGCCGATCTTCTCAATCGTATCCAGGGTTGCCCGATGCGGATGGCCGTAGCGGTTGTCGGCGCCGGCAGAGATGACGACATATCTCGGTATGATTTTTTCATACAAAGAATCAGTGTTGGCGTTGGCCGAACCGTGATGCGGTGCTTTTAGAACGACAGCGCTGAACTTGTCCTTAATCGGCATTCCTCTATCAGTATAATAACTAAACATTCTCTCCTGCTCCTCGGTCTCAATGTCGCCGGTCAAGAGCGCGCACTGGTCAAAATAACAGAAACGGTTCACTATCGAAGTGTTGTTTAGATTCTCAACCGACTGCTCGGCATCAACTTTGCCGGGCCAGAGGAAGGTAAGCACTGCGCCCTCAAAAAGATTTTTGATTTGATTAATCTCCGGTACTGCCAAGGGAATCTGCTTGTTTTTAATCGTCTCTAAAAACTCCAGGTAAGCATTGCTGGTGTGAATAACACCGCCGACATAGATTTGATCGATCTCATAGCGATTCATGATTGAGTTCAGACCGACAAGATGATCGGCATGGGGATGCGTGAGAATCATTATCTCGATCCGACGGTCGGAGAGCGGCATCACCCGGCCCAGCTCCGACAGAACATTATCGTCGGGACCGCCATCGATTAGAACTTGATAATTGCCCTTTTGAATGAGGGCGCTGTCACCCTGGCCGACATCTAAAAAATATAACCTTAAAGCATTATCCGGCGGACTCTTGGCCACCTCCGCCCAGATAAACATCGCGGTCAGAGCCAGGAAGGTTAAGATGATGCGGGTGCGTCTAGACACAACCTTTTCTCTTTTGACGATGGCAAATTATCAACCAAATTATTAGGGGCAAGTATAGCGCCAGCCAGAGATTTCCCCACGCCGCCGGTAGGTTAACGGCGGCAATTCTCAGCCCGCCAAGCCATTCAGTGATTCTGATCATATACTCCAGCAGGACCCAAAGCAAGTCGGAGAAAATTCGACCGAAAAACGGGATAACAGCGCCGGCAAGGGCGGCAAGGGCGGCATAGGTCATAGCCAGAGGAACGATTGGCAGGACCAAAAAATTGGCCAAGGGCGAAACGAATGACAACTGGCCAAAGGTGGCCAGGAGAATCGGCGTCACGGCAATCTGGGCCGCGAGCGTTTCAGTCAGCGGCGATTTAACGTAATCGGGGAGGTGTTTTAGTCGCGACGCGGCCACATACTTGCCGACCCGGGGCGAGAGGTAAATTAAACCGGCGAAGGCGGCGAATGAGAGCTCAAAGCCGATATCATACGCCAGTAAAAAGGGATTAAAGACCAGCATCACCAAAGCGGCCAAAAGAAGAAGGTTGGTGCTGTCGCCCTTACGGCCTAAAGTTAGGCCAAACATCACCAGCAGGGAAAAGATCGCCGCCCGGATAATACTGGGCGCCGCTCCCGTCGCCAAAGTGAAAAAGACGGCCAAAATGAGACCAAGGGCAAAGACTCGGCGGCGGCTAAGATAGATGATTGACAGATTGCCCAAGGCTATCATAATGATGCTGATGTTATACCCTGAGAGAGCGATCACATGGATAACACCGGCCCGGGCGAGCTGATCACGAAAGTCAGCCGGTAAATTCTGCTTCTGGCCCAGAATAATTCCGGCACCCAAGGAAGCGTGCGGCTCGGGCAAATTGCGGCTAAACACTTCCTCCAGCTGGGCAGAGAGAGCATAAAGCCCCCGCCGTACCCGCTGATACGGTGACATTGACTGGGGTAATTGCCTGATATCAGTCGGTTGATTTACGAGACCGTAAATCGGATATCTTTTGAGATAGCGTGGATAGTCAAAATCCTCTAATGCTTCGGGGGGCTCAATCTCACCCTTTATCTCCAGTCGATCGCCGTAACCATAATAAGGCCAGCGGGGCAAAGAGACGCGAAGCAGTTTTCCCCGGCAATTTGAGCACGATCGGCCGCTGCTCTCAATGTTGACCTCCCCGACTCGCACGATCACGTTTTGTTTCCGGGTCGTAAGCTCCGGCCGCTCAACGATCCGGCCGGTAATTTTTACTTCATCCTTCGGCCAGACGATTCGGGTTTCATAATCAAACTTAAGGGTCCAGAAAAAACCCAGCGCAAAGGCGATTAAGTAAAACGAAATGAGAACATAAATTTGGCAGCGCAGTAAAAAGTTAAGAAAGGCGGCGCAGAGCAGAGCGATCGAAACTAAAAGCAAGACCGGCCAGCTGACAGTAAAATCAAAACCGCTCGGGGCAACGACGCCGACACCAAGAATAAAGCCAAGTGCCAAGACTGTAAAGACGCGATATTTAGGCATTCCCATCGGTTCGATTATACACCCAAAAACAGACTTTTCCCCAACCACTCTTGGCAATGGGGTGATCTTATGATATCTTTGAGATTAGCAAATATGACTAAAGAGCAGAAAAAAATAGAGCCAGATAACGGAAAGATCATTGAGCTGGAGAATAAGATTGCCGAACTGACTGCCGGCTGGCAGAGAACTCAGGCCGATTTTCTGAATTACAAAAAACAGGTCGAGTGCGATCGGATCAATTTAGTTAAGCTGGCAAACGCCGATCTAATCGAAAGAATCCTGCCGGTGCTGGATAATTTTCAGCTGGCCGCCAAACATGTCCCGATGGAAATTGAAAACAATAATTGGGTTGGCGGTATCACTTTGATTAAAAAGCAACTTGAAACAGCTTTAAAGAACGAGGGGCTGGAACGGATCGAATGTTTGGGTCAGCAATTCGACCCGCGTCGCCACGAAGCTCTTGAGGACGTCGAATCGGCCAGGCCGGCCGGCGAGATTGTCGAGGAGGTTTCGCCCGGCTATACTCTCTCCGGCCTAGTTTTAAGACCAGCCAAGGTCAAAATCTCAAAAGCAAAAACGGATAACGAACAACGCCAAGCGACAAAGGAACCGAACTATTGACCCCGTTAGACACCACTGTCATAGCCGAATAATCACTAATTAAGACCTGCGCTAGATAATTAGCCACAATACCATTTAATAGCGTGTCTAGCAGGGTTGACAAAATGTAAAGGAAACTTTACATTTGTTTTAGAGATAAAATCTTAAGCCCCTCACCCTAACCCTCTCCCCGAGGAACGGGGCGAGGGAAAAACTCAAAAAGGAGCTCATATGGGTAAGATTATAGGCATCGATTTAGGTACGACTTTCTCAGCCGTAGCTGTCCTTGAGGGCGGCGAAGCTAAAATTATCCCCTCGGTTGAGGGAGCGCGCACGACCCCGTCCGTCGTCGCCGAAACCAAAAAGAGTGATCGGCTCGTCGGCCAGGTGGCTCGCCGCCAGGCGGTCACCAACGCCGAGAACACCATTTTTTCCGTCAAACGCTTTATCGGCCGGAAATTCGCCGACAAAGAAGTAGAGGATGACACCAAAAAGGTCCCCTACGCGGTCAAAAAAGCCGGCGACGGCTCCGTTCGGGTCGTGATTAACGGCAAAGAGTACAGCCCCCAAGAAATATCGGCCTTTATTCTCCAGAAGTTAAAGACCGACGCTGAAACTTACCTGGGGGAAAAGGTGACCGAGGCGGTCATCACCGTCCCGGCCTATTTTAACGACTCCCAGCGCCAGGCCACCAAGGATGCCGGCAAGATCGCCGGGCTGGAGGTCAAAAGAATTATCAATGAACCGACGGCGGCCGCTCTGGCTTACGGCCTCGACAAAAAGAAGGATGAAAAGATCGCCGTTTATGACTTGGGCGGGGGCACCTTTGACATCACCATTTTGGAGTTGGGCGGGGGCGTCTTTGAGGTTAAATCCACCAATGGCGACACCCACCTGGGCGGCGATGATTTTGACCAGCGCTTAATGGCCCACATCATCGACGAATTCAAGCGGGACCAGGGCATTGACCTTCATAATGATAAAACGGCTCTCCAGCGCGTCAAAGAGGCGGCAGAAAAGGCCAAAATCGAGCTCTCAACTACTCAAGAGAGCGAGATCAACCTGCCCTTTATCACCGCCGATACCTCCGGGCCCAAGCATCTCCAGATGACAATCACCCGCTCCAAGCTCGAATCTCTCGTCGCCGACTTAATCGAACGGAGCTTAAAACCCTGCGGTACCGTACTTAAGGACGCCGGACTCAAAGCCGCCGACATTAATGAGGTGATCCTGGTGGGTGGTATGACCCGAATGCCGGCTGTGCGCGAAGCGGTGAAGAAGTTTTTCGGCCGGGAGCCGAACTCCTCTGTCAACCCCGACGAGGCAGTGGCGCTGGGCGCGGCGATCCAGGGCGGCGTTCTGGGCGGCGAGGTCAAAGACCTCCTTCTATTGGATGTAACACCGCTCTCTCTCGGCATCGAAACGCTCGGCGGTATCGCCACCAAACTGATTGAGAAGAACACCACTATCCCCACCTCCAAATCCCAGACCTTCTCCACCGCGGCCGATAATCAGACCCAGGTGGATATCCACGTCCTCCAGGGCGAGAGAGAGATGGCAGCCGACAACAAAACATTGGGTCGCTTTATCTTAGACGGCATTCCGCCGGCGCCGCGCGGCATTCCGCAAATTGAGGTCAGTTTTAATATCGACGCCAACGGCATCGTCCATGTTAGCGCCAAGGATAGGGCCACCGGCAAGGAGCAGAAGATCACCATCACCAGCTCCTCCGGTTTGTCCGAGACGGAGGTTGAGCGCATGCAGAGAGAAGCCGCCGATCACGCCGAGGAGGACAAGAAGAAGCGCGAATTGATCGAGGCGAAAAACCAAGCCGAGACCCTGATCTACACCGCCGAAAAAACCGTACGAGATTTGGGCGACAAGGCCGACTCAAACCTCAAAGCCGACGTTGAGACCAAGATCAAAACTTTGACCGAGGTTAAATCCCGGGACGAGATTGAGGAGATCAAGGCCCAAACCGAGAGCTTGGGGCAGTCCCTCTCCGCCCTGGGGGCCAAGATGTACGAGCAGGGCCAAAGCAACACCGAGCCGCCGCAAGACGAGAGCGCTCAATCGGCTTAAGTGGACAGATCCCCCTGATTCGATTAAGATAAAATAGAAATCAAAAAACGGAGGGGATTATGGATATTTTTAAGCGCCCGGCGGTGATTGCCATTGTTATAATTGCGATTCTCGCCGCCGTGGTCTGGTCATATCTCGACAAACGCCAGGAAAACAAGAAAGCGGCCGAGCAAACGACAACCGCCGAAATCCAGCCGATCACTAATCTGACCAACGCTGACCCGGAAGATTTTAGTGCCCTGCTGGCGGACGAATTAACCCTGGCCGGCAACAAGGCGGGGGGCGGCTGGCAGGTCGCCGCTCTCGAGGTTGAGATTCCCGCCGGCTTGAGCGTCAACTCCGGCACCAGCCGCTATGTCTATACCAACGAGAGCGACACAGCCAACAACTGGGCCATCACCTTCTCGCAAACCTCCGGCAACTACATTCGGGCGCTGATCCCCAAGGAGGACTACCTTGGCGAAATCCAGCCTATCAACACCGCCCTGTGGAAGTTTAATTACATCACCGCTCTGCAGTTGGCCGAGAAAAACGGCGGACTTGTCTGGCGGGAGGACAACGAGCTTGTCGGCGTTAAACTGACCCTGCGGCACACTCCGCCAAAAAACTGGCTGCTCTGGACAGTCGAATATGCCGGCAAGAACGGCAAATTGACCAAAACGATTGACGCCAACTCGGGACAGATTATTGAAGCAACACAATAATCCAGGAAAGGATAACTAATAACACTAATAGCGAATAAGCCAATTCTGTCAAGCATATCGCAATCTAGCTAATCCGCTAAGATGCTAACTTGCTGGCAAGCCAGTGCCATTGGGGTTATTAGCTTGATCCGTTATTCTTTCTTGGTTTTTTATGTATTATGAACAATAAAGATTCGTATGAAATTCTGGGTGTTTCCAGGAACGCCAGTCAGGAGGAGATAAAAAAGGCTTACCGTAAGCTTGCCCTCAAGTACCACCCCGACCGAGGCGGCAGCAGCGAGGCGGAGACGAAGTTCAAGGAGATCAATAATGCCTATGAAATCCTGGCTAATCCGGTCAAACGCGCCCGGTACGATCGCTTCGGGCAGGGCGGTTTTGACGGCGGGCAGGGCGGTTTTGATTTTCGGGGCGCTCAGAGCGGCTTCGATGGTTTTGGCGGCTTTGGCGATTTTACCGATATTTTCGGCGATCTCTTTAGCCAGGCCTTTTCCCAGGTTCAAGCCGAGATTCACATTTCGCCGGCCCAAGCAGTCTTGGGCGACAAGCTGAGCCTGGAAGTGGGCGGCGAAAAGGTTAAGTTTGATCTCCCGCCCGGCGTCCAGTCACAAACCTCCTTCCGCTTCCCCGGCAAAGGCCACTCTTACCGCGGCGGCCGGCGGGGCGATCTCATTTTGACGGTCAAAGTTGATATTCCCCGGCACCCAAATCGAGCCCAGAGCGAACTCTGGGAGAAGCTCAAAGAGAGCGAGCAAAAAAAGCGTCGCTGGTTTTGATCATAGAACAAGCGTTTTTGCGCTCCATGATCTATGTTCCATGTTTTAGGAAATTGGTTGACACTCGACCCGCTCTCGGCGATAATAGTAATTAGAAACAAAAAGATAACCAAGGAATAAAGATTATCCTTGGAGTGGAGGGAGTTTGATGCCGCTTCCCACTTGGGATGTTTTCATCGGGCTGACGTTTTTTGTTGGAATCGCCTACGGTTTTATGTTGCGGAGAGAAAAAACAATCACCACTCTCTGCTCCGTTTATATCGGACTCGTCATTGCCAACAATTTTTCCCAGACTGTTTTTGATTTCTTTAACGGCAACACCACCGTGGCAAACCAGGTTTGGGTTCGCTCCAGCGCCTCGGCCTCAACCATCGCCATCGCTCTTTTTCTGGCCTCGATAATTTTTGTCTCCGGCGCAATTAATTCGACGAGTAATCGCTCGGGTGATATCTCGCCGCTGGAGGTGATCGTCTACAGCGGTCTGACCATCGCCCTCGTCATCTCCTCCATCCTGGGCTTCCTGCCGGAGGAGTCGCGCAATCACTATCTGGAGGCCTCGCGCGCGGCGCGGATGCTCTACGATCTCCGCACTCTGATCGTCATTGTTCCGCCCCTCTCTCTCATCTTCCTCAACTTCAAACACCGGTAGTTCTCCAAAATAATTGACTCCGGAGTCAAATTAAGGTAAGATTAGTCGTGTTTAAAAAGGCGGGTCTGTAGCTCAACGGTAGAGCAGTGGCCTTTTAAGCCATTGGTTGAGGGTTCGAGCCCCTCCGGACCCACCAACCTTCGCTCAATGCTTTCAGCTTGAGACTACGGTTGGCTCGCCAATCCAATCTGTAAGATAAATACGATCAATAGCCAAGAAGGTTGTCGTCCGGAGCCGTTTTTACAGAAAACGCGAAAGAGGGCATTTTTTGTTTAGCAAGCCCC
Source organism: Patescibacteria group bacterium (assembly GCA_038078835.1). Lineage (GTDB taxonomy): Bacteria > Patescibacteriota > UBA1384 > XYA2-FULL-43-10 > 1-14-0-10-43-13 > JBBTQI01. The sequence continues at coordinate 2,848 of JBBTQI010000008.1, read as the reverse complement.
ACCTTAACATCTTATTTTCGGCATATGTAACGCAGCCGCGTCATATATGCCGAATAGATGGTTAAGAGTTCATTAAAATAAAGCCCATATTTGATAAAATTATTAAAGGGAGTAGAATGAGTTTTGGATCTATTATTAATGGAGTCTAAGAGATGACAAACATTAACTATGATGAACTTAAGAAATTCTTATGTAACGCCGGCGGGGTGATTGTTGGTTGATGGCCGTTAATGGCCAACAATCAGCCAGAGAAATCGAACAAACCCCGAATATCGCCTGTCAAATTATTTAATAAAAACATTGGAAAAAGGAGGTTCTGTGGCGAGGGTGGCGTATGTGTCCGGAAAGATCGAGGGCGGTTCGGATGGCTGCTATGTCGGCGGACAAAAAGTTGATTGTCCGAATAATTCGCCTTTTGGTTTGGGTGGGGAGAAAACACAATCTGGAACGGAGCTCGATATTTTGCCGGCCAATTTTATCTCTGACACCCGCAACGACGCTCTGTTCAACGGGATTTTTTTAGCCGTCATTGTTTTCTTTGCCCTTCTTGTTCTGTTTAAAGTCAAAATTTTTGGAAAGACAATGGTCGAATATCTTCAGCCGATTTGGTATTACGTCTTGATCTGTCTTTTGGTTGTCGGTTGGCAATACCTCTTTGGCCTGGAGGCAGAATCCCGTTGGTCGCTCAAAATCAGCCAATGGATATGGGAACTGGCTATCACGCTTTCGGTGATTCAGTTGGTGCGAAAAAATAATTTTAATTTTGGTAATGTTTTTTTTCTGGCCCTGCTTTTTAGCCTCATCATTCACGGTACAAAGGTTTCAATTCGATATTTTTTCTATGACAAAACACTGCTTTATGTCTTAGACCGGTTTCTTTACGGTACTCTGCTCATATTTATCATCATCTGTTTTGTCGGAGCTGCCGCCCTAATTATTGCCAGAAGTAAAAACAGAAAACCGGCCGATACCATTGGGGGGTGAAAGCTGAATGGAAGAAGGAGGATGCTCCCGAAACAGCTCAACCTTCCCACTTTGCCCACCCTCCGCAAGACTACGAGGGACAAGCCGGAGTGGCATCGCAAAGGTTTGCGATAAGAATATTAGCAAGATTTTGGCGGACTGTTTAATCGATCGGTTTCATAGTATTATTAATAATGGAATTATCACTTGTTCTCAAACAAAAGGAGGAGGATGGACTCGGAGGGTCAATTTGGTAAGTTGCGGCGATGGAATATCGGCGCGGCGGTTTTGCATTTTGTTTCGGGTATAGCGATGGTGGCGCTTTCGACCGATATGACAGTGCCGGTAATGACCTCGTTTTTAAAGTTTAACCCTGCAACGCAAAGCCTCGTGCCGGATCAGCAAACTTGGTTTGAGCTGCCACTCGGTATCTTAGTCGCCTCGTTTCTTTTTTTGTCGGCAATTGCCCATATCGTTATCGCAACCGTTTATAACCAGAAGTATAACGCCGGCCTGGAAAAAGGTATTAATAAAGCCCGTTGGGTTGAGTACGCTTTCAGTTCCTCGGTCATGATTATTATCATCAGCATGCTGGTTGGCATTTACGATGCCGCCGCCCTCATCCCCGTCTTTCTGGCCAACGTTGCTATGATTCTCTTTGGCTGGATGATGGAGCTGCACAACCAAACTACACAAAAGACCGATTGGACCGCCTTTATCTTTGGCTGCACCGTCAGTATCGCGCCCTGGCTGGCCGTCGGTCTTTATCTTTGGAGTCCGGGCAGCGCCGGCAACCCGCCAACATTCGTTTACTGGATCTTCTTTTCAATTTTTATCTTCTTTAACATCTTTGCCCTAAACCAGTATCTCCAATACAAAAAGGTCGGCAAGTGGTCTGATTATATTTACGGCGAACGCGCCTATATCGTTTTAAGTTTCGCGGCGAAGTCACTTTTGGCCTGGCAGGTTTTTGCCGGGACGCTCAGGCCGTAGTTTTTCCAGCCTCCAGCCAGGTAAACGTTCACGGAACGTGTGCCAGGAAAATTCCTCGCCGGCGCCTTGATTTTTATTTCAAGATTTGCTATACCAGAATTAGATAATTTAGTGATTGGCAAGGCATGGCCAGGAAACTCTACGACAACAATTCAGCCGAGCCGTTTAAGCTCAGCCGGAGCAAGATCGACCTTTTTGTTAAGTGTCCGCGCTGTTTCTATCTTGACCGGAAACTCGGCATCGCCCGGCCGGATATGCCCGGCTGGCCAATCAATAGCGCTATTGACGAGCTCTTAAAGAGAGAGTTTGATCTTCATCGGGCCAAGGGCGAGGCTCATCCCTTAATGAAGCATTACGGCATTGATGCTGTGCCCTTTGCTCACGAGAAGATGGATGAATGGCGGGATTCTCTGCGCCGGGGCATTCAGTATCTCCACAAACCGACCGGATTGATTTTAACCGGCGGGATTGATGATCTCTGGGTAAAGAGTAGTAGCGAGCTCATTATTGTTGACTACAAGGCAACCAGCACGGTCAAGGAGATAACGCTCGACGACGAGTACAAAGGGGGCTACAAGCGGCAGATTGAGATTTACCAGTGGCTCTTTCGCCAAAACGGCTTTGCCGTCAGCAACCAGGCCTATTTTGTCTTTTGCAACGGCAAGAAAGATGGCGCCTCATTCGACGGTAAACTGGAGTTTGATGTAACGCTCGTCCCCTACCGAGGCGATGATTCCTGGGTTCTGCCAGTAGTTTTCAAGATTAAAGCGTGCCTGGAGAGCAATCAGATTCCCCTGCCCGCCACCGATTGCCAATACTGCCAGTATACCAATGCCATCATCAAGGCCACCCTCACACCAAACATCCCCGCAGCCACCCCAACCCCCTAATC
>JBBTQI010000007.1:0-49441 GCA_038078835.1 Patescibacteria group bacterium | reverse complement strand
CTGAGTCAAATCGAAGGTCGCCTCCAAGGCCTCGAAATGACAGATTGTGGGCAGGGTTGCGCAACATTGGTAGCATATCTCAAAGCGCTATGCCGAGGCCAAAAAACAATAATCCGCCAAAAGCGGACTATCGTTTCTTAAGAAAAAGTTGGATTACATTCGCCGGTGTTCAGCCGCACCCCAAAAGCCAAGGATGGCAATGACGAGGCCGGTTACAACCAAAACAGAGGTTAGTGCTTCCGGCGTGAAACCCAAGAAGGGCACAAGAAGCACCCAAATTCCCAAGATGCCATTAACCCATTGTTGCCACATAATTCTTTTGCCTTTCCCGTCTCGATTAATTTTAGTTTTGACTCTACTATATTATCAGGTTCCCGTTATCTTTGTTTTGGGCGAATCGGCCAATTTTGACTCAAAATCGGGAGCTTTTTTTAGTTATAATTATGAGGCCACTTTCCTTCTCTCCCAGATAAAAAAGAGACCGCTGCAAATATAGACTTGGGTGCTATAAAAACATTGAATAATTTATATTTTCCTGTCATACCGAATTTTGTCAACTGATATGAATTCGAGACAATTTAACGGTAAAGATGTTTACTAAGGCCGGAAAAAGTCCAATACGGAGTATCCCCCAAAAAGCGGCGGTTGGTGTAAATTGAGATTGGGGGGTTGAATTCAATTCAAAGACGGAAGGATGGGAGGTGAATTAAATGGCAAGAGCAATGGAAATGGGTCGCGGTGAACAGCGGGGCGAGATGTCGGTTCGTGAAGCTGGCCGTAAAGGCGGAGAAACCACTAGCCGCACACATGGTCACGAGTTCTATGAGGAGATCGGCCACAAAGGTGGTCAGCGCGTTCGGGAGCTTATCCAGCAGGGCAAACAGGCCGAGGGCGGTCGTCGCGGTATGATGTAGTAAACCAAGGAGTGAATATGGCCAAAGAAGGAAAGGGCGAAATGACTGTTCGTGAGGCTGGCCGCAAAGGCGGCGAGAAGGGTGGTGAAACGACAAGCGAGCGTTATGGCCACGAGTTCTACGAGGAGATCGGCCATAAAGGCGGACAAAAGGTCAAGCGCCTCATCGAAGAGGGGAAGGAACGCGAGGACGAAGAGTAGCCCAAAGACAATAAAACAATGACGAATCTAGATGATTCGTCATTGTTGTTTGTCAGGCTAGATACTTATTAATAAGGAGGGCGATTTTGATGAGGAGGGCATTGTCAAAACGGCGGGGATCAAATCCCATGACCTCATTAATCTGGTTTAAGCGGTAAATAGCAGTATTGCGGTGAATGCCGAGCTTCCGGGCAGTTTGGGCGAGATTTAAGTTGTTGTCAAGGAAAACCTCGAGGGTCTGGTGAAGCTCGGGGCTAGCCAGCTTGGCGAGCAGTTTTTGGGCAAATTTAATTTTGTGCTGAGTACTGCTGTCGGACAAGATTGAGAGCAAGCCTAAATCACCAAAGTAGTGGCACCTTTTTTCGGGATGGATCTTTTGTCCCAACTGCAATGCCAGTCGAGCCTCTTGGTATGACTCGATGACACCCGGGGCGCCAAGATGGGAGTTGCCGAAACCAATTCGGATGCCCGAGATGGAGGTATCTGATATCGGGCCAAAGATTGATTTGTAGGAACTTCTCATTAGGCGGCGGAAATTCGCTTCTTCTGGCTCCGAAATCGCTTTAAAAATAACAAAACGATCATGGCCGAGATAGGCGGTGATCATATCCTGGTTGCGTGTAAAGAAGCCCTTGAGAGCATTTTCCAGGCGCGTTTTCCAGCGTCGAATAACTTCATTCCGCTCAAAACTCAATTTTTGGGGTGAGAGAAGGAGGTTGTCCCAGAAGTTTTCCAGTTCAACCAGTATGCTCAGGCGCTGGGCCTCCAGGCTCAGGCCAAGAATCTTGGCTTCCTCGGCGATGAGAGCGGTCTCCTCCGGGCTTTTGGTGTTAAGGAGCGTCAGGATTAGTTGATCAACCGGATCGGTTACCGGTTTTGAGTTCTCAATATATTGTAAAAGTGAGAGTTTGGCGAGGTTCTTGAGATAGCCGAGCTGATCGGCGGTATAGTTTTTCTTATCTAAGAGCAGGGTGGCGGTGATTTTGGGGCTGAGCTTAAGCGGCAAGGTGATTTTGTTGTTGCTTGGACCCGGCCGGTTCTCACCGGAGGGGATGAGTGCTTTTATCTCTTGCCCAACCTTATCGCGGTCGGAGGAGGCAAGACAGGTGCCGTCGCCGGCGGCGATAGTAGCGCTGCGCCCGGAGAGGCTGATAATGAAGCTCGGTTTTGATGAAACTTGGGGCACTCGGCTTTCTCCTTTGGCTTAATTTAAATATTGGTGACAGCAAAGCATCTTAAGATGAAGGCGGCAGCCTTGTCAATAACAACTAAAAACCAGTCAGAACCCTGACCGGTTTTTAGTTATACTGCAGTTCTTAATTTTTGCGATTTGCCCGAAGAAGGATTTCCAGTGCACCCTAGGGTAAGACGATTCCCAGGAATCCGGCAGCCAGATAGGGGAGAAAGCCCAGTGGATTTCGTCTTTTGGTCGTGCCGCTCTCGGTTGCACCCAGGATTCCCGGCGCATAATCGGCGGCTCGAGAAATTGGCGTTGTGCCTTCGACACTTTGGCTGCCGCCCTTGCCGAGGGCCAATTTGGCCCCGGCGGCCGAGACGGGAGCGCGCGTGACTCTTGGCGCGTCCGAGATCTCCCCAAGCTCTTTAGGCGCCTCGGTATATTCTGCCTGATCTACCGGTTCCGAAAACACACTGACCTCAATATCGTCCTCAGTTGCATCTGTATCGGTCGTGCTGCCCGTATCCGGCGTGACGGGGTTATCGTCGCCACTGCCGCCCTCATTACCGCCGCCGGTTCCATCTTCGCCGCTTGGCTTGGTTTTAATCTTGCCCTTCCAGTTACCAAAGATGTTGATGATGCCAATGGTGAATTTGCCCGCCTGATTACTCAGGGAGTTCAGAACATTAACAGCATTGGCGGAGATGTTAATGTTGCCGGTCAGCAGATCACCGACACTGGTGTTGCGATCAATCTTGTTCCGGCCGGTGTTGGCCTTAATATTAACCCTGTTGTTCACGTCAGCGTTATTCTCCACATCAACATCTACTTCGGTGTTGCTGTCGTTTGCGTTGGTGTTATTGGAATCCGGTCCGGTTAGAGTATTGCCCATCGTGTTGATGATGACCTGATTCGGATCGACGCCCTCAATCACTCCGTCCCACTCACCAAAGACATTGACCAGATAAATGGTGGGGGTGAGGAGATTAGCGGCGTTGGTGATACTGCTCTCGACCCGGGATGCCCCGGTTGTAATGTTGCCGATTTGGGTATTTGCCTCAACCTCGTTTTGCCCGGTACTGACATCAAAGGTGAAGTCATTATTAATGTCAGCGTTATTCTCTATATCAACATTGACATCGGTCGTTTTCTCGGTCGTGTTGGTATTACTGGAATCCGGTCCGGTCAGGGCGTTGTCAATGATAATGTCGCCCTCAAAGTTGCCAAGAATTGACCAGATATCAACAGAGAGGGAGAGGTCGGGGTTTATAATGTTTAGGAGATTGATCAGATTGACCGAAAGATTGATATTGCCGGTCAGGATGTCGCCAATTTTAGTGTTCTCTTTGATCGTGTTTGCGCCGGTATCGGCTTCAATGTTTATGGTGTTGTCGGCATTGGCATTATTGTTCTCTAGGATTTGAATAATATTATTGTTGCCGACGTTATTGGTGTTGCTCGAGCCCGGTCCGGTTGTGCCGTTGGAGAGGAGAACGCGCTCTGTGCTTGGCGTGAGCCAAAGGTTACCCTTGCCGCCGCCGAAAGTCTGGCTGCCGGCACTGCTGTCCTCGGCGAGAACTGAGTTTTCCAGGTTTATAACATTAACCGAACCGTCGATGTTGCCCGTTGTTAAGTTGCCGGCGACGGAGTTTTGGTTGATGGTGTTTTGGCCGGTGACGAGTTTAAGATCGGCCGTATTGTCAACCGCCGCGTCGTTAGCAACATCAACATCGATCGATGTGTCTGTTGCGGCGCTGTTGTTGTTTTCTGACTCCGGCCCGGTTGTCCCGTTTGTCGCCGCAATATCGGTTGCGGCCACATCTTGTGTTTCTTGAACTCCAACCGTCTCGGTCGGTCCGGTCGGTTCAGTAGTGCCGGTTTGTCCCACCGGACCGACGCTCTCCTGTGGTCCCACCGCCTCGGTCAGTCCGGCTGCCAGAAGCGGCGATCCGCCGCCGATTGCAAGCAGAAGTGCCAAGAGGAGTGAGAGGAGTCTCTGAGTAATATTTTTCCTTATTTCTTTCATATTGTTACCTCTTCTTTAATTGATGATATTGCGGGATTTAAGGATGATTATCACCCTTAAATCCTCGCAAATTCATCAGAATGACTAGTTAGCAATGTTTGTAACGGAAGCACTGATCGAAACATCACCTGTTGTTACATCGCCAACAATAGTATTCTGGGAAACATCGTTCTTGCCGGTGTTGGCATCGACATAAATGTTGTTGTCAATATCGGCATGATTTTCAACATCAATGTCAACCTCGTGATCCAGATCCAGCTTGTTGATATTCTCTGACTGGGCGCCGGTGAGCTGATTAGAGAAATCGGCGCTGACCGGAGGAACAGCAAGGGCACCGAGATCGACGTTGCCGGCATCCTGGTTGACAACGTTTTCGACAACGATGGCAACATCAATCGATCCGGTTTCGACATCGCCGCCGACAGTGTTCTTGGTAACATCGTTTTTGCCGGTGTTAAGGTCGAAGTCAATATCATTGTCAACGTAAGCATGATTATCAATATCAACATCAAGGTCGGAATCAACATCAACCAAATTCTTGTTGACGGAGTTGTAGCCGGTTAAGTAGTTGCTCAAAGTGATTTCGGGATCGCCGCCGTAACCGTAGCCGTCAAAGGAAACGCCGCCGACGTTTAATTCATTTACAACATCAAATGTTCCGGTTATATCACCGGTTGTTAAGCTGCCGGCATCGGTGTTGCAATCGAGAAGATTTTTACCGGTGTTGAGCCATTGGTCGATGATGTTGTCGACATCAGCTTTGTTCTCGACATCAATATCAGTTTTGAAATCCAGATCCCAGATATTCTTGTTTTCGGAATTGTAGCCGGTGGTGTCGTTGCTGCCAGTTATGTCGATTTCTGAGCCGTAGCCGCTGTCGTAACCGCTGTCGTATCCGCCGTAGCCGGCAAACGAAAGACCGGCACCCGAAACAAAGACAACTGCCGCCGAAAGCGCGAGGGCGCGCGTCACTTTATAAGCGTAAAGTATTTTTTTCATATCTATCCTTCTCCTTGCATATGTCTCTTAACTTAATTTATTCGCCGGGAGCCTGGGGCATCGACCGCGGCCTGGGAAAGAGTCGCCATCCGCCTCTGCTCCGGCATTTTGTGGTGCGGACATATGCACCCTTATTATTTGTTAAGTGTTCAACCGATAGAATGGGCGTTATTGATAATAATTCCTCTTTTTGGGAGAGAAATTTGGGCAAAATGAATAATTAATTGCCCGCCGCATTGCGGTATAAGAGAGTTATCGTACACTGTCATCGCTTTGTCATCTCGCACTTCCGTCTAGGCTCGGCCTAGCCGAGACTGATGATGTGGGATCCAGATAAGATAGTGATGGATCCCAGATCGAGTCTGCCCCAGACTTGATCTGGGGTCTGGGATGACAGTGGTTATGAGTTGCCTATTAATGAAGGAAAATGATATGAAAAAAGTACTCGTTATTATAATCGCTCTGGTTATTATCGGAGCACTCAGCTTTCTGGGTTTCCGGCTTTACGCTAAGCCAGGTTTGAACCAAGGAACACGTTACGGTCAGGAGAATCGACGACAGGCCGTCTTTCTGACCAATGGTCAGGTTTACTTTGGCAACATTCTTAATGCCGACCGGCAGCTGGTGGAGCTGCGCAATATCTACTATTTTAAGACGCCAGAAACCGCTGACGGTACGGATCCAAACAAAGCCAATGAGAACAAAAACCAGCTTTCGCTGGTGAAGTTGGGGAGCGAGCTCCACGGTCCGGAGGATGTGATGTACATCAACCGCGACCAGCTTCTCTTCTTCGAGGATATGCGTCCCGACTCCAAAGTCAACGACGCCATTAAAAAACTCGAGAGCGAGAAGAAGTAAGGCAAGGAATCTTTAATTAAAACGAGAAACCACTCGTATAAATGGATAGTTTCTCGTTTGCTTATTGGCAAAAGGAAAAGGAGGGGCTATAATACTGATAGAGATTTTTCTCGCAACTTTTTCGATCTATTGGAGGGTGGGTGGAGAGTAAATACCGGAAAATATCAAAGCTGGATAAAAAAATTCGCCGGGCGCAAAAGAGCACCGGAACGCTTTTTAATTTAGCCATTCCTCTTCATGATAAACTGCGCCAGCGTTTCAATTGGTACTATCGCTGGCACATGCTGCCGGTGGCGCCGCTTGTTCACTGGCTTGTTCTCTACTGCTACATTTTTGGTTTCGTCGTCGCTTTTTACTCCGCCTTTCTCTTTTCGTCCACAAACCAGCCGGTTCTGGCTTCAACCGGCGGACCCAATGAGCCCGGAAGTGTCGTTTCGGATTCATCCGGCGGGTCGGTCGCCTGGTCTAATCCGGGCAATGCCCAGACCGCTGATGATGCTTGGGCAACCGCATCAACGCCAGGTATAGCGGCATTATCCCAATATTTAAAGGCGACGAACTTCGGTTTTTCGATCCCGAGCAATGCTGTAATCGATGGCGTTACCGTTAAGATTGAACGTCATTCAGGTGCTTATGCCGGATTGGGGGTCAAGGACAACACGGTTAAGTTGGTCAAGAGCGGTTCAATCTCCGGAGACAATCAGGCGGATACAGACACTGCTTGGCCGACAACAGATGGCATAAAAACATATGGGTCGGAGTCTGATCTCTGGAATGTAGCCCTAACCCCGGCTGACGTTAATGCCGCTGATTTTGGTGTAGTTTTGTCTGCTAATCACTACAATCCCGGGCCGCTGACCTCTTATATTGATCACATAACCATAACAATCAACTATACTACCAATTTTCCAACCGTTAACTTTAGTTCAACCTCAAGCAGCGGGAGCGAGTCAGCCGCCGCCGTTAATCTGACCGTCTCTCTCTCGGCTTCCTCCGCCAGTGATGTCAGCGTTGAGTTTAGCGCCGGCGGAACGGCAACGGCGGGCAGTGATTATGCGTTGACGACAACTACTCCGCTAACAATTCCGGCGGGCAGTACGACGGGCAATATCGCTCTCTCGGTCACGGACGACTCGGCCGACGAGAGCGACGAGACGGTAATTATTACCCTCTCAAATCCGACGAACGCAACTCTGGGCACCAACAGTGTCCATACTTATTCCATTATTAACAATGACGAGTCAACTGTGGCAACAACAACTTCATACACCATTACCGCTTCGGTCGGGAGCAATGGCAGTATCTCGCCAAGCGGCAACGTCGATGTTTCGAGCGGAACAAGTCGGACTTTTACCATCACGCCCAATACCGGCTACAGAGTTAACACTCTCATAATAGATAGTGTTTCGGTTAATCCCGCCAACAGTTATACCTTCTCAAATGTGACGGCAAATCACAGTATTAGCGCCACCTTTATTGCTAATAAATCTGCCGCGACTACCACCTCCGACCCCTCTTCTGATGATGACGACCAGACAGTTGCCGGTGCGAGCAGTGATGGGGCGAAGCCAGACCCCAAGAGCAATGTTAAATATATCATTGATGCTTCGGCCGGCGAAGGCGGAACAATCGAGCCGGGCGGAGCCGTTTCGGTTGGGGTTGGCAATAACCAGAGTTTTATAATTACGGCAGACACCGGCTATCGGATCAAAACAGTGAGAGTTGACGGGGTGGATTTAACCGGTTTAGTCTATGACCGGATCTATACTCATAACTTTGAAGCGGTTGGGCGCGACCACAGTATCTCGGCTCAATTTGAATTGGCGCCAACAGCCCTGACGAATGTTGCGGCGAATGCTGTAGCGGCGGAGGCGACGGCTTCACCGCTGGGTAAGATCTCGGCGCCGATATTGCGGGGACTGCAAGCACTTGGTGTAAGCTCAGAGGAGGCGACCCCCGTTTTATCAACGACTGTGGCGGCAGTAACGGTTGCCTCTGTTGGTTTGGCCGCCGCCGCCAACGCTGTAACCCTTTTCTCTTTGCCTGAACTGTTCCAATCTCTCTGGTATTCCATTATCGCTCTTGGAATGCTTGGCCGCCGCCAACGCTGGGGACGAGTTATCGAGCGGGGGACGGGTATCTCTCTACCCGGTGTTCGCATCGTTTTAACTTCGGCGACAGATGGAAAACAGATCGGCACAACTCTGACGGGCAGTGATGGCAGTTTTGCTTTTGCCGCACCGCCCGGCCGCTATAAATTGCAGGCAACCAAAGATCTCTACGAGGTTGTTGCCGGGGACAAGAACAGCTTTAAGCCGGAGAGTATAATTGAGATAAAAGATTATAGCCAGGGGTTAATTGTGCCGACAATCGTGATGGCAACACAGGAGAGGAATTTGCAGTCACGGCGAGAACTGATTGGCCACCTCAATCGTTTGGAGAAGATCGCTACCTATTTTTCGGTGATTGTTCTTCTTTTCGGAACGGTCGTGGCGGTCAGCGAAGTGATCTCGCAGCTGAATCTAAGAAACATCATTTTTTCGCTTATTTACCTGATATTTTGGGTGATGAACGCCAGAGTGGTGATGAAGCGGTCGCCATGGGGCAATGTTGTTGACAAGGCAGACACGAAACCGATTCCTCTGGCGCTGGTTAGAATTATTGACAAAAACAACAACAGACTGATTAAAACGGCTGTGACGAATGAGGCGGGCAAATTCTCAGTTTTTATCTCGCGCGGTGTTTACGGGGTTGCCGTAGCTAAGCCCGGGTACAAGATGAGAGAGAGCGTACCCTTTGTTGCCCTGGAGCGGCTTCGGGCCATGAATCGTGATATCGCCCTGGAGAGGGTTTAATTTTGATGAGATTTGTCTTGACACCCGAGCATCAAATGTGGTACTTTCTAAAGTAGTTTGGAAAAGAGCTTTCTATGATAACCGGAACAAAAACAGATTGGGAGTGCGGATGATGTAACCAATTATCTTGTTGGTTCTCCTTTGTCCGCCTCAAGCGGATTTTTTGGTTAAAGTGATGCTAATCTACAAATAACATGCGAATTATGCGAATATTCGTATCATTCGCCTGAAGATTTGCGGCATTTGCATCGCTGTCTTGGTTCTTTAACAACTGAATAAAAATATGCAACTGGAGAGTTGCATATTTCACCAAAAAATTCTTCCGACATCGTCCCGATGAAAAAACGGGACAAATCAATTTTCGAATGCCGTCCAGACGGACGAGTTCAAAAATTGCTAGTCAAGAGATCCCGCAGATTTGCCAACCGGCAGATCACGGGATTATAGAATAATATTTCGTTTAAAGGCGTATGGTGGATGCCTTGGGAGAAATGGCCGAAGAAGGACGTAGTAGCCTGCGATAAGCCTCGGGGAGCTGGCAAACAAGCTCTGATCCGGGGATCTCCGAATGGGGAAACCCCATGGACCTGTGCTTCGCACAGGTAGGTAAGCCGGGGAACTGAAACATCTTAGTACCCGGAGGAAAATAAATCGAATGAGATTCCCCCAGTAGTGGCGAGCGAAAAGGGAACAGCCCAAACTCGCTGTGTTTCACACAGCTCCACAAACGGATAACGAATTGACCAAATAACGAATGACGAATTTAACCCCCCATATTAGTCATTTAGACTTATTAGTCATCCATTTGTGGTTGTGTGAAACACAGCGGGGGTTGCGGACCCGCACAATCTTTGCGAAACGATAGGGAAACGAGCCTGGAAAGGACGACCACAGAGCGTGATAGTCGCGTACCCGAAATCCAAGTAGCAAGGAGGCGGTGTTCCAGAGTAGCACCGGACACGTGAAACCCGGTGTGAAGCTAGGCCGATCATGGTCTAAGGCTAAATACCATTTCTCACCGATAGTGAACAAGTACCGTGAGGGAAAGGCGAAAAGAACCCTGAATAAGGGAGTGAAATAGAACCTGAAACCATATGCTTACAAGGAGTCAGAGCCGTGTGTTCCACACAGCTCCACAAACGGATAACGAATTGACCAAATAACGAATGACGAATTTACCCCCCCATATTAGTTATTAGTCATTTAGACTTATTAGTCATCCATTTGTGGTTGTGCGGAGCACATGGTGATGGCGTGCCTTTTGTAGAATGACCCAACGAGTTAGCTACGTGCAGCAAGCCTAAGGGCAAATCCCGGAGGCGCAGTGAAAGCGAGGCCTAAACAGCCGAAAAACCGTGCTTTGCACGGAGTTGCACGTACTAGACCCGAAACCGGGTGATCTATCCATGGACAGGATGAAGGCCGAGTAAAATCGGCTGGAGGTCCGAACCTTTATGGGTGACAAACCGTTAGGATGAGCTGTGGATAGTGGTGAAATGCTAATCGAACCCGGAAATAGCTGGTTCTCCTCGAAATATATATAGGTATAGCCTGTTTTTAGTTATGAAGAGGTAGAGCACTGACTGAACTGCGGGGGCTTCGGCTCTCGTATTCAAACAAACTCCGAATTCTTCATAATATATGCAGAGTCAGACTGTGGGGGCTAAGCTCCATAGTCGAAAGGGAAACAGCCCAGACCGTCATCTAAGGTCCCTAACTGTAACCTAAGTGGAAAAGGTGGTGGAATCTCCAAAACAACCAGGATGTTGGCTTAGAAGCAGCCATTCATTCAAAGAGTGCGTAATAGCTCACTGGTCTAGTCAAGAGGTTCTGCGCCGAAGATTTAACGGGGCTCAAGGTTACGACCGAAGATACGGACCCGTACGTAGTACGGGAAATTCCAAACACCAAGGAACAAATTCCAAATAAATTCCAATAACCAAAAATCCAAACATTTAGACGTTTGGAGATTGAGATTTGGTGATTGTTTGGTTCTTGTATCTTGGAAATTGGAGCTTCCCGCACTGCGTGCGGGTGGTAGAGGAGCGTTCTTGGGGCGGTGAAGCCCACGCCGTGAGGCGGGGTGGAGCGCCAAGAAGTGAGAATGTTGGGATGAGTAACGAATTAGTCGCCAGAGTAAGGCGACCACCGAATACCCAAGGTTTCCTGGACTACGGTAATCGTTCCAGGGTTAGCCGGTCCTAAGCCGAGGCCGTTGTAATGGCGGCGCAGGCGATGGCCCTTTAGGTTAATATTCCTAAGCTTCCGTCTATATAACTTGATGACGCTTCGCCCGGGTTCCGGCCAAATTATGGTTTATTGGCCGGAGAGCAAGCGGAGACAAGAAAAACTCAAGGTTAACAGTAGACGGAAACCGTACCGCAAACCGACTCAGGTGGGTGAGGCGAGGAGCCTCAGGTGATCGGAAGAACTCTCGTTAAGGAACTCGGCAAAAAAGCAGCCGTAAGTTCGCAATAAGGCTTGACTGTGCGAAGCACAGAGTTTTCAATGACTAATGACCAAGTCTCAAATATCAATTATTGAATGATTGATAACTTGACACTTGAAACTTAATTGAACATTGATCGTTGAACATTGACCATTCTAAATTGATACTTCTGCGCTTCGCGCAGCCCGCAGCGACTGAGCCCAGCCGACTGTTTACCAAAAACACAGGTCCCTGCTAAATCGCAAGATGATGTATAGGGGCTGACGCCTGCCCAATGCTCGAAGGTCAAAACCGTCCCTGATCGCATCTCACTATCGTTCGATGCTCCAAAAATGGATAACGAATTGATCAAATAACCAATGACGAATATTGGTTATTAGTCATTTGAATCATTAGTTATCCGTTTGTGAAAGCATTGAGCGGCAGCGAGATGCGCTAGGGGAAGGTCTAAGCCCGAGTGAATGGCGGCCGTAACTATAACGGTCCTATGGTAGCGAAATTCCTTGTCGGGTAAGTTCCGACCCGCACGAATGGCGTAACGATCTGGGCACTGTCTCAACGAGAGATCCGGTGAAATTACACAACCGGTAAAGATGCCGGTTACTCACAGCAAGACGGAAAGACCCCGTGGAGCTTTACTATAGCCTGGTATTGGAATCGGGAATCACATGTGTAGGCTAGGTGGGAGACCGCCGCAAGGCGGTCGAAAGGTGAAATACCACCCTTGTGTTTTTTGGTTTCTAACCCGCCTCAACGGCGGGAACAGTGCTTGGTGGGTAGTTTAACTGGGGCGGTTGCCTCCTAAATTGTAACGGAGGCGTTCAAAGGTGCGCTTAGCCCGGATGGAAATCGGGCCTCAAAGCATAAAAGCAGAAGCGCGCTTAACTGGGAGACCTACAAGTCGAACAGACGCGAAAGCGGGATTTAATGATCCGGTCCGATCGAATGAAAGACGGACCGCTCAACGGATAAAAGTTACCCCGGGGATAACAGGCTGATCGCATCCAATAGTCCACATAGACGATGCGGTTTGGCACCTCGATGTCGGCTCATCCTATCCTGGGGCTGAAGCAAACCATCCATGTAAATGGATTATCTGCTTTCCCTTAAAGAAATTTAAGGGTAATCAAACAAGCCCAAAACGGTGAAGGCCATAATACAGTGTTTCAGGGAGCTGCAATTGCGTAATTCGCAGGTCCCAGGTAAAATATAATTATGGTTAATACCGTGGGAAAGGAAACTTTTGTAGCCGATCGAGCTTACTTGTCTGGTTTTCTTGATGGTGATGGTGCTATTATGGCGACCATTGAAAAGCATCAAGAAAAGAAATTTGGTTTTAGAGTTCGAATTGTTATCAAGATATCGCAAAAGGATGAAAATGCTTTGCGCTGGTTTCTTGATACGTTCGGTGTTGGCAAAATCAGGCAAAATATTAGATCGTTTGATTGGATAATCAAGAATCAAACTGATGCAAAATATTTGATTGATCTGATGCTGCCATATCTCAAAGCCAAAAAGAAACAGGCAGAAATAGCAAGAAGTATTTTGGAAGTTAACAGTGATGTTGATTCGAAAGATCAATTTCTTGCCATAGCTCGGTTAGCCGATTCATTGTCTTTTTTGAACGTTCGATCCAAAAATCGGCGGACAAATTATACAACAATGATCGAAGAAGTTTTCTCCCGTAACGACTGATCGCTGTTGTTTTTTGGCAACAAGCGTGAGATATAGTCAACTTCTTGACGTATCAGACGGCTTGCATCTACGCTCCGATTGGTGACAATCGTGAATATGATGAAGGTATAGTCTGGCACCCCAAGTAATTGGGGATTACAGATAGAGGTCCCAAGGGTCTGGCTGTTCGCCAGTTAAAAGGGTACGCGAGCTGGGTTCAGAACGTAGATAACATTGCGTTCTACCGCAGAAATGCGGTAAAATAAAGTTAGTAATAACTTTATTAATATCTGACTAATATCGGTGAAACCCTCCTTAAGTTTCAAACTGCTTAAAAGGGCAATACCGAGGGAAGTCGACTTTATGCTAGAAGAAGATTTAGCCTATGTAGCTGGATTTTTAGACGGCGACGGATGCTTGATGGCACAGTTGGTTAAGAGAAGCGGTTACTTGCGTGGATATCAAATTCGCTTAAGTATCGTTTTCTACCAAAAGGTGCAGAATATCGGACATCTTGAATGGCTCAAAGCACAATTCGGTGATGGTTATATTCGAAAGCGAAATGATGAAATGGCCGAATATACAATTGTCGGACTTGAGCCGGTTGGACGGATTCTACAGAGAATCTATCCTCATCTTCGTCTCAAAAGGAAACTGGCAAAATTGATATTGCAAATATCAAGAATGCCAAGAAAATTAACCATCGATAGATATCTTGAATATTGTCGACTGGTTGATGAAACCGCCAAGCTTACATATTCCAAAAAACGGACAACGACGGTAATGAATGTAATTGAATATCTGGAGAAACATAAAGTTTGACCCCGTAACGACTTAATTATGCATTAGGCAATCATAATTAGATCCCGCCCTGGCGGGATAATACGTCAGCCCTTCTTCCGAGACGTCGGAAAAGGTGAAGATATAGTCTGCGCCCCGAGAAATCGGGGAATTACGTGCGTGAGACAGTTTGGTCCTAATCTGCTGTGAGCGTGGAAACTTGAGTGGGTGTTCCCCTAGTACGAGAGGACCGGGGAGCGTGGACCTCTGGTGTACCTGTTGTCTGACTCTAAGGCAGCGCAGGGTAGCTATGTCCTAGTGGATAAGCGCTGAAAGCATATAAGTGCGAAGCCAGCCACAAGATTAGGTTTCTTAGATCCCTCAAAGATAATGAGGTTGATAGGCTCTAGGTGTGCGGCCAGCAATGGTCTTAGCCGGGGAGTACTAATTGATCGATTAAAATATTATTTTTGCTTGACTAGCAATTTTTGAACTTTATCCTCCGAATCAGGGCGATCTCGATGTGCGGTCGCTCGATTTGGAGAATACCGCAAAAATGCTATATGTTGGTGGTTATGGCGAAGTGGGTACACCTCTTCCCATTCCGAACAGAGAAGTTTCAGCCAAAGGCTGATCCGCCTTTGGCGGAAAGCCACAATTGTTAAAAAGGTTTTGTGTTGGTGATTATGCTGGCAGGGGTACACCTCTTCCCATTCCGAACAGAGAAGTTAAGCCTGTCAAGGCCGATGGTACTTGGACCGCAAGGTCCCGGGAGAGTAGGGCGTCGCCAACACAAAACCTTTTTTCTTTTATATAGCGCCGATGGTACTTGGACCGCAAGGTCCCGGGAGAGTAGGACGCCGCCAACATATAGCATTTTTTTTGTTTGTCCTATTGACAAAGTTGGAGGGTAGTCGTATAATGGTTTCAGATTTTGGCGCCAGGGGATCATTCCTGGCCCGGTTCAGCGGCGGTCGCCCCGCGACCGCCGGGAGGGGCCAATGGAACTCTCACTTGATGAGGTTAGTCTTCGCAAATTGCGTGATCTGCGCTATGGAGACGAAACTTTAGCCGAGGTGGCTCGGCGCTTGTTGGTTGAGGCGATCGAGAGTCGCCGACCAGCGGTTTCGACGATTAAGAAGAAGCGAACCCCTCGCCGGGGGTTGCGCGGCTGGATCCGCCGACTTCTTTGGCGGGGAGGGACGACCTATGTCCCAAACCCCGTCTGACTTTTCCGGCGGCGTCAGCCGCCCCTGTTCGGCTCGACCGTGCTCGCACGGCCGAGCCTTTTTGTAAAAAATAGGCCCCGCCAGCAGGGCTGGCGGGGCAAGCAGTCATTCCAGCTGATCCGATTCAGATCAGCTGGAATGTGGTTAGCGGCCGGGTTGGCGGAGGCATACCGGGCTAGCTCTCGGTCGGGAGACGCTGGGCAAAGATGCCGATGCTATCGTCGGCTTGATCGCGAGGCCAGCTGTTTCCTTGCAGGAACTGCTGCCTCCCGGCATCAACAATGCTCAGTGCTATCGACATGGGTCTCGCGTCCTGTCTTAACTCGTCTGATGTCCAGCCACCGAATGCCCAGGTGCGGGATTCATCCGGATAACCCAGCCAGTTGGAGGTTGGCTGGTTGAGCCCGATGTGGCAATCCAGCGCCGAGCAGGCAATGATGCTGGCTGTGGCCTCCGCCACGGAAACAGGCCCGTAGTCCTCCGGCAGTTGAGCGACGAG
Source organism: Patescibacteria group bacterium (assembly GCA_038078835.1). Taxonomy (GTDB): domain Bacteria; phylum Patescibacteriota; class UBA1384; order XYA2-FULL-43-10; family 1-14-0-10-43-13; genus JBBTQI01. Next base: position 33,781 of record JBBTQI010000007.1, on the reverse strand, counting down.
TTTGTCGTAACTCAGATAGCGGAGGCCTGGTGCCGGTGTCTTCAAAACCAGGTACCAACGGAATTGGAGAGGAGTCGAACTGCCGTATCCTCGATATTCACACCTAACGCTCTGACCGAGGTTGGTTTGATTGAGGTCTAGGAGCTGGCCAGCCAGGGTTGGTTTGTGGCCATACTCGCTAAGACCAAGGAGAGCGATGTGGCTCTCTCGGATTTTCTGCTCCGGGTAGAAGGGGCAGGGCGAGTCAAGCAGGCGTAGCGGCCAACCAAAGTTGGGGCACCGTTTGATCTGTTCATCAGTTGGAGAGGCGGCAAAGTACCTGGCCCAATGCCGCAGGCCGAAGTAACCATCCTTTCCAAGCACCTTGGCCACCCTGAGCTCGGCTGGGGGTAGGGTTGGGATTCCCTGGTTGGCGAGAAAAACACGCAGTCGGTCGGTCAGGATCTTGTCTTGGCGGAGCTGTGCCCAATAGCCCTCATTGAGACCGAACTCTGCAGCCATCTGGAGTGTGCTACTGATCTGACCCGGCGCTTCTGTCCACGTGCCCATCGTCTTTTCCCCTTCCTGTCTCGATTCCGCGGGCGAACCTCGACAGTGTTTCCCCTGGTTCCGCCAGAGGAGCGGTCCCGGCCTTTTTGAAAAGGTGAGCGCTTTAATCATCAGGATTGACAATTAAAACCCTCGCCTCTTTTATTCGGCTCAATCAAAGCATAATAGCTTCTCGCAGGAGCGGTATTATTTCGCCATAGCTCTTGGCGGCGGCACGATAAGCGCCCCGGCCCTTTTCGGTCAGGGAATAGACTTTCCGAACGCGAGCGCCAACGGAAAGTTCCAAAACATTTAAATATCTTCCTTTTAGGAGTTGGTCGAGGGCGGGATAGATAGTGGATTCCGTCGGCCGGCAGGTGCCCTCGGAAAGCTCTTCGACTCGTTTGACTATTTTGTAGCCATAACTCTCCTTATCTTTGTAGAGTACCTTTAAAAGAAAGAAGCGGATTAAGCCCTGGTTAATCAGTTTGCGCCAATAACCCTCAGATGTTAGATCCATTGCAAGCCAACCACTTTAATAGTACTTTTATTAAAACAGAAAAAGCCGAATTTCGGCATTTTTTGTCTTTGTTTTCCCTCGTTACCCGAAGTACTTTTAGCCTAACTGATAAAGCGATTGATGTCAAGAAAGTGCTTTAGTCAAAAACAAGGTAGTTTTTGGCGCCAAGAAGCATATCTTGAGCGTTATAGTCGTGAATGGCGTTATAAAGCGCGTCATAAGTATAGCGAAAACCCTCGCCGTTTTTGGTGCCGGGATCATTAGTGACAAAGCCATCTTGATCGTAGCCGGTTATAACCAGCATATGATAGTATGGTCCGCCGTTGCGAAAATTTGGGTTAGGCAGGATCTTTCCGGCAGCCGGGACGATAACGGGGCGGCCGGCGGCGATTTCTCGCTTAATATTATCAACGGAGATATCACGACCAACTCGGCCCGACTTTAGGCCGTAATAATCGGCGCCAATTTTGGCTAATTCGGCGATTGTGACATCCGCCCCGTATCCTCTGCTCTCTTCGTGGGCAACCAATGCTTTAATTTCGCGATCACCAGAATCCTTTGATTTAATTGTTGTCCCAAAGAGGTAGTGTTTGATCATAATAAGGCTAGCCTCTTCGCAAGCTTCGTCGTGGAGATAGTCCCAGACACCAAAGGGCGCTTGGACCAAAAACGGGACGGTAAGAGATTTTGTTGTCGGCAAGCTGTCCGGCTTGGGCGAATGTGTCTCATTGGGGTTCAAGTCAGGGCGGGGCGGCACCGCTACCTCTGTTTGAGGTGCTGACTCCGGTGTTGGCCCCGGTTCTTTTTTGGTCTCACGCAAGTAGAAAAGCAGGGCAACGATAGAGATTAAACCAAGCAATAACAGGGGGCTTAATTTTGATCGTTTTAGTCTCATACCAAATTCATTATGACAGAGATAATCTGACGGACAAGGGGCGAATTATCCCTTTGGGAGTTAACCCTTGGAGTTTGAGCTCTTACTTGGTATAATGGCGATAACCCTCATTTGGAATTAAAATATGAGAACGAAGATCTTTATCGACTTTGACGGTACTATCTTTGATACGACCAAGTTTCGGATCGGCCTTTTTGATATTTGCCGTCAGGCCGGCTTTAGTCAAGAGGAGATTGATGCGGCCTACAAAGAGTCTAATTTAGACTATAAATTTTCACCCAAGAAACACCTTGGTTCTCTGGGTCGATTTCACGAATACGATCGTCCGGCCGCCGAGCGGCGGTTGGCCAAACTCTATCAGCAAACGCCCGGGATGGTCTTCTCCGATGCCCTCGTTTTTTTGGAGCGCCTTGACCGAAACCGTCACAGCACCACTCTTTTTTCTTTAGGCGATGTCGAATTTCAGTCTCGCAAGGCGGAGAGTTGCGGTATTGGCAAGTATTTTGACGAAGTTTACTACACCGAGAAGCAGAAGTGGGAGGTAATGGAAGACCTGGTAGCGCCGGATGAGAAGTTTATCTTTGTTGATGATCGGGGCGATACGGTTTATGAAATCTCAAAACGGTTCCGCCACTCCTTCGCGCTGGAGATAAATCGTTTTAGCCACCCAACCGATCCAAACGAGCCGACAAAGAGCTATAATAATATTAAGATTAGAGATTTCTATCAACTGGAAAAGTATCTTGGGGCGATACCCGACACTGTTGCTGCCGTGTAATCAATGGAGCGAGATGCCGGAACTGCCTGAGGTTGAGACAATTAGAAGGGGATTGGAAAAGGTGATTGTGGGCAAAGAAATCGGAGCGATTGATCTTCTCTTGCCGCGGGCTTTTCTGGGCCGGGTTGATGACGTTCTCGGTGCCAAGGTTGAATCAATCAAGCGCCGGGCCAAGGTGTTGTGTCTGTGTCTGTCGGGAGACAAAAATCTTCTATTTCATCTCAAGATGACGGGACAGTTGATCTATCGCCAGAGGCCTGAGGCTGAAGGCCGAAGGCCGGGGGATATAGCCGGCGGGCACCCCTCCCATGATTGGCATGCGAATTTACCGAATGCCCAAACCCGGCTCGCGATAAATTTTGCTGACGGGTCCAAGCTTTTCTTTAATGATCTGCGCATGTTTGGCTGGTGCAAGGTTTTGTCGGACGCGGAGATTGAAAAGGTCTTTAAGGAGTATGGTCCTGAGCCTCTTCAATCTTCGGGCGATTTGAAACAGACCCGGAAGGCATTCACGGTTGAGTATCTTGTGAATCAGGCCAAGCGCCTACCAAAGCGCAAGATCAAGCAATTTTTGACCGACCAGGTAATCATTGCCGGCATCGGCAATATTTATGCCGACGAAATTCTCTTTGCGGCGCGGATATCGCCCCTGCGCAAAGCGAGCGACATTTCTCTCTCGGAGTGGCAAGAGGTTCACGATAACACCAGAGCAATTTTAGATTTAGCAATTAAGCACCGGGGAACAACCGATAGTGATTATGTTGATGCGGAGGGCCGGAGCGGCGGAATGCAGGATTATCTTAAGATTTACCGCCGGACCGGCGAGAAGTGTCCGGCAGGGTGCGGCGGTGCGATTAAACGGATCGCCGTTAGCGGCCGCGGCACACACTATTGTCCCGCCTGCCAACATTAAGCCGGAGGAGATCAGAAAGGAGAGCGCAATGTCAAGGATAGCTGCGGTCATTTTGGCCGCGGGGAAGGGGACGCGCATGAATGAGAGCGTCGCCTCGCCTATTCCTAAAGTTATGTTTGAGATCAATGGCGTCCCCATGATTCGTTTTAGCGTCGATAATGTTCGCCGGTCCGGATTGGTTGATATTTATCTGGTGGTTGGCTACAAACAGGAACTGGTACGGAAGTTTTTGGGCGAGGAGGTGAGGTATGCTGTTCAGGAGGAGCAGCTTGGAACCGGTCATGCTCTGGCCGCAGCCAAAGACCGGATTGAGGGAAAGTTCGGGGCCGTTTTCGTCTGCTATGGCGATATGCCGCTCTTTGGGAGTGAAACAATCCAAGATCTGATTCGGACGTACGAGGAGGAAAAGCCGACGATCGCCCTTCTCTCCGTTGATTTTGCCGAGCCGAAAAAATGGGCCTACGGGCGGATCATTCGCGAGAATAACGGCAATGTGGCCAAAATCGTCGAGCAGAAAGACTGCACGTTCGAGCAACTCGAAATTATTGAATCTAACACCGGAGTTTATATCTTTGATGCTGGTTGGCTGTGGGCAAACATTGCCAAAATTCAAACCAATAATGTTCAGAAAGAGTACTATTTAACCGATCTGGTTGAGATTGCCCGTTCCCAACAGAAGCGGGTTGTGGCAGTTAAGGTGCCCGACGAGAGAGAGGCGCTTGGCATCAACACGCCGGAGCAACTTGAAATTGCCAGAGAGGTCATCGGTGGGCGCCAAGCTAGCACCACTACGGTTTAACCATGAGCCACAAAACCGAGGGTATAATTATCAAGCGTCAGAACTTCTCCGAAGCAGACAGGATTTTGACGATTATGACTGAGCGTTTTGGCAAGGTTAGGGCAATTGCCCGGGGAGTCAGAAAGATTACCGCCAAGCTTGCCGGGAACCTCGAACCCTTTATGCTTGTTGGCCTGGAGCTTCATGAGGGTAAGACATTCTATACGGTCACGGGAGCCGGCATTATTGCTGACTGGCCGAATGTTCATATCAACTTAGGTAAGATGGCCGACGCTTTTTATCTTGGCGAATTGATTGACAAGTTTGAGTGGGAGCGCCAGCGCTCGCCCGAGGTTTTTGCGCTATTGCAGGAGATGCTTGCCACCCTTGACCGTGCTGAGACAAGTCTTGCGATGCGGGCGTTTGAGATTAAACTGCTCCATCTGGCCGGTTTTGTGGGTGATCTCTTTGAGTGTATGCACTGCCGGAAGAAGCTCTGTCCGGAGGAGAATTATTGGGATGGCGAGGAGGGTGGCATTATCTGCGGTCGCTGTCAGAGTATTTATCATCATGGCAGTGCCGTCTCAAACGATCTGATTAAACTCTTGCGCTTATTGGTCGAAAAGGGTTTTGAGCCCATAGGGGGTATTAAGGTCTCTGCGGCTGTCGCTGGGGAGGCGCGCACTGTGCTCTCGATCTATCTCAAGCATGTTCTCGAATCTGACCTCAAGACGGAGCATTTCAGGCAAGCACTGGAAAAAAACCCATTATTTTGATAATATAGCCTTAGAACCTTAGGACAAAGGATTTTTGTGCCGAACCAAAAAGACAATTTACCATCCTTCGCCTCCTCCTCCGCTCAAGCTGCGGAGGGCAGGAAGGCTTCGGACGGCAAGATGGAGAAAATCGTCTCCCTCTGCAAGCGGCGGGGTTTTGTTTATCCGGCCAGTGAAATTTATGGCGGCTTCGCCAATACTTTTGACTATGGACCACTCGGCGCAGAGATGAAGAAGAACATCAAAGACGAATGGTGGAAGCGTTTCGTAACCGGGCGGGACGATATCGTTGGTCTCGACTCTGCCATTATCCAAAATCCAAAAGTTTGGGAGGCATCGGGACACCTTTCCTCATTCTCTGATCCTTTGGTGGAATGCAAGAAATGTCATCGGAGGTTTAGGGCTGATAAGATCAAAGAGATAGAAGCAAAATTTCATCTGTCTCCTCGAGATGTGTCTGACAGGTCGAAGCTGGATTTGATGCTAGAAGAAAGAGCCATGATTTTTTGTTCTGAAGGCGACGGTCATGAATGGACAGATGTTAAACAATTCAATTTAATGTTTAAGACCTATGTTGGTGTCACCGAAGATTCAGCCTCCACGGCTTATTTACGGCCGGAGACGGCACAGGGAATATTTGCAAATTTCCAAAACGTTTTACAGTCAACCCGGATCAAGATACCCTTTGGCATAGCGCAGATCGGTAAGGCCTTCCGTAATGAGATTACCCCGGGCAATTTTATCTTTCGGACTCGAGAGTTTGAGCAAGCCGAAATTGAATATTTTGTGAAGCCGGACAAAGCAGAATCAGAGAAGAGGTATCGATATTGGATAGAAGAGATAGAGAATTTTTACATCGACTTGGGCCTCAAAAAGGCTAATATAGAGATTCGCGAGCATGCTAGGGAAGAGCTCTCCCACTATTCGACGGGTACCTCCGATATCGAGTACAATTTCCCCTTCGGCATGTCGGAACTGGCCGGTATCGCTCAGCGAACCGATTATGATTTGGGGCAACACGAAAAGTTCTCCGGCCAGGACCTTAAATACTTTAACGAAGAAACAGGAGAGAGGTATCTGCCCTACGTGGTGGAGCCCTCGCTGGGAATAGAGCGGGCGATGCTGGCCTTCCTGGTTGACGGCTATGATGAATCCGATGGCACCGATGGCCGGGCCGAAGGGGAGGTGACGCTGCGCCTTCATCCCAGACTTGCTCCGATCAAGGTTGGCGTTTTTCCTCTTGTTAAAAAAGAGGGTTTGCCGGAGATTGCCGGCAAGATTGCTGCCGATCTGCGCCGTGCCGGCACGACCGCGTTCTACGATGAATCCGGTTCGGTTGGCCGCCGCTACCGCCGCCAGGATGAGATTGGCACTCCTTGGTGTGTCACAGTTGATTTCGATACACTCAAAGATAATACTGTCACTCTTCGCGACCGCGACACGATGAAGCAGGAGCGAATCAAAATCTCGGAAGCGATATCGTCTATCCAAGGCAAATTGAAGTAAGAAGTAGATCGGCTCTCCCGCCAGAATCATTGGGTTATCGACCTTGATTTTTGCTTTTGTTGCTCATATAATAGTGAAAAATCTGGAAGGGGGTGCAAGGTGGCAGTTGATATGGTTGTCACCATCAGGCTGGCTGGCGGTCAATTCGGCGATCCTGAATCGATCATGCGTCTCGATGAGGCGGTTCGGGGAGCACTTAAGGGGGAGGTCGACGCGATTACCGTCGACATCAAGGGGCTCGAGGAGGTGACCGAGGAGGGTTGGCGGGCGCTCGACAACTCCCAGCGGCGGCGACCAGAGAAGGTGGAGCTGATCGGACTCGGACATCATCCTGGACGCCCGGAACATCTCCGGCAACGATGTGCCGCTTAACCAGCGGCATCGCCATCTCGTTTTGGGGCAAGCGAAGTGATCGCTGCCCCATTTTTTTATTTGGGGACGAGTTTTTTTATATTATTCACAGCTTTATCAACATTCTTATCCACAGGAAAGATGGGGAACCGGTGTTGACGGCGGCGCAAAAGACGCTTAATATGGAAAAAGGTGGGAAGAAGTGGGTGAAAGTGGTAGTAATGTTCATTGGCGAATACTCTCACACAATCGACGAGAAGGGCAGGGTGGCGATACCGGTCAAGTTTCGCGCCAAGCTTGGCGGCGGTTGTGTTGTTACTCGAGGACTAGATGGCTGCCTTTGGGTTTATCCGGAAAGCGAGTGGCAGAAATTGGCTGAGCGGATTGCCGAACTGCCCATTACCCAAAAAGACGCTCGGAGTTTCGCCCGCCTAATGCTGGCTGGAGCGACAGATGTGACTCTCGATCGAACCGGCCGCATTAATTTACCCTCATACTTAAAAAACTTCGCGAACATTAAAAATAAGGTTGTTATTACGGGTGTGTACGATCGCTTAGAGATTTGGCCGGAGGGGGGCTGGAGCGAGTTTAAGAAGGGTATGGAGGAGAACTCGGAGACGGTGGCTGAAAATCTGGCCGAAATCGGCTTTTAATTGGTTTGGATCGATAGCCAGCAAAAAAGTTTTCGCTTGTATCGTGCGGAGGAGGGCAAGTGAAAACACTAAGTCGCAGGACTTAAAACAAAAAACTTTGGGATGAATTGTACCCAAGACAAAAAGCTGGCTACCGATCTAAGTTAATAAATCTGAACAATTAGGAGGGTAAGCAAGTGAGTCGAGTTTTAGCTTTGGGGGCAGTAGATCGCAACTTCTCCGGCCGGCGCAACAAGACGGTTAACCGCGAGATCACAATCGGACCAACGGCGATTAAGTTTATTACAATCGCTATTTGTGCGATCTTGGCTTTAATATATCTGACGCAGGCCACAGCTGGAGCCAATCGCAGCGTCAAGGTGCGTGACTTGGACAACAAGCAGGCCCAACTTGAATTAGAGCGAGAAAGATTGGAGGCGGAACAGGCTCGCTTTAAGTCGCTGGAGGCAGTCAAGCAGGGAGCGGAGGCGGCTGGCCTGCAGCAGGTCCCCGGCGTAGAACATCTAAATTAGTTATGTCTGCTGATTTCGAAAGACTGATTAAGGGGCGCCTGACATTTATGGCCGCACTGATTATGATGGTCTCGGTGGTTATGGTTTGGCGTTTGTTTGATATTCAGGTTGTCAGGCACGAGCACTATTTGGCTCAAGCTCAGGATCAGCAGCGTTTTGAGAAAATCGAACTGGCCGAGCGGGGCCGCATTTATGTTCATGATTCTTACGTCGATCCCGACCGCTATTATCCACTCGCCTTTGATGTCAAGCGTTTTGCGGTTTGGGTGGTGCCGCGGAATCTTAAGGACAAGACGGAAGCGGCTCGTCGGCTGGCCGGTCTGTTGGCTTTACCTGAGAATGAGATCTTTTCCCAGATTAATAATGATAAAATTTATATTCCGCCGGTTAAGCGAGGATTGAGCTTAGACGAGGCAAATAGAGTCAAGGGTGAAAAAATTAGCGGCGTGCTTGTCGTGCCCGAATACAGCCGCTATTATCCTGAAGCGACCCTGGCATCACACCTCTTGGGTTTTGTCAACGCAGAGGGTGACGGTAAATACGGCTTTGAGGGTCACTATAATGGTGAGCTCAAGGGCTTGGCCGGGGAGGTTCGGGGAGAGAAGGATACTCTTGGCCGGGTCATCAATCTGCTTGAACAGAAAAACCCCCGTGATGGCACCAGTTATGTTTTGACAATAGACCGATCGGTCCAGTTTTTTGTCGAAAAGAAGCTATCGGAGGGAATAGAGAAGTATCAGGCAGATAGCGCCTCGGCGGTGATCCTGGATATCGAAACAGGCGGTGTTGTGGCGATGGCCAGCCGGCCGACCTATGACCCAAACAACTTTCGCGAGCAGGCCAAGGCTGACGCCGGCCTGTTTGTCAACCCTGTCATAGCCCACCTCTACGAGCCGGGGAGCGTTTTTAAACCGATGGTAATGTCGGCCGCACTTGATGCCGGCGCGGTCACGCCAGAGACAAAAAATACCTTCGGGGCCTCCGCGGTGGTTGACGGTTATGAAATTCATACGGCTGAGAACAAGGCCTTTGGCGAGGAGACAATGTCTCAGATTATTGTGAATTCGGATAATGTCGGTATGGTTTGGGTTTCAGAGAAGCTGGGTAAGGAGAAGCTCTATGACTACATTAAAAAATACGGTTTCTTTGAGAAAACCGGCATTGATTTGGACACTGAGGTCAACGGTTACTCTCCGCCGCTAAAGCACTGGAGGAATATCAATCGCGCCACCATTGCTTTTGGTCAGGGCATATCAATTACGCCGCTGGGGTTGGCGGCCGCCTATGCAACCCTGGCAAACGGCGGCGTTTACATCTATCCCCGTCTGGTCGATAAAATGATCTTACCGGATGGCACGGAAAAGAAGATTGAAAAACAGGAGGGGGAGCGTGTGGTCAAGACAGAAACGGCAAAACAGATTGCGGAGATGCTGGTTTTGGCTGTTGACGAGGGCCACGGCTGGCGAGCGGGTGTTCCCGGGTATCGGGTTGCCGGTAAGACTGGGACGGCCCAGATTCCCAAGCCTGAGGGCGGTTACGAAGAGTTGGAGAACGGTTTAGGGATCTTCAACCACAGTTTCGCCGGCTTCGCACCAGCCGATTCGCCGAAGTACGCTATGGTCATAAAGCTTGAAAAGCCCAAAACCGCCCGTTACGCCGAGAACACCTCGGCCGAACTCTTTGGAGAAATATCCTCATTTCTGCTAAACTACTATTACAGAGTGCCGCCAACAAGATAAGATGAAGAAATATTTCCTGAAAATCATTCAGATTGTTCTTGGGAATTGCGCCAGGAGAGTGATCGACAAGTTCGATCCTTTTATTATCGGGGTCACCGGCTCGGTGGGCAAGAGTTCGACAAAGGAGGCGATTTACGCTGTGCTCTCGCGCGAGTATGGTCGGGATGTTTGGTGCAGTCAAAGCAACTTGAATAATGAGATCGGCTTGCCGCTGGCCGTGCTCGGTTTTGAGAAGACGCCATCAAGGCTCTCTTGGCCGATCTTTCTGGTGCGGGCGTGTGTGCGCTCATACGGTTTTCGAACTTACCCAAAATATCTTATTCTGGAGTACGGAGTTGACAAGCCGGGTGATATGGATTACCTCCTCTCGATTGCTAGGCCCAATTTGGCCATGATTACGGCGGTCTCGTTAGCTCATTCGGCTAACTTTGCCAAGGAGGAGGAGTACTACGCCGAGAAGAGGAAGATAGCGGCCGGCACCAAGGGGGGCGGTCTTACTATTGTTAATGTCGATGATGCCAATCTTGCTTCTTGCCGGGAATGGCCAAGAGAGATTAAGGCGGTCGGTTTAAGTCGAACGAGTGCTGACTATTATGCCGAAGCAATCAAGTTATCGCTTAGCGGAACCGATTTTCGCCTCTCTTGTCCCGGCCACAAAATATCAATCAAATCCAGGCTTTTGGGTTATCAGATGATTTACCCCGCCCTTTTTGCCTTTGCGGTGGCAAATTTTTTGGATATCTCTCTTCTTGGGGTTGGTAAATCGCTCGAGGGCGTTAAGCCCTTACCTGGCCGAATGAATTTGTTTTTGGGATTAGGGGACTCTTTAATTCTAGATGATACTTATAACGCTAACCCCCGGTCGGTCGCGGCGGCCCTCGATTTTGTGGCGGCGGTTAAATATTCTGACCGCAAGATTGCCATTATCGGTAATATGAATGAGCTTGGCGATCGGACGACAGGTGCTCACAAAGAGATTGGGCAATATGCTCGAGGTAAGGTTGATCTGGCAATCTTTGTTGGGCCAAACGCGTCGGTGATGGCCGAGGGTTATGGCGATCCCAAAACCGTCGAAACCTTCTCAAATCGATCAGAAACAATTGCCGCATTGCCCGGCTTGGTTCGGCCCCATGATCTTATTCTGGTTAAGGCCTCGCAGAACGGCAATTACTTTGAGGAGATCGTTAAGTTATTGTTAAAGAGTCCGCGGGATGCGGCAAAGCTTGTCAGGCAAAGCAAAGGGTGGATGAAGATAAAAAATCAAAAATATAAGGAGTGATGATGGAAATTTTGCTTATCTCAACCGAGGACGTGTCAAGGATGCTCTGGTTGGCGTTGGGGGCATTTGCCATTGCCTTTATTATGACTCCGGCTTTTACCAATTTTCTCTACAAGAATAAGTTAGGCAAAAGGATTCGCGATAGCAAGGATGCGCCGATCTACACCGCCTTGCACGCCAAAAAATCCGGTACACCGACAATGGCGGGATTACTCGTCTGGGTCACGGTTGCTCTGCTAACGCTGGTGTTCAATCTTGAGCGTTCCGCCACTTGGCTGCCGCTGTTTTGCCTGGCGGCAACGGGTGTTGTCGGGGCGATTGATGATCTCTTGAACGTTAGGGGTATCGGTGAAAAGGGCGGCGGTTTGCGTTTCCGCCATAAGTTTCCCGTCTATTTGGTTATTGCTTTGGCGGGGGCGTGGTGGTTTTACTCTAAACTTGATTGGAATTCGATTCACATTCCGGCGCTTGGCGATTACATTATCGGCTGGTGGTACGTGCCGCTCTTTGTGGCGGTCTTGGTCTGGATGGCTTTTTCCGCCAATCAAGCCGACGGCCTTGATGGGCTCGCTGGCGGGATCTTTGCCTTCTCTTATGGGGCGTTCGCTCTCATTGCGCTGACTCAGGGAAAATCCGAGTTGGCCGCTTTTTGCGCCACCGTTACGGGCGGTCTACTCGCTTTCTTGTGGTTCAATATTCCTCCCGCCCGATTCTTCATGGGCGATACCGGCTCGATGGCGCTGGGTATGACGCTCGGGGTCATTGCCTTTCTGACCAACTCCGTTGTGGCACTGCCAATTATCACTCTTGTCTTTATGATCGAGGGTTTAAGTTTTGTTGTCCAGTTTCTCTCCAAGAAACTGCGCCATGGCAAAAAGGTGTTTCTCTCCTCACCGATTCATCATCACTTTGAGGCAATCGGTTGGCCGGAATACAAGGTCACAATGCGCTTCTGGGTTATCGGCATGGTTTCGGCCGTCGCCGGCCTTATCCTGGCACTATTAGGCCGAGGCAATTTTATTTAAGAGGTTTATATGAAAAAGTATGAAAACAAAATCACTCCCACTGTTTTTGAGTTTACTTCATATGAATTTAATCCCAAGAAAAAGCGGATTTTTTTTAATTATCGGATTAAATTTAAAAATAGGAGGTCTTTAGAATTTAGAGAAACAATTCTTTTGCCTTGCGTCCCAAAACTTAGAAATATTCCTAAGCCCGTTCTGGATAGTGCGCTCCAAGCAACCCACATAATATTAGGTACGAGCTATTTTAAACTCTACTGCCCACCAAAAATTAAGCTGTCATATCTTCTAAGTCCGGAGCAAGCCGAATTTTGGAACACCGTTTATAAAAGGGGTTTTGGGGAGTTTCTTTACCAAAACGAAATTGATCCGGCAAGTTTGCCTAAATTTCCCTCAGATAAGACACATAAAAATATTTCATACGGTCTTGAATTAAACAATAAGTCACTTGTTGGTGTCGGTGGGGGTAAGGACTCGATAGTTGTTGCTGAATTGCTAAAAGAGCAAAAGAAGCAATTTTCGACTTTTGTTGTCGAAACCGGTCGTCCAACTAAAATTATTGAAGACGTAGCAGATAAAATCGATGTTCCCCTATTAAAGATTTGTCGCTATCTTGACGAAAAGATATTTCAGCCCCACGAAGGTAGTTATAATGGCCACATTCCAATATCTGCAACCTTTGCTTTTCTTGGCCTACTTTCTGCTATCTTGTATGGCTACAAGTATGTCATCGTTGCCAACGAGCATAGCAGCAACTTTGGCAACATAAATTACAAAGGTCTCGATATTAATCACCAGTGGAGTAAATCTTCTGAGTTTGAAGAGCTGGTCCAGTCCTATACAAGAAATTTTATAACGCCGTCAATTGTCTACTTTTCAGCTCTTCGTCCGTTCTATGAAATTCGAATTGTTGAAATGTTTATCCGATACAAGAAATACTTCCCGATTTTTTCTAGTTGCAACAAGAGCTTTCTTGTTTCCAAGGATCGTCCGGAGGGATTATGGTGCGGTGAGTGCCCAAAGTGCGCCTTTATCTTTCTTTTATTCGCCGCCTTTCTTTCCAAAAAGGAATTACTGGCAATTTTTAAGAAAAATCTTTTCGAGGATGATAAGTTACTGCCGCTATTTGGTGACATTTTGGGTTTTGGCAAGATGAAGCCCTTTGACTGCGTTGGCACATTTGAAGAAGCCCGGGCTGCGCTTTATTTATCTAGAAAGAGGTTTAAGAACTCGCTTGTGACAGAGGAATATTTATCCTTAATTAAAAACCCCCGTGAAAAAATGAGTAATGTTTTTCGGACAAACCCTTCCCCCCTGATTCCCACAGAATTTAGGTTTTTGGGAGTGAAAAACGTTTTGATTATGGGTTATGCCAGGGAGGGCCAAATTACCCATCGTTATCTTCGGAAATTTTATCCTTGGCTTAAAATCGGTATTGCCGATAAGAAATATAATGAGAAGTATCTCTTAAAACAAAAACAATTTGACGCAGCAGTTAAAACTGTCGGGATGCCGCCTCGGCTTATTGAAATTCCTTATACTACGGCGACCAATCTTTTCTTTACCGAGATTAAAAAGCGAGGTAATAAGATTATTGGAATAACAGGCAGTAAGGGGAAAAGTACGACAGCATCGTTGATTTATACCATATTAAAAGAAGCTGGGCAGCCAGTTGAGCTGTGGGGCAATATCGGTGTCCCAATGTTGGGCGCCTTGTTAAAACCGGTTCGTAAAAAAACAATTTATGTTCTCGAACTCTCGAGCTATATGCTCGGCGATCTTGATAATTCGCCGAATATTTCTGTGGTGACGAATCTGTTTCCGGAGCACATGGATTATCATGGCGACCTTGAACGATATTACGGTGCCAAAAAAAATATCATTGCTTTTCAAATTGAAAAGGATTTCTTTGTTTATAATCAAAATAATTCTCGTTTGGTTGAATGGGCTGCAGGAGCGCGATCTCAAACCGCGCCCTTTGCGGCAAATATCCCCCTAAAAGATGACGAGATTCCTTTATTGGGGTCCCATAATCGCGAAAATATTAGAGCAGCTATTGCCGCATGTCGCATTCTCGGTATCTCGGATGAGACAATACGGCGAGCGATTAGATCTTTTCAGGCTTTGCCGCATCGGTTGCAAAAAGTCGGAACATTTAATGGTGTTACTTTTTACGATGATGCTATTTCGACAACACCGGAATCGACTATTGCCGCTCTTGAGTCTGTTCCTGGTGTTAAAACAATATTTTTGGGCGGCCAAGATCGAGGATATGATTTTACAGAACTGGAAAAAACCATTCGTTCATTGGGAATTAAAAATGTTGTCCTTTTTCCAGAAAGCGGCAGAAGAATTTTTAACTCGCGCCAATGCTTAAATATTTTTGAGACTTCGAGTATGGAGGAGGCTGTCCGATTTGCCTATCAAAATACGCCAACAGGCGGTGTGTGTTTGCTTTCTACAGCCTCGCCGAGTTATTCTGTCTGGAAAGATTTTGAAGAAAAAGGCAATGAATTTCAGTCTTGGGTAAAAAAATTGGAAATAGTGGATTAGATATATGGGTCAATCGCATCGACAACGTGGAGACTATTGGTTATCTCTGATCGTTTTTGCCCTGATCGCCTTTGGGCTGATTATGATATACTCGGTCTCTAAATACTATTCTCTCCAAATTACCGATGGACAGACCGATAAGTATTACTTGGTCAGGCAGTTGGTCTGGGCTGTGATCGGCCTGGTTGCCTGGTCGGTGACCCAATCTATCGACTATCGGTATTGGCGCAAACAGACAAAAACAATGTTCTACCTCACAATCTTTTTTCTTGTCCTACCCGTCTTTTTGGGCGGCGAACAGCGGCACTGGGTTGGGTTGGGTTTTGTCCAGTTTCAGCCGTCAGAGATTGGAAAGCTGACCTTTATCCTCTACCTTGCCGGCTGGCTGTCCGGCAAGGCTCCGGATCTCCGGGCAGTCAACCAGTCTTTTTTCCCCTTTCTCTGCATTATGGCGGCCGTCTCTCTCCTGATGCTGGTTCAGGGTGATCTGGGGACCCTCTCGATCTATATCGTGATTGCGACCACTATGTTTATCGGGGCCGGTTTTGCCCTCCAGCACTTTTTGGTTGGCGGGGCCCTGGCTTTCTTTCTGCTGTGGCTGGCGGTAAAGATTGAACCCTACCGCCTGGAGCGAGTTCTCACCTTTTTGAATCCCGAGCGTAATGTGCTGGGGGCAAGTTACCATATTCGCAACGCCCTTATTGCTATCGGCTCCGGCGGTCTTTTGGGGTTGGGCTTTGGCCAAAGCCGGCAGAAATATCTGTACCTGCCGGAGTCACACACTGACTCAATTTTTGCTATTATAGCAGAGGAGTTGGGTTTTGTCCGGGCGGTTTTTATCCTAATCTTGTTTGCCCTGATTGCGCTTCGGGGTCTAAAAATCGCCACCCAATCAACCGATCAATTTGCTCGCCTGACGGCGCTCGGCATCACCGCGTGGCTTTCGTTTCAAGCCTTTGTTAATTTGGGCGCAATGCTATCGATTATGCCTCTGACCGGAGTGCCTCTGCCCTTCATCAGTTACGGCGGCTCCTCGCTTATCTTCCTTCTTTCGGCCGTGGGTATTCTGGTTAATATCTCCAAGCATCAAGAAGCCTAAAATTTAACGGGACAGGGGGATTGCGATGAAAAAGAGAAAAATTTTGCTTGTCGGCGGCGGTACCGGTGGACACGTAGTGCCGATCTGGGAAATCTATAAAAAACTGACTACGGCCTCGAATAAGTACGAGGTTATTGTTGTTGGCGCCGGTACCGGGATCGAGCGGCACTTTTTTTCCTCGGCCAAAAAGTATTACGTTGTAAGATCGGGCAAGTTTCGGCGTCATCTGACTTGGCGCAATTTATGGGAACTGATTCTGTTTGGTTTTGGTCTTGTTTGGGCCGCTTATCTTTTTTTCAGGGAAAGACCGAGCGTGGTATTCTCCAAGGGAGGTTATGCCTCAATGCCGATTATTATTCTGGCTCGAATCGCCAAGATTCCCTATTTCATTCATGAATCGGATACCGAGATTGGTTTGACTAACCGGTTTGCCCAAAGCGGGGCGAGGAAAATCTTTGTTGGTTTTCCCCCGCAGTACTACCGCAACATTGCTCAAGACAGGCTTATTTTCAGCGGGCCGATTGTGCGGGAGTCGATTGGAGAGAGTCGCCAAGTCGAGCGGGAGACGTTTGGGTTTGGTAACAAAAAACCGGTAATTTTGATAACCGGCGGGAGCCAGGGCTCACTTCACATTAATAAAAATCTGGTTAAGATCTTGCCGGAGATTCTCCCTGATTATAATATTATTCACCAGACGGGAGAGAGTAGTTTTGATTGGGTTAAATCTTACCGGGCGACACTGCCGGCGCCGTTTCACGGCTCATACTTTGTCGCTGACTTTTTGGAGACGGAGGGCGGACGGGACCGGATGCTTGAGGCGATTGATCTGGCTGATCTGGTGATTGCCCGGGCTGGCGCTAACACAATATCAGAGCTAGCGGTAATGCGAAAACCGATGATTCTAATTCCCTGGAAACACGCCGCCGCCGACCATCAGCTTAAAAACGCTCAAATCCTGACCGAAGCAGGTGCGGCCATTGTCATTCCCGATGATGACCTGTCGCCACGGAGTCTTAAAGAAGCAATCGAGCGATCCTTCGCGGATAACCAAAGAGAGTTGGGGGAGATGTCGGCCAACGCCGCCAAAGTTTTTCCCTCTGACGGCCTGGAGGTGGTTTGCAAAGAAATTATCAAGATTGTTGGGGAGGGAAAGTGAAATTTGATCGAACCAAAAAAATCGACCTTATTATTACCGCCGCCATATTTATAATAGGGTCGATCTTGTCTTATTGGTTAAAGTTAAAGCCGCTCATGGTGTTTATTGTCGCCCTAATCCCGCCTTCCGTTTACTTGTGTCTTAGAGAAAGAAAGAATTTCAAAAAACTAATTGTTGCTACACTTATTTTCGGTGCCGTTTTCGGGTTTATTTTTGATTTTATTGTCACTTATAATCTTGGTTGGATTGTTGCCGACCTGGTTATCCCTTACAGAATATTCGGTTTTTATCCGGTTGATGATATTTTCGGTTTTATGATAATGACATTTGCCATTGTTGTTTTCTATGAGCATTTTTTGGATGAATATCGAAGTAGAAAGATATCGCCCCATTTGCAGAGAGCACTTCTTCTGTCGCTGGTTGTGCTCACGGTAATAGTTTCTTTGTATTTAATTAATTCGGCGTTCTTGGAGATTCCATATGTCTATCTTATTACCGGTCTTTTGGCTATTATTATTCCAGTCCATATTAGTGTTGCTAAGCCCAGGTTTATTAATAGATTTATAAAGATCACCCTCCCTTTCTTCTTCGTTTGGTTTGTAATAGAAATTATTTGCCTGAAAACCGGCGGTTGGTTTTTTCCCGGTTAGTATATCGGCGTGGTCGAAATTTTTAGCACGATATTTCCATTGGAAGAGTTTGTTTTCTGGTTTATGCTTTATGCGGCCACAATTGTTTCATACTATGAGTATTATGAGGACGATTTACGATAAGGAATGACTAATGGTAATCAAAGAATCTTACAATTATGCCTTTATAGATGGACAGAATTTGAATCTGGCTATTCGAGGTATGGGTTGGAAGCTAGATTTTAAGCGTTTTCGAGTCTATTTGAAAGAGAAGTATGATGTTGAGAGAGCCTATTATTTTATCGGCTATCTTGACACAAACAGTGTATTGTATAAATCACTTCAAGAGGCTGGTTATGTTTTAATTTTTAAACCGGTCTTAATAAATAAAGATAATAAGGTTAAAGGTAATTGTGACGCAGAGCTAGTACTTCATTCGATGATTGAATATTCAAATTACAAAAAGGCTGTTATTGTTACTGGTGACGGCGATTTTTATTGTTTAGTTAATTATTTAAAAGAACAGGAAAAACTAAAAACAGTGCTAGTGCCTAATCGCCACAAGTATTCTTCTTTGCTAAGAAAAGCCGGAGAGGGCCGGTACATCGCCTTTATGAATGAATTAAGACCAAAATTGATCTATAAAAAGAAAAGGACCCCTTAGGGACAAAACCCGTTTGGAGCCTTTTCGTCGTAATTCTACTACCATCATATATCAAATGATCAAGAATTGTCAAGCGAAACGGCGGAACAGAAACATCAGTGTTATATACTTGAGGGAAACATTATGAAATATCATTTTGTTGGTGATCAGGGAATTTCGATGCGGGGGCTTAAGGAGTATTTGCGAGACCAGGGACATGAGGTTTCCGGATCGGACTTAAAAACGGGTGGCCATCGGGCGGGAAATGTTACACCCGATATTGATGTGGCGGTGCGAACATCAGCGGTCAGCCCGGGTTCGCCCGGCTGGGTTGAGGTCGAGGCGGCCAAAGGGTTGGGCATCAAAGTAATCAAGCGCTCTGAGCTGTTGGGCGAGATAACCAGAGGCAAAAAACTGGTGGCGGTTTCTGGAATGCATGGTAAAACTACTATCACCGCTCTGGCCGGTTTGATAATGATCGCCGCCGGGCTTGATCCGACGGTTCTGGTGGGCGAGGAGGTGCCGGCTCTTGGCGGCGTTCTCCGAATTGGCAAATCAGATTGGTTTGTGGCGGAGATTTGTGAATACGACCGGAGCTTTCTTGATGTCGCTCCGGAAATACTAATTTTGACTAACATTGAGGAAGAACACCTTGATACTTACCCGGGCGGTTTGCCGGAGATTAAATCGGCCTTTATTGATTATATCAAGCGAGTAAAATCGGAGGGCGCTATTATTGCCTGCGCCGATGATGCTAACATTGGGGAAGTAATATCGAAATCGAGCTGGCAGGGCAGGCTGATCTGGTATGGTTTCGGCTCGGAGAAATACCGGAGCCTTGATGCCAAGTTGGCCCTACCGGGCCGACACAATCTCCAGAACGCTCTGGCGGTTATTGCGCTGGCTGAATTGCTAAAAATCGACCGCAAAGCGGCAGAGGAAACAATCAGCCAATTTAGAGGCGCTCATCGCCGCTTCGAGCTAAAGGGTGAATACGAAGGCGCTCCGGTAATTGATGATTATGGCCACCACCCGACGGAAATTGGGGCAACAATCAGTGCTTTGGCTGAACGCTATCCCGACAAAAAGAAGACTGTCGTCTTTTGGCCGCATCAGTACAAGCGGATTAAATCCCTTCTCGGTCAGTTCGCGCAAGCATTTAGCGGGGCTGATGAAGTTATTTTAAAGCCGATCTACTTTGTGCCGGGACGGGACGAAAGGGTTGATGTCAGCTCAGACGATCTAGCCAGCAAGATTAACGAGGGCGGCGGCAAGGCGATGGTTATGAGCAATGATGATGAGATCATACGGTATCTTAAAAAGAGATTAAACGAAGAGAGCGTTTTGCTGACAATCGGCATCCCGCCGGTGTATAAAATTGCCGACACCTTACTGGGTTTAAAATAGTATGATTGATGTTGGTCTTGAATTAAAAAAACGTCTGGGTGATCGCCTGCAAGAGAATATCTCGCTAAGGGATCATAACTGTTTTGGTGTTGGGGGCGTGGCTGACTACTTTTGTGTCGTTTCGGATATTGATTCGCTTGCTCAGGTTGTGGGGTGTGCCAGGGACTTGAGTGTTCCCCATATAGTTTTGGGCGAGGGCAGCAGCGTTGTGCCATCAGACTCCGGGTTCGCCGGTCTCGTGATTAAAAATAAGAGCAGCAACGTCGTTTTTAGCGTTGCTTCTTCGGAGGTACTTGTTGACTCGGGTATATCATTGGCAAACCTGGTTAATTTAGCCGCAAGCCGAGATTTGGGCGGTCTGGAGTTCTTGGCGGGAATGTCCGGGACGATCGGCGGGGCTCTCTATAATAATTATTCAAGCTCTAATTTTTCAATTGGCGATTTTGTTAAATCGGTGACCGTGTTAACAGAGCAGGGCGGCAAGATGATGATCTGCAGCTACCCTAAATCATGGATGGAGTTTCGTCCGCACAGCTCCCGAGCAAAAACAAGCCGAGGTTTTCATCCGGTTCTGCTCACTGTCCGCTTGCAATTAACCAGGAGACGAAAAGATGAGATTTTGCGGATTTTGCGGGACAACTATCGTGCCCGAAAAAATCCCCAAGAGGGTCACGCCCTGAAACAGGTTTTCCTGGAGCCGGAGTCGTCGCTGGGTTTGGCTCTGGGCTCGGTTTTGGCCAAAGTTGGCGCCCGGCGATTTCGTGTCGGGGGAGTATCGGTTTGTCGCCAAGATCAAAATTCGTTTATTAATCGTAATCGCGCGACTGCCGGCGAGGTTAGAACCTTGGCTGACCGCTTGCGCTGCGCCGTCAGCGAACAGTGCGGCTTTTGCCTTAAAGAGAGAATTGAATATATTGGTCGATGGTGAGGAGGGAAATTTTCAAAAGAAAGAGATCGCTTGCAGCTAAAAGAGACTATGTGGCTCCGGCTGTTTTTGGTGGTCAAGGCGGGGCTGAAAGAAGCGGGACAAAACTATTTTCTCGTTTACCCCAAAAGTTCTTACCGCTCGCTGGCATAACTGTTGTTGTCTATCTCTTTTTCTTTTCACCCAAGTTTGCGATTAAAGATGTTATTGTGGAGGGAAATGAGTTTGTCGCGGCCGAGCGTATCGTTGAACGCGTTCCGGTCGGGCGTAATATCTTCCTTTTTAATTTAGCCGATTGCCGCGAAGATATCCTGGCAAACCTCCCGGAAATCAAGGATGTTGCAATTTATCGCGGCATTCCGAATGCGGTCAAATTAGTTGTTCTGGAGAGGGATGGCCGGTTAATCTGGGAGAGCAACGGCGTGCGCTACCTGGTCAGTACGGGGGGGGAGGTTGCCAGAAAGATTTTACCCGAAGAGGAAGCAGGGTTTGCCGTCTATCCCCGGATTGTTGATAGGCGCAACTTTACCGTGACGCCCGGAACGGCCCTGGTCTCGCCGAACTTTGTCAGCTTTATCACAAATCTCCATGAACAGTTTTTTGATAACACTAACATTAAGCCAACATTTTTCGAGATTGATGAAACAACGTTTGATGTTGTTCTTCACACCGAGGCCGGTTTCAGTGTAAAATTTAATTCTATGCGGGCCAGCCGGAAGCAGCTTGAGGACCTAAAGAGGGTGCTGGTGGCTAAACGGCCGGATATTCGCGAGTACATCGATTTGCGAATAGACGGTTGGGCGTATTATAAATAATCGAGGCAAAGGTGGCGAAAACTCTTCGAAAAATTACTTTGTCGGGGCGGGCAAAATGGTTAGTCAAGCCGAGAAAGCATCGCGACATAGTTGACCAACTGCTTGTCAACAGAGGTGTTGATCTGGCACAAAAACAGGCTTTTCTTGAAGCCGATTTTAACACCGGTCTCTTTGACCCTTATCTCTTGCCGGATATGGACAAGGCGGTAAAAAGAATTATCCGGGCAGTTGAGACGGGGGAGAAGGTTGGTATTTTTGCCGATTATGATGCCGACGGCACACCGGGGGCCGCGCTTCTCTATAAAACTTTTACCAAGATTGGTCTTCGCTCGGAGGTCTTTATTCCGACCAGAGAGGATGGTTACGGCTTGAGCCAAAAGGGGATCGACCATCTGGTCGGCAAAGGTTGTCGGGTTATTGTCACCGTTGATTTGGGAATTAGAAATGAGACAGAGGCGGTTTATTGCCAAAACCAGAAGGTTGACCTGATTATCACAGACCATCATCTCATCGGCGATGAGATCCCCCGAGCCTTCGCTGTCATAAACCCAAAGTTAGTGAATTCCAAATATCCCTTCCCCGATCTTTGCGGTTGCGGCGTGGCGTATAAACTGGTTTGGGCACTATCTAAGCACTATCCCAAGATTAGTGAATCATTTCTAAAGTGGAATCTCGATTTGGCGGCGATATCAACGATCTCCGATGTTGTGCCGCTGATTTCGGAAAACCGCGTTATTGCCAAGTATGGTTTATGTGTTTTGCGAAAAACCAGGAATAAGGGCTTGCGGCACCTTTACCGGTTTGCCGGTATTGATCCGGCGGCAATTAATACTTACGCGGTCGGCTTTCAGATCGGGCCGCGGATTAATACGCCCGGGCGAATTGATCGCGCCACAAAGTCGTTTGATCTCCTGGTGTCGGATGAATCAGCGCAACTAATCTCTCTGGCCGGGTGGCTAAATGCCAAAAATGTCGAACGCCAGCGAGCTATGGAGAAGTTATACGCCGAAGCAGAAGCAATAATTGAAGAGGAAGATTTAAGCAAGAAAAAAATAATTGTTGTTGATGGCGATTGGAATAAGGGAATTTTGGGGCCGCCGGCAAGCCAGTTGGCTGAAAAATATCATCGTCCGGTTATCCTTTTTGCGCGGGCGGGAGAAGAATATCATGGCAGTGCCAGAAGTATCTCCGGCGTCAATATAATCGATATCTTGGAAAAGGTTGGCCATTTAACATTAAAGTTTGGCGGTCATGCCGGCGCGGCCGGGATCACTGTTGCCAAATCCGGCTATCGCCGTTTTTGCGACGGTGTTGCCCTGGTCTCCGATCAGGCCATTTCCGAGAGCAAGCTTGTACCCTCAATGGGTATTGATTGCGAGCTAAGTGCGGATGAGATGACACCGGACACGGTAAATAAAATAGCGCAGATGGAGCCATTCGGCCTGGGCAACCCCAAGCCGATGTTTGCTCTGATGGGGGTTTTAATTAAAAACCCTCGTTTTGTTGGCAACGACCGGCAACATTTTAGCGCTTTGGTCGAGAAGGGTAAATTTTCTTTTAAGGCAATAATTTTTAATTGTCAAATCGAGGAAAGTATCATACAAAGTAATATATTGTATGACATAATATTCTATTTAGAAATCGATAGCTGGAACGGCCATAATAGGGTATCATTAAATGTTGTAGATCTTAGGGAGCATCGGGAATGAAATCTAAGTCGCGCAAAATTTATCTTTGCGACAGTTGCGGCAATGAGTTTCCGGCCTGGTCGGGGCAGTGCCAGGCTTGCGGCGCCTGGAACAGCATTGCCGAGATGATTATTCCGGAGATGTCGCAGTCGGGGCAGAGCATCCAGAGTGTATCCGGGCTGGAATCAATGAAGTTGGCTGAGGTTAAGCTGGAGAAGAACAGTCGAATCGCAACGCGAATTGGTGAATTTGATCGCGTTCTCGGCGGCGGCATTGTGCCGGCCTCAATAATCCTGATCGGCGGTGAACCGGGCATTGGCAAATCCACGCTTCTTTTGCAAACCTGCAATAATGTTTCCAACTCTCTTTATGTCAGCGCCGAGGAGTCTTTGGGCCAGATTAAGGAGCGGGCGAATCGCTTGGGGATTAATTCGGGCCAGATTGAATTGGCGGCAAGCGGTGATCTGGCCGCGCTTGAAGCAAAAGTGCTAACAAATAAATCGGATCTCATAATTATTGACTCAATTCAAACGGTTTATCTTAACTCGATCACTGGAACAGCCGGGAGTTTGATGCAGGTTCGGGAGTGCGGCATTTTTCTCCAACGGCTAGCTAAAATTTCGGCCATTCCCATTATTATTGTTGGTCATGTCACCAAGGATGGTTCCCTGGCCGGTCCGCGGATGCTTGAGCATATTGTTGATGTCGTGCTCTACTTTGAGGGCGACCGGTACCGGGATGCGCGGATTCTGCGGGGTATTAAAAATCGCTTTGGGGCCACAAATGAAGTCGGGATCTTTTCGATACAAGACAGGGGATTGGTTGAGGTAAAAAATCCCTCGGAGATATTCCTGGCGGAATACCGAAACAATCCCGGTAATATCGTTACCGTTGTCCTTGAAGGAACTCGACCCATCTTGGTTGAGGTGCAAGCACTGGTGGTGCCAACCCGCTTTGGTTATCCCAAGCGAACGAGCTCGGGCTTTGACTTGAATCGCCTCAATCTTCTGGCAGCGGTAATCAGTAAGACAACGCCGATCAATCTCAGTAATGCTGATATTTATCTCAATGTTATCGGTGGTATGAAGTTAAATGAACCGGCAGCCGATTTGGCGGTCTGCGCCGCGATGATCTCTTCGCATAAAAACAGACCCCTCGCTAAGGGCCTGGTTCTCTTTGGTGAAGTTGGTCTTTCCGGCGAGGTTCGCTCCGTTACCCGCCAATCCGATCGCGAAAAAGAGATCAAGTCGCTCGGTTACACTACCCCGCCCAAGCCCGAAAATCTCTCTGTTCTCATTAGTCAATTAAATTAATGATGATATTTTTAAGGCAAGGTGGAGAAGGTGCTCTCCTCGGAGGCGGTGGTGTTGCCGCCGGCGTCGGTGGAGACGGCGCGGTAATAGTAAATCGTGTTGGTCTTAAGGCCGCCCAGCGAGACAGCGTGGCTGGTTGTTAACACCTGGGACTTGATCGAGGAGCCGCTGTAAGCGGCCAGGGAGGCGCGGGGGGTGATGTCGTAAAATATTTGCGAGGTCGACTCCTCGTTCGTGAGCCAGGAGAAGGCCGCGGAGATACGGGAGGGAAGAACCGTAAGGCCGCTGATAACCGGCGGGGCGGAGTCCTTGGCGGTAGTAAATTTTTGCTTGACCTGATTAGTATTGCCGTATTGGTCGGTGGCAATAGCGGTAATTTCGTGTTCGCCGGCTGAGAGCGTGGCCGCGTTGTATGCGGCGGTATAAGGCGCCTCCTTGTCCGAACCAATAGCGATGCCGTCAATGTAGAAGTCAACCTCGTTAATGGTGAGGGGGCTGTTGATACTGACGGCAATCTCGAAGTTTCCCGAAATGGCACTGTTGCCAGCCGGAGCGGTGATGCTTAGGGAGGTGGCAAAATCGTCCCTTTTGCAGTACTCGCCAGGCACGCTGCTAAAGTAGCCGTTCGCCTCGGCCCAGCCTCGGACCGGCCCTTCCCAGTTGGGATAATCGGGTCGCTCCGATTTAACGATGTTGGCAACTCTGATATCCACCAGAGAGTCGGCCAGATCGCCCGGCGCGAGCTTGTTCGTTCCCTTGCAGATGCGAAGCGGAATGTTGACGTCATCCTTCTCGGTGGGTATCTGCCAGCTGGCGAAGATGTCCTTGGTTTTCTCGCGCGAATGCTCGGTGGCCAGCTTGTTGGAGTACTTCTCTACCTCCACCTCAAGGATACCCTCGGGACGGTTAAACTCCTCTGACGGCGTGTCGGCCAGGGCTGACTCGATAAAGGCGTGAAAGATGGGGCCGGCCAGGACGGAGCCGTCAGCGCCGGACTTCATTTTGGCGGCGTCGCTGTTGCCGACCCAAACGGCCGTAGAAATAGCGGGGGTATAGCCAACGGTCCAAGCGTCCTTAAAATCGGAGGTTGTGCCGGTTTTGACGGCAACAGTCCGGTTGGAGAAATAGAGCGCGGAGCGCGGACCAAAGACCATCGAGCGAGCTTCGTTGTCGGACAAAATGCTGTTGATTTCGTAAGCAATCTGGGGGTCGAGCACTTTGCGGCCGATGTCCTCGGTTGGCTTATACTCAAATAAGATTTTGCCCTTGGAGTCGGTAATCTTTAAGGCGCTAATCGGGTCGTGTTTGACGCCGCCGGCCGCAAAGACGCCAAAAGCGCTCGCCATCTCAACCGGTCTGACCTCGCCGGCTCCCAGAACGAGCGAGAGGCCATAGCGATCACGCTGATTGAGGGTGGTGATGCCCATATCCTCGGCGGTGCGCAAGACGTTATCGATGCCGGCTAGCGAGAGAACCTTGACCGCCGGAATGTTGAGAGAATTCGAGAGGGCCGTTCGCATTGTCACCGGACCGTTAAAGTTGCCGTTATAGTTTTGCGGGACATAGCCGCCGCCAAAATCGGTTTGCAGGTCAAAGATAATCCTTGAGGGCGAGTACTCCTTCTTCTTAAAGGCGGTAGTGTAAGCAAAGGGCTTAAAGGCCGATCCGGGTTGGCGCAGAGAGTTGGCAACATTGACATTACCGTCGATCTCGGTGTCAAAGTAATCGAGCGATCCGATCATCGAGAGAACTTGACCCGTTTTGGGATCAACAGCAACAAGCGCCGCATTGCTGGCGCCGTAGCGCGAGAGTTTATCCGCGCCCTTGGCCACCGCCGCTTCCGCCGCCTTTTGTTTCTCGTAATCAAGCGTGGTAATGATCTTTAGCCCCTCCTTTTGAATCCTTTCCTCGCCGTACTCATCAGCTATCTCCTCCAAGACGTACATAGCAAAGTGAGGCGCCAGAATATTGTCGCGGCGCGGCTTTAGGGCGGTGCCGAGCGTTGTCGTGTCTTCGCCCTCGGCCTTTTTAGCCTCTTCTTCGCTGATCGCGCCGGCATCCGCCATTCGGTCAAGAACATAATTCTTGCGGTTGACCAGCTCTTTAACGTGAGTGCCGTACGGAGAGTAAAAGGTGGGTGCTTTGGGGATGGCGGCGAGCGTTGCCGATTCGGCGAGTGTCAGGTCCTGGGCCGACTTCCCCCAATAGGTCCGGGCCGCCGCTTCGGCGCCGGCGGTGTTGCTGCCGTAGGGTACCTCGTTTAGGTACATAGCCAGAATTTCGTCTTTATCAAACATAAATTCCAGCTCAACTGAGAGAATAAGCTCTTTGATCTTGCGCGTCATGGAGCGATTGGAGTTTAGAAGGGCGTTTTTAACATACTGCTGAGTAATGGTCGAGCCGCCGCGCGTTCGACTGGTCTTGCCGGTCAACTGTTCGGCAACGGCAGACATCACGGCCCGGATATCAAAACCATGATGAGAGTAGAAGTTAGCGTCTTCGGTGGCGACGGTTGCCTCTTTGAGATACCGGGAAATTTGATCTGCCCCAACAACGGTGCGTTTTTGTTCGCCCGTTTCATAAAGCAATATCTCGCCCGTCCGATCGTAGAGCTTGGTTGACTCCGTTGCTTTGCGGCTGGCGATCTTGCTTGGCGTCGGCAGATCTTTGGTGAACCAGGCAAACGCGCCGGCCACAAATAAGACCAGAATAATCAAGGTATAGCCAAGGTAAAGCGGGAAGCGTTTCCAGAGCTTTCGCAGACGGATTTTGCTTTTGAAGAAAAATTTTGTTTTGGTTGGAGCCGTGTTCATTGCTTTACATTATGCGGCTTCACTGATAATATCAAAGTCAGAACAATTATAATTAAATACCCTATTATTATCAAGGGTTTAGGGCTCTAAGCGCTATGGATAAAGAGTTTTTCGGGCGGGGTGTCGAAGAGATTATTGATGAAAAATCCTTTGCGGCCAAACTAAAGGCCGGCTCAAAGCTGAGGATTAAGCTTGGTGTTGACCCGACTCGCCCCGATATCCACCTGGGCCACACCGTTTCTCTTTTGCGGCTAGCGGAGCTTCAGGCCGCCGGCCACATCATTATCTTTTTAATCGGCGATTATACGGCGCAGATCGGCGACCCTTCCGGCAAGAGCAAGACCCGGCTGATACTTTCCGCCTCCGAGATCGAGGCCAACGCCAAGACTTATCTGGCGCAAGTCGGCAAGATTCTGAATATTAAAAAAACGGAGATTCGTCGGAACTCGGAGTGGTTTGCCAAAATGGATTTTGCCGATATTCTTCGTCTCGGGGCGAGGTTTACGGTGGCCCAGGTTATCGAGCGCGATGATTTTGCCAAGCGGCTTGCCTCCGGCGCCGATGTCGGCCTGCAGGAGTTGCTCTATCCTCTGATGCAGGCATATGATTCGGTTATGCTGGGGGCTGATGTTGAGGCGGGCGGAACGGATCAAAAATTCAATATGCTGGCGGGCCGGTCTCTTCAGCGCAAGATGGGCGACGCGCCCCAGGATATCATTACTTTTAAGCTTCTGGTCGGTCTGGACGGCAGGGAGAAGATGAGCAAATCGCTTGACAACTACATTGGTGTTGCCGAAGATCCCGATAATCAGTTTGGCAAAGTGATGTCTCTTCCGGACGAGCTGATTGGCGATTATCTCCGTCTCTGTACCCGCGTGCCGGGGGCGACAATCGGGCGTTACGAGAAGGCGATGGCGGCGGGCGGGAATCCCCGGGATTACAAGGAAAAGCTGGCGCGGGAGATCGTCTCAATGTATCATAGCGAGGCGGCGGCCGGAGCGGCGGCAGAGAGGTTTATCCGGAGATTTAAAAGGCGGGAATTGCCGGAGGATATGCCCAAAGTTCACCTGTCCGGCTCGTACAAATTGCCGCTTTTGCTGACGGCGCTGGGCGCGGCCATATCAGCATCGGAAGCTCGCCGCTTGGTCGCCCAGGGCGGAGTTCGGATTGATGGCGCCAAGCTGGCCGATCCTAAGGCCGAAATCACGGTCTATCCGGGGATGGTCATCCAGGTCGGCAAGCTTAAGGTGTATAAGATAGTCTGATAAAACGTGATGAAGGAAAAGGTACGAAAAGCGATTATTAAGGCGGTTAAGGCCTCCGGCTACGAGGTGCCGGCTCTTTTCTCTGTTGACGCCCCGCCCCGCCCGGAGTTCGGCGATTTTGCCACCAATGCCGCTCTGATGATCGCGGGGTCCCGGCCGGAGTTAATTGCCAGAGAGGCGGCTGATAATATCGCGCTCAATCTCCAAAAGGCGGAGGTTGTTGCCAAGGCGGAGGTTGCCGGCCCCGGCTTTATCAACATTACCCTAAAGACCGGCCTCTATCTATCGGAACTCAAAAACATTTTAGAGCGGGGATCATCATACGGTCGCTCCGGTGTTGGCCGGGGTCGCAAGATTAATGTCGAGTACATCTCAGCCAATCCGACCGGTCCGCTGCACATTGGCAATGCCCGCGGCGGCCCCATCGGCGAAGCGGTCGCTAACCTCTACGAATTTTTAGGCTGCGATGTCGTTCGGGAGTTCTACGTTAACGATGTTGGCGGCCAGATTGATCGACTGGCGGAGACGCTGGTTTATTGGTATGAGGTCAAAGATGATGACCGCATTGTCTTTCCGGAGGGGGGGTATCGGGGTGACTACATTAGAGAGCTTTCCGAGCAGATTCAGGGCGAGGCCGCGGCAGAGCTAACCCGGATTGACGAGCACACAGATCTTCTTAAACTCTTTCGGGAAAAGGGTTTGGCGCTTCTGATCGGTCAGATCAAGCAGGACATTGCTCTTTTGGGTATAAATTTTGATCGCTGGAGCTATCAGAGCGAGATTCAGGCCGGCGGCAAGTCAAAAAAAGTTATTTCGCGGCTGGATAAAAACGGCGCTACCATCAGGCGCGAGGGCGCGCTCTGGTTTAAGAATCCGTCCGATCCGGAATTTCGGGACAAGGAAAGTGTTTTAAGGAAGAGCGATGAGGCAGGGACGCTGACTTACTTTGCCGATGACATTGCTTATCACATCGACAAATTTGAGCGGGGGAGAGACTTGCTTATTGATGTCTGGGGGGCCAACCATCATGGCCACGTGCCGCGGCTAAAGGCGGCACTGGGGGCATTGGGATATGCCGGGGAGAGACTGAATATCATTCTCTACCAGTATGTCCGCCTGAAGAATGCCGGCGAGGTGATAAAGATGGGCAAGCGCTTTGGTACTTTTGTCACTCTGCGCCAGATTATCGAGGCCGGTGTCGCTCCGGATGCTTTTAAATACTTCATTTTATCGCAAAACCCCAACACTCCGATGGACTTTGATCTGGCTTTGGCCAGGGACACTTCGGAGAAGAATCCGGTTTATTACATCAAATATGCTCACGCCCGCATTGCGAGTATTCTGCGCAAGGCCAAACAAGGCGATGACATCATTGCCGATGCGCCCGACCTCGCGCTCTTAACCAACCAAAAAGAGACAGCTCTTTATAAAGAGCTGGTGAAGTTCCCGGAGTTGATAGCGGAGATCGGCGGCAGCTATCAAATCCAAATGTTATGTCATTATTCTTATCGTCTGGCAACGCTTTTCCACGATTTCTATGGTCACTGCCCCGTTTTATCGGCAGACACCGCTCTCAGCCGGGCCCGCTTGGCTCTCATTCTGGCGACCAAAACAGTGTTCGCCAACGCTCTCGCCATTCTCGATATCGAAGCACCCGAGAGGATGTAGTTCCTATAGATCAATCTCATAGATCTTGCTTTGGGAGAGAAACCAGAGTTTTTTGATCTTGGTGTTCACAACAAACTGTTCGATCGTTTGTCCCTCGACGGCATATTGATTTGCAAATTCGCCATTCTTGCCAAAGCGGATAATACGGTTTAGTTTCCGATCCAGAACATAGAGATGATTCGAGTCGGCATCGGTGTAGAGTCCGCCCGGCTCGCCGATGGCGTTTTCGGGCACGGCGGAGAGAGAAAAATCACTCTGGAGGGACCCCTTAATATATTTTCTAACCGTGGCGTCCGGCCAGAGAAGATAGATGTTGCCGTCGACCGCCAGGTCAACAGCGTCGCTTAGGCCGATTTTCCGGGTGTCAACGTAGTCATCACCCTTGCTGTAACCGTCTTCGCGCTCGATGTGCTTCCAGACTTCTCCGGCGGTCGTATCCAGCAGATAGAGGTTTGTGACATAACTCGCAATCGCCTTGGCCGGTTCCCACCGGCCGCCTTCGTCGCCGATTTTGCCCTCGGCAAAGGTTTTGGAAGCCGTGTCATAAACCAGCAGTTTGGACTGGTCGGTGTAGAAATAGATCTTGCCGGTCGATTCCGAGTAGGAGCTATCGACAACCTGGCCGTTATCCCGGCCGAGGGAGGCGACAAGACGCGCTTCAGTGTCGCGAGTGTCAGCGGTAAAGATTTTGCCCTCACTGTTGGTGCCGTATATCTCGGAGCCGACCAGAGTAATATTAACGGTGTTGTCTCCGAGTGAAAATTTGGGCGCCAGGTTATAAAAACGCTCTGTCGCACTGGTTTTGTCCAGCTCGGTCCGAATCTGGCGCCGCAGTGTCTCTGCTTTGGCCCGGTTTGATTCGTGCTCGCTGGCCCTCTCGGCCAGAGCAAGAGCACTGATCAGACGCTCCCGGCCGCCGCTTCGGCCCAGCACGAGATCCTCTCTGGCCGCTTCGTACTCGCTGTTGGCCTTTTCGTAGGCGTCGACAATGCTCCGGGCCTCATTGCGCACCGATCGCTCAACATTATTGGCGCGAATTTTCATATAGCCGGCAAAAATAAAAACAATAATTAGGCCGGCATAGAGAAACTTTCTGTTCCGAGGTAGGGTTGCAGTAGAGAGCGCCCTTTGCGTTAAATTGAGAGCCAGGCCCAGGGAGGACGGTTTGCCATTCGTTTTGGTGTAAGGCTTAACCTTGAGCGAAACCTTGCGGTAGTGATCACTGTTTTTTATTCTCTCGATTGACTTGCGGGCGGCGGGTTTGAGCGAGGCGGAGACTCTCTGTGTTGCTCGAGCCAGGTGTGTGCCGCCCTTGGCCAGTATTTCCTTGGTTTTGGGGCCGTATTTTTTTTGCCACTGCTGTGACGATGATCGGGCCAGTTTTTGGCTTTGCCCCGTGGCTTTTTGCGACAGCTCCCTGGTTTTGCTCCAAGCTTGCTGGAGGGTGGGTAGAAAATGTTTCTTGGCGGCGGCGGTAAATGACTCCGGCGCATCGTCAAGGTAGAGGATTTCGGGACGAGACGACAAGATATCTTTTTCATCAGAGGGAGTATGGGCCTCGATGATAACAGCGTTGGCCTTGGCGGTCTTTAGGCGCTTAAAAAAATTCAGTAGGACAAAAACTATCTCGGGAGAGGCTTTATTCTCGCAGAGATGGCGGAGGCGGTCGAGCGCAAGGTGGTTGTAGAACTCAACATTGCCAAAAACAATGCGGTCGCCGGTGGCGATCTTGCCGTCGGTGATCTCGGTAAAAGTTTCGCCGGGCAGGGGCAGATTGGGCGAGGAGTGTTTCTCAATGATGTTTGAGATCTTGCCTCGCCTGAAAACATAACCCAAAACATTCCCGGTTTGGGTTATGATAATGTTGTTCTGCCAAACCAGGCCGAGAATGGCGTTCAGGTTGCCCTGCCACTCTCCCTCGCCCTTCTTGGCCAACCCCTCGAGTGATTCATTGATCTTTAAGACGATTGATTCAAAGTCGGTATCCGGCGATGAGGCGGCGAGGGGCTGATTTTCAAGTACGTCGGTTATGCACTTTTGGACCTTGGTCGAGGGAAACCAGGGCGAGAGGACCTCGACGAGATAAAAGAAAAAAGACTCAGGCAGGTCTGGCCTAATTAGCTTTCCCGTAAAAAGAAATCGGTCGGGCAGCTTGTCTTTGGTGGCAAGATATGCCGAACGAATGACCGGATGGCTCATGTTTCCTATTTTACCAGAGTTTTTCGCCGCCGCAACCCAGTTAGGGTCGTTAATCGGTTATCGGTAATCGACCAATGCCAGACGCAAGCCGGTGGGTGGCGGGCAAAACGGGATTGTGTTATACTGAAAACACTCCGGCCGAGGTAAAATTGGGCTAACATCAATTACATTGGGGGGCCAATATTTAGGCCGGCTGTGGCCGGTCTGTGCGGCTGCCCACCTGGTCTTTTTGACCAATTTTATCTCGTCGGAGAGCTTATCGGGGAGTAGCATAGTCTGGTTAATGCGCAGGGCTGGGGGTCCTGAGATCGGAGGTTCGAATCCTCTCTCCCCGACCAACCTGTGGATAAGCGGTTTTTCTTTTTTCAAGCACTTTGTTATAATAATTTTGGTTGATAAGACTTTCTAGGAGGGGATTTGATTGTTACAAAACGCTGTTTAAGGCAAAAGAGATCCCTGGATAGGAGCCGGCAAAGTTTCAGCTGGTGATTTTAGGTTGCCATTATGAGAAATCCGCTTGGCTACAAAACCTTAAGAACTTATCAGCAAGGCGAAGAAATATACGAGTTAACCCGCAAATTCACGGCGCTTTATCTGGATCCGATTAAAGACAGCCGGCTGATCGGGCATATGAATGATTCGGGAAGATCGGTGCCAAGGAATATTGCCGAGGGTTATAACTGGAACAACACTAAAAAATACTACGAGTTTCTGGGATTCTCCTTTGGTTCATTAATCGAACTGTTGGAAGATTACCTGGAATTAGAGAAAGATATCAAAGGAGGACTAAGGAAAACGAGGGATAACAATGGAGCGCTAAGGATGATCAGCCAGGCTATCAAGCTGTGTATGGGTGAGAAAACGATGTTAAAAAGCCAGATGGATAAGATTGAATCTATGGTTGGAGAGCAAGGATTATTATCACAAAATCAAAGAGTTGCTAGGAACATGGCAGAGGATATAAGGAAAAATAAAATATTTGACGCTTGGCTGGAAGACCGGAAAAAGGGTATTGATCGTCCCTTAAAATTTTAGCCTTGTGCCCCCTTGTTATCCTTAGTTTTCCTTTGTGCTCCTTAATGTTTCTTGGGAAATGTAAATGGAGGGTGACAGTTCAAAATTAAATATATTTCAGGCGCTCTGGCGAAAAATTCGGGGACTCTTTTCTTATCTCCCCCGGTTTCGACGCGAAAGAAAACCGGATTTCAGCCAGTTTGTTCAAGGCGGAGATAAAGAGTTAATTGCCAAAAAGCTGGAGCTTTTTAAGCGGAAGGCTAAAGAGATCGAGGAACTTGATAAGGAGATTATCCGTCTTCAGCAATCAACCAAAACAAGTGTTAGATCTCTGCGCAAGCTCC
>JBBTQI010000006.1:0-51647 GCA_038078835.1 Patescibacteria group bacterium | reverse complement strand
CCATACTCTGGAAGCTCATCTTCCTTATCCGGATACCGTTGTATTTGATGAGTTAATTAGAGGGTTGAACGCAAGCGATGAGAGTGGTATAATCCGATATTGCTGAGAGGAAAAGAGATGAAACTGGAGATCAGAAAAGAAGGTGATTTGATTTTGCGTCAGCCCACCGCCGAGGTGACTGATTTTGATTTTGAGCTGCAAAAATTAATTGACGATATGATTGAGACAATGCGGGACGGGGGTATGGGATTGGCGGCGCCGCAGGTCGGGGTCAGCCGGAAGATTCTCGTGTGCGAGTTTCCCGGCGATGAAAAGGCGAAGATCGCCGGATTTCCCCTGACGGTTTTTTGCAATCCGCAGATTGTTGCCAAGTCCCGGAAACAGGTCACGGCGGTTGAGGGATGTCTCTCTTTGCCCAACCGGGAGGTTTTGGTGAAGCGGCCGGAGAGCGTTACCGCCGCCGGCTTTGACCGGTATGGCCAGAGACAGGAGATTAAGGCCGGAGGGCTCCATGCTCGTGTTCTCCAGCATGAAATTGACCACTTAAACTCCACTCTTATGATCGACCACCTGCGCCAGATTAGAACACTCTTCATTGGAACGGGCTCATTGGGCGTGCCGGCCCTAAAATTGCTGGCGAGCGATCCCCAGTACAAGATAGCGGCGGTGGTAGTTGGCGCCGGGGAGAGTCCGGTTCGGGGCAAGAGCGCCGGCCGAAACCCCGTCTTGGAGTTTGCCCAAGAGGCCAAACTGCCCGTGATTCAGACAAAAAAAATCAGAGACCAGGCGATTTTAGCCCGGATCAAAAAATTGCGGCCGGAGTTGGGTATTATGGCCGATTTCGGTCAGATTTTGCCCGAGGAGCTGTTGTCGATTCCGAAGTCTGGGATTATCAATATTCATCCTTCGCTTCTGCCGCGCCATCGCGGTCCGTCGCCGGTGCAGGCAACCATTTTGGCTGGTGACGACCAAGCCGGCGTCTCAATTATGTTAACAACCAAAGAGATGGATGCCGGCCCGATTCTATCACAAGTCGCCGTGGCGCTCTCCGGCTCGGAGACGGCACCGATACTGAAGGACTATTTGGCCGAAGCGGGCGCGACACTGCTTTTAGAGACCCTGCCCTATTATTTGGCCGGGGAACTCAAACCGCGGAAACAGCCGGAGAGAGAGGCCACTTACACCAAGATGATTAAAAAAGAAGACGGCTTGATCACCGGTCAAACTCCCGCCGCGGCGGTTTATCGGCGGATGCGGGCGTTTGCGGAGTGGCCGGGCATTTATGTCGAGAGGGAGGGCAAAAGAATTCAGATTACAGCGGCTCACTTTGACGAGAGCGGCAAGCTGGTGCTCGATCGGGTCAAGCCCGAGGGTCGGGCGGAGATGGCTTATGCCGCTTTCCAAAACGGTTACCGCCAAAAGTTGACATTCGACGAGTGATTTGATATTGTGATGTGGATTTAAGTCCTGTATAATCAAAATGTGTAGAGTATTGATATACTGTCGCGGCAGTTAAACCTGATTTCAAGGAGCGCAATGTTGGTTATTCGATTAAGCCGAGTCGGCAAGAAGAACAGTCCCGCCTACCGCGTCGTAGTTGCGGAGAAGAGCCGGGCCGTAAAAAGGCAATATCTAGAAATACTGGGTCATTATAACCCAACAAGACAGCCCAAGGAACTTGTTATCGGCAAGGAACGGGCTCTTTTTTGGTTGGGACGCGGGGCCAAGCCATCCGATACGGTTCGCAATCTTATGGCTGATTTGGATCTGGTGAAGGAGAAGATCAACAAGAGGTACGCTCGAGCCAAGGCAGAAGAGGGGGCGCCCGCAGGAGGAGCCGAAGGCCCGCCTGCGACTCGACTGAGCTCGTCGAAGTCCGGCGAGGCAGGCCTAAGGCCGAAGGCAGAATTGGCGGAGGAACCAGCGGAGACAGCAGTAGAAGAACCCGGGGAGTAGTTATTAAACAGACTCTAAGGAAAGGAATGTTATGGAAAAAGACGAGAAGTTTGTTGCCGATGTCGTTGGGGCCATTGTCGACAATCCCGATAAGGTCAAAACCGAGAGAACAATTGACGAGATGGGTGTTTTAATTAAATTGACTGTTGACCCGGATGATATGGGTAAGATTATCGGCAAAGAGGGTCGAACAGCCAAGGCAATTCGAACCCTGCTTCGAGTGCTGGGCGCCAAAAATAATGCCCGTGTTAATTTAAAAATCGTTGAGCCCGAGGGTGCGGAGCGGCCGGCCGGCCGCCAAGTCGAAGCGGATGTACTGGAAGATGTTCCCAACGATGTCCTCGCCTAAGACATAAATTTAAATAGGACTTATATGGCCTATAGGTCTTATAAGTCCTATTTTTTTATCCTATATGGAAAAAGTAACTTTTCACATTTTGACCCTTTTCCCCGAGATGTTCTTGGGACCATTTAACGAGAGCATTCTTCGCCGCGCTCAAGAGAGGGGCTTGGTCCGGATCAAGATCTATAATCTGCGCGATTTTGCCGCTGACAAGCACAAAACCGTTGATGACGCGCCCTATGGCGGGGGACCGGGGATGGTGCTTAAGGTCGATGTCGTGGATAGGGCTTTGGTAAAAATCAAATGTCAAAAGGGGAGGTTGGGTGGGGTTGAGTTCAGATCTATATTATTAACGCCGCAGGGAAGGCGGTTTGATCAGAAGAAAGCCGAGGAGCTCTCCAGACTCTCTGATATTATTCTCATCTGCGGGCACTATGAGGGTTTTGATGAGCGGATCAGGGAGCACTTGGTTGACGAGGAGATCTCGCTGGGCGACTTTATTCTCTCCGGCGGCGAGGTCGCGGCGATGGCCGTTGTTGATGCGGCGGCGCGCCTGGTGCCCGGGGTGCTGGGCAAGGATGAATCAAGCGCCGAGGAGAGTTTCAGCCTAAGGGATGAGGCCGGCCACCCGCTTCTGGAGTATCCGACCTACACCCGCCCGGAGGAGTACAGGGGTTGGGGCGTGCCTGAGGTTCTCAAGTCGGGAAATCACGCCGAGATTAAAAAATGGCGTCTCGCCCAAGCCCTCAAACGAACTCAAACCAAACGCCCCGATCTGTTGCGGTAAAAATTTTGAGGCCGCCCCCTTCAAAACATCGGGTGTTTCTTTTGGGGCGGCCTCGCTGATGTGCCGCGCTTAGCGGCGGAACGAAGAGCCGTGTTGCGGCGGACTCGGTTCGGGCTGGTATCCGGCCATATGAGTTATCCACAGTATAATCATTCGATGGAGATGCGATCAAGGCAAAGAACCAATGAGTGAATTCCAGCTAGAGTCAAAATTCAAACCCAGGGGCGACCAGCCGGAGGCAATTGCCAAGCTGACCGCCAATCTCAGGGCCGATGTCGAGCATCAGGTTCTTTGGGGTGTCACCGGCAGCGGCAAGACCTTTACTATTGCCAATGTGATTAACCGGGTCAAGCGGCCGACACTGGTTATCGCCCACAACAAAACTCTGGCGGCTCAACTGGCGGATGAGTTTAGAGAGCTTTTTCCGAAAAGTGCCGTTCACTATTTTGTCTCTTACTATGATTACTATCAGCCCGAGGCCTATATCCCGGCGACCGATACCTATATTGAGAAAGATTCGGCGATTAATGACGAGATTGACCGTTTGCGCCACGCCGCCACCTTTGCCCTTTTGACCCGGCGGGATGTTATAATCGTCGCCTCAGTCTCTTGTATTTATGGCATCGGGTCGCCGGAATTTTATCGGCTCTCCAACTCTACCCTGAGGGTTGGCGAGGCGATGCCGCGCGAGACACTGCTTCGTTCTCTCACCGAGCTTCAATACGAACGCAATGACCTGGAATTGCGGCGCGGCACCTATCGGCTCAAGGGCGACACGCTCGAGATTAGACCCGCTTACGCCGAGAACGCCGTCCGCATTGATTTCTTTGGCGACGTCGTTGAGAAAATTGTCGAGTATAGTTGGCCCGATGGTGAGATACGGGGCCGATTTTCCACCTTTGAGGTTTGGCCGGCCAAGCACTTTGTAACACCGGAGGGGGTCTGGCAAAAGGCCCTGCCAAAGATCAGGGCTGACCTGGAAAAGCGCTTGGGCGAGCTCTTGGGCCGGGGCAAACTACTCGAGGCACAGAGATTGGAGCAGAGGACAAATTATGATCTGGAGATGATTGAGCAAACCGGTACTTGTTCGGGTATTGAGAACTATTCGCGCTACTTTGACGGG
This sequence comes from Patescibacteria group bacterium, assembly GCA_038078835.1. Taxonomy (GTDB): domain Bacteria; phylum Patescibacteriota; class UBA1384; order XYA2-FULL-43-10; family 1-14-0-10-43-13; genus JBBTQI01. Next base: position 47,438 of record JBBTQI010000006.1, on the reverse strand, counting down.
CGCGGAGCCGGCGAGCCGCCGACAACCCTGCTTGACTATTTCCCCAAAGATTTTCTCCTGGTTGTCGATGAATCGCATATGACGATACCGCAAATTGGCGGGATGTACGCCGGTGACTGGTCGCGCAAGGACAAGCTGGTTCGTCACGGTTTTCGTCTGCCGGCCGCCTTTGATAATCGGCCGCTGAAGTTTAATGAGTTTGAAGAGAAGATTAATCAGGCAATCTATGTGTCGGCGACACCGGGGGAGCGGGAAATGCGAAAATCGGATTTTGTTAATGACGAGAGCCCGATTGATGATAGGATCCTCACGTCATCCGCCACGGGCGGATTCCTCAGGATGACGAACAATAAACCCGTAAACAGATTTATTGTTCGTCAATTCATCCGTCCCACGGGCCTGCTTGATCCGGAGATTGAGGTGAGACCGACAAGAGGTCAGATTACGGATTTAATGGGCGAGATTGAGACGAGGGTGTCCAGGAGCCAGCGTGTTCTGATCACAACATTAACCAAGCGGATGGCGGAGGAGCTCACCGAATATTTACAGGAACGCAATGTTGGGGTTGCCTATATCCACTCCGATATCGAGACCCTCGAGCGCTCCAAAATTCTTCATTCCCTGCGATTGGGGGAATATGATGTTTTGGTGGGGATTAATCTTTTACGAGAGGGCTTGGATCTGCCGGAGGTCTCGCTGGTGGCAATCCTGGATGCAGACAAGGAGGGCTTTTTGCGCAGCAAGACCTCCTTGGTTCAAACGATTGGCCGGGTGGCCAGGCACGTTGAGGGCCGGGTAATTATGTATGCTGATGTTATAACGCGATCAATGCGGTTGGCAATCGACGAAACCAATGACCGCCGCCGCCTTCAGCGAATATATAACCGGGATCACAATATCGAACCGCAGTCGATCCAAAAAAACCTCAAACCCAAAGAGGTCGAGGAGAAAAAGGGTCTTAGTCAAATCAATCTCTCCTTTTTGCAGCTGCCAAAATCGGAAAAGAAGCGGGTCGTTGCCGAACTTCATAATCTGATGTCAGAGGCGGCTCATCGGCTGGAGTTCGAACGAGCGGCCGAACTCAGGGATCAGGTCGCCGCCCTGGAGGATTTACTTTGACAACTTTGCGTCTTTTGCCTTATGATGATTGAAGCTGTAGTATTTAAGGTCTAAGGAGGTTTTATGAGTCGGAGTGTCGTCTTGTTTCTGGTCGCACTGTTTTTTATTGTCGGCGTGGCGGCGATCGCAATTTACTCCGGACAGAGCGGTAATTCCGGCACCAGCGTTGACGCCGATACCGCCCCGGCAGATCGGGTGGACCAGGGAGAAAGCGCCGATTATAAAGAGCGTTTGGCGAAGTATTTGGCCGAAAAGGGTATGGTTCTCTATGGCGCCTACTGGTGTTCACATTGCAAGGATCAGAAGGAGGCCTTTGGTGAAGCGGTGCAGTACTTAGATTACGTTGAGTGCGACCCGCGCGGCGAGAACGCCAATCCGAGCGAGTGCGAGGCGCAGGGTATTGAGGGCTATCCGACCTGGGTTTACCAGGGACAGAAGTATTCGGGGACCAGATCATTGTCCGAGCTTGCCCAGATCTCCGGTTTTGTTAATGAGAGTGCATCTGAATCCAGGGATAACAACAGCGATAGCACCGAGAGTGTGGATGTGTCCGGTGAAGCGCCATCAGATCCGGCACCCTAAAACTGGGGATAACCCAAAGAAAAATCAAAAATCATCCGCCGGCTGGCGGACAAATATCAAAAATAATGAGGGTTTTTTATTTGTAGAACTTGATAATTTCTTGGTGAATTCAGATAGCGGGAAAAAGTGTCAGAGAACGGCAAATTGCCTTGACAGGCGCAAGGCGTGCGCAATAAAATGGAGACTGAACGCGCAAAGTCGACCTAAGATTTGAGAGGAGGTGAGAGGCATGCAAGCATATTGTGTTAAATGTCGCGCTAAGGTTGAGATGGCAAATGCCCAGCAGATTACAATGAAGAACGGTAAGCCGGCAACCCAGGGCACTTGCCCGAAGTGCGGGACCAAGGTCTTTAGAATTGGTAAGGCCGTCTAAGCCCGTTTTGTGTTAATATTCCAGATCGTACGCAAAAATGTCTCGAAATCAGTCGGTCACGTACAGGGCGGCTGAGATTAAGGGGCATTTTTGCTTGAGGTTAATTGAAGAAAACACTTAAAATTGTTATAGTAAACCTATGAAACAGTCGGAGCTTTTCTTTGCCTTTGTCCTTTTGCCGGTTGATATTTTGGCCATTGTAGCCGCTTTTGCGCTGGCTTATTACATTCGCGCCGACCTGGAGATTGCCCCGGTTTTTGCTCAAATCGGGGTTGGTGAATATGTTAAGTACGCGCTCTATCTTCTGCCTGCCTGGCTGGCGCTTTTTACTCTGAATGGTCTTTATTCGATTAAGGCAACGCGGCGGCACATTGACGAGGTTTATCGAATCTTTAACGCCTCCTCAACGGCAATGCTGATTTTGGTGATGGTGATCTTTCTCTCGCGGTCACTCTTTTTCTCTCGCCTCATTCTGGTTATTACCTGGGGGCTGAGCATCTTTCTGGTTGCCTCGGGCCGGTTGATTGTTAAGACGGCCCAGACCCGTCTCTTTGCTTTGGGTGTCGGCGTCAGAAACGTTCTTCTGGTCGGTGATAATGATTCCTCGGCTGAGATAGGCGACCTTCTCTCGTCCCGGCGTGACCTTGGCTACCGCATTTGCGGTCTTATCAATGGAAGTTCCGCCTCAAATAAATCCAGTCTTAGGGTCTTGGGCAAGCTGGGGGACATGGCCCAAATCATAAAGAAGCATCGGATCGACGAGCTGGTGGTAACCGATACAAGCTTAAACAAAGATCAGACCATTAATCTGATTCAGATTTGCGCCGATAACAACGTGGCCTTTAAATATGTGCCCGATGTTTTTGCTCTCCTGACATCAAACGTTATACCGGGCCGGATCGGCACGCTGCCGGTTATGGAGCTTATGCCTATTCCGCTTGACGGTTGGGGCCGGATTGCCAAGCGCACCTTTGATATTATTTTCTCTCTAGTCGCCCTCATTATCACTTCGCCGCTTATGCTGATGATTGCTATTTTGGAAAAAATTACTTCCAGGGGTCCGATAATCTATTCGCACCAGAGAGTGGGCCGCGATGGGAGGATCTTTATGCTGTATAAATTCCGGTCGATGTATCAGGACGCGGAGAAGAGCGGACGTTTTTGGACGGCGTCTAATGATGATCGAATTACCCCGCTAGGTTCATTTTTACGCAAAACCAACCTAGATGAGATTCCCCAGTTCTATAATGTTTTGCACGGCGATATGAGCCTGGTTGGTCCTCGTCCGGAACAGCCGCGATTTGTGGAGCGGTTCCAGCGGGAGATTCCGGAATATTTCCGGCGTCATCGAGTTAAATCCGGCTTGACCGGCTGGGCTCAGGTTAACGGCTATAAGGGCGACACCTCGATCAAGGAGCGGGTTCGTTTTGACATCTATTATATTGAAAATTGGTCGCTCTGGTTCGATTTTGTCGTTTTGGTCAAAACCGCCAAATTAATGGTTGTTGAGGTCCTCGGCGGCAAGATCGAATACCAGAAATAGTCTATAGGATTCCTAAAGTCCATAAAGCAAATTCAGTTATCCTTAGCTTTACAGACTTTAAGAACTTGATGGACTTTAAGGACTTTAAGGACTTTAGGAATCCTATGAAAATTGCTTTAATTCATGAATGGTTGACAAGTGTGGCCGGCTCGGAGCGAGTGCTTTTGGAGATGACTAGGATTTTTCCGCAAGCGCCGATTTATACCTCGGTCTTTAATCCCAAGGCGGCGGCCGCATTTGCCGATAAGGATGTCCGAACCTCTTTCTTGCAGAGGGTCCCGCTGGCTCGCCGCCGGGAAATTCTGGTGCCGCTGACACCTCTGGCCTTTGAACAGTTTGATCTGTCGGAGTTTGACGTTGTCATCTCCAGCACGCATATGGCGGCCAAGGGCGTTATCACCAAGCCGGGCACAATTAGTATTGCCTATTGCCACACTCCGCCGCGCTATCTTTGGGAGCCCCGGGTGGATCCGCGAGCCAACAGCGGCAGACTGGCTTGGCTGCGGCGCAAAACCGCCCACAACTTGCGTCTTTGGGACCGAGTGGCGGCGGAGAGAGTTGACCACTATATCGCTAACTCATACTATATCGCACAACGTATTAAAAAGTATTACAAAAAAGATTCCACGGTGATTTATCCGCCGGTGGAGGTGGAAAAGTTTCAGCCGGCAGGAGAGGGCGAGGTTGGCGACCATTATCTCTTTGTCAGCCGCCTTATCGGCTACAAAAAGGCCGATCTGGTGATCGAGGCGTTTAATCGTCTCGGTTATCCCCTCAAAGTGATCGGGCAGGGTCCCGAGAGGAGAAGGCTTATGCGGATGGCAAAGAGTAATATTGATTTTCTTGGTTTTCTGTCGGATGATGAGTTGGGGCGATATTATGCTCGGGCCAAGGCCTTTGTTTTTCCGGCGGAGGAGGATTTCGGTCTGGTGCCGGTGGAGGCAATGGCCGCGGGGCGGCCGGTCTTGGCTTATACTATCGGCGGGGCGGCCGAGACGGTTGTTCCCGGAGAGACCGGCGAACTTTTTTCTGAACAGACTTCGGAGAGTCTGGCCGCGGCAGTAGCGAAGTTTGATCCCGGCCGTTATGATCCGGCCAAAATTCGCCGGCACGCTCTTAATTTTTCGGCCGAGCGTTTCCGGCAAGAGCTAGAGACAAAGGTCAAGGAATTAGTGAAAACTCATCGCAACAATCGGTAACAGTCTCTAAGAGTGAGGGGCTTAATGAGGGGCAAGCCAAAAATTGAGGGGTGGCGCAACCGGATTAAGGACGAAAGTATGGGCATTGTCAGAGAGAGCGATGCTTTTTTGCGGTTGCCCAAAGAGGATGATCTAGTCCCGCCGGCATTTCCGCGGCCGCCGCGGCCGATAGCTCGGAGTCCCCGACGAACGGCGCTCACAAAATTTAAGTTGCGAGTTGGGCAGCGGGGCAGGGCCGCCAAGCAGAGGTGGCGGGGGGGGCTGAGTCGGGCTGTTGCCTTGCCCAAAACAGCCACCGGAGCGCTCAGCCGCAGACTTCATTCGCCGGTTTTAATATTGCGCCGGCATCGAGGCGCTCTGGCCTCGGGGCTGATTCTCTTCCTCCTCGCTTTTACTTTTATCAAGGGGACGGAAGCTAAGGAAAACTTTAGTGTCCGGGCGGAGAGCGCTCGAGCAAATCTGTCCTTGGCTCTTGATAATATTGAGACGGGTGATCTGGGCGAGGCGCTCAAAGCGGCCGATCTGGCGCGAGCCGACCTTTACGCTCTAAAGGTGTTTCTTCAGGCTTGGGGTCAGGATATAAAGTATTTAAGTTTATTGCCCTCGCACGGCTCTGAGCTTGTCGCGGCGGAGAAGCTGTTAAACAACACTTATTCCCTCCTTTCAGCCGCCTCTTTATTTAACGAGGCGGCAGTGATTGAAGCCGAAGGCGGCAAATCAATCACGGTTGATATTAAGAAAATCAGTACGGCTTTTAGTGTTAAACTGGGCGGAAACAAAGAACTCTTGACTAAATCTCGTCGGGAGTTGGAATCGATCTCACCCGACCTGCCTTTGGAACTAAGGATGGAGAGCCAAAGGGCGGTAAAGATCATTGACAAAGCGCAGAAAAACTTTGACCTGATTATTGACCTTTTAACCTACCAGCTGCCGTGGCTCTCCGCCGAGACCGGCGGCGAACGGCGAATTCTGGTTCTCTTTCAGAATAATAGCGAACTGCGCGGCGGCAGCGGCGGCTCCCTGGGTTCATTCGGTCTGGCGCGGTTTGCCGACGGCAAGCTCAAAGAGGCGGATTTTGGCACCAACATTTATAAGATTGATAAACCCTTTAAACAGCGGGAGAAGATTGCGCCCCCGGGAGAGTTAAATTGGATTCTGGCCGATGGCTATTGGGTGATGAAGGACTCCGGCTGGGCGGTTGACGGTCCCGAGGCGCTGGAGAAGGTTGTCTGGTTTTATGAAAAGGAGACCGGCAACAGGGCGGACGGGGTCATTGTTGTTGATACAACGGCCTTTACCTCGCTTCTGGCCGAGGTGGGCGGAATCGAACTGCCGCAATATGGCAAAACGATTGATGCCGAAAACTTTAAGACTGAGATCGAATACGAGGTTCACAAGGGCTATTTTGACCGGCCGGGCGGGAAGGAGGAGAACGAACCCAAGAAGATTCTGACCGAAATGATGCCGCTCTTCCTTGAGAAATTTTTTGCCGCTCTCGGCCAGAAGGAAAAAGCGGCCGGCTTGGCCTCGGCCATCTCCAGATCAGTCAAGCAAAAGCACCTCTTCTTCTACTTTCGCGACAGCGACTTGCAAAAAACACTTGAGCAGTTAAACTATGCGGCCAAAGTTTACCCGACCATTGGCGACTATCTCTACGTCAACAGTTCAAACTTGGCTGGTGCCAAGAGCAGTTTGAGCATCGCCGAGAAGATTCGCCTTAATGTTAATATCTCGGGCAGCGGTAAAATCACCAACAATCTGCGGCTGGCACGTTCGCACCAAGGGAGGGATGAGTGGCCGGACGGGGTGAATAAAAACTATGTTCGGATGCTGATGCCGGACGGCAGCAAGGTCAACTCCTTTGATCCCGTGGCCGGCAATTTTCAGCGCTTCTACACCGAGGGTTATCTGGAGAATAAGCCTTACTGGATGAGCCGCGAGGCCGGCAAAGAGGTCGTCAATTTCTGGATGTCAACCGCGCCGGGCGAGGCGAGCGAGGCGCTGATATCGTACGAGCCGAATTGCCGCGTTGATACAAGCGGCGACTTTAACTATAACTTGCTGGTCCAGAAACAGCCGGGAGCGCCGGCCGGCGAGCTGGAGCTGGAGGTCACTTATCCTAAGGGTTTTGTGCCCGCCAATGTCAACAATTATGATTTTATTAATCGCAAAGTTCTCATTAGGGAGCGTCTTGATTCGGACAAAGAGTTCTCCCTCCGCTTCCGCCGCGTCGTCAAGTAGAAGCAGCCAAAGTTTCGTTTGTAGTTCTAATCAATTAGGTCAGGCGTTTGCCCTCTGGACGTTTGGCATATTTTGTGCTAACATACTTCTGCAGCTCCAACGTCTTCGGAAGGGAGGTGATATCAGTGACTGGAACCTGCCAGTGTGGTAGGGGGGTGACAGAGAAGGATGCGGAGATTCGCGACCTTCGGGCTCGCTTGCAGGGCGTAACCGCCCTGTTGATCTCTCGCATCAAGAGTGAGGCTCCTGAGGATTGGGTCGAGGAAGGAAACGGCCAGGTTCCCTCCCGCCGCAACCTGCGGGTTCTTGCCCCTTCGGGCAAGGCCTGATCTGCCTTCGGAGACTCATTATGTGTTCTTTCCTATCCACCGTATCCGTTCCCAAGGAACGGCCCTATCGGGGGCAATGGGCGCCCAGCCTTGTTGCCCCTTATTTTTTAAAATAGAAATAAAAAACCGGGCGGCGTCAAGTTGACGCAAGGCATAAAGCCGCGCCCGGTGCAGGTTCATGGGTCGAAGTTCTCAGCTGTCGCCCATGTGACAGTCCGACATAGCCGGTGCGCGTTTCCGGCCGCGGTCGACACGGCTGCCGAAGCTGCTGCCCCAGAGGGACAGCGTGCCGTATCTGTCGGTCGGTTTGTCGGCAACCACCCTTATTGAACTCTGGTGGCTGGCTGGTGCTGGTTCACCCAGATTGAATATCTGGGAGTCCAGGAGGTCTGCGCGAGCTTCGCCCTCCACCTGAACGAGGGCATAAACCTTCACCTCCCAGGATGTGACACCGGCTGGAAGCCGATGAGCGATACCGGGTTCGTCGGGCATCAGGGTGGTGTGTGTCTTCGGAGCGCTCGAGGGTTCCTCAAGAAGCTCCGTGTACCAGATCTCGACAAACCGGGGTTCTTTGGTTTGGGGTGTTGTAAGAAACACGAGATCTGGACACCCTGCTGCTAAGCGTTCGACTACCCAGCCACTTTGGCCATCTGGTTGGCCAAAGCTGGCATGGCTACTACCAAATCGCACCAGGTGTGCAATGTCGGCAATAGCCGTTGTTTTTGTCGGCATCGATCTTCCTCCGCGGAGTGTGTGGGGATTGGAGCTCCCCTTGGCTCCCACAGCCAACAGTGGACGGCCGCTCCTAGGTTAGCGGCACTCACCTGTCGCCTTTGCGCCGAAGGCGCAAATGATTCACCTCCCCTCGGTTTGGCGGCAGGTGTCTTGCTGGCCAATGGCTTTTGGGTGTGTTAATGCGCCTAAATAGCCATGGGCCAAATGGTAAATTGTCTTGATTATACGCCAATAACTCCAACTGTCAAGAGTTGCGGTGGCGAGCGGGTCGTGATAAAATGGTAATAATGTTGAGAGAGAAAAGCCTAAATCTCTCCATTTTCTTTGTTTGCAAAGGTAAAAATCTATTTTGGATCCCCGATTAAATCGGGGATGACAAAAGAATGATAAAAGACGATATTAACAAAGTTACCGAGAGCTATGACGCCTCCAAGATTACGGTCTTGGAGGGGCTTGAGCCTGTCCGGAAACGCCCCGGTATGTACATTGGCGGGACTGGTGTTGACGGCCTCCACCATCTGGTCTGGGAGGTTGTCGACAACTCTATCGATGAGGCGATGGCGGGGCACTGTACTCAAATCGACATCGTGTTAAATGCCGATGGTTCGGTCTCGGTTAATGACAATGGCCGCGGCATTCCGGTTGATATTCATAAAACAACGAAAAAATCTGCCCTGGAGACGGTTCTGACCACTCTCCACTCCGGCGGTAAATTTGGCGAGGGCGGCTATAAGGTTTCGGGCGGTCTGCATGGCGTTGGTGTCTCCGTTGTCAATGCCTTAAGCGTCTGGGTGAGGGCCGAGGTGAGGCGCGACGGCAAGATCTACAGTCAGGAATACGAGCGCGGCAGGGCCAAATCCGATGTCAGGGTCACCGGTCAAGCCGAGGAGACCGGCACCAAGATTGCCTTTATGCCTGACCCCCTCGTTTTTAAAAATGTTGATTTCTCCTTTGAGACAATTCTCGCTCACTGCCGCCAGCAGGCTTATCTGACCAAGGGAGTGATGATCACAATTAGAGACGAACGAGAAAATGTCAAAAGTCAAATGTCAAAAGTCAAAAGCAATGAGGGAAGCACTATTTTAGAGGAGGAGGGTGAGGCAGGGGTTGTTGAAGAAGTGGATAAAGAAGGGGGCGAGGTTCACACCGGCCGCGGCGAGATCAGGGACGAGAGTCGGGCATTGATTAACCATAGCGGTCCCCGCCAGTACTCCTTTTACTTTGAGGGCGGAATTGCTTCTTATGTTCGCCACATCAACAAAAACCGCCAGCCGCTCAATGATCCGCCATTCTATCTTGAAAAAGATCAGGACGGTGTTATTGTCGAGCTGGCTATCGCTTATACCGACGACTACAAGGAGCACGTTTACTCCTTTGCCAATAATATTTTCACGCCGGAGGGCGGCACGCACCTGACCGGTTTCCGGACAGCCTTAACGCGCGTCATCAACAGTTTTGGCACAAAGAATGGTTTGCTCAAGGGCATGTCTCTTACCGGTGAGGATGTGCGCGAAGGGCTCTCGGCCGTATTGTCGGTAAAACTGCGGGATCCGCAGTTTGAGGGCCAGACCAAGGCCAAGTTGGGCAACACCGAGGTTCGGGCAGTTGTCGATTCGGTTGTGGGCGAGGCGCTCAACTCTTATCTTGAGGAGCATCCGGCTGAGGCGCGCAAATTTATTGAAAAGTGTTCACTCTCGGCCCGGGCTCGCATCGCGGCCAAAGCGGCACGGGAGACCATTATCCGCAAAGGCGCCCTTGAGGGTATGACTTTACCGGGAAAGCTTGCCGACTGTTCAACCAAGGACCCCAAAAGATCAGAGGTATATATTGTTGAGGGTGATTCGGCCGGCGGTTCGGCCAAACAGGGGCGGGACCGGGCCTTTCAAGCCATCTTGCCGCTTCGAGGCAAAATTCTTAATGTGGAGAGAGCTCGTCTCGATCGAATGCTCTCTTCCGAAGAGATCAAGGCGCTGATTGTGGCGCTGGGGATTGGCATCGGCGAAGATATCGACTACTCCAAGCTGCGCTACGATCGCGTTATCATTATGACTGACGCCGATGTCGACGGCGCCCACATTCGCACCCTTCTTCTAACCTTCTTCTTCCGGAATTACCCCAATCTGATTGATGAGGGCCATATTTATATCGCCCAACCGCCCCTTTACTCCGTTGCCAAGGGCAAGGAGAAACACTGGGTCTATTCGGATTCGGAGCGGGATGAGGCGGTCAAGAAAATGAAGGCCGGCAAAAGCGAGGCCACCGGCATTACCATCCAGCGCTACAAGGGTTTGGGCGAAATGAATGCCGAGCAGTTGTGGGAGACAACGATGAATCCGGCCAACCGGGTGCTCTGGCGCGTCCGGATGACCGATGTCGAGAAGGCCGACGAAATATTTACAATGCTAATGGGAGACCAGGTTCCGCCGCGAAAACGTTTTATCCAAACCCGAGCCAGGAACGTACAAAACCTGGATACTTAAGCCACCTAGACTACTCAACAATATGATTGAAGAAGAGAAAAACTTAGAGGAGGCAGTGCCGGCCGAAGCAGATGCCACGGGCAATGATGAGGCCGTTTTTCAAGATGGGGTCGGCTTGCTTAAGCCGCGGGAACTTGTCGCCGAGATGGAGATTTCTTATCTCGACTACGCTATGAGCGTTATTGTTTCGCGCGCTCTGCCTGATGTTCGCGACGGCCTCAAACCGGTTCATCGCCGTGTTCTCTATGCGATGTACGACACCGGCCTCTCGCACAGCGCCAAGTACCGCAAATCAGCTAAGGTGGTTGGCGAGGTTATTGCCAACTATCATCCGCACGGCGATATGGCGGTTTACGATACCCTGGTTCGTCTGGCTCAGGATTTTTCGATGCGCTACACTCTGGTGGATGGCCAGGGCAACTTTGGTTCGATGGATGGCGACTCAGCTGCCGCGATGCGCTACACCGAGTGCCGTATGACTGCTATCGCCGAGGAGATGGCGGCCGACATTGATAAGGAGACGGTTGATTGGCAGGAGAACTATGACGGCACAACCCGGGAACCGGAAGTGATGCCGGCGCGGATTCCGCAATTGTTGTTGAATGGTTCGATGGGCATTGCCGTTGGTATGGCAACCAACATTCCGCCGCACAATCTTAAGGAGTTGTGTGAAGGTATCATACATCTTATTACAAATCCCGAAGCGGGGGTTGAGGACCTGATGAAGCACATCAAGGGTCCCGATTTTCCGACCGGCGGCAATATTTACAATATCGAGGATATAAAAACCGCTTACACCACGGGCAAGGGCCGCATTATGATGCGGGCCAAGGCTGATATCGAAGAATCGAAGCGCGGTTGGCGTATCATTATCACCGAAATCCCTTATCAGGTTAACAAGGCGGCGATGATTGAAAAGATCGCCGACTTGGTGAAGAGCAAGAGAATCGAGGGCATCTCCGACATTCGCGATGAGTCCGATCGTCATGGTGTGAGGGTGGTTATTGAGCTTCGAGCGAACTCTTATCCCAAGAAAGTTTTAAATAAACTCTACGAGATGACGCCGATGCAAACGGCCTTTCATGTTAATATGCTGGCCCTGACTCCCGATCTCGAACCGCGGGTGATGGATCTGCGCGATATCTGCACCTTCTACATCCAGCATCGCCAAACCGTTATCGAACGGCGGACCCGTTATGAACTCAAGAAGGCCAAGGAGCGAGCTCACATTTTGGAGGGATTAAGGATCGCTCTTGACCACATTGACGAGGTGATTAACACTATTCGGGCTTCGGCTAATCGCGAGGATGCCCACAAGAATCTGGTCAAAAAGTTTGATCTCTCGAGTATCCAGGCTAGTGCTATTTTGGATATGCGGCTGTCGGCCCTGGCGGCGCTGGAGCGCAAGAAGATTGAAGATGAGTATGAAGAAGTATTACGAACCATCGCCCGCCTTGAGGATATCCTGGCTCATCCAAAGAAGATTCTCGGCCTTATCAAAGAGGACCTTCTGGAGGTTGTTAAAAAGTATGGCGACGAGCGGCGCACAACCATTGTGCCGCAGGCATTGGGTGAATTTAGGGCAGAAGATCTTATTCCCGATGAGCAGGTGATTGTCTCAATCACCCGGGGCAGCTATATTAAGCGCCAGGATGTTGGCACTTACCGCAAGCAGGTTCGCGGCGGCGTGGGTATTCTGGGAATGACAACAAAGGAGGAGGATATTGTCGCTCATCTCGTTTGCGCCAACACCCACGATGATATTTACTTCTTCACCGACCGGGGCCGTGTTTTTAAAAATAAGGTTTACGAGGTGCCGGCCACCTCCCGTCTCTCCAAGGGAACGCCGATCGTCAATATTATCCAGTTGGCGCCTCGGGAGCAGGTCACCGCATTTCTAACGGTGTCCAAACAACAAAACGGCCAAAAATATTTTATTATGGGAACGGTAAGCGGCCAGATAAAGCGGACGGAGATTAGTCAATATGATCACATTCGTAAAACCGGAATTATTGCGATTGGCCTCAAGGGCAACGACAAGCTCAAGTGGGTTAAGACAAGCACCGGCGGCGATGTCGTTGTTGAAGTTACGGAGCACGGTCAGGCTATCTGTTACCCCGAGGAGGAGGTGCGGCCGATGGGGCGAGGCGCTTCGGGTGTAACGGGAATGAGACTCAAGGGCAATGACCAGGTGATGTCGATGGATGTTGTGCCCGGCAAGTGCTTTACTGACAAGGCAACACAGGCCGATATGCTTGTTGTTCTGGAAAACGGCTTTGGCAAAAGAACCAGAATCAGCTTATTTCATCTGCAAAAACGCGGCGGCTACGGAATGCTGGCGGCGAATTGCACCCATCGGACCGGCAATGTTATCGGTATGCATATGACCTATAGTGATTTTGGTGATGTTGTTTTGGCTTCCTGTCAAGGCCAATTTATCCGCCTGGCTCTTGTCAATATTAAAAAACTTGGCCGCGATACCCAAGGCGTAACATTAATGAAGCTCCGGCCTGGCGACAAGGTTTCCTCGGTTGCGCTGATCACAGTGAATGATTCTGTGGCAGGGGAACCTCCCGCAGAGTCCGGTCATATTCCCGATGCGCCAACCGGTGATTCTCCTTCCCTGCCCGACAACATTGCGGCGCCGGGGCCGGCAGTCGAATCGGGTGCGTCAGACACGAAGGATTCTTCCGGCAAAGAGATCGGATCTCCAGTTAAGGAAACAGTAGCCAAAAAGAGCGAGGAGAAGGTTGCTCTGAATATCCATAGCTACAAAAAGGAGAATGTTTCAGTGGAACCGACAGAGACACCAAAGCCGGAGACCAAGGAGAGGCCAGCGGCAGCGCAACAGCCTGATTTAATCAAAGAGATTAGTGACAGAGATGCCTCCGACCTAAAAATCCAGTCCTATAAAAATAGTGTTATGATTGAGGATGACCGGAAGACGGACGTGCGCAAGAACGCACCGCAAAATCCGCCAATCGCCAAAGAAAGCGTCAACTATTGGGGCAAACAATAATTCCGGATTACCTACTGCCCGGCGATTTGATATTTAAGGCCTTTTGTTGTATTGTTACCAGTGTTGCGTAATTAATTGGCGATTCCTCGAATTGTCATCTCGAATCCGCCAACCGGCGGATGAGAGATCTCCGATGTAGTAGCAAACCAATTCGGAGATTTCTCGCTGTTCGACTTTCGCTCACAGCGACCTGAGTCAAATCGAAGGTCGCCTCCAAGGCCTCGAAATGACAGATTGCGGGCAGGATTGCGCAACATTGGTATTGTATTGTTAATAGTTAAGGGATCTCCTTAAATTTTTTTACTAATGGCTCAAATGCAAAGACGGAAAATGAGCAAAAAAGAGGAGAAGGCCGCCAGAAAGACGGTTGATTTTGTCTTGCCCAGAAGAGAAAAACCTGATCTGGCGCAACTGCCGCTAAAAAGAGCCGTGGCCTTGCCGGCCATTATGACAGTCAAGGAATTTGCCGATCGGGCAAACTTGCCCGTAACGCAAGTGATTTCTGTTCTGATAAAAAATGGCGTTCTGGCAACAATTAACCAGACAATTGACTTTGAAACGGCCTCAATTATCGGTGATGATCTGGGCTTGGAGGTTGCGGCAGAGCAGACCAAGGTGGTCGCTGAGGTGGAGAGGTTTCGGGTTGCCGCATCGGAGAGCCTGGTGCCCCGGCCGCCGGTGGTGACAATTATGGGCCACGTCGATCATGGTAAGACCACCCTTCTTGACCGGATCAGAGAGACGCGGATTGTCGAGGGGGAGTCGGGGGGGATCACCCAGCATATTTCGGCCTACCAGGTTGAGCTGCCCCCTGAGGGGCAAGCGAAATCCCGAGGCGGCAAAGATGCTCGAGGGATCCCTCGACAAGATCGGGATGATTTTGCTTGCCGCAAAATCACCTTTCTCGATACCCCGGGTCATGCCGCTTTCTCAAAAATGCGCGAACACGGCGCCTCAATAACCGATATTGTTGTCCTGATCATCGCCGCCGACGATGGAGTGATGCCGCAGACCGTTGAGGTTATCAAGAAAGCGGGAGAGAACAATGTTCCAATCATTGTTGCGATTAATAAAGTCGATTTGCCCGACGCCGATGTTCTGAAGGTTAAGCAGCAGCTCACCGAATACGGTCTTGTTCCGGAGGAGTGGGGCGGACAGGCGACTATAGTGGAAATCTCGGCCAAGACCGGTGCCGGCTTGGATAATCTCTTGGAGGTAGTCTTACTCCAAGCTGATCTTTTGGAGCTAAAAGCAAATCCGAAGGATAAGGCAGTCGGGGTAATTATTGAATCCCATATGGAAAGGGGCCACGGCGCCCTGGCGCTGGTTCTCATTGAAAACGGAACAATTTACCGGGGTGATCCGGTGGCGATCGGTCCGGTTTTCGGCCGCGTCCGAACACTGGAAAGTTATGCCGGCAAAAGGATTGATTCAGCCGGTCCCAGTTCGCCGGTCCGCATTGCCGGTTTGAAGTCTCTGCCCGGCTTTGGTGATCGCTTGCTCGCCTTTGAGACGGAGCGCGAGGCGAAGGAAGCGGCGCTTAAGGCGCATCGGGCTGACTCTGTTATTCGAGTGGCGACGGCGACAAAGCTGGGCGGCGGCCGGGAGGAAAAGGAGATCGAACTGAACCTGATTATCAAGAGTGATGTGGCCGGATCGCTTGAGGCGATTAAGAAACTCCTGTCGGAAATTGACTCGCAGGAAACAACCGTTAGGATTGTTTCCGAGGGTGTGGGGCCAATCTCCGAGTCGGATGCAACATTGGCTAGGGCGACTCAATCGGTTATCATCGGATTTCGGGTGCCGATTTTGGCGGCGGCGAAGAAGATTTCCGAGGTGGAAGAGATACCGATTAGGCTCTTTGATGTTATCTATAAACTGGTTGATGATGTTAAGGTTATGCTGTCTCTGTTGCTGCCGCCTGAGGTTATTGAGGAGGAGTTGGGACAGCTTAAGGTTCTGGCCATCTTTCGCGATGACCGCAAGGGTTTTGTTGCCGGCGGCAAGATTGAAAGCGGTCGTCTGAGTGTCGGTGATAAGATTAAGGTTCTCCAGGATGGCAACGTCAAGTACGAAGACAAGATCAAATCGATACGCCAGGAAAAGAGCGAGGTCAAGAGCTGCGCTGCCGGTAAGGAGTGCGGTTTCTCCGTCTCGCCCGGCGCCAAGATTGCCGTTGGTGATACCGTTATCGCCTATGAACGCACCGAACGCGAGCGAAAGATTGAATAGTGCAACAAAGCCATAGACCTAAAATCAAAGAGTAAGATGTCTCAAGGAGGCAGGGATGTCCGCTAATGATGCGATCGCACCATCAGTGGACATTTTTTTATGCCGATTGCCTGGTTTAGTTTTTCTTTCGCTATGGTATAATCAAAGTAATTGCTGATGGAGGGGAGATGAAGCGGCTGATTATTGTTCTAGTTTTGTTTGCTGCCGGGTTTGCCTACTATTGGTACGTCTGGCGAACGGATGTTTGGATTAAAGACGGGCGCGGGGTTTGGGTGGAGAGGGGTAATCCGCCAACCAAACCAGCGGAGGTTCGTGCCCAGGAGGATTTGCTGGTTCGAGCCAGGTATCTGCACGAGGCGAGGAAAGCGGAACTGGATTACTCCAGCGGGCCCTGTTTGGGCGAGGTTGCCACGGATTGGGTTATTGATATTGTGCGAAGTCCGCGGGACGCCATTGATAATTTGGCACAGAATCAATGTGAGGCATACAGAAACGGTGATGTCGGCCACCTCATTGAAATGACGGCCGACGGAGAGGTGGTTAAAGTTAAGTAGACAGTCCAAGCGGTAGGAGTATATAATAATGAGGAGCGATTAACAAGTGAGGTTTTTGGAGTGGAACTCTTTGTTGGCAAAGTGTTGGGAGTACAGGAACGTGCGGCTTACTTTTTGGAGAACTTGCGTTTAAGCTCCAGCCCTCTTTTCTTTGTCGATATTTTGATAGTGACGATTTTCTTTTACGGGACTTATGTTTTTCTTAAAGAAACTCGGGCGATGCGGATTCTCTACGGCTTTATCTTTTTTATCGCCCTTCTGGCGGTGGGGAGCTTTTTAAATCTGGCCCTTCTCAACTGGATCTTAAAGCACTTAATGACTATGCTGGTTGTGGCGATTCCAATTGTCTTTCAACCCGAGCTGAGAGCGGTGCTGGAGAGGGTCGGGCGCCCCAAGTTTTTCGGTGATAAGGTTTTCTCCCGGGAGGGTTCGCTTGTGGTGGTTGATGAGGCAGTGGCCGCTCTGCGGCACTTTTCGGACAAGCGAGTTGGCGCCCTGATTGTCCTTCAGCGCCAGACGGGACTTCGCGAGTTAATGGAAAACGGGGTTGAGGTGGACGCAAAAGTCTCGGCTGCAACTCTTATCTCCATCTTTTTTCCCAAGTCTCCTCTTCATGACGGAGCCGTGATTATTGCCGGTGACCGCATTGCTTCGGCTCGCTCAACCCTGCCCGTCTCGGAACCATCCCCCGGGTCTGACTTGGGGATGCGCCACCGGGCCGGCATTGGCGTGACGGAGAACTCTGATGCTGTTGTAGTTATCGTTTCAGAGGAGACCGGCCAGGTTTCACTTGCTGTTGGCGGCAAAGTTGAGCGCCGTATCGCCGAAGACCGCCTGCGCAATCGCCTGATCGGTCTGATGAGGTATAAGAAATAAAATCAAAGATTAAAGATCAAATATCAAAAATTTTGTTTGTATCTTGCCCCTTGTATCTTGGTGATTAATCACAATGTTCAAACGCTTGACGCAAAATTTGGGAATCAAAATGCTTTGCCTCTTTTCGGCCTCGCTTTTATGGGTTTATGTCTCGGCAAGTCAAAATTCGGTGGGCAAATTCCCAAGCAGTTTGAAGATCAAGGCGATTAATAATCCGGCTGGCCTGGTCGCAATTTACGATGTAAAAACCGTCAACATTAAAATTATGGCCGAGCCAAGCGTCTGGCGCAAGCTCTCGGCCGACTCCTTTTCTGCTTATGTCGATCTTTCCGGCCTGGCGGTCGGGACTTATGAACTGCCGGTCAATGTCGTTTCGGCTGTGCCCGGCGTGCAGATAGTCGAGCGCGACCCGGACCGGATTTTTATCAGCCTTGAACCGATTGTGCTAAAAGAGGTCAACATCAATCGCCGAATCGAGGGAAGCGCGGCCGAGGGTCTGGTGGCGGGAAATATTGAATTGGTGCCTGACCAGGTTCAGGTGAAGGGGCCAAAGAGCCTGGTTGAAAACCTGACTGAAGCAACAGCCTTAATTACTCTAAACGGCGAGTCTGAGGACTTTGAGAAGATGGTCAACATAATTTCTTATGACGAAACCGGCGAGATTGTGAGGGATGTTGAATTTATACCCGGCGAGGTGAGGGCCAAGGTGCCAATTGTCAAGGCCTCAAACAATAAAACCGTTGGAATTAAAGTTAAGGTGATTGGCACGCCCAAGGTGGGCTATTATGTTTCCAATATTGTTGTCACGCCCAATGTTGTCGATATTACCGGTTCGCGCTCGGTTGTAACCGGGGTTAACTATGTTGAAACCTTTGGTGTTGACATTGCCAACGCCACTGCCGATGTTGAGGCCGAGGTTGCCCTGGATACGGGCGGCGGCATTGCGCTTCAGGCCGGAACACCGGCAAAGGTGAGGGTGAGGGTAGCGGTTTCACCGACGGAGATCACGCGAGAGATGGTGGTGAAGGTGGCAACAGAGGGGCTCGATCCTGCTTACAAGGTCTCCCTGATCACTCCGGTGGAGGTTAGGGTTGTCTGCAGCGGTCCCGCGGAGAGCATCAACGCTCTCAGACCCGATGATGTTGTCTTTGCCTTGAATCTCCAAAATCGAGGGGCAGGGATCTTTAACTTTGATATTGTCGCCAGCGCGATTAAGGTGCCGGCGGGCGTTACCGTGACCTCAGTTCTGCCCTCCGTGGTTTCGGTCACGGTCGAAAAACGCTGAACCACCCAGTCTGTTTAGACCAATTAACACATGACGTGTAATTGTCATCCCCGACTCGATCCCTGCCTCCGCAGGGACGGATCCAGATATAATAGTCCTGGATTCCAGGTCGAGTCCTTCGACGGTGAGCGTCCGCTCAGGACGTCGAATCCGCCTGGAATGACAGATTAAAGGAGAATTACACATCACGCGTACTAATTAGGTCAATTAGAAATTAGGTTAATTTGTTTGATTGCCAACTGTTAGTTGTCCATTTCTGGTAAAGAGGACTTTATGACTTACATCAAACACCTCACCACCCATCGTTTCACCAGATTAACGGCTCTGCTGATTATCTTTGCTATCGCCTTAAGATGGTTCTACCCTTGGGACACTACACCTAATATTAATATCGCCCAAAGACCAGCCCTTAATTCAGCCCGGGCCGCCACCGAGTGGTATGTCTCGCCAACCGGAGAACAAACTAACTCAGGAAGTATCGACTCTCCCTGGGATCTAACCTATGCCCTGGGCGGAGCAGGAGGCTCAATCCAACCCGGCGATACCGTTTGGCTGAGAGGAGGGACTTATACGGGATTTTTTAATACTTCAGTTCTTGAAGGCACAGCTGACGCTCCGATTATCATCAAACAATATCACGGTGAACAGGCGACAATCGATGGCCACCTTCAGGTTGGCGGAGAGTATCTTTGGCTTTGGGGTTTTGAGGTGACAAATTCTGGAACTGCCGGCCGATCCGATACGGTTAGGCCAATCGGCCTGGATGCCCGCAATAACGGCAAGGATGTCCGTTTTATCAATATGGTAATCCACGACGCCTACGCCACCGGAGTCGGTTTCTGGTCGGCAATCGATGGCGGCGAGATGTATGGCAATATCATTTACAACAATGGTTATAATGGACAAGACCACGGTATATATACTCAGAATAGGTATGGGGAGAAGTACTATCGGGAGAACATGACTTTTAATAATACCGGTTATGGTGTCCAAGCTTACGGCTCCGGCGCGGCTTATCTCGATAATTTTAATTTCGAGGGTAACGCTGCCTGGAACGCGGGTTTGCTTGACGGTTCGGGCGAATCGGACATCTTTATCGGCGGCGGCAATCCGGTTGTTGACGCCCAGGTTACGGAGAATTTTACATACAGCAATTGGACTACCGGTAATGTCGGCTTGCGTCTCGGCTATAGCAGTGGCACCAACACCAGTGCCACGGTCAGAAATAATTATTTAGGCTCAAACAGGCCAATTCAAATTCAAAAACCTTTCGATTCTTTAATTCTTCAAAACAATACCATCGTCGGGAAAAATTATGGAATCTCTGTTGAATCGTATGTTGATCCTCCCTCCACACCAAACTTAAGCACTTTCTTTGGCAGTACCGCCGCAGGTGATATTGACAATAATACTTATCATGCCCTCGACGATACTCCACTGTATATTCACTACAATAACACTAACTATACTTTAGCGCAGTGGCAGGAGAAGATGGGTTTTGATATGAACAGCACCCACACTAACGGCAAGCCCGCCAACTCCGTCTTTGTCCGGCCCAACTCTTACGATTCCAACATGGCTCACGTCATCGTTTATAACTGGGAAGGTTTAGACAGTGTCAATGTCGATCTGTCATCGATTATGTCGGTTAATGACAGCTATGAGATAAGAGCGGCTCAAGACTACTATGGACCACTGGCGGCAGAGGGGAGATATCAAGGAGGAAATATTTCTCTGTCGATGACGGGCTATGACGTATCAACGCCGGTCAATACCGCCTTCTCCAAACCTCCCTCGACCTTCCCCGAATTTGGCGCCTTTGTTGTTACCCGTACTCCCGCCATCTATCACACCATCACTCCCACTGTCACCGGACAAGGCTCTCTCTCTATCTCTTCTCCCACCCAAGTCCTCGGCGGAGATGATCTCTCAATAACAGCTACTCCCTCTCAAGGCTGGCACATTAAGGAGATAAAGGTAGATGGCATCTCTCAGGGCAGTGTCTCATCGTACACCTTTAGCAATGTTTCCTCCTCCCACACCATCGAAGCGGTCTTCGAACAAGACTCAAGCTCCAGTAACAATGATGATAACAGTAATAATAATTCTGGATCCCCGCCTAAGGCGGGGATGACGCCGCCGGGGACGGGGACAGTCTCATCCTCATCACTCCCATCATCATCTCAATCATCATCCTCATCAATCCCGACAACAGAGAACACTCCTCCCACTACTCAGACTGAAGCCGTGACGGAAGCTATCACCAAGAGTGTTGCTCCCAAAGGCCTCGTCTCCAACATTACCGAGATAAGCTCCGTTATCTCTCTACCTCCCGCCATCACCAACATCGCCTCTACTGTTATTGATACCCTAGATCCCGTCATAGACACTACCGCCAAGGCTATTGATAAGATTATCCCCAACACCACCCTGCCCAAACCTCTGGCCCAGGCTCTGGCTCTCTTAGCCCGAGCCATACTCTGGAAGATCATCTTCCTTATCCGGATACCGTTGTACCTGATGAGTTAAGGGTTAACGTCTATCGGTCGTCGGTAACGAAACCCGTATCGGTTTGGGGGTGGGCGGTTACGTAACCGGCAGACGTTATCCTGATTGTTGCTGAATAAGGTTGGTTGGGGTTGACAAGCGCCAGGTGTCTGATAGAATAGGGAGCGTGTTGTAAAACTTTGTTTGCTTCGGCGAACAAAGGCAAAGCAACACAGAGAGAATCATGGCAATACTCAATGAAACAGAACCTCCATTGTTAGAGATGGAGCAAACAAAAAAAGCGCCAGTTTCTTCAAACACAAAAAACCATCTCCAATCTTTCTCTTTGTTCCTGACTAGGATTTTCAGCTCTTTTCGCCGGAAACGATGTGAGCTGTTGCCGTTTGTCCGCGGCACTCTTTTTGACAGGAGTGATCTCGCGGCCAAGGTCAGGAATTTTATCGTTAAGAAATTTGCGCCTATTTTTAATCTCCAGTATCTTCCTCACCTGTCAATCCTGTTTTTAGCTCTGATTGTGGTGATGACTAATGTAAATGATCGCCGGGCAATGTGGAATTTTTATCGCCAATTTGTCTACACCGACACCACCGCTGAGTATGCTTTTGCCCAAGAGATTGATGATTTTACCCCCCTTATTCCAAATGACGCGGCTAGCATTCAGAAGGTTTCTCTGGCCGCTAACACGGCGGACGGTTTCGTCCCGAATGTCGGCTCGGCGATTACGGAGATAACTCAGCGCGAGGAACCCCTGCCGGATAACTCGGCCAGCACTATTCAATATATTGTAAAGGAGGGAGACACCCTAACCGGTATTGGCTGGAAGTTTGAAGTTAAGCTGGCAACCCTAAAGTATATCAACGATATTGACAACCTAGATGCTCTTAAGCCCGGGGCAACTCTTAAAATTCCGCCAAAGAATTATGAGGTGTCCCCGGCGCTAATTGCTAAGAAGGAGAGAGAAAAGAGGGCCAAGGTTGCCCTTTCGCGCCAGACTATCGCGCGGAGCGCTTCATCCGCCCGAGCCGCATATAACAGTGATAACTCCGGCGGCGGACTGATTGTTCCTCTGGCACACAGCGGGATCACGCGCGGCCTTGGCCGCGGCCACACCGGCATTGATTATCGCGCCAATATCGGTACGCCGATTGTTGCCTCTACTGCCGGTCGCGTGAGCTTGGCTGACGGCGGCGGCTGGAACGGCGGCTATGGTAAGCAAATAGTGATTGATCATGGCGGCGGTGTGCTGACGCGATATGCTCACCTAAACGGAATTGCCGTTTCCGCCGGCGAGTACGCCAGCCAAGGTCAGCTTATCGGTTATTCCGGTAACACCGGCCGCTCAACCGGACCCCACCTTCACTTTGAGAAGATTGTCAATGGCCGGCCGGTAAATCCTTTCTAGATGTTTATAGATGAAGCGGAAATCTACGTTAAGGCGGGCAGGGGCGGCGATGGAGCCGTCTCTTTTCGGCGTGAAAAATTTGTGCCGCGAGGCGGTCCTGATGGCGGCGATGGCGGCGATGGCGGCGATGTCATTATAATTGCCGATCGCAACTGCCACGGTTTAGCCGCCTACAATGCCGAGAAGCGTTTTCTGGCCGCAAGCGGTCAGAACGGTATGAGCCGTAACAAAACCGGCAAAAGCGGCGAAGATTTGATCCTCAGTGTTCCCCCGGGGACACAAATTTATCATCGGGATGAAATGCTTGCCGATTTGGTCAATGAGGGTGACCGCATTGTTCTCGCCAAGGGGGGGCGCGGCGGTTGGGGGAACCAGCACTTTGCCACCTCGATCAAACAGGCGCCAAGATGGGCCAAGCAGGGCGAGCGGGGCGAATCAAAGAAGGTTGGGCTTGAACTTAAGACTATTGCCGATGTCGGTTTGATCGGTTTGCCTAATGCCGGAAAGTCAACCCTGCTCTCGGTGATTTCTCAGGCCAAACCTAAAATTGCCGACTACCCCTTCACCACCCTCACGCCAAATCTAGGCGTGATCCGGAATTTAAATGGCCAAAACGTAATCGTTGCCGATATTCCCGGTCTCATTGAGGGTGCAGCTTTGGGTAGGGGTTTGGGGGATAAGTTCCTCCGCCACATTGAGCGGACGAAGATTTTAGTCCATCTGATTGACGCCAATTCGGCTGATGTTGCCGCGGACTACAAGACGATTCGCGATGAACTTGGCGCTTATTCGCCAAAATTACTAAAAAAGAAAGAAATTGTTGTTTTAACCAAGATCGATTCGGTCTTCGCCGATGATCTTGCCGCCAAGGTTAGTGCGCTTAAATTAATTAAGAAAAAACCGCTGGTCATCTCCGCCGCCACCCATCAGGGTTTGGACAAGCTCCTCGCCGCCATCGCCAAGTCCCTGGGTTAAAGAACTGATAATATCCACAACTCCTATCTTGACAAGAGGTGGGGCTGGAATATAATGGTTATCGAAATGATCTCTTTTGATTGCTTCTGTGATCTTGACAAGCGCTTTTTTATGTGCTATTTTATTTGTTGAAAACGCTTAATATCTGAAGGGCGAACAGATTGATGCGATCTCACTTCAATAGTTAAAACGCGGCTCCCCCACTTTTCAGTTGGGGATTTTAGCGTTTTTTTGCATCTGTCTCGCCAAAAATAGAAAATAGGGGCGGTTTGCCGTTTAGCGATAAGCTTTTAATGTTTAAGGAGAGAGATGGCAGTCAAAAGCAAGATTTTAGAAAGAGTGGCGCCGCGAAGCGAGGCGCATTGGGAGTCGCTTCCCAACCTGATCGAGATTCAGACACACTCCTATGACTGGTTTTTTAAGGAGGGCCTGCGCGAACTTTTTGATGAGATCTCTCCGGTAACGGACTTTACGGGGGAGCTCTATAGTTTGAGCTTTGGCGACTATTATCTTGAGAAACCAAAGGTTGACGAGAAAAACGCCCGGGAGAAAAACTTAACTTATAAAGCTCCGCTTCGTGTTAAGGCCTCTCTTCACTTCAAGCAAACCGGCGAGATTAAAGAGGGCGATGTCTTTTTGGGTGATTTTCCGCTGATGACCTCGCGCGGCACCTTCATTATCAATGGAGTGGAGCGCGTTGTTGTCTCGCAAATCGTTCGTTCTTACGGCGTTCTCTTTACCGCCGAGAAGACCAACGGCCAGAACTTTTTTGGCGCAAAAATTATCCCCTCCCGCGGCGCTTGGCTGGAGATTGAAACCAATTCCAAGGGTATAATCTCGGTTAAGGTTGACCGGAAACGCCGCATTCCGATTACCACCTTTCTGCGCGCTCTAGGCGTCGGCTCGGATGAGGAGATCAAGGCGCTTTTTGCCGACGTTGACAACAATCCGAACATAAAATACATTGACGCAACTCTGGCTAAAGATCCCGCCTCCAGCTATGAGGAGGGCCTGGTTGAAACCTACAAGCGTATTCGTCCCGGCGATCTGGCCACGGCCGAATCAGCCAAGGGTTTTATTGAGACAATGTTTTTTAATCGCAAACGCTATGATTTGGGCCGAGTGGGGCGCTACAAGTTCAATCAGCGGCTTGATGTTGATGTTCCCAACACACCGGAAAACCGGATTTTGCGCATGCCTGATCTCACAGCCATTCTGCGGGAGATCATTCGTTTGAATAATACGCCCGGCGCTGAACCCGATGACACCGACAACCTGAAGAACCGCCGCATCCGGGCGGTGGGCGAATCAATTCAGGGTCGGGTTCGAGTCGGTTTGCTTCGGGTTGAACGCATTGTTAAGGACCGGATGAGCATTACCGAACCCAAGGATATGACACCAATCTCTCTGGTCAATTCCCGCCCGGTTGTTGCCTCGCTCCAGGAGTTCTTTGCCAGCTCTCAACTGTCTCAATTTATGAACCAGACAAATCCTCTGGCCGAACTTGAACATAAGCGGACGCTCTCAGCGACCGGTCCGGGCGGTCTTTCGCGCGAGCGAGCGGGCTTTGAGGTTCGCGATGTGCACAATAGCCACTACGGGCGAATCTGTCCGATCGAGTCTCCAGAGGGTCCCAACATCGGCCTGGTTAGCTATCTGGCCAGCTATTCGCGCATTAATGATTACGGTTTTTTGGAGACACCCTATCGAAAGGTTGTGGTGGAGAGGGGGCGGGCCAGGGTGACTGATGAAATCGTCTACCTTGATGCCGGAACCGAGGAGAGGGCTATTATCGCTCCAGCTTCAGTTGAGCTTGACGCCGACAACATTATTAAGGGCAAACGGGTCATTGTCCGCCACTGTAGCGAGCCTGATATTATGGAGGCGACCAAGGTTCAGTATATGGATGTTTCGCCGCGACAGATCGTTTCTATCGCGACCTCGCTTATTCCCTTTGTTGAACACGATGACGGTGCCCGGGCGATGATGGGATCAAATATGCAGCGCCAAGCAGTGCCTCTCGTTTCGCCCAAAGCCCCGGTTGTCGGTACGGGGGTTGAAAAGGCCGCCGCTCACGACTCAGGCCAGATTATAGTCGCTCGGGGTGAAGGTGTTGTTGCGGGAGTAACTTCGGAGGTAATTAAAATTTCTTATAAAAATGGGAATGAGGAGGTGTACTGTTTGGAAAAGTTTGCGCGCTCCAATCAGGGCACATCTATTAACCAGCGCCCGATTGTCAAGCTGGGCGACAAGGTCCGGGCCGGCCAGGTTGTGGCCGACTCTTCGGCGACAGACAAGGGAGAGCTAGCCCTGGGTCAAAACCTGCTGGTTGCCTTTATGTCTTGGGGCGGAGCAAACTTTGAAGACGCGATTGTCATTTCCAGCCGCTTGGTTAAAGACCACACTCTTTCCTCCATTCACATAGAACAATATTCAATTGAGGTTCGTGATACCAAGCTGGGGCCGGAGCTGATCACGCGCGACATCCCCAATGTTTCCGAGGAGGCGCTAGCCAACCTGGACGAGGATGGTGTTGTGCGTATTGGCGCCGAGGTTAAGGCGGGAGATATCCTGGTTGGTAAAATCTTGCCCAAGGGCGAGACGGAGCTCTCCTCGGAGGAAAAACTGCTTCGGGCTATTTTCGGCGAAAAGGCCAAGGATGTTCGCGACTCCTCGCTTCGTTTGCCGCACGGTGAGCAGGGTAAGGTTGTTGATGTCCGCATCTTCTCCAAAGAAAACGGCGATGAATTGCCCTCCGGAGTTTATCAGATGGTTGAAGTGTCGGTTGCTCAGCTTCGCAAGATCTCTATTGGCGACAAGTTGGCCGGCCGCCATGGCAATAAGGGTGTTATCTCTACCATACTTAACGAGGAGGATATGCCCTTCCTGCCGGATGGCCGGCCGGTTGATATTGTTCTAAACCCTCTGGGTGTTATCTCGCGTATGAATATCGGTCAGATCCTCGAGGCGCATTTGGGTCTGGCCGCGGCCGAAGGTGACTATAAAATTTCCACGCCCGCTTTTGAAGGAATTCCCTTCAAGGAAATTTGCGATCGCCTAAGGAGTCAGGACTTGCCGTCAAACGGTAAGATCCAGCTTTATGATGGCCGCACCGGAATTCCCTTTGATCGCGAATCGACTGTCGGGATAATGTATGTCTTAAAACTACATCATCTTGTTGATGACAAGATGCACACCAGAAGCGTTGGTCCCTACTCAATGATCACCCAGCAGCCTCTGGGCGGCAAAGCCCAGTTTGGCGGCCAGCGTTTCGGCGAGATGGAGGTGTGGGCACTGGAGGCTTACGGTGCGGCTCACACCCTGCAGGAGATGTTAACGATTAAATCGGATGACGTTGTCGGCAGAAGCAAAACCTATGAATCGATTATTAAAGGCGAGGAGATTCAAAAACCGCTGATTCCGGAAGCTTTCAATGTAATGGTAAAGGAACTGCAAAGCCTGGGCTTGAGCGTAGAGTTGATTTCACCAAAACTGGCCGAGAAAGCTGAGGAGGAGGAGGTTGAAGTTCCGGCGCCGGTCGAATCATTTGGTGTGACCGGAAGAGAGGGAGAGCTGCCAAGCGAGGATGAGGATATAGACCGCAAGCTAACCGAGTTAGCCGCTGAGCAGTTGGGCGCCGACGAAGACATTGTTTCAGAGGAGATAAAAGAAGAGTAAACCCGCAGGAATGGATGGCAGATTTTAACAGATCGCAGATAGCAAATTTATCTGTTGTCTGTATCATCTGCTATCCGTTCCTGATCGGCTTGCAAGGAGTTTTTATGGCCAATTACGAAATTAAAGACCAAGTCGACATCACTGATTTTGAGGCAATTCGCCTTTCGGTTGCGTCACCGGATCAGATTGCCGAATGGTCGCATGGCGAGATCCTGAAACCGGAAACAATTAACTATCGCACCCAGAAGCCGGAGCGCGATGGTCTTTTTGACGAGCGCATCTTTGGTCCGACTAAAGACTGGGAGTGTTACTGCGGCAAGTACCGGAAGATTCGCTACAAGGGTGTGGTCTGTGATAAATGCGGCGTTGAGGTAACTCGTTCGCAAGTTCGCCGCGTCCGATTGGGCCACATCGACTTGGCGGTTCCTACCGCTCACATCTGGTATACTCGCGGCGCCTCCAGCGTGATTTCGATTGTTCTAAATTTATCCTTTGCCGACCTTGAGAAGATCGTCTATTTTGCCAGCTTTGTCATTCTTGAGGTTAATGAGGAGTTGCGACAGGGAAGTCTCCAGAACTTGGAAAAGGAGTATAGAGAGTATTTGGAGGAAATGAAGCAAGCGGCCGATTTGGCACCGGAATCGAGAGAATCATTAAAGAGCGAGGTCGAAGCGGCTTATCGCCAGGCCAAAAGCGAACTCTCCGAGTTGGCCGTAGGACGGATTATCTCCGAGCACCAGTATCACGAGATCAATATGAAGTATGGCCAGATCGTTCGAGTTGGCATTGGAGCGGAGGCCGTTTTAGAACTGCTTCGAAATATAAATTTGGCCGAGGAAACCAAGAAGGCCCAAGAGGCGGCTTTGTCCCAAGTCGGCTTAGCCCGGGCTCGGATCTTAAAGCGCCTGAGACTGCTCAGAAATATACAGGAAGCAAAGATTGATCCGGCTTGGCTGGTTCTGACGCGCTTGCCGGTTATTCCGCCGGATTTGCGGCCAATGGTGCAGTTGGACGGCGGCCGCTTTGCCGCTTCCGATCTTAACGACCTCTATCGCCGCGTTATCAACCGCAACAGCCGTCTAAAGAGGCTGATCTCTCAGGGCGCACCCGAGGTTATTTGTCGCAATGAAAAAAGAATGCTTCAGGAGGCGGTTGACGCTCTGATTGATAATTCAGCCAGAAAGGGCAAGGTTGCGTCTTCGACTGCCGGCAAACGCAAGCTTCGCTCGCTCTCCGATATGCTGCGCGGCAAACAGGGCCGCTTCCGCCAAAATCTCCTGGGCAAGCGCGTGGACTACTCCGGCCGCTCGGTCATTGTGGTTGGACCGAACTTGAAGCTTTCCCAGTGCGGTTTGCCCAAAATTATGGCCCTGGAGCTGTTCAAGCCCTTTATTATCGGACGGCTAATTGCTGAGGGCTATGTTCATAATGTCAAAAACGCCACTCGTCTAATCGAGCGCGGCGAGCCATTTATTTGGGATATTTTAGAGGAGATTACCAAAAATAAATATGTCCTCTTGAACCGGGCGCCGACACTGCATCGACTCGGTATTCAGTCGTTCCGCCCCGTCCTGATTGAGGGCAAGGCGATTAAGATTCATCCCCTGGTTTGCGCCGCCTTTAACGCCGACTTTGACGGTGACCAGATGGCTGTTCATCTTCCTCTCTCGAAAAAGGCGCAGGAAGAGGCGGGCGAGATTATGCTCTCGGCCAAGAACCTCTTAAAACCCGCCTCCGGTGAGCCGGTTGTCACACCAACCCAAGACGTTATTTTAGGCTGTTACTATGTAACCCTGCTTGAGGGGGGGGCGCGAGGCGAGGGAATGGTTTTTGCAAGCGAGAATGAGGCCATCTCGGCCTATGATCAGGGTATCTTGGCCCTAAACGCCAAGATTAAAGTGCGGCTTCTGACTGGCGAGATTGTCGAGACGACCGTCGGCCGAATTCTCTTTAATGAGATTATGCCAGAAGAGACAGGTTTTATTAATGAGGTCTTAAACAAAAAAGCGGTTGGCCGATTGGTGGACAGTGTCTACCGGCGCTATGGAACAGATCGGGCGGCCCAGTTTGTGGATGATCTTAAGGATTTGGGTTTTCGCTACGCTCAACGTTCCGGCTTGACCTTTGCCGTTGACGATATTCAGGTGCCGGATAAAAAAACGGAGATCCTGCAAGATTCGGAGAAGGACGTTGATACGGTTGAAAAACAGTATCAGATGGGTCTGATTAGCGACGAGGAGCGCCACGCCAAAATCGTTGAGATCTGGATGGGGGCTCAGAGCAAGATTGAGAAAGAGATGATGGCGAACTACAACAAAGATAATGATCTTTTTGTCATTATGACATCGGGCGCGCGCGGCAATGTGGCCCAAATTACACAAGTTTCCGGGATGAAGGGTCTGGTGGCCGACACAACCGGAGAAATTATCGAAATCCCGATTCGTTCCAACTTTAAAGAGGGCCTGTCGGTTTTTGAGTATTTTGTCTCGACACACGGCTCCAGAAAGGGCCGGGCCGATACCGCGCTTCGCACCTCGGAGGCAGGTTACCTTACTCGCCGTCTTGTTGATGTCGCCCAAGATACGGTTGTAACTTGTGATGATTGCGGCACAACAAGGACGCGCACTATTAATCGGCAATTCTATCTTGAGGCCGGCGAAGACTGGCACAAAACTATCAAGGGCCGCGTTTTGGGTAAAAGAGCGGCCGGTATCGCCGAGGGAAGCATTATTGGCGACGACGAGATCGCCAAACTGAATGCGGCTAAGATTTTGGAAGTTGAAATTTACTCGCTTCTAACCTGCGAGGCGCCAAAGGGTGTCTGTAAAAAATGTTATGGTATTGATTTGGCGGCAGGCTCGCTGGTGGAGATTGGCGCAACAGTCGGTATTGTGGCGGCCCAGGCGATTGGTGAGCCGGGAACACAGTTGACAATGCGGACCTTTCACACCGGCGGCGCGGCTGGCGAGGACATTACCTCCGGTTTACCGCGGGTGGAGGAGCTGTTTGAATCTCGAATGCCAAAAAGCCCGGCTGTTTTAACGGAAATCGACGGACGGGTTTCATTGCGCGAAGAGAAGAACGAGAACGCAATTATTGTCAGCGGTAAGGGTGAGCGGACGGAGGAGGTGGAGCTGCCGGAAAACTATACGTGGATTATTGAAAGCGGGAGCGAGGTTAAGTCAAAACAGATTGTTGCCGAAGCTCCGGCGGGCCGACCGTTGCGATCGCCAATCGCCGGCAAAATCTTGATCAAGGGCAATAAGGCCAAAATATCCGGCAAGGGACAGGTTAGTAAAGAGTACCGCGTCTCAAAGATTGTCCAGCTTCGTGTTCAGGAAGGCACGGAGGTGAAGCGCGGTGACGCCCTGACCGAGGGCCACTATGATCTGTCCGGCGCATTGAAGCTGGCCGGCCGGCAGGTTGTCGAAAATTATATCATCAAGCAGGTCCAGATGATTTATGAATCCCAGGGACAGGATATTAATGACAAGCACCTTGAGGTTATTGTCCGGATGATGATAAGTAAGGCTCGAGTCTCAAGTTCGGGCGACTCGACTTATCTGGCGGGTCAGGTAATTAACCGGTCGGAGATAAGAGATATTAATATTGAATTAAAGCAGGCCGGCAAGAAGATAGTTGAGTTCGAAGATGTTGTGATGGGTATTACGCGGGTGGCGATTAAGACTGAAAGCTGGTTGTCGGCAGCTTCTTTCCAGGAAACAACCTCGGTGTTGATTGATGCCGCGATCGCCGGCAAGAGAGACAATCTGGTCGGACTGAAAGAAAATGTTATTATCGGCCGATTGATCCCTGCCGGTACCGGCCTTAGGAAGCAGGATCCGGCTTCTTTGACACGGGGAAGATAATGTGTTACATTGATTGAGTTTAGCAGGAGTGACTAGAATGCCAACCATCAGCCAATTAATCAAAAAAGGCCGGATTAAAACGGTCAAGAAAACCAAAACAACCGCCATTAAGGGCACGTTTAATTATCTGAAAAACCGGCCCGTTGTTTTGGGTAAGGGGTGCCCTCAAAAACGGGGTGTCTGTGTTAAGGTTGGCACAATGACGCCCAAAAAGCCAAATTCAGCTCTGAGAAAGTTTGCTCGAGTGCGGCTGACTAACGGCGTTGAGGTGAATGCCTATATCGGGGGCGAGGGGCACAATCTCCAGGAGCACTCCGTTGTGGTGCTTCGAGGCGGCCGGGTGAAGGACTTGCCCGGTATGCGATATCATATTGTGCGCGGCAAACTGGATTTAACCGGTGTTAAGGGCCGCAAGCAGGGCCGGAGCAAATACGGGGCCAAGAAGACAACAGAATAAGTTCGAAATCCGAAACTCGAATTTTCAGAGGAATTATGGCGAGAGGAAATGCTAAAATCAAGAAACCGACAATAGCGCCGGATAGCAAATTCGGCAGTCTTTTGTTGGCTAAATTCATTAATCACATTATGTTTAACGGTAAAAAGAGCGTGGCGGAGCGGTCGGTTTACTCCGCTTTGACTAAGGCCGCGGCCGAATTGCATGTCGAGCCGCTTGATATTTTTCAGCAAGCGCTCAAGAATGTCGGGCCGATTCTCGAAGTCAAGAGCAAGCGAATCGGCGGCGCCAACTATCAAGTGCCGATGGAGGTCAACAAAGACCGCCGCAACACCTTGGCCATGCGCTGGATTATCGGCGCGGCTCGTTCAAAAAAGGGCCAGGCTATTGCCGAAAAGTTAAGCCGAGAGTTAATTGATGCTTATCGGAATGAGGGTGCCGCAATCAAAAAGCGCGAAGAGACGCATCGTATGGCCGAGGCCAACAAAGCCTTCGCCCATTTCGCCAGATTTTAACAGTTTAGCGAAGTTTTCCTTACCACAATCTTTCTATATGGCTCGGGATTATCCGCTCGAAAAAGTTAGAAACATCGGCACAATTGCCCACATTGACGCCGGCAAAACCACAGTTACTGAGGGCATTTTGTATACCACCGGCCGCGTTCATAAGATCGGCGAGGTGCACGAAGGCGAGGCGACAATGGACTGGATGGAGCAGGAACGCGAGCGCGGTATTACCATTACCTCGGCCGCCACAACCTGTTTCTGGAAGGATCATCGCATTAATATTATTGACACTCCCGGCCACGTCGATTTCACTGTGGAGGTGGAGCGCTCCCTGCGTGTTCTGGATGGCGCCGTCGTTATTTTTGACGGCAAAATGGGAGTTGAGCCGCAGTCAGAGACGGTCTGGCGCCAGGCTGACAACTACCAAGTACCGCGACTTTGTTTTATCAACAAGATTAATCAGACGGGCGGGGACTTTTATCGCAGTCTGGAATCAATTCGCGAGCGCCTTTCGCGCAACGTCTACCCGATCCAGATCCCAATCGGTTTTGAGCAGAGCATCAACGGTGTCGTCGATCTGGTCGAGATGAAGGCCTATACCTACGGCGATTACAAGGATAAAGACTTAAAGGCGGGAGAGATTCCAGCCGATCTGACGGAAGAGGCTAAAAAGTGGCACCGGGAGTTGGTTGAGAGGGTTGTTGAATACGACGACGCCGCGCTTGAAAAATACTTGGGCGGCGAGGAGATTGCGCCAAACGAACTCAAAGACCTGATTAGAAGGGCGACTTTAACCGGCCAATTTTATCCCGTGACCGGCGGCGATGGCCGGGGAATCATCGTCTCGACCGTTCTCGATGCGATTATCGCTTATTTACCCTCTCCGCTTGATGTTCCTCCGGCTCACGCTACCAATGCCAAAACCAGCGAAGATCTTTCAATCGAACCGGAGGATGGCGCTCCCTTTGCCGCACTGGCCTTTAAGGTTGCGGCCGATCCCTTTGTCGGCAAACTCATCTTTTTTAGGGTTTATCGCGGCACGCTCAAAAAGGGCTCTTATGTTCAGAACACTATCTCCGGCGAGCGGGAGCGTATCGGCCGCATTGTTCGTCTGCACGCCAATCATCGCGAGGATGTGGAGGAGGTTTTTACCGGTGAAATTGCGGCGGCAGTTGGTCTCCAGCGAACGACAACCGGCGATACGCTCTGTGACCCGGCTACCCCTGTTATTCTGGAACGGATTCAATTTCCGGATCCGGTGATCGATGTGGCGATCGAGCCCAAGACCAAGGCTGATCAGGAGAAAATGAGCCTAGCACTCCAGCGTCTGGCTGACGAGGATCCGACATTTCGCGTTAAAACCGACCAGGAAACCGGCCAGACGATTATTGCCGGTATGGGCGAGCTTCATCTAGAGATTATTGTTGACCGGATGCGCCGGGAATTTAAGGTTGAGGCAAATGTCGGCCAGCCCCAGGTGGCTTATCGCGAGACTTGCCGGCGCGAGGTCAAACAGGAGGGCAAGTATATTCGCCAGACCGGTGGTCGGGGTCAGTACGGTCATGTCTACATCCGGATTTTCCCCAAAGAAGCAGGCGAGGGCTTTGAGTTTGTAAACAATATTGTCGGCGGGGCGATTCCCAAGGAGTATATTCCGGCCGTTGAGGCGGGAGTGAAGGAGTCGACCGAGCGAGGCGTTTTGGCCGGCTACCCCATCGTTGACATTGGTGTCGAATTATATGACGGGACATTCCACGAAGTTGATTCCTCTGAGATGGCGTTTAAGATTGTCGGCTCAATGGCTTTTTCGGATGGCTTTCGCCAAGCCGGCCCGGTGATTCTTGAGCCGGTAATGAAGGTTAATGTTATTACCCCCGAGGAATTTATGGGCGACGTCATCGGCGACTTGAATGCCAAGCGGGGTCAGGTGAACCAGATGGAGGATCGAGCGATGGGGATTAAGGTGGTGCATGCCGAGGTTCCGCTTGCCTCAATGTTTGGCTATGCCACCGGCTTGCGTTCAATGACGCAGGGACGGGCATCATACGCTATGGAGTTTGACCACTATGCCGAGGTTCCGGCAAATGTGGCGCAGGAGATTGTGGAAAAACGCGGACGCAAGTAGGGATTGTTGCATTTTTTCGAGAGTTTTGTTATGATAAGCGTAAACTAAAGCAGCGACGAAAGGAGTTGTATGGCAGAAAAATTTGAACGGACAAAGCCCCATGTCAATGTGGGTACTATCGGCCACGTTGATCATGGCAAAACTACTTTGACGGCGGCGATTACTCAGGTTTTAGCCAAAAAGGGTATGGCCCAGGCAAGAAAATTTGAGGATATTGACAATGCTCCCGAGGAGCGCGAGCGCGGCATTACCATTGCTACCTCGCACCAGGAGTATGAAACGGAGAAGCGCCACTATGCTCACGTTGACTGTCCCGGTCACGCCGATTACGTCAAAAATATGATTACCGGCGCGGCTCAGATGGACGGCGCTATTTTGGTTGTCTCGGCGGCTGACGGCCCAATGCCTCAGACCCGCGAGCATATTCTTCTGGCCGGCCAAGTCGGTGTGCCGGCGGTCGTCGTTTTCCTCAACAAGGTTGATATGGTCGACGATCCGGAGCTTTTGGATTTGGTTGAGATTGAGGTTCGTGAACTCTTGACCAAATATCACTTTGATGGCGACAACGCCAGGATTATCCGCGGTTCCGCCTTAAAGGCGCTTGAGGGCGACGCTGAGGGCGAAAAGGCGATTATGGAGCTGATGGCGGCGATTGATGAGGCCATTCCGGAGCCCAAGCGGGAGATTGACAAGCCTTTCCTGATGCCGGTTGAGGACGTTTTCTCAATTAAGGGTCGCGGCACGGTGGCAACCGGCCGCATTGAGCAGGGCATTGTCAAGGTTAACGAAGAGGTTGAGATTGTCGGCATCAAAAAGACAGTCAAAACCGTTGTTACCGGCGTTGAGATGTTTAAAAAACAGCTTGACCAGGGCCAGGCTGGCGACAATGTCGGTTTGCTCTTGCGCGGCATTGAGCGTGAGGATATTGAGCGCGGTCAGGTTATTGCCAAGCCGGGCAGCATAACCCCTCACACCGAATTTGAGGCGGAGATTTACGCTCTGACCAAGGAGGAGGGCGGCCGCCACAGCCCCTTCTTTAACGGTTACAAGCCTCAGTTTTATATCCGAACAACCGATGTAACCGGCGATGTTCATTTTGAGGGCAAGGAGATGATTATGCCGGGCGATACCTCAAACGTGAAGGTTACGCTGATCCAGCCGATTGCGATGGATGAGGGCTTAAAGTTTGCTATTCGCGAGGGCGGCAAGACGGTTGGCGCCGGCGTTGTTACTAAGATCATCAAATAGTTTATACAAGCAAACCCCGATTCGTCGGGGTTCCTTGTGTCGAGTTATTAAGAATGTCTCAACGATCAAGTCTCAATGATCAATTAATTGCCAATTAATCAAATGTCAATTGAATAAATTGAAAATTGAGAAATTGAACCTTAATTGATAATTACTATTATGGCGGAGAAGGCAGTTCCAAAACAGAAGATCAGAATCAAACTCAAGGCTTACGACCATCGGATTATCGACAAGTCGGCTGAGCGGATTGTGGCAACGGCGACGCGCTCAGGCGCGGTTGTCGCTGGCCCCATTCCTCTTCCCACGGAGAGGCATAGCCTGACTGTGCTTAAATCGCCCCACGTCCACAAAGACAGCCGGGAACAGTTTGAAATGAGAGTGCATAAGCGTCTAATTGATATTGTTAATCCCACAACCAAGACCATTGACAACCTTATGAATCTTGATTTGCCTCACGGCGTCAATATCGAAATAAAAATGTAGGACGAGAACGAAAACAAATGCCCTCCGGCCGGGGGGCTTTTTGTTTGACATTTGCCGCTGAATTTGCTATCTTTAGAATCAGATAAACAAGCAAAATAAGCGTTATGATGTCGAGTCGGGATAACTGTCGCCGTCGGCGACAGTTCCAGGTTTTTTGCTTGCTTTTAATAGAATTGGTTATCCGTATAGTTTACTTGCAATGAAGTTTATTCTTGGTCGAAAAGTTGGGATGACGCGGGTCTTTGACGAAGAAGGCCGGGCTTTGGCCGTAACCAAGGTGGCCGTCTTGCCGACGGTTGTCTCCCAGATTAAATCCAAGGAAAAAGACGGCTACAAGGCCGTCCAGGTTAAGGCTTTGCGCGGCAAGGATAGAGTGGCCAAAGTAACCGAGTTTGCCGTCGAGGCTCCGGGGCGGTATAAAGTCGGCGAATCAATTACGCCCAAGCAATTTAAAAAGGACGAAGTTGTCACGGTTACCGGTACCGGCAAAGGCAAGGGCTTTGCCGGTACCATTAAGCGTCACGGCTTTCGCCGCGGGCCGGCCGGACACGGCAGCAACAACGTCCGAGAACCCGGTTCAATCGGCGGCGGTTATCCTCAACGCGTTGTCCTGGGCCGCAAGATGGCCGGCCGGATGGGCGGCGGCACAGTCACGGTTAAAAATCTCCGCATCGTCGACTTGGATGAGGAGATGATACTTCTCTCCGGCGCTGTTCCGGGGCCAAACAAAGGCGTTTTAAAAATATTTGGCAAGGGCGAACAAGCCGAGGAGACAGTCGATACTGCGGCGGCGGAGGAGAAGCAGGCTATGGAGAGGATGATCGAAGAACAAAAGGCTGAGAAGGAAGCAAAGCCAGAGACAAAACTTGACCGGGAAGAGTTAAAGAAAGAATAGGACGTATAAGTCCCAGAGGCCATATGAGTCTTATCTTAAAAACAATGAAGTTACCGGTTTTAAATCAAAAGGGAGAAAAAGTTAAGGATTTGGCTCTGCCAAAGATTTTCGATATTGAATTCTCCCCAAAGCTTATTACTCTCTATGTCAATTACTTGCGGGCAGCCCTCCGATCTCCAATTGCTTCAACGCTCGATCGAAGTGAGGTCAGAGGCGGTGGACGCAAGCCTTGGCGCCAGAAGGGAACGGGTAATGCCCGTGTCGGCTCAATCCGCTCGCCCCTCTGGATTCATGGTGGCACTACCTTCGGTCCGACGCCGGAGCGGAACTTCCATTTGCGTCTTAACAAGAAGATTCGCCGCAAAGCCATCCTTTCGTTCTTTGCCGAAGCGGCCAGGAATAAAAGCCTGGTTATTGTCGACGATTTCGTTTTGGCTGCGCCCAAAACGAAAGAGGGAGCGAAGACGCTCTCGATCCTCGGCGCTGCCGGTAAAACGAGTGTAATCTTAACTCTTGAAAACGAAAACATCTGGCTGTCACTGCGGAATATTGCCGGCGTCAAGCTTATGGCGCCGGGCCGGCTGGATTACCTTCATCTTATTTCCTCCGACAAGATAATCATAACCCGGAAAGCAATGGAGGAGATGGGAAAAATTTATGAATAGAGTTATTAAAAAAGCGATTATTACCGAAAAGAGTTTTGGCGCCGTGTCCCAAAACAAGTATACTTTTGTTGTTGATAAGGACGCATCTCAGGCCGAAATTGCCGAGGCGGCTAAAAGACTCTTTGGCGTGATTCCGGTGGCGGTCAATGTGGCAAACTACAAGGGCAAGGTTAAGCGAACGCGGCGCGGTCTTGGCCGGCGTTCCGACTTCAAAAAAGCCATTGTTACCGTCAAAGCCGGCGGCAAAATTGATCTTTTTGAGGTCGAAGATACTAATCAGCAGAGCAGTAAGGCTGTAAAGCCAGTAAGGTAGTAAGGCGTGTAAGGCAATAAGGCTTTACTGGCTTTACTGCTTTACCAGCCTTACTTGCTTACTGTCGATATTCAGATTTTGATTTATGCATTTTGACTTAGAATTATGCCAGTAAAGAAGATAAAACCAACAGGCAATGCCCGGAGACAGATGAGTGTCGCTAGTTTCGGCGTTCTTTCAAAAGTCGAGCCGGAGAAGAGTCTAACTATCGGGTTGAGGCGCCTCTCAGGGCGGAATCATGCCGGCCAGATGGTGGTTGCTCATCGGGGCGGGGGGGCGAAGCGGTGCTATCGCCTCATTGACTTTGGTTGTCGGGATCATTTCGGGGAAAAGGCTCGAGTTGAGACTATCGAATATGATCCTAATCGAACCGCCTTCATTGCCAAATTATCTTACGAGGATGGGGAAAAAAGCTATATTTTAGCTCCAGAGGGTTTAGAGATCGGTAGTACAGTTACCTGCGCCGATGAGGCGCCGCCAAAACCGGGCAACCGGATGAGAATCAGAAATATTCCCGCGTCTACTCAGATCCACAGTCTTGAGTTGATGCCGGGGCGCGGCGGTGAATTGGCTCGCAGTGCCGGAAGCTATGCTACCCTCTCGGGATTCGATGGCAAGTACGCGATTATTCGTCTGCCCTCCGGCGAAAGCCGAAAGGTGTTGGCTGATAACTTTGCCTCTATCGGTGTTGTCTCCAATACTGATCATGCTAATGTTATGGTTGGTAAGGCGGGCCGAAAGCGTTGGATGGGCGTCAGGCCGACAGTGCGGGGCAAGGCAAAGAATCCTCACGATCATCCTCATGGCGGCGGCGAAGGCGGCAGTCCGATTGGTATGGCCTATCCCAAAACCCCTTGGGGTGCTCCGGCCCTCGGTCGCCGTACCCGCAACAAGAAGAAGAGCAGCGGCAAACTAATATTAAGTCGTAGGAAAAAATAATTCTTCTCCTACAAAATTACAAATTCATCGAAACTGCAAATATTACAAATGGATTTGACCCTGAGCGGAGCCGAAGGGCTCGCCACAGGTATTTGTAAGATTCGTAATCTCGAGAGATTTGTAAATTTGTAGGAGACTGGGAAACGTATGGCGAGATCACTGAAAAAAGGTCCGTATATCGACGAGAGATTACTGGCCAAGGCAAACAAGGCTCGGGCAAACGGCGGCAAGCAGGCGATTAAAACCTGGTCACGGGCCGCTACCGTGACACCGGAGATGGTTGGCTTGACCTTCGCAATTCATAATGGCAAGGAGCATCTCCCTGTCTTTATTATCGAAGATATGGTTGGACACAAGTTGGGCGAGTTTTCCCCAACGCGCAAATTCCGTCGCCACGGCGGAAAAATGGCCAGAGAACAGGAAAAAGGGAAATAACCTCCTACATAATTACAAATAGCGGAAGAATTCATTGATTCGTAATTTAGTAATATTTGTAATTTCGAACGATTTGTAATTTCGCAGGAGATTGAGAAGCTATGGATATTACCGTATCAGACAAATTTATCAGAGTTTCGCCCCGGAAGGCCCGGCCGGTTCTTTTTGGCTTGCGGGGCGAGAAAGTGCTTTCGTCTCTTGAGCGGATTGGTTTTATTCGCAAAAAAGCGTCACTTCCCATTAGTAAGTTAATTAAGTCAGGCGTCGCCGCGGCTAAAGAGAGCGGTCTCTTGCCGGATAATCTTTATGTGAAGGCGATTATGTGCAACGAGGGTCCGCGACTTCGCCGCCGCCGCTTTGAGTCAAAGGGGCGATCAGCCAGGATTACAAAGCGAATGAGCCACCTCGTTCTTACTCTATCTGATGAAATGCAGAGTATAAAATCGAAAAAAACAAATACCAAATCCCAAATAAATTTCAAAAACCAAGCACCAAAAGAGGTTGCAAATTAGTTGAATATTGTATATTATTTGAAATTTGAGATTTGTAATTTAAGGAAATTATGGGTCAAAAGGTAAATCCGCAATCACTCAGATTAAAAATAAACGAGATTTGGCGATCAAGCTGGTTTAGCGGCAGGTATTATTCCCGTGATCTTATTTCCGACTTGCAGATTCGCCGCTTTTTGGCAGGGAGGCTTAAATCGGCGGCTGTCGCTAAAATTAATATCAACAGGGATACCAACAAGGTTGTTGTTGATATTTTTTCCGGCCGCCCCGGCTTGATTATCGGCCGCAAAGGTACCGGCACCGAGGAGTTGCGGCGCCTTTTGGCCAAATTTGCCGACTCCAAGGTTCAGATTAATATTATTGAGATCAAGAGCCCCGATACCAATTCAGCGATTATTGCTCAAAATGTAGCCCACCAAATTGAACGACGAATCCCTTACAAAAGGGCAATAAAGCAGGCTATAGAGCGCGCCAAAGAGGGGGGCGTTCAGGGTATAAAGATACAGGTTGCCGGCCGCCTCAATGGCGCGGAGATTGCCCGCAGGGAAAAGGCAGTTTACGGTACCATTCCCCTTTCAACCTTTAAGAGCAGCATTGATTATAGTTATGTTACTGCGCTGACAACCTATGGTATTATCGGTGTTAAAGTTTGGGTTTACCGTGGCGAGAAAGGTATGGAGGAGGCGCTGGCCGAGAAAAAGTAAGCTTGAAGTATTTAATGATTTAGGTTACAATTAAGCATTGCCCAAAGTAAAGATGTTAATGATGCCGCGAAAAATGAAATACCGGAAGGAGCAGCGAGGTAAGATGCGCGGGCTTGCTCTTCGTGGCAGTGAAATTGTTTTTGGCAAGTTTGCGATCAAGGCCTTGTCTGCCGGCTGGGTTTCTGCCCGGGAGCTGGAGGCGGCGCGGCGCGCCATGACGCGCTACATTAAGCGCGGCGGTGAAGTTTGGATCAGAGTATTCCCGAACAAACCGGTAACGGCGACTTCACCTGAGACACCTATGGGTTCGGGGAAGGGTGCCGTCGATCACTTTGCGGCCGTTGTGCGTCCGGGATTGATCCTCTTTGAGCTTGACGGAGTTGATCCGGTAATAGCAAAAGAGGCGATGCGGCTAGCTCAGCACAAACTGTCAGTCAAGACTAAATTTATTTGCAAAGAGTAAGCGCGATGAAGACAGCTGAGGAATTAAAAAAGTATCGGGCTATGAGCCGGGATGATTTAGCCAAAGAGCTTGGCGTTCTTCAAAAGAGGGCCGAGTTAGAGTTATTGAAAGTCCGGGCCGGCAAAGGAACCAATTCGGCCCTGTCAAACAGTTTGCGAAAATCAGTGGCAAGGGCATTAACTGTTGTGTCCGAGAACCAATCGGGAGAGCATAGAAATGAATAAAAAAAGCGATAAAAAACTGATTCGAGTCATAAGGGGCAAGGTTGTCTCAGACAAGATGGATCAAACGGTCGTTGTTCTGGTTGATCGCGTTAAAACCCACCCCTTGTATAAAAAGAAGTTTACGGTTAGCAAAAAGTACAAGGCTCATGATGGGGACAATGCGCACAAAACAGGCGATACCGTGGAGATTGTTCCATCGCGGCCAATCAGCAAAGACAAACATTATAAGGTAGTCAGAAAGATTGAATCCACAAATGGATAACGAATTCCGCCAACCGGCGGACTAAATAACGAATAACTAATAAATTCATTGGTCATTCGTTATTTGGAGAGATTAGCTATTCATTCATGGTTTGGGAAGCGTAATGATTCAGCCGGGTACAAGATTAAAAGTTGCGGACAACACTGGCGCTCGCGAGATAGAGTGCATTACGGTTTTGGGTCGGGCGGCAAAGGATGCCGGCCGGATTGGTGATGTTATTTCTGCTTCGGTCAAAGATGCCGTGCCTCGCGGTACTGTTAAGCGCAAGGAGGTCGTTTGGGCCGTTATTGTTCGCCAACTCAAACCGTTTGGCCGAAACGATGGATCACTTATCCGTTTCGATGAAAATGCGGCAGTAATAGTGGATAAGGCGGGTAACCCCCGCGGTACGCGCATCTTCGGACCCATTCCGCGAGAGCTCCGCCGGGGCTATATGAAGATTATTTCACTGGCACCAGAAGTATTATGACCACAAATTGA
The DNA here is from genome assembly GCA_038078835.1 of Patescibacteria group bacterium. Taxonomy (GTDB): domain Bacteria; phylum Patescibacteriota; class UBA1384; order XYA2-FULL-43-10; family 1-14-0-10-43-13; genus JBBTQI01. The sequence goes on along the minus strand of JBBTQI010000006.1, from coordinate 5,734 downwards.
CGACGAACAATACTAACAACGAACGACAAACTACCCCCACCAGCTCCCCCTAAGCTAGGGGGAGGGTAGAGGGGGCATGAAATTCGCTGTTAGTCGTTAGTACAGTTAGTTGTCCATTTGTGATTGGGAAACGTTATGAAGATAAAAAAGGGTGACAACGTTATGGTGATAGCAGGCCGGGATCGAGGTAAAACCGGTTTAGTTCAGACTGTCCTGGTGGGGCGGGGACGGGCTGTCGTTGGGGGTGTTGCCTTGGTTAAGAAACATATCAAGCCAAGCCGACGCGTCCCCTCGGGCGGCATTATCGATATAAATTTACCGGTTGATGTTTCTAATTTGGCGATCGTTTGTCCAAGTTGCGGCAAACCGTCGCGGGTTGGTTATAAAATCGCCGAAGACAAAAAAATCCGAATTTGTAAAAAGTGCGAACAGAGCATTGAGCACAGCACAACCAAAAATGGATGACGATCAGGAAGCAATGGAGAAGTTAAAAGAAAAATTTGAAAAGGAGTTGAAACCGCGTCTTATGAAGGAGTTGGGAAAGGCGAATGTTTATGAAGTTCCGCGCGTTGAGAAGGTTGTTGTTTCGACCGGTGTCGGCGCGGTTAAGGAAGACAAAGAGATGATTAGCCGGATTGCCGGAGAGATCGCGCGCATTACCGGCCAACAGCCAAAGATTAATCAGTCGCGCCGCTCAGTCTCGGCTTTTAAATTGCGGACGGGACAGGTGGTTGGCTTAACCGTAACATTGCGGGGAGACCGGATGTATGACTTTATTGCCAAGCTGATTAATGTCGCCCTGCCGCGCGTTCGTGATTTTCGCGGTACATTACTAAAATCTTTTGACGGCCGGGGAAATTATTCACTGGGTATTCGGGAGTATTCCATTTTTCCGGAGGTCAGATATGAGAACATCCCAATGATGTTTGGCTTGGAGGTTAATATAAAGACAACGGCCAAAAACAGTGAGGAAGCTCGAGCTCTATTAACAGCCCTGGGGTTTCCCTTTGAAAAACACTAGGAGTATTTATGGCGAAAAAATCATTAATAGTAAAAGCAGACAAGAAACCGAAGTTTTCGACACGAGTTGTCCGGCGTTGTCGTATGTGCGGCCGAAGCCGGGCCTACATTCGGAAGTTTGATTTATGTCGGATTTGTTTTCGGGAGTTTGCCTCTCGAGCCGAGATTCCGGGAGTAACCAAGGCCAGCTGGTAACCACCAGGCAGAAATGGACAACGAACAATACCAACAACTAACAACGAATTTCACGCCATTCTTTCTCTAGTCAGGAGAGATGGCCGGGTGTAAGTTCGTCGTTCGTCGTTAGTACAGTTAGCCGTCCATTTGTGATTGAGGAGTACAATGAATGATCAGATAGCAGATTTGTTGGCAAGAATAAGAAATGCCGCGGCAATCGGTAAAGATGAGATTGTCCTTCCCGCCTCCAAACTTAAAGAGGTCATTTTAAAGATCTTGAAGCGCGAAGGGTATGTGCTGGAGGTCCAGAGTTTAAGCAAGAATAAAACCCATCGTTTGCTTAAGGTAACTCTGTCGCCGGAAAGCTATCCTCGGCACCTGCGCCAAATCAGCAAGCCGGGCCAGCGCATTTATGCCAGGGCCAAAGATATTCCACGGCCGCTGCGCGGATTGGGTTTGGTGATCATTTCGACGCCCCAAGGCGTAATCTCCGGCCAAGAGGCAAGAAAGAAAGGTGTCGGAGGAGAATTAATTTGCGAAGTCTGGTAGACACAAAGGGATGACGAATCGACCAAATAACGAATAACCGATAAAACCCATTCGTCATTTGTCATTTGGAAAAATTAGTTATCCGTTTGTGAAATATTCGGAGAATATTATGAGTAGAATCGGGGCAAGGCCCATTAAAATTCCCGAGGGTGTAAATGTTCAGACTACCGGTTCAGGGGTTGTTATTTCTTCCGGTGAAAACGTCTTAGAAGTTCCCGTTCATCCGAAGTTGGCGATAACCGTTGCCGGTGATAATATTGTCGTGAACCGTGCCGATTCGAGCAATGAGGCAAAGTCACTCCATGGTTTGACGGCTCGTCTCATCGCAAACGCGGTCGCGGGTGTTAAGAGCGAATTTAAGAAGGATCTTGAATTCAGCGGAACGGGTTATCGGGCGGCGGTGAGCGGACAGGAGTTAATCTTAAATATGGGTTATTCGCACGAGATTCGCTTGCCAATCCCAGGTGACCTCAAGGTAACTGTCGCCAAAAACACCATCAGCATTACCGGAAAGCGCAAGGAGCTGGTTGGTAATTTTGCGGCGACAGTCCGCGATGTCAGACCGCCGGAAGTGTATAAGGGCAAGGGCATTAAGTATAAGGGCGAGCTTATCCGCCGCAAGGCCGGCAAAACCGCCGCCTCAAAATAATATTTGCTGCTAGATGGATAACTATGATAAAGAAGACTAAAAAAATCATTGCCGGAACATCAGTTCGGCCGCGCGTGTCGGTTTTTCGTTCCAATCGGGTTATCTCGGCGCAGCTTATTGATGACCAGTCCGGCAAAACGGTTTTATTTGGAGCGGCTGATTTTTCTGCCGGCAAAAAACCAACAGAGGTTGCCTTGTCACTGGGCGAGGATTTGGCCAAAAGAGCCAAGGCTAAAAAAATATTAGAAGCTGTTTATGATCGGGGTTCATATCGCTATCATGGTCGAGTTCAGGCGTTGGCGGAAGGTTTGCGCTCCGGAGGCCTCAAGCTTTAAATATGGGAAACTATGGAAAAGAACATAATGAAACGAAAAATGGTTCGAGCGAAGCGAGAACCCAAGGAGTTTGAGGAGCGCGTCATTGAGGTCCAGCGAGTTTCGCGTGTCGTCAAGGGCGGGCGGCGGATTCGTTTCCGCGCTCTTGTTGTCATTGGCGATCGCAAAGGTCGCGTTGGAATGGGTGTGGCCAAGGCGGGAGAGGTGGCGGAGGCAGTCAGAAAAGCGGTGGCCCAGGCGCATAAGAACATAATTAGCGTTCCGGTGATTGAGGGAACCATCCCTCACGAAATTCTGGCTAAGTTTGGCAGCGCCAAGGTAATGCTAAAGCCGGCGGCACCCGGTACGACAATCGTGGCTGGCGGGAGCGTGCGAGTCGTGGCGGAGCTAGCCGGAATCACCGATCTGCTCAGCAAAATTATGGGTAGTGCCAACAAGATCAATAATGTTACCGCGACTCTGGCCGCGCTGTCTGCTTTTAAGCCCTCTGTGGTAGAGAGGATGCGCAAATTCGCCGAGAAGCCGAAGGTTGCGGCAGTGCCAGCCGCACCAATCGAGGACAAGGATGCCGTATGATTAATCTGGAATCAGTCAAAACTAAATCAAGAAAGCGTCTTGGCCGGGGTATTGCGGCTGGCGGCGGCAAAACCGCCGGGAGAGGAACAAAGGGGCAAAAGGCTCGTGCCGGCTATAACCTGCCCCGCCGTTTTGAGGGCGGCCAAACGCCGCTTTCAATGCGCCTGCCCAAGTTACCCGGTTTTAAATCTCATCGGCCAAAAAAAACCGTTGTCTCTCTTGACGAGATCTCAACTCACTACAAGGATGGCGAGAGGGTTAGTTTGGAGAGCCTGGTCAAGAAGGGTTTGATTGGGCCCGGAGAGACACCTAAAATTCTAAACAATGGTGTTCTAGCCAAAAAGGTTTTGCTGGGCGAGGAGGTATCTGCCTCCGGGCCCGCCCGCAAACTGTTTACTCCGCCGGAGCCGAAACCAAACCAGAAATCACAATAGGCAAAGAATACAAAAAGAGGTTGGCAAACCTCTTTTTGTTTGGGCAGAACAAGAGGCGCTCCCTTGTTACAATAGTAGTGGAAATGAACCATAAAGCACGGCAAAGGAGGTGATAGAGTTGGCGCGGTTTGATTTTGATGATGATGAGTATGAAGATATTGTTCGGTTAGGGCGCGGCCGGCGACCGTATCGTGTCACTAGAGGCGAACATGGCGAATTTTTGGGGATAAAAGAACCCGTGGAGAGGTGGGAGGAAGGACAGGATGAAGAATAAATGGTCCGGGGGGCAAGACTCGGAATTAAAGATTGATGAGTGGCTGCGAGAGTATGACAAGATTCCCGATGGTGCCGAGGAGGGAGCTGTGGAGCCAATCAATTATCCTCATCGCGGTGAGGGGATAAACGAGACAATGAACACCGGCGACGATCTGGACGCGCCCATTAGCCGCCGCGGTGTTTCAACCGAGGAGTAAGGGTCGGATTATTCCGGGCGTTTGGCGTCCGGCAGGAAGATGTTTTTGAATGTTTTGGTTAACGCGCCCAGTGCCGCCAGGAAAAAGACAAAGATTGCCAGCCAGCCGACCAGAGGAATTAAGCTGGCGACGAAGGCGGCTAGCAAGCCGGTCACCGTAATCAGCCAGGGCTTCTTGTTGTGCTGGTCGCGGACGAAGGTTCTAATGATTAGGTCTCCGGCCAAGATAACCGAATACGAAGCGGCAAGAACAAGGAGAAGCAGGTAGATGACCCCCACTAACAGGGCGAGTCTGGCGCCAATAACACTAATTGCCAGAGTGATTATAGCCAGGGGCGACAGAAGAAGCAGAATAAAGCCGGTGCCGAGGTTGGCAAGAAAGCTGTTTGCTTTGTTGCGGTAAGCGTTTTCTCTGACATTCCGACTGAACCTCGGCAGGAGATAGACCAGGGCAATCAAGAGAAGAAAGGAACTCAAGAGATTGGTGGCTGTCGCGACTGGCGCAAATTGTTTCGCTGGCTGCGAGATGCGATCAAACTCAATTTCCCCGCCGATCTCGGCTGCGCCGGCAATGACCGCTTCTTGTTCTGATGAGTAGCGAAGATTGCCGCCGATTTGCGCATCGGGGCCGATTTCCAGTCTGCCGACCGATTTTGCGACAACATCGCCGCCGATCCGGCCGTCTATTCGCACATTCTCGCCGGATAAATAAAGAGTGTTGCCGATCCGGCCGTCGATACTGATGGCATTACCGGCGATCATAGCGTCACCGGCAACAGCGGCGTCCCTTCTCACATTAACCGTTCTGCCGGCCGCTACGAGGTCCTGGCCAACCTGGCCGCTGATTGTGACATTATTACCGGCGTAGCGGGCGTTTTGGCTCACTGCCCCGCTCTGATTTATCGTATTGCCGGCAATAAGGGTGCTCTGATTAACTGTGCCATCAATATTGATTGCCGATCCGGCCGCTACCAGATCGTTGTTAATTGCGCCGTCAATGTTTATCGTGTTGCCGGCGAGATACGCGTTGCCCAGAGAGTCATTCTTTTCAATCGTGACTGCGCCGCTCTCGCTAACCCGAAAGTCTGCCGCCAGGGAGATGGCCGGAGCCAAGACGAGAGCTAGTCCCAGCATCGCCAATATCTTTCTCATCGTTCTCCTCGAATTAAGTGTTATCACTTTAATTATACCATTTATCTACCAAAAAGTATAAAATGATAACAGTAATCACTCACTCTAGAGCTCAAGCTTCAGCTTGTTGGGATAGCGGATTTACCTGCAAAATATCACTATTTCCGGCAGGCTAAAGCCTGTTCTCTTTGGACAGTGAGTAGTTATTAATAACAACAGTAATTTCCGGATTCACAGACTTGAAATCTCGCGCATTCTCTCCGGTCTGATAAAAAAGATGAATACCAACTAAGCTTTACGAACTTTATGACTATTATCAAACGCATCACCCCCAACAGAATAATCCGTCTCGTCTCACTATTTTTGTTGTTAGCTATCTCTCTTAGATGGT
>JBBTQI010000005.1:17651-117047 GCA_038078835.1 Patescibacteria group bacterium | reverse complement strand
TCAAGGAAGCGGATAAGGTTTATTACATCAAGGACGGCTTGATCGAAAAGGTAGAGGTCAACAGCCATCCGCCGGAGTTTGCCGGTGACGTCAAGGGTGTCGGCGAGCTTTCGGACATAAAGACCCTTACCTTTAGCGACAAAGACGACGAGAATGAAATTAAAAAGAAAAAGAAAGCGGATGGGGTTATAGAGACTCGAGAGCCGGATATTGTTGATAAAACCAAGAGCGAGACAAAATGAGAGCGATTGATGTCGTTAGAATTTCTTCGAGCAACCTCCGCGGCAGCACTATGCGGACCGCTTTGACGGTTACCGGCATCGGTGTCGGCATTGCCACCATTGTTTTTCTGGTTTCCCTGGGTTACGGTCTCCAGGATCTCTCGATGCGGCGCATTGCCTCAATCGGCGCGGTCACAACGCTAAATGTTTCCGCTGGTAAAATATCGTCTCCGGACAAGGCATTTGCCGAAAAATATCAGAGCGATGCCCGGGTTGAAAAGGTTGTTGTCGTTAACTCCGTGCCGGTGAAGGGAACGTTTAGCGGTACGGCAATTGACGCCGTTGCCAATATCGTCCCGGGCGACTTTTTCGGTCTCGAGGGGCTCAAGCCGGAGGCCGGCGATTTCTATGGCAACGAAACGGCCGGAGGAACGGTTATCTCAACCGGGTTTGCCAAGGGCGTGGGCAAACCGATAGCGGAGCTGATCGGCCAAGAAGTGGCGATGAAGCTGTTTGTCAAAGACGCCGCCACAAGCAAGGTGGTGCCGGTTGACGGGACATATAAAGTTTATGGCGCTTACCTGGATGACGCGACAGCCGCCGCCTACCTGACGCCGGATACTCTAAAGAAAACGGGCAACCTGGCGATTAACCAGGTCAAGGTGAAGTTGAAGAGCAAAAATGATCTTGTGCCGGTAAAAAGTGAAATTGAGGGAAACGGTTACTCGGTTTCCTCGGTGGCCGACACCATTGGCCAGCTTGACTTAATCTTTAACATTATAAAGATTATTCTGGCGGTCTTTGGCGGTGTTGCTCTGGTGGTGGCCTCAATCGGTATGTTTAACACTATGACCATCGCCCTCCTCGAGCGGACGCGCGATGTCGGCATTATGAAGTCGACGGGCACCGATGATTCGGCTGTGTACCTGATCTTTTTGACTGAGGCGATCCTGATTTCGGGCTTGGGCGGAGCAATGGGCCTGGCTCTGGGTTGGGTGACGACGATTTTTGTCAACTTTGCGGTTAATAGTTTGGCCCGGAGTGTCGGCGGGGAGGCGGTTGATCTTTTCACGACGCCAATGATGTTTGTTATAATTATGTTGGCGTTTTCTTTTCTGGTAGGAGTCTCGACCGGTTTTTTGCCGGCCCGGCGGGCTTCGCGCCTTAATCCTCTGGAGGCCCTGCGCTATGAATAACAAGAGCCGCATGACCCTTTTCTACGTCTGGCTGTTTTCCATCATCTTCATTTACGTTTTTGTGGTGGTTTTGGGTCTGGTGCTGGGTCGTTTTATTTCTACCTATCTAAGCAATACTTAAATTATGCCAAGATTTAACGTTTATAAAAAGGGGATTATCGTTCTTGCCGCCGCAGTGATTACGGGCGGCATTCTCTGGTTTGCGGCCGGTCGGAGCGAGCAGCGGCAATCGGCGCCCGAGAGTGTTGATCACCTTGAGCAGGCTCGCAATGCTTCAGGCACGGGCGATTTTGCCAAAGCCGAAGAGGAGTACAAAAAGGCGTTTGAAACAAAGGTGCCAACGGCCAAGGAGTGGTCCGAACTGGCCTATGTTTACCAGATGGAACAGAAGAAAAGCGAGGCGATCAGCGCTTATGAAAGCGCCGTTCGGGACGGTACCGACAACGCCGGAGTATTGAATAATTTAGGCAATCTTTATCGCGATGCCGGGCATTATGATAAAGCCGAAGATTATTACAAAAAAGCCGTAACTGCCGGCCGGGGTTTCTCGGCGGCGATTGTTAATTTAAGCCACCTCTATAATATTCAGCAGAAATATGATGAATCTGTCCGGCTTCTCTTGGAGTATTACCAGGGCACGGCGGCGCAAAGCGAGATTGGTCTGCAATTGATCTCAACCTATCGGGCGATGGGCGATTTGACTCAGGCAAAAAAGACGGCTCAGGCTTTTCTTGATCTCCATCCCGACAATAAACAGGCCGCAGCCATAATCAGCCAGCTCTAATGAAGATGTCGCGGCCTAAGCTCTGGCGGAAGATAGCAGGTAGCCGAAGGCTCAAGGCTGAAGGTTCGATTATAATTGACGGTCAAGAAGTGACACGGGAAGAAGCGCGGGAGATTGCCGGAGTTAAAATCATCGAGCGTGTTAAGCGCTTGGCTTGCAATCATAATTTTTCATACAATAAGATCACTGTTAGAGACCAGAAGACGATTTGGGGCAGCTGCAGCCGGCAAAAGAATCTCTCCTTTAACTGGCGCTTAATTTTGCTGATACCGGAGTTGCTGGATTATGTGATTTGCCACGAGCTGGCTCACTTGCGCCACCCGAACCACTCGAATGATTTTTGGAGCGAGGTGCGCCGAATTTGTCCAAGCTGCGACAAGTCCCGGCGGGGACTAAAGAATATAAGGATTCAATAAGGAGGCGGGATGTTTAAGAAGAAGGATACAAGCCATCAGTTTTACAGCGTGGCGATGGCGATAATTTTAGCCGGCGCCTTTATCTTTACTTATGGCGCAGTCGGCTGGCTCTGGAATGTTTTTGGTACTTCCTGCAGTTTTGTCTATCCCTCGGAAAAGATCATCGGGGGACTGCTTGTTATTGCTTTGGGTTATATTCAATTGGAACTTGATCTCTTGCGTCAAAAGCAGATTTGACAGGACTCTCCCGTTTGCTACAGTATCTTGCTTACGATAGGCAAGATATGAAAATTGGTTCGATGAACAATCCGGCGAAGGATATTATTTCAGAGATTGAGAGAATCAGTCGGGACAAGCTGGCGGATCTCATTAATATTATTGTAGAGAACAGTTAAAGTAACCAGGGGAGCGAGGATTGCCGGCGCGACAACCTGCCAGAAGGTGTGGCGATGCTCCCGGACACGCGCCCAGGCAACAATGGGGACCAGGAGGAAGAGGAGGGTAGCGGCGGGGTTGACCAGAACAGAGACCAGGGTTGCGGCGCCGGCCAGCGCGGCAATGTGGATGCTGATCTTCCAGAAACTCGTAATGATCAGGAATATAATACCGTTGGCAAGCATAACCCAGAGCATCGAGATCAGCGGCCAGGGGGCGCCAGCCGCATAAAACACCGCAAAAACAATGATGGCGCAGAGAAAAGCCAGGAGAAACGGCTTGATTCTCTGCTTACGGACGGACACGTGAATATCGGAGATGGCGCCGGCTCGAACAGAAAGATAGATAAACAAAAAGGGAACAACGATAAGCATAAAAATAAAGACGGCACCCCAAAACAGCATCTCCTGCCGGTTGGGCGAAAAGCGGTTAATTAGGAGCAGGGCGGCGAGACTGATTGTAAAAAAGGGACTGGCGATCAGGGAGATAAATTTTGCTAATCGGCCCGGCATTTGCATTGTTGGCTCTATTGTATCACTTTGAATTCTCCTGTGATACTATTGAGAGCCTCATGGAAATCAAAGAATTTTTTAAAAAAACCAGGTCGGCTTTAGCAAGAGTTTTTGGCGAGGGCAATCTCCGGCCCCGACCCGATTTCAGCCGGGAACCTATTGAGTTAACGGTTGTCCAGCACTGGGAGGAGGGGGGAGAGGCGCCGGCCGGCCAAAGCTATATTCCCTTTTTCTCAAACATTCCTCCCCATATCGCGAAGAAAAACGGCTGGGTTAACAGTTATGGCGAGTATCTGCTTATGGCTTGCCTCGAGTTCGCCCGTCGTTATCCTAATCATGAATTGTCAAAATATTGGCGTAGCGTGAGTGGATTTACCGACAAAGAGATACTGGCTGTTTCAACCGGCAAGATGAAAATTGTCATTGAGGATTGAGATAGGAAGGAGTAAGATGGAGATAACCAGTTCGGCCTTTCAACATTTTGGAATGATACCTAAGAAGTACACTTGCGATGGTGAGAACATCAACCCGCCGCTTTCTGTTTTGGATGCGCCGGCGGAGACCCAGAGCCTGGCTATTATTATGGATGATCCCGATGCGCCCGGCGGTTTATTTACTCACTGGGTTATTTGGAACATCGATGCCGGAGTTGGTATGATTGCCGAGGGTGAGGTGCCAAGTAATAGTGTTGAGGGTATTAACAGCGCTAATACAATCGGCTATTTCGGACCCTGTCCGCCCTCCGGCACTCATCACTACCACTTTCGGTTTTACGCTCTTGATAAGGTTTTGGAGATCGGGCCGGATTCGGGAAAAGACGAGTTAATCGAAGCAATGGATGGCCACGTTTTGGCGAGCGAGGAGTTTGTCGGGCTATACAGTCGCGGTGAGGCGGTTTAGGTTATCTTAACCAAGACACCTTCGAGGTGTCGTATTGCGATGAATGTGCCTGGTAAAAAAAATCGAGACGATTCTCAGTTTAAATTGGCTTGCAAAATTGCGGTTGCCGTCAAAACGGCCGCCGGCCGAGCTCTAGTTGTCGGCGGTTACCCTCGCGATACGGTTTTAGCTAAAGAGGGATTTGATATCAAGCCCAAGGATATCGACCTGGAGGTCTTTGGCCTGAGCGCCGATCGACTTTTCAAACTTCTGTCGGAGTTTGGCCGGGTCAATGAGGTTGGCGCCAGTTTCGCCGTGTTTAAATTGAGCGACCTCGACGTTTCACTGCCGCGGCGGGATTCAAAAACCGGTGCGGGTCACCGCGATTTTCGCGTTGAAACCGATCCCGATCTGGGTTTCGCCGAGGCTTCCCGCCGCCGCGACTTCACAATTAATTCCCTGGCTCTCGATCCGCTGACCGGCGAGATGCTGGATGCTCACGGGGGAATGTCTGATATTAAAAACCGGATTTTGCGCGCCACTGACTACAAACTCTTTGGCGATGACCCTCTGCGCGTTCTTCGGGCGATGCAGTTGGCGGCGCGTTTTGATTTTAAAATTGAAGAGAAAACGATGGAGGTGTGCCGAGATCTTGACCTCTTGCCGCTATCACGGGAGCGGATTGGCGAGGAGTGGCGCAAACTTCTTCTCAAGTCGCCTCGGCCGAGCATTGGGCTCAGCGCGTCTTATGACCTCCTGGTGATAAAAAAGCTTCATCCCGAGGTTGAGGCGATGGTCGGGGTGCCCCAGTCGCCGAAATGGCATCCCGAGGGTGATGTTTGGACGCACACCCTGTTGGTGCTGGATGCGACGGCGAATATCATCCGGCGAGAAAAGCTGGACGAGAAGCGCGCCCTAATTTTGCTTTTGACGGCCCTGGTCCACGACTTGGGTAAACCGCCTACGACCAAAATCTGGCCGGAGGGGCGGATTACCTCCTACGGCCACGCTAAGGCGGGCTTGGCTCCGGCTAAGAAATTCCTGGAGTCACTGGCCTTATCAGAAGAGATCACAAGGCCGGTTCTTAGTCTGGTCAGGGAGCATATGTATCCGGCTTTTAATAAAGATGTTTCCGCGGCGGCAATTCGCCGCTTGGCGGTCCGGCTTCAGCCGGCGACGATTGAGGATCTGGTTTGGGCTTCCGAGGCGGATCGCCGGGGGCGTGCACCATCGCTTGAGTTTGATTTTCCCGAAGGCCGAGCGCTCCTTCTGCGGGCGAAGTTGCTGGAAGTTGAAGATCGAGCCCCCAAGCCGATCGTGATGGGCCGGCACTTGTTAAAAGAGGGAATCCCGCCGGGGCTACGGCTGGGAGTGATCCTGGCCCGCCTCTTTGAAGCTCAGCTTGAGGGCAGCTTCTCCGATCTGCCTGGCGGTCTTGAGTATTTCCGCGACCACCTATCGCATCTCTAGTTTGATATTTTTTTAATATTACTGTATATTATCAAGACAGGAGTGAGAAAGGGGGAGAGTTATGAAACCGGTCGAGTGGACAGTGCTTTTTGTCAGTGGTCGGCTGACGCCGGAAGAAGTTGCCGCGCGGATCAATTGCCATGAAGCCGTCCGGTTGTGGGTTGAGGCGCGTTTGGGCCGGGCAGTGCGCCACCTAAAAACCGAGCCGGCGATTTGGGCGGTGGTTATTGACCTTAAGCAATCCTATTATCAAGCCACCGCCTTTCCAATCCTGGACCGGAGTGTGGCGTACACTGCCTATGTGCTGCGCCACTGCAATCGATCGGGGATACCGGCCGTTGCCTTTCTGGAAGGCAGCGACAGCCGAATTCTGACGCCGGTTCAGCGACAGGTTATTCTTGGCCAAATGTCGGGCCAGAAGGCCTGCTTGGTCGATGCCTCCGTTCGGCAGGGCGGAAGCGACATCATTGCCGAAGCGTACGAAACCGCGATGCGGCTGGTGCACAACCGCCTGCCGTTAGCCGCCTGATCTGTCAGGTGATCCGTGTTCCGATCGTGGTGCGGTCGGAACCCGGTCTCTTGACAGGCGTTTGCGGCTTTGATTAAATTAAGAGCAATGACAGAATTAATGACTAAAAATTGTTGCACCAATATGATTTTGGTCGCCCTTATTACCCCCGATACCCGCGGTGACTGTTTTAGTTAAAAGTTCATAAAGTTTGTTAAAGTAAACGTCGCCGCGGCAACCCCGCGGTTTTTTTGTCACCGCGGTGAAATTTCGAGTTCCTGGCAATGTGTCAGGGGCTGGAACGCTTCACTTTCGGGAGGCCAAAAGCTCTACAAAGGGCACGGGTTAGGCGTATGGTTTTACCGGCCAAAAAGCCTAAATGACCAATTGCTGCTCGGAGACAACACCTCTAGGGCGGTTGCTGGTCTGTATAACGGAACAGTTAAAGTCTCCTCCCGATTTTTCCTCCTCGGGTCCACCCAGATTGGCGGGCCCGAGGAATATCATCTTGTGGATAGCTTGGGTGGTTTGAGGCCGGAGCGTGATAATTTGCGGCAAGAGCGGTGTAGTATTGACAAAAATCTTGGGACTGATAAAATAAATAGCGTGGCAAAAATAATAATGGCAAAATTAAACGACCGCTTTTATAACAAGTCTCTTTGGACCCTTGTTAACATTTTGCCTGGAGGTGCCGCGGCCTGATTGTTCCCAAATAAAAGTAAGATCAATAAAACCGCGGCCAAACCGCGGATTTTTAATGCCGGAATTTCAGAGCGGTAATGTGTCTATGAGGCGCAATCGACCTCATGGCCACATCGCCCTTCTGGGCAAAGGGAGGCTTGCGGTGATCGAGGCGACAATGAAGCCAACCGATGGGGGATGGTGGGTTACTTTCGATGGCAAGAGGGGGACGACCCACAAAGATCTGGCCGACGCGATCAGATCGATAGAGGAGAAGATGTTTCGTCGACAACAGGACAAGGGGGATATTGCTTGCGTACCCGACAAAAGATCATGTCCCGGGGGCAGGGTGGGCAAGAAATATGCTTGCGCCACGGGACAGTAACGCCCTGCCGGCGATCGCCGGGGCGGTAGCCCGGGACACCAAACTGCCCGAAGCCATCGCTCAGTTGCTACCGCTTACCCAGTCCGCGTAGCGGCGAGACCGTACCGACCGGGGATCACGCGTGATCCCCGGTTTTTTGGTGTTTTAGCCGGAGATGAAGGTGCCGCGGACCAGGAAGGAGAGGAACCTCAAAACCGGCTCCATCGCCACGGCGATGATGGAAAAGTTGGAGAACCGGCCGAGGATCAGTAAGCCAAAGAGGATCGGCATTCCGGCCGACTCAAAAGTCTCCCGGGCTCGGGGCGAGAGAAAATAGCTCACGAGGTGGGAGCCGTCGAGCGGAAAAATCGGCAGAAGATTAAAAGCGGCCAGAATAAGATTTATCTCAACCGCAAAGTTTAATATCGTCAACGTAAGCGAGGAATCAATTGTCTGGCCCTGAAAGAGGGCATAACGGATGGGTATGGCCAGGATAAAGGCGGCGACAATATTGGCGGTAATGCCGGCCAGGGAGACCTTAATCTCGTCCTCCCGCCGGTGGAAATTATTCGGATTAATGGGTACCGGCTTGGCCCAGCCGAATCCGGCGATCAGAAAGAAGAGGGTGCCCAGCGGATCAAGGTGGGCAAGAGGATTGAGTGTTAATCGCCCCATATATTTGGCGGTCGGGTCACCGGAGCGGTAAGCGATCCAAGCGTGCGCTAACTCATGAATCGTTAGAGCAAAGACAAAAAAGGCAATAAAGATAACGAGATAGATCGGATTTTGAAAGAGAGCGGATAATAACATGGGAAATATCAAATATCAAAAATCAAATCTCAAAAATAAGGAAGGGATCTTAATGTTGATTAAGGGTTGGTTTTCTGTTATGATGAACCGGTAACCAAGTAGTATCTTACCACAATTTTGAGGATAAGCGATATGGCGGTTTGCACTTTGTGCCGGAAGCGAGCAACCAGCGGCAGTCTGGTTTCTCACTCTCAAATTCACACCAAACGTAAATTCCGACCGAACCTGCAAAAGGTTAACGGTCTTCTTTTGTGTACTCAGTGTTTGAGAACAATCAAACGCGCGGCCAGAGAAGAAGTGAGCGGCAGACCTCAGTCAGAGATAGCTAAAACAAATGCCCGGTAATATTTCTTAGCCACGAATGGATAACTAATTTCTTCAGATGACGAACGACTAACATATTCGTTATTAGTTATTTGGATTATTTGTCATCCATTCCTGGTTTGGTTACTCCGGCACTTTCTCCCCCAGGACCTCGATGGCCTTGTTGCGCCTATTGATCTCCGCTTGAAAACAATTTTCACAAAGAATATCATCCGTTGCCGGCTCAAAGGAGACCTCGGATTTTTTGCCGCAGAGGCGGCACTTGATCGGCCAAACCGGATGCTTCTCGTGTAATTTGTCCTTATAGTTGGCGGTGCAGATCTTGCAGCGCTTGGGAATATTTTGCAGGCCCTTATCCAGAAAGAATTTCTGCTCTCCGGCGGTCCAGAGGAATTTTTTACCGCAATCTTTACAGATGAGTGTCTTGTCCTCCAGGTCGGACTCTTTTACTTTTGCTCCCATCTCTTTTTCTCCAATATAGTTATCTCTGTCAATATTTAAAATTACGCTTTCTCTCCTCCCTTGTCAATTTGAGGGCGGTTTGCTAGATTGGTGATGATGAAAGCGCAAGATTTTTTAGAGCTTGAACAGGCGCGAAATTCCTGGTCTCATGCATACCTTATTGTCGGCTCGGCTGAGAGGAGAATTCGAGGCTTGCTTGATTACGTCATCCGCGCTCGGGGCTTTGACCGCTTTGATGTCAAAGAGCTTCGGCCGGCCGGCGAGTCGGGGCGGGCCGGCGAGATTAAGGTTGAGGAGATTCGCAATTTGCTCCACTGGCTCCATTTGAGTTCGGCCGGAGGCGGGCGCTTGGCGGTAATTTATGAAAGTCAGCGTCTAAACCAGTCCTCGGGCAATATTCTTTTAAAGACGCTGGAGGAGCCGCCGCGGGGCGCGATGTTCATATTGGTGGCGCGGACGGAAGCGGTCTTAGTGACAATCAGATCGCGTTGCCGGCTGATTCGCGTGACCGGCGAGGAAGATTGCACCGGAGAAGATGAGCGAAGGATAGAGATGATTCTTAACCTTAACAATTCGGAAGCTTTTCGCGAAGTCGAAAAGATTGCCAAGGATAATCAGGTTGACCGGTTTTTGGATCAACTGGAGGCTTTTCTGCGGACCCGGCTGTGCCGGACACCGCAGGTGCATCTGGTTTGGGCGATCAGAGAGGTCGAACGGGCACGCCGAGTGATCGGCGGCAATGCGAATATGCGCTTAGTTTTAGAAAACCTTCTCTTGTCAATTCGGCATTAGCGGGGGTTGGAGGTTAGTTGATCGAAATACTAATCGTAATTTGTTTGGCCTTAGCACTGTTTTTGATGCTTCGGCACTTTCCGCAGACCAAAGTTGACGGGCCAAATTCGGGAGTGAGGGTGGCTGGCTTGTGGCAAAAGGTTTTTCGGGTGAAACGAGATAATATCGAGGAGATCCAGCGGGAGATAATCCGCGGCCAGGAGAAGATTGTTGCCCCAAGCGAGATCGATCTGGCCCGACAGCGCTATCTTGAGAATGACCCGGAGATCGCTCAGCTCCTGTATGAATCCGACAAGGCTCTGCAGGCACAAGATCTGCGGGAGGCGGAGAGTCTGGCCCTGCAAGCCATTGTCCGCGACAAAAAGTGCTCTCAAGCCTATGTCATTGTCGGCCGGGTTGCTCAACTGCGCGGCGCTTTTGATGATGCTCGCGAGGCGTACAAAACTGCCGTCAAATGCAATCCGGAAAACGGTGAGGCCTACTTTGGCCTAGGCCAACTTGACCTAAAAGACGAGAATAAATCGGGGACGATTGATAATTTTCACAAGGCGGTTAATCTGGATCGCGGCCGGGCCGACTGGCACGCCGCTCTCGGCAAGGCCTATATGGAGGTGCGCCAGTTTGCCAAGGCGGCTAAATCTCTCAAACGCGCTGCCGCACTGGATATGGAGAATAAGGAATATCGGGTCCTGGCTTCTCAAGCCGAGGACAAACAGCGCTCCCACTCTCAGGCTTTTAGGGTGCGGTAAGTTAAACATGCTCGATAATATTCTTCGAGCGAAGCGAGAAGTAAGGGGAGCAGCAGATTGGAGGAAAGATGAAGGAAAAGATGTGCGGTGCTTGCGGCGGAGGCAGCAACGCTGTTTACGGTTTGGGTTTTATTGGGGCGGCTATCTATTATATTAGCGTGGCGACATCGTTTTGGGTGGGTATTCTCGGAGTTCTCAAGGCCATCGTCTGGCCAGCCACTCTGGTCTACGAAGCGCTCGGATTTTTCGCCCAGTAAATTTATAGGCAACCAAGGCAAGGAGTGTTGTGTATCACGCTGTTATTATTGAGGAGTCGCTGGCAGACAAAACGGTCCTGGAAAATTATAATATTCTAAACACAAAGATTGATGATGATTGGCATCTGCACATAATCAAGATACCGGAACCGGAAGCTGCGATAAAAAAGATTCAGCCGGCAATGGTTAGTAATGAACCGTACTATTGGCACATCTTTGATGAGGGCAAAACTCTGATCGTGGTTTTCCGAGATCGAGTTTTTCGCTTGGATCCTAACGACCAAACAGCTTGGAGAGAAGCGGCAGAGTATGGCGCCGCCAAGATGAATATCTCAGCAGAACAGCTTGATTTTTATCCATCTTACATTTCAGACGAGGCGGAGTGGTTGGCGGGAAAGCGGTGATTTTTTGCATTGAATAATAAACAGGGAGCAGTGTTGAACCGAAAAGCGACGACCTAATCCAGGACTAAGCGCCTGGATTTTTGTGATAAAAAAATGGCCTCAGCGCGCGGCGGCTGAGGCCGGGTGGGTGGAGACGATCAGAACTGCTGGAATGCTTTATCAAGCTGACAGAGGATCTCGATAATCTTCCGGCGGCGCTGGTGGTCCAGGATCCGACTGGGCACATCAGTGCAGATCTGCCTCACCCGGGTGGCGAAGTATCTGAGGTCGGTTTGCAGATCGCGGGCCGAGACCTGTTCATCCTTGCCCTCGAGCAAAAGGACAAGACTATGTCCTGCTATCTCCCTGACCGGATCTCTCGTCTCCTTCCAGTCGAGCGGAGTTCTTTCGGTGAGCGAGAAGTTGTCAGGCGTGAGTCCCTCGCCATTGAGCGAGATCTTACCATCCCTTCCGACCGCAATCGAGAGACTGGGTCGGTTGTCGTCCGTGAACTTGATCCGCACAGTCTCATCCTGACCTAACGTGATATGGGCGTGCATTGCGCCCGTCGGCATTATCAGCATCGGTTCTCTCCCTCCGCCGTAGTGGCAAGGCTAATTTAGCAGAAAACACTAAATATTGCCAGAGTGCGAGTTGTTATCAGCGCGGCCATACATCGCGATCCCCTCGGTTATAACAGGGGGTTGCGAGAGTTGCGGAACCGGGGGAACCGGGAACACTCCTCAATTAGCTGCCAATTTTACGATAAGAGTTTAAAATTTGAGTACCACAAAAATAACCCGGCAATTGCTGAGTTATTTTTGGCAGGATGTGATAAGCGAAGGGAAAAATTAATTTTTGAGCAAGTCAGAGTTTTAAACCGGAATATTCCCTCAAGGTTTTTAGAGTTGCCTGGACGGTTGCATTGTCGGTATTTGCGAGTTGAATATGCGGAAATTTTTCTGCCAGTTTTGTAATCACTTCGTCAGCCCAAGATGGAGTCAAAACCTTCACGCCGGAGAAATCCAGCTCGATTGTCTCGTCTTCCCGAAGATCCCGAGTTAGGTAGGCAGACATTGCTAAAAATGCCTCTCTGCCGGCCGGCCGGGAAATCAATAATTCGCCAAATTTTTTTAATTCAATTTTCATATTGTCTTCTCGATAATTGCTAGCGTGCCATGGACAGGTCTTTCTGTTCCTTCAATCTCCATTTTATCATTCAATGACGCTGCTGCCTGGCCGGAGATAAACACCAGATGATAATTTTTCAAACTGACGTTTTCTCTGACAAATTTTAAACCATTGCCGCGACTTCCAGTCTCCCGCCAGTTTTTCCAATTTTTCTTGCATAGTACCATCATACTACTAAAATGCGGCTAATTAATCAATAAAATCCCATTTTTTAGAATGGGATTTTATTGGCAGGGGAGGCGGGACTCGGACCCACAACCGACGGTTTTGGAGACCGTTACTCTACCAATTGAGCTACTCCCCTGAGTGAGTGTGAAAGTGTGAAAGTGCCAAGTTTAATGGAAGCAGATTTATATAATAGATTCCCTTCCTCTATTAACTTTCACACTTATTTTGTCTCTTTATGTACAGTTCTCTTGCGATCTTTCGGGCAGTATTTTTCAAACTCCAAACGAGAAATCACACCCTGTCCTTTAAGGCGTTTCTCTGTGTGGTAATTTCTTGATTTGCATTCAGTACACTCAAGAGTAACTAATTTTCGTGCTTCTTTGGCCATAATATTTCCTTTCCGCCTAGCAATCTAGTACCTTAGCAGGCTAGCTAATTAGCTAACTTGCTAGCACGCTAACTTGCTGAATAACTGCTTGATACATAATACTTATTTCGTGGAGCCGTCTATCGGATTTGAACCGATAACCTACTGTTTACAAAACAG
Organism: Patescibacteria group bacterium; assembly: GCA_038078835.1. GTDB lineage: Bacteria > Patescibacteriota > UBA1384 > XYA2-FULL-43-10 > 1-14-0-10-43-13 > JBBTQI01. The sequence goes on along the minus strand of JBBTQI010000005.1, from coordinate 103,898 downwards.
TTGCTCTACCGTTGAGCTAAGACGGCGTGGTGCCGGGTGAGAGATTTGCACTCCCGAAGCCCGAAGGCGCTTGATTTACAGTCAAGTGCGATTGACTACTCCGCCAACCCGGCACGGATGGAGCCGATGACGGAGCTCGAATCCGTGACCTCACCCTTACCAAGGGTGTGCTCTACCAGCTGAGCTACATCGGCAGAAACCAAAAAATATCCCCGCAACGTCTGTAATTGTAACATTTTGCGCCGAATAAATCAACGAGGTGCACAAATTAATCTCATTTCTGGTCCCAAGGAAAAAACCCGGGCCGGAAAACGACCCGGGTCGCTATAAGATGAAAATTTCTTGTCTTAGCCAGGAAATATCTGGGGCATTTTGAAGGGGGGATCAAGCGGCAGAGGCACGAAGGGCGGTCTGAGGGCGGATGTGATGGAAAAGGGGGGAGAGGCGGCGCCAAGACGGGGGAAAACTATTTGGTAGTTTTCGGGGAGAATCGGTTTTGCTTGGTTGCCATTCTGTTGCCAGACCCAGCTTTTTTCTTGTCCGGGATAGAGCGGGACAATGGCTTGGACAGCAATCGGAGTAAAGACGGCGGCGGCGCGGAAGTTAACGACTTGCCAGGGGGCGGAGTTGCGAAGAAAGACCGTTTGTTTGCTTTTGTTTATAATCGTGAAAACGACTGATTCGCCGGGGGCATAGACCTCCTTGTTTGTCTGAACGATAATCCGGTTCCTCTTTGCCTTCTTCGTAAATTTCTTCATCAGCGGTTGCTCAATCGGCCGCTTGGTTGGCATCTCCTCGCCCCTGGCAAACTGGCCCGCCGCCGCCGCTACAACCAACCCGGCAGAGAGCAAAAATCCGGTGCGGATGATCCGGTGTAGGTATGTGCGTATTACCACGATTTCTCCTTTCGGTTTAAATAATCAGATAAGCAACCATTTATACTTTTACTTTGGCTTATTGTCAACAGTTGCTGCTTGTTCTATAATGGTAAGTAATTTGGATTTAGTGCTTGTGGTTTTTAAAGTGAGGGGTTTATGGCGCAGATTTCGCTCTCGGAACGTTTTGCCAAACGCCGCCGGATCAGACTGGCAACCATCATCGCCGGTCTTTTTGTCACGGCCATTTTGGTTCAACTGGTTGTTCTGGATAAGCCGCAGGTAACAGAAGCGGCGGTGAGGATGAACTATGGGGGCAGCGGCAATGTTGAAATCTTTGGTTCTGATTCAAGATTGGATTACCGAAATTATGTTGTTGACAAGAACGGCGTGATTTATGCCATTCCCAATCCTGATATAATTTCCGGAGTAGATATCCGCCATTATTCATACTTGGCGCAACCAATCGTTTGTGATGATTACAGTACTACGCCGCCCAGCAGGGTTTCCCCTTGTAATATAGCTGGCCTTGATAAGAATTTAACAATCACCGGCGCTACCGTTATTATGGAGGGCGAGCAAAACTTCGGAAACATCACCGTTAAGGATAATGGCCGCATTACCCAACCCTACGCTGATGCCGAGGGCAAGCTAAACCGCCCGATGTACACCAAGGGTTACTGGGGGGCGGAATTTGAGGGTTACCTGTTTCTTCCTTCGAACAGCCAGTGCGCTTGGCTGCACTTTGCGCCGACTAATATTCTTCCGTCTAATATGCCGTATGAGGCAGATCGAATTAGCGAACAATCAAGTGATCCGGCGGTTGACGACGCCGTTCAGATTCAGGTTTACCAGGACCGCTGGTGGACTGTTTATCGGAGAAGCAACAATCCGGCAGCGTACGGGTCCAATGTTAACACTACCTTTGGTCAGGTGGGTACTCCGGTTGATATGTGCAACAGCAGCGGGAGCCAGAAGGTTTTGCAGTTCCGGGCCAGGTTTGTTAATACCACCGGTTCCGCCAATCTCAGCCTTTTCCAAACCAACCTCCGGAACGTCGCGGGCACCAACAATTGGTACATTCGTTCCCACGATTACTTGTTAAGTTCTCAATATTCCACTGACAGTTCCAATGTGAATGGTAAATTAAAATTTGCCTATTATTTAAATCGGGGGTTCAACCTCCAGTCACTTAACTTTAACGATGATTATCGGAAAACGGCTGAAAAGGCGGAGATGGATGTTGGTGTTGATCTGGCTGGTGCTCGATACGGAATTTATTACCCGAACGAATCAAATAAATTTCGCCTAACCTATGGGGCCAACAATGCCGCCGGCGCACTGCAGGATGCTACCCCCCTGGGTGACTCGCGGACGGAGATAAACGCTCCGACGCGCTATGTTTCCTCCCGTCACGGCAATTGGCCTCTAAACTATCATGCCTTTGACTTGCCCGGCGGGACGGCTGAGCGGCGGATCTACTCCGGTTTGACGTTAAATGTTGCCGGCACCGTCACACTTGATGGCGGCGGCGGACCGTCCCAGCCGCTGATCGACTTGAACGGTGTCGGCTACCCGGGCTGGGGTTACGGCCACAGCAGTGCCCTTACCGAAAATGAGCGCGGAGCCGGATTGGGCGGCGGACTATCAGTCGGTGCCAGTATTAATCCCTTTGTTAATCCCCTTAATGGTCCGGGCGGCGGCGGCTGGCACAGCCGGAGCGGTTCCTCCTGTCGGGCGCTGGTGTGTACTGATGCCGCGGCAAAGGGCGAGCCCACCCATTATAGTGATGCCGGCGAGATGATTATTTCAATTAACCAGCCTTATATCGGCTCGGGCGGCGGCGGTTCTTCTGAACTTATTGATCCCATACGTTATTTTATGACCGGCGGCTCGGGCGGCGGCGCGCTAAAGTTGACGGCTAACAAGCTGGAGATCGTTGGTTTTTCGGCCTTTGATTTTATCGGCGCGGACAGCACAGCCGGTTTTGTCGGCTATTACCCGGAATCGGCGCCCCGGAATAAATACCATGCCTACGGTGCGGCCGGAAAAATTGTTATTAAGGTCGGGGAAATAAGCATTACTGCCAATACTCCGGCGAACTTGCCGATATCGGCTAAAAGCGAGCAAACCGAGGAAATCAGCTGGTCCGATCCTAATTTCTGCAGCAAGATCTCCGGCGGCAGCGGCGGCTATGTCACGATTGTTTACAGTAAAAGCGCTCAAAGTTACGATACAATCAAATCAAAGATCGATGTTCACACGATCTGTCAGCAGGATAGCGGGATCTCTGCCACCGGTGCGGAGAAGGGTGTGATCGCTCTGGTTAATAAAACCGAGGCCGATCAGGGTATTGCTATCAAAAAATGGCTTGAAGCAAGGGATCGGCCGGGACAAGGAGGCGATTTTAATCCCTACGCTCTGCAGGTTGGAGACACGATATATGTTCATCTTCGAGTCGAACAACTGACGCCCGGCTTGTCGGTTAAAATTACCGACGAACTCCTCAAATCATCTTCGGGGGAAAAATGTTTGCCGACCGCCTATGCTAATCCGGCCGGGGTGCGTGAAGGCGACACGTATGTTTGGCAAAGAACGCCGGTACAGGCATCGGAAGAATTTGTTTATGAGTGCAAGGTGCAATGAAATATTTTGGTATTTTGTCATTATTTACAATCCTGATTTTGCCTTTCTCGTCCGTCAGGGCAGCGTCTTATCGCTTACCCGAGGTGATGGTCGGTCAGACTACATTGGTGCAGGAACCCGGCACGCCAAACCAAAAGACCTATTACGGCGGGTGGCAGGGGAATGAGGCGGTGATTAACTTTTACCCCGATATTCTCTTTGGCTTTAATGAAAGTATTGCCGGTTGCAACCTGGAAACCCCGGCTTGTTTTACTGGCGTGACCGTGCCGGCCGGCCTCAATGTCGGCCTCAAGGCAATGACCGGCAAGAGCTACATTAACGATAAACCGAAAACCGAACTGGCAACACTGTTTTATCCCAGGGAAACGACCGTCATCGGCGACACTTACGGCGCGGATAACTTCAAATACTGGGGCAAGAATTTGGCCCAATCCGGCCGCACTCTCTCCGAGATTGTCGACGCCACCTGGCAGGTGGAGAACTATTCACTCAATAACCAATCCCAATCCGCCATCTCCGGCGAGGCTTATCGGTCATTTGAGAAGAAGATGAAAGTTCTGGCCGCCGAGGCGCCGCCGGTTAATGCCGCAATTCTGGCATCGCAAACGGAGTGGCATCTGCAGGGCAAGGATAACGGGGGAATCTCCGGCATTGCCGATATGGATAACAGCGATGCCGCCAATTACCCCGAGGGTAAGACGTGGATAGTGAACGGCGATTTAGTATTAAATCCTAATCAGATCTACACCTACCATGGCCGCGGCACAATTATTATTAAGGGCAGATTAACCGTTCCTGTTATGACCAAAATAAAACGTGCCAAAGAAAGCGATCAGCTTGGGATTGTTGCTTTAGAAAATTAAACTGAAACCAGAATGAGGTTGTTGAAGCAGGTAAAAGAAAAAAAACGCTTGGTTGCTGGCATCCTAATTATTGCGCTTCTTGTTGTCGGAGCAGCGTATTATTTTTATTCACAAGGATATTTTAAAACAGAGCCATTTGTTTTAACCCGGGAGCAGATTCGAAAGGAGAAAATCTCGCTGGCTAACGCAAATAATTCATCTTATCTTGAGACGGGGCAGGCGGCAATTGTTCAAAAAAAACAACCTCATGAAACCGGAGAGAAAAAAAGCGAAAACATATTGCTGCCGGAGGGATCGACCTACACCATCGAGGCGGCCGGCGATGTTGATGCTCAGCTGTTTGGCGGGGGCGATTTGGTGCCCAAGGGGCCAGACACAACTATTATAGATCTAGAAGAGGATGCCGGGACGGGCGAAGAAAAAATCGAGCCGGCAATTGAGAATCGATTTGCAAAAGATCCCAAGACAACCGTTCCGGTGATTATCGAATACGAAAAAAAAGGAAAAACTTATTACGAAGAGCCTGACTTGTCTGAAAAGAAAGAAATAGAGAAGGAATTGGAGCGAGACAAAAGAAGAACAAAACGGCTTTTTGAGGACGGTTTTCTAAGAAGAAAAGCGAACGGATTAATTAAGGACGATCTGTTGATTGCGAATGCTGTTTCGGCTGAAATTAATGCAGATGCTGTTGATGATCTTAGGCAGAGTCCCGATATAAGAAGAGTTTGGCTTGACCGCCAGGTGAGAGCGACACTTAATACTTCGGTTTCCGAAATCCATGCTGGCGAGGTATATAACTTTATTGATAATAACAGCAATCCAATTAGGGGCAGGGGAATTAAAATAGGGATAATAGACACGGGTGTCGATTATTCTCATTCTGATTTAGGTGGCTGTCTGGGAGAAGGGTGTAAGGTTATCGGCGGATATGATTTTGTCGGACGTGATAACGATCCGATAGATGACCATGGTCATGGAACTCATGTTGCGGCAATAGCGGCAGGCAGCGGGATGCTGGATGGCGTTGCCCCGGACGCCTCGGTAGTCGCCTATAAGGTTCTAGACACTAATGGGTCGGGCCTCATATCTGATGTAATTGCGGCAATCGAACGGTCGGGGGATCCTGATCAGAATGGCGACAGTTCGGATCGTCTCGATGTTGTTAATTTAAGCTTGGGGGGTCGCGGCAACCCTGACGACCTGACAAGCAAAGCGGTTGATAAAATCTCTGCTTTGGGGGTTGTGGTAGTAGTCGCTGCCGGAAATTCAGGCCCAAGAGATTCAACAATAGAGTCGCCCGGCACGGCCAGAACGGCCATAACCGTAGCGGCGTCTTGCCAGCCGTCACAAATTGGAGATGGCTACTGTATTCAAGCGGTCGCTGAATTTAGCTCTCGAGGGCCGCTAAATTATAACGGGGAGGATATCCCAAAGCCTGATATTTCAGCGCCCGGAGTAAGCATTTGTGCCGCTCGTCAGGGAACAGCCTTTGCCGGAGAAGCGGATACCTGCTTAAATGATACTCACGTAAGACTCTCCGGCACCAGTATGGCGACACCTCACCTTGCCGGCGCGGCGGCGCTGTTAAAACAATCCGAGCCGACACTTACACCGGCACAGATTAAGCAAAGAATAAAGGATTCTGCTATTAGTCTGGGCTTGGAGTATGAAGCTCAGGGTGCCGGCCTGGTTAATGTTGCTTCGTTGCTTCAGAAGACATCAGATTTAAGCGCTTCTCCTTCAAACTGGAGCGTTGACAGCAACCCACAAAACAGATACTCAGCTTCAAGTCAGGCCTTTACTATTAGCAAGACGGGGCAGGCCGCAAATCCGGTGGATCTTATTGTCAGTGCGGATATTGCCGGCGTTGTTTTGAGTGCCAACAAAGAAACTTTAAATTTGGCGCCATCTGACAGTTTTACACTTACTCTAAATGTTGATAATGATATTGTCCGGGCCGGATACTATAGTGCATCAATACTGCTTCGGCTTGACGGAGCGGTAAAATATTCCATTCCGGTTAAAATACATATCTTGCCTACCATAGAAATATCGCCCTCTCTGGAGATGGATTATGGTATTGATCCCCCCTCGCAGACGCAGTGGACTTCAAGCAGGAATTTTACTCTAAAAAATTTTAGGACAGATATTAGCAAAGAAGTGCCCTTTTCTCTTTCTCAGTTTCCTTCTGCTGTAGCGATTACTGGAGAAGCGGCGAGCGCTGTAACACTCTTACCGTCTGAAACCAGAGAGGTTCCGGTTGCAATCTCGGTTGCCAACGGGAATCTGGCAAACGGCCAATACAAGGGTATTATGATTGCCGGCGACTATAAAATTCACGTTAAATTTACCAAATACTTTAAAGCTGTGGCCAAAATGATCAATCTGCCCGCTAGCAGTAACCAACTCGTTGTTAGAGCAGAATCCTTTTTTTATGATAGAAGCAACCAGCAGAACGACTGGGCAAATGATATAGTTGAAAAATTTGTAACCGAGGGAGATAACGATATTTTTACAGACGGAAGCGGTCCTTATGATGTGATAACAAGGGTATCGGTGTTGCATTATGACCCTAACTTTGTTGGATCGTCTACCTATTTTATCTTTAATGAATCACTTAAGCAGAATGATGGTGATGGAAGTATCGAGTTTACGGTTGACTTTAATTCGGCTAATCATAAGGTAAAAAAAGAGTTCAAAGATATAAACGGAAATAGGATAAACGATCTGGGCAGTTATTCCATGGGGGCATTTTATCGCCCTCATGGAAGGGGGATAAGATTGTACGGGACTTGGAGTTGGAACGAGCCCAACGATTCCTTTTTTAATGATTTTTATTTTAGCGACATGAGTTCTGATTATTCATTTGGATTGGTTAGCGTTCGAGAACCTCAGCCGACACAAGTTGCCCACTTATTTTCCCTGTCTTTTAACGGCATTAATGATGATATTCTTATTAAAAATGAACCGAGTGATTTTATTACAAGGGAAATAGATGTTAGAAATACTGATTATTATCAGAGCAAGTATCCTACAGATATACTAAATTCTGTGTTGTCAGTTATTTATGCCCCACTGGGTGGAGGGAGTGCGTTTACAGCTTTTATTTCCAGGAAATCATCCAGGGTTTGGAATACTGTAAGAATATACGCGCTTCCTTTTGAGGATATGGTGGGCCAACATAGTATTCTATCGAAAGATCGTGGTATGCCTGTTCAGCATTCATACCAGTTTAATCCATCTAGTAACAAAATCACTTCATATTATTTTGCAGATGAAAGTCGCATCCGTACCCTAGTTGGTGGCAGGTTTCAAAGCGGCTTTACACCAAAGCACTGGAACGGAATGTTTGTTGATAACTTTTACCGTTTAAATGTTTGGACATATTGGCCGGCTGATAGTAGTTATTTTATTGGTCAGGATTATTCGGTTACTGATTCTGATGCTTCAAAAATTAGGTTGGTTAAAGAGGGCACTGAAGTTGTTAATAAGAATTTGTCAGGATTTATGATTGGTGATTATCCAAAAATCATCGAGGAGTTTTCCCAGTTTTCTAATATTCCCGGTTCAGTTTATGAGTTCTATCATGATTCTTTGATTAGTCACGTCGACGGGAAAGAGTTTCATGCCAAGGTTTATGCCAAATTTGATTCAGGGAAAACTGATCCGAATCCTCCCAGTATAGCTCGGCTTAATTTCTTTACGGCGGGGAAATATAGCGAATTTTACTACCCCCAAAAGAGCAACTCTCTTGAATTCGAGCTGGACGATGGCGGATTAGGTGAGTATAAAGCTGTTGCCAATGTTAATTCCGCTTACTCGACTGACGGAACCAATTTTAATGACATGGCTCTTGTGCTGGCAGATCTTGGGGGGTATAAGGCTGAAATACCGGTAGGCTTAACGACAAATGATATTATCACATTTAGAATCGGCGGTTTTGACGAGAGCGGCAATTTGCTGGAATATACTTTTGAGGTGCCGGTAAAGACCAATCCCTCGGTGACACTGTCTGTTTCACGGGAGTTCAATAGAGATGTTCCGATTCCGGTAACAGCGGTTTTTGATCGGGCCGTCTCGGGGTTTGAGTTGTCTGATATTCAGGTTGTTAATGGAACGGTATCCGGTTTGACAACCGCCGACAACAAAGAATATTCTTTCTTTGTATATCCGATAAATCAAGGTAATGTTTCGGTGAATATTTTAGCTAATACTGCAAATGATAGCGAAGGAAATGGCAATATTGCCTCCAGTCAGCTTACCCTTTTTTATGATAGTGTTGCTCCGGTGGTAAGTGCTGGCGCAGATAAAAGCGTAAGCGGTGCTTTTACCCAAGAGGGGAGTGCTACTGATCCGGCGCCGGGGTCTGGTATCGCCAGCTACTCGTGGTCGAAAGTGTCGGGGCCGGGGAATGTGTCATTCGGCCAGCCGAACTCTCCGGTCACGGCAGTTCAAACCGATGGCCCTGGGAGATATACACTGAGACTAGCAGCTGTCGACAAGGCCAACAATAGTGCATCTGATGATTTTGTGTTAACCAGCACGTTGCCGCCCCCGCCTCCGGCGGCGGTGAGCCTCCTGGCTAATGGTCAGGATAATCAAATTACAGTGGAGCGGGGATCGGCAGTGAACATTTCCTGGAACTTAACCTCCGTTACAACCTGTACTCCTCTAAGCGGTGATTCAGGTTGGCGGGCGCAATTGATTTCTTCGACGAATTTGACCGGGATATATTCAACAACCGTTAATACCAACACGCGTTTTGTTTTACGTTGCAATTCCGCCGCCGGCACGGTTGAGGATTCAGTTGTAGTTAGCACGATCATGATAGTTAGCCTTGAAGCAGGAGATTGTTATTTTGGCGGCAATAACGCCATTGAAGCATCTCTCTTTTGCCAAGACGATATCATTGTTGATGATCCCGGCAACGTCGAGTTTCGCGGTTCTTTTGTCGCCAATAAGTTTGATATCGCCGGCATAAACAATGTCCGCTTCGTTTATGATTATATGCTGAGCCAATTTTGGCCGCCGGGATTTAGGTATTTAAATATTCCGCTGACGAAGGAAAAATAGGTGATACCTTTTATTTAAACAAAAGAATAAATTAAGGATGGAGGAAATATGAGTGAATTTGGTCCAAGCACTATTGACAGCCCTGTATCGCAAACAGAAAACAGAGAAGGAGATAGCGGAAATAACCGTTTTATGCAGTGGTTAAGGGATAATAAAAATAATCGCTTTGTCAGGGTTCTTGTTCCCTTCCTACTCAGTCTCTCGGTCTCTGGAGTAAAAGCAGAAAACGAACACGTCGCCACAGAAGCGGCAGTAGCAAGAGCAACAGCCAGTCTCGCAGAAAGATTCACCGGGGCCAAAAGCGAGGAAGTGACTGTAAACGGTGTCCGCTGCACTAAAACAGATTGCCCCCTTGAATCACTTGATGACAAGCTAGCCGATTATCTATATGAAACAGAGGAAAATTTAACTGAGATCGGAACACCGGGACACACCGAGCGCGCAATCAAAAAAACGGAACAGCAAATACAAACACTCGCCAAAGACGCGCCGGATCCAACCGCAATTGAAACAATAGCGCCTACTCTTGAAAGGGAGGTTGCAGAAACCATCAACAGCCCTGAAACGCAAAGCGCTACCATCTCCACTGCCGCCGCAAGAATGGCCGAATACCAACAATATGTCAGGGAAACTATCGAGCAATTTAATCGAGACAATCGGGATTCGGGCCGAAATCCAGATCAGGAATTTAATCAAAACTTTCAGAAAGTAATACTTGACACCTTGGCTGATGCCAATAAAACCGGTGAAACCAGCAGGGCATATCGCCAGCTTGAAGACTATGTCACAAACACCCTGGAAGAAGAAATGGCGATCAAAGTTAAAGACACCAATTTTGATAGCGTTATAGAAGCGCTTGATTTCTTTTTTACTAATGTTGATTATGCTACAACCGAATTCGCCATCAATCAGGGTCGAGGGCGCGAGGGACTAAATCCTTATATTGCAGTGTTGCAAAGGATGAAGGATAAAGGCTTAATAACGGACCAGGAGTTTTCTGTTCTAGAACGAGTACACACTAAGGGCACAAAAGACATCTTCAACCTTCTCAATGAAGAAGTTGAGGGCGGCAATATGAGCGCCGCAACTCGCCGCCTTATTACCGGCGCTCATCTGGCGATGGAGGCATTCGCTTGTTTGAATAATATGAAGGTCTATACGGGAAATGAAACTCTACTGTTGCCGAGGATTTATTTAAAAAAGGGCGGCGAGGGTACCCATGTTTTCTTTCAGTTTGCCGTCTCGCCGGACGGTAGGTCAATGCGAAGCGGCAAACCTCCCAAATTTACAATCTCCGGGCTATTCTTGGGGGCAACCAAGCGTTTCTAAGACAACACCAATGTCGCACAATTCCTCTAAAGCATTGACCGGTTGCCGGATAGGGTTTATTATATTGATAGTATCGTTGCATTGGGTTAGAGTCTAGGAGGGTTTATGGAGTTTGCTTCGCCGACCAAGGCGGCAAAGGGTAAGGACGATCTGGTTACTTTTGGTGAGCGACCGGGGTTTGATTTCGGTGTTCTTTTTTGTTGGCTGGCAATTTTTGCCGCTATCGGCGCGACAGCGTATTTTTGGCTCGCCAGCCGCAATCTGGCCGGCACATTGGCCGAGAAGCAACAGGAGCGAAACGAAATTATCTCCGAGATAGCCAGTCCCACTTATGCCGATGTCGAGGAGAAGGCGGCCGGTTTTAAGGCCGCGGTGGAGAAACTCTCCGAGGCCAAAACGAAAAGTTATCCCGCCTCAACCTTTTTGACTCAACTTTACAAGCGGGTAACATCGGATGTTGAGGTTAGTGCTATTTCTATGAAATCCGATGGCACCCTGGCGATTGACGGCAAGACCTCATCCTATCGCTCGATTGCCGATCTCTCCCTGGCGCTAAAGAGCTGGTCGGCGCTCAAGGATGTTGACATTGGCACCTCAGCCGTCTCTCTTAGTACCGAGGGTAAGGCCACGGCCAGCTTTTCAATTACGGCTAAAATTGATAAATCGGTCTCACCGGAGGCTGTTTCCAGCACAACAAAGGGGGTCCAATGAGGCGGGACAACAAGACGTCTTTTCTGGCTTTGACTATCTTTGCCGTTGGTGTCTGTTTTTATCTCTCCTTTAGTTTAATTATTCCCGGGTATAAGCAGAACCGGCGCGACTACTATTTAGCCAAAAGCGAGATAGAGTCAGCCCGGGCAAAGCTGGAGTCGCTCAAGACAGCCAAGCAAAGCATGAGCGACCTGGGCGCGATCGTTGATCAAATGCTGGTGGCGGTTCCCGAAGGCACCGGCAAGGAGGATTTAATAGTTGAGCTGGAGGCAATCGCGGCCAAGCATAATACCTACATTCCCTCAATTCAAATTAGCGACAACACTGCCGCTTCAAGCAGTACCGCAGCGGCAACGCCCGGAGCAATTCAGATTTCATTTAGTGTTAAGGGTAGTTTTACGGAGCTGAATCAATTTATTACCTCTCTTGAGAAAAGTATTCGCTTTATGAATATTAAATCCCTGAGCCTGTCTGAGGGCGACAACGGCTTATCCTTGTCGCTTCAGATCGAAGCATATCGCCGGGCTGGCGTATCGCCGAGTGTCTCTGCTAGCGGCGTTTCCGAGGGGGGAGTTTAGCGGGAGATGAATATGATCAGAACTTTGGGTTTGTTTGGCGGAATGATTATTCTGGCCGGTACATTGGCGGTTTTTTTCTGGCTCTGGACGCTTTCTCGGGCCTCGCTGGAGAGTTATGCCGTTTCGCTTGATCTTCAGCCGGTGGAGATCGAAACGATAAAGATTAAGGCCAAGGGGCTCTTGGACGGCCGGGAGAATCTCAGCAATTTGCCGCTGGCGGTGCCGATCAATAAAATGGGGCGCGAAAATCCGTTTGAACAACCCTAAATCCAATAATCAAAAAACAATAACCAATCACTAAGCGGCAATTACCAAACTGTTTGGTTATTGTTTATACCTCATCTCTTTCATTGATTATTACTCGGTTAGTGTTTTGATTTTAGAAACACGATGTCTCAAATTACCCAAAAGCCGCAAAACGCCCTTCGGTTGCTTAACGGTTACAATGCCTCCGGTCAATCGATCCTGGATGTTTTTGTCGTGCAGAATACCTTGGATCTAAGCGATGCCGACAAACTTAAAAAACACTTTCGGACTAATCGCGAGATTGAAAACTTTTTAACCAAAAACCGCCTGGTTACTCGCGACACCATAAATAAAGCTTACGGCATTCTCTTAAAACTCCCCTTTGTCTCCCTGCAAAATTTTGAGATCTCCAAGGAGGCTTTGGCGGCAGTACCGGAAAAATTTGCCCGAAAATACGGTGTTGTGCCCTTTGGTCTAAATGACAACATTTTAAGGCTTGCCGTTGCTCGTCCGGCGGATCTTTTGGCTCAATATGCCGTGGGCTTGGCTAATTTGTTGGAAAAAAGGGAATTGACGGTTGAATTGTATATTACCGGCGAAAATGATTTTATCAGCGCCCTAAAACAATACGGCAGCCAAAACAAAAGCGCTTTGCTGATGAAGAGGGGAAGTCTGCCGGTTGTTTATTTGCGCAACCAAAATATTTCCGTTCATCTTTTGCACAAGATGCCCAAGGATTTTATTGCCAAATATCGTCTGGTGGTCTTTGCTGAAAAACAGACGGGCGGCTTAATGATTGCCTGCGAGGAGCCTGATTCTGTTTTGACCAAAAAGATTATTGATTATATTGTTAAGGAAAACGGGGTTGCGATTGAACTCTTTGCAACTTCCCGTGAGGATATTGACTACGTCTTAAAAAAATACGATCAGGGCAGCCAAGAGGAGACGGAATCTCAGGTTGAAGAGGAGCCGGTCCGGGAGGGGGGAAATAAGGCATGGTCCGCATCTTTTCTTGAGTCTCTTTTTGTGCCCAAAGACGATCCCGCCATTACCATTGACGAGGTGCCCCAACTCCGTGCTTTTGAGGAGGGCGAACCCAAGGAGGGGGAAAGGCAAATAGCCGAAGGCCAAAGGCCGAAGGCCGAAGAATCAGCCAAATCACCCGGAGGGGAGACAGAAAAAGAGGTGAAGATTGAGAATGAGCCGATTCAAGCGGCAGAGTTGCCGGCAGGTGCGGAGGGGGACCGACTAAAGGTTCCGGCGGCGGCAGAGGAGGTTTCTGTTAAGGAAAAGCGCGACCAGCAGGCACTCGAGGAGAACAAACTGGATGTTTTACTGGACGGCCGCGAGATCTCCACCGATAAAGACCTGGGAGAGATCGTAAGCGAGGCATATGTACCCAAGATTGTGGCCGGGGTGATTGATTATGCTCTCGTTAATAAAGCATCCGATGTTCACCTTGAGCCGGGGAGCAAGCACTTGCGCGTACGCTGCCGGGTAGACGGGATCTTGCGCGACATCGTTAAGGTTCCACTCAAGCTCCATCCTCCAATTATCAGCCGGATAAAAATTATGTCGCGCCTCAAAATTGATGAAACCCGAATCCCCCAAGACGGACGATTCGGTCTGATCTTTAAGAGCAGAAACGTTGATGTTCGGGTTTCGACCTTGCCGACCATTCACGGCGAGAAGGTTGTGCTGAGGATACTGGACAAAGACCAGACTATTCTCTCGCTCGAAGACTTGGGTATGCAGGGTAGCGCCTTTAATTTGACCATTCAGGCAATCGGTCAGCCTTATGGGATTATTCTAGCCACCGGCCCGACCGGCTCCGGCAAGTCGACGACTCTCTATGCTCTGCTTAGCCGCTTAAGCATTCCCGGAATCAATATTGTGACGCTTGAGGATCCTGTCGAATATGAAGTGCCGGGTGTAAGCCAGTGTCAGGTTAAGCCGGAGATCGGATTTAATTTTGCGACGGGCTTAAGAAGCGTTTTGCGCCAGGATCCAAACGTTATTATGGTGGGAGAGGTGAGAGATGTCGAGACGGCGGGAATGGCCACGCACGCCGCCCTAACCGGCCACCTGGTACTGACAACCTTGCACACCAACGACACGGCCGGAACCCTGCCGCGTTTGATTAATATGGGTGTTGAGCCGTTTCTGATTACCTCATCGATTAATGTTGTTGTTGCCCAGCGTCTGGTCCGGCGCATCTGCGTTAAATGCAAAGAGGAGATGAAGGTGCCGGAGAAGCTAAAGGAAGAGGTTGCGGCCGAATTGCAAAAGATACCGCCCCGGAATTATGCTGACCGGAGTCGCTTTAGCGGCGATATTCACTTTTACTACGGTCGGGGTTGCGAGAATTGTTCGCAGGGTTTTCGGGGGAGGGTTGGGGTTTTTGAAGTTATGGGAATAACCCCCGAGATTGAGGAGCTGGCCATTTCCCGGCGATCGGCCAACGAAATAAAGGAGGCGGCAATCAGGTCGGGGATGATTACTATGCGCCAGGATGGAATATTAAAGGCCCTGCAGGGATTAACCACGATCGATGAGGTTTTGCAGGCAACATTGAATAATACATAAACACAAAGAACACGTGCGGAGGCTGAGATACATTGGTAATGTGTTATAATGGGGAAAGATAAAAACAAGGAACTAGGAGGGAATGTGAGTGAAAAAGCCGCGTCCGAGATTGCCAGCTATCTTAACTATGCCCTGGAGAAGGGTGCCTCAGACATTCACTTTAATGTCGGTGTGCCGGTGGCGGTTCGGATTGATGGAAAACTGCTCGATATTCCGGACGTGCCGGTCTTAACCGCCGAGAAAGTTTTAGATATTATCTCTTCCTTTGCAACAGCTGAGATGCTCAATACCGTCAAGCAAAAGAAGGAGGTTGATTTTTCCTTCGGCTACAAAGAGATTCGTTTCCGGGCAAATATCTACTACCAGCGGGGCAGTTTGTCCGCCTCGCTTCGTCTTATTCCTAAAGAAATTCGCGGTTTCGGGGATCTGGGTTTGCCGCCGATACTGGAGCGATTCTCCGAACACAGCCAAGGCCTGGTTGTTGTGGCCGGCCCGACCGGTTCGGGTAAATCAACGACGCTCGCCGCCATTGTTGACAAGATCAACCAGGAACAACGCAAACATATTATTGCGATCGAGGATCCGATCGAGTACGTCTTTGAGCACAAAAAGAGTATTATCTCACAGCGGGAAGTCGGCAATGACACCAACACCTTTGCTCGAGCGCTTCGAGCCGCTTTGCGCGAAGATCCCGATGTTGTGCTTGTCGGTGAAATGCGCGATCTTGAGACGATCGAGGCGGTTTTAACTATTGCTGAAACCGGCCACCTGGTTTTTACAACGGCTCATACCAATTCGGCGGCTCAGACGGCCGATCGTGTTGTCTCCGTCTTTCCGCCCCACCTCCAACAGCAAATCTCAAGCCAGCTCGCCTCGGTTCTGCTTGGTGTTGTCTCGCAGCGCCTTATTCCGCGAATCGGCGGCGGCCGGGTCTTGGCGGCGGAGATTATGATGGCCAACTCGGCGATCAAGAGCTTGATTCGCGAGGGCAAAAATTACCAGATTCCCAATGTCATCCAGACATCTGCCTCAGAGGGTATGATAAGTCTGGACAAGGTTTTGGCTGAATTTGTCTCTCGGGGCGATATTAGTCTCGAGGATGCATTGGGATGGTCCCTAGACACCAAGAGTTTTAAGATGATGGTTTATTAAAACAAAAACGGATAACGAATTAACCAAATGGCGAATAACGAATGGCTCTTCCCCCTGAGATAGGGGAAGTTGGATGGGGTATGAATATTAGTCATCCATTTCTGGAGCACGTAGTGCGATGAGATTTTTATATAAAGCAAAAGACAGCAAGGGAGAAGTCGTTACCGGGACCGTTAAGGCTCCCGGTCAATCCGACGCGGAGCAAATCCTGCTTCATCATAGCCTTGTCCCCCTGGAGGTTGTGGCGGCAGAGAGGCACCGCTTTATTTTGCCGTTTGGCCGGCGCATCACTTTGCGCGACAAAGCGATTTTTGCCCGCTTGCTCTCCACGATGATATCGGCCGGATTGCCGCTGACCAAGGCGCTTACGATTGTGGCGGCTCAAGCCCAAAACGAGCGTTTGCGTCGCATCTATCACGACCTCTACCGTGATCTTGAGGAGGGGGCGAGTTTCTCGCGCGCTCTTGCCAAGCACCCCGAGGCTTTTGACCGTGTTTTTGTCAGCGTTATTAACTCCGGCGAAACAACCGGCCGGTTGGATGTGGTTTTGAATCAGTTGGCGAATCAGCTGGAGAAGCAGCACTCCTTTACCAATTGCATAAAGAGCGTTTTGTATTATCCCGTCTTTTTACTCCTGGCAATGATTGGTGTCGCTGTTTATATGCTTATGACGATTGTGCCGCAGCTAAAACAGATGTTTGAGCAGGCGCAGGCAACACTGCCGCTGGCGACCCGGATGCTCTTGGCGATTTCGGATTTCTTTGTTGTTTACTGGTGGGCCCTGTTGATTGTTTTGCTGATCATCGGCCTGGTTTTGCGGCTTTGGCTTGCTTCGGAGTCAGGATCGAGAACCGTCAATTTGGCCAAAATCGAGGTGCCTGTCCTGGGAAAATTTATTGAGGGCATCTATATCGGTCGTTTTTCTCGTGTCTTGGAGATGCTTATTGGCGCTGGCGTTTCCCTCTTGGACTCTTTGCGGACTAGTGCTACAATTGTGAATAATGAGATCTACGAAGAGAGCATTCTTAATATGATTACCCGGATTGAGCGGGGGGTGCCGCTTTCGACCGAACTGATCAAAAATCCCGTTTTTCCTCAAATGCTCGGCCAGATGGTTGCGGTTGGCGAGGAGACGGGCCAGCTCGACAAGGTGCTCGGGCGAGTGGCCGATTACTTTGAGGAGGACACGTCTAACCGCATTAAGACGATATCCACTTTGATTGAACCGGTTGTTTTAGTTATAATAGGTATTGGTGTTGCTTTCCTGGTCTTTGCTATTCTTGTGCCCATCTATAACCTGGCTCAGATACAGTGATCACGTATCACCTGAATACAAAATACCAAACCTCTCCCTTAATCTGTCATCCCCGATCGGGTCGGGGATGACAATTGCACATCAAGCGTAATTACTAAATACAAACTACCAAATACAAATCGTGTTTTATTAAGTATCGAGGATTGTTCTCCTGAGTGCCGCGTCAAACGCGGCTGGCAGGAGGGTAGGTCGATACAGTCCTGGAATTTAGAATGAAAAGGAGGAGACAATGAACAAAAAGGGTTTTACCTTAATTGAGCTTTTGGTTGTTATTGCTATTATCGGCATCCTGGCGTCGATGGTTCTGGTTGCTCTGGGCGGCGCCCGCGCTAAAGCCCGGGACGCGACCCGAAAGAGCGATCTGCGCCAGCTTAAAACCGCCTTGGAGGTTTACGCTGCCGATCAGGCTAACGGCACCTATGTTGCGAGTACGACTGCCGCGACTGTTGCCGCTACCCTGACGACTCCGCTTTCGGGTGGTTCCTCGCCGTATATTAAGACGATCCCGAATGATCCCCAGGCCGATGCTGACACCGCCTATTCGTATCAGTCGGATGCCAATCCGGCGGTCAACTATTATCTTATGGCCGACCTGGAAAACAATAATGATCCGGACAGGTTGACCACTCCGCCAACCGGCTACGGTGCCGCAACCGGCTATACCGCCGATTACTATGTCGGCAACGATTAGAGGTTAGGCCGGAATTTTAGGCCCTGCTAAGACTCCCTAGCCCTATGGGCAACGACCAGGATGCAATAACCAATCAGTGGTTAGCGTGTTAGTAAGATAGCTAATCAGCTAATATGCTAGCTTGCTAATGTGCTGCTAGACTAGAGCTTGTATCTTGATTATTGCCCTCGGGGCTGGGGGGTTGAGCAGGTTTTGAATTGAGGATAAATAATGTACAACGGCTTGATTTTATCGGTTTTGCTTGGTTTGGCGGCCGGCAGTTTTTTAAATGTGGTTATTGCCCGCATCGATGATCTGCATTCAATTTGGCGCGGCCGGTCTCATTGCCCCAACTGCAAAAAGAATCTGGCGTGGTATGATCTTGTGCCGCTTCTCTCCTTTGCTTTGCTGAAAGCGCGTTGCCGGCACTGCAGTCAGCCGATCTCCTGGCAATATCCTCTGGTTGAGGCCGGTTTTGCGCTGGTGGTCACCCTGCTTTATCTGGAGTTCGGCTTTTCCTGGCACCTTCTTTTTTATGGTGCCGTCTTCGCCCTCTTGGCCGTGGTCTTTGTCTACGATCTTCTCCGCCAGCTTATTCCGGAGGAGTTTGCTTGGGCAACGCTTGGTCTGACACTTCTCTTTGGCTGGTACTTTGGCAATATGGGTTTTGGCCAGTCTCTTGCCGGCGGTTTGATTGGCGGCGGCGTTCCCGGTCTTTTAGTACTTGTTTCCCGAGAAAGATGGATGGGGTCGGGCGATATCAAGATCGGCGCCATACTTGGTTTACTGCTGGGTTACCCCCTGGTTATTTTGGGCCTCTTTCTCTCCTTTGTTCTCGGCTCAGTCCTTGGCGTCGGCTTAATCGCCTTTGGCGGGAAAAAGCTCAAGGATGCCCTGCCCTTTGCTCCCTTTCTGATTGTTGCTATGCTTCTGGCTTTAGTCTCCGGCCGGAGTATTATTAATTGGTACTTCAATAATTTGTTCGGTTATTAATATGAGTCCAGTTCGGAAAAGGGGGTTTACCTTTATTGAGGTGGCAATCACAACTGCCATTATTGTGATGATGGCCCTGGCGGCGATTCCGGCGATGGAGGATTACGGCCAGAAGAATCGCTTCGATAACCGCGCGGCCGAAATCGAGTCGCTTGCCGCCCAGGCAATTACGCGGGCGAAAAATCCGGAAAAAGATGTCGAGAGTTATCGTTTGGTGCCGGATGCGGCCGGCGGGACAATCGAGTTAACCAATAATCTGTCTCAGGTTGTGGGCGCGATAAATCTGGGCGAAAATGAGTCGGTGGCTGGAAATTATCGCCTGGAGTGTCTTTCGCCGGGTCAAATTTGCCAACTGAGAGACGCGCTCGACAATGTCGTGCGCCCAACGGAGAGCACAGTGATCTTTATTTACTCCGACACCAAGATTAATAAAAACGTTTCTTATTCAATAGTGCCCGACCCATGGCGAATCATCATTCAAAAGTAAGGAGTTTCCTCCCCCTAAAGACAAAATCCGGTTTTGGTCTGCTCGAAGTTCTAATCTCGGCCGTTATCATTATGACTTTGCTGGGCGCACTGGTAACAGTTGGCCGGGCGGCGATGGATACCAGCGACCATCTGACCGAACGGGCTCAAGCCGCCTACCTGGCGGGGGAGGGGATTGAGATTGTCCGGCAGATTAGAGATACTAACTGGATCGATGGCGACAACGCCACTGGCTGGGACTCGCTGACGCCGGACAAGGCCTCTGCCCTCTCCCGGATTACAACGGACGGCGATATTGCCGGTTATCTGCGCTTATCGGGCGACCGCTATTATCTAATTGCCGATGGTTCGGCCAACCAGGACGCAACAACAGTAGACGGCTTGGAGTTTATCCGTTCGGTTAGAATCAGCCGACCCGCCGGCGACCTTTTGGCCCGGGGGATTACAAATCGCGACAGTAATGCTCTCCGGGTTGATATCGAGGTGCGCTGGCGGAGTGATTCATATCGTCTCAGCGAGATTTTGACTAACTGGCGGCCAAACTATTAGGACGCAAAAAATCCATAAAAAAAGATGACGCAAAAAATCCATAAAAAGACCCCCGGCTTTACTCTAATGGAGATATTAATTGCCGCCACGATTTTTGCCGTGATGATGGTTTTGGTAACGGCGACAACAACTCAGGCGATCACCTATCAGCGCAAGCTCAAAGCAATGCGGGGAGTATCGGAAAATGCTCGGCGCATTACCGATATGCTGACGCGCGATATTCGCCAGGCTGACGACAGTCGAAGATTCAGCCTTCATTCGCTGGAGTTTCGGGGTTTGGCGATTTTAAATTGCAGCGACAACAGTTGCCAGGCGGTTGGCAATACGGCGCCGGAGACGACCGAGGCCAACGCGCTCGTTGTCGGGCTCTCAGACGGTGTTGGTTTTTACCTAAACTCCGCCGGCCGCCTTCGCTATAAAAAATATTCCTCCCTAAACCAGATTAACCAGGCGATAATTAGCGAGGTAGCCAGCACTCCGGCGATTGTTGACGAGGAGTTTGAGACAACATTGCGGCTGTCCGGTTTTGCGCCCTCGGTTATGCCGGCAACCCGCCAGCCCTTCGTCGGATTTTCGGTTGAGGTCATTCGGAGGGGCGAAAATATTGCCGATAATGCCGCCGTTACGATCAAATCTCTTGCCACTTCGCGAAATTACGATTAAGATTATAACAGTCATTTCGATTCGCCGTCGGCGAGAGAAATCTTCGATTTATGTTTTTGGACAAAGAGGAATATTCTATGAGAAGAATTTTTTCCGGTATTCAGCCGTCAGGGATTTTGCATCTGGGCAACTATCTTGGAGCGATTAAGCAGTGGGTCGAACTCCAGGACAAGTACGGAATGGATCCCGAATCAAGTTCGGGACGCACAGAGTGCGTATTTTGTGTTGTCGACCTTCATGCTATCACTGTGCCCCAAGACCCCAAAGAGCTCAAAAAAAATATTTTGGCGGTGGCGGCAATATATTTGGCAGCGGGAATCGACCCCAAGAGGTCTCATATCTTTGTTCAATCAACCCGTCCCGAACATACCGAACTGGCCTGGATATTAAAAACCTTCACCTCAATGGGCGAACTTAGCCGTATGACGCAGTTTAAGGATAAGACCGGGCAATTTTCCCGGCAGGGCGCCTTGGTCGGCCTCTTTGATTATCCGGTGCTGATGGCGGCAGATATCCTTTTATATCAGACGACTCACGTGCCGGTAGGAGAAGATCAGAAACAGCACGTCGAGCTGACGCGCGATCTGGCAACACGGTTTAATAGTCGCTATGGCCAGACCTTTGCGGTTCCCGAGCCGATGATTAAAAAAGAATCCGCCCGGATAATGGGTCTTGATGATCCGGTAAAGAAGATGAGCAAGTCCGCTTCGCCCAGCAACTATATTGCTCTGACCGACGATGTTGACACCATCCGCAATAAAATTAAGCGAGCTGTCACCGATTCTGGCACAGAGGTGCGGGCGGATGCAGACAAGCCGGCCCTGACTAACCTGTTGAATATCTACAGTGAAGTAAGCGGTCGGAGCATCAGTGAACTTGAGAAGAAATTTAGCGGCAAAAGCTACGCCGAGTTCAAGGAGGCGCTAGCCGAAGCGGTGATTGAATTCCTGCGTCCGATTCAGGTGCGCTACTACAAGTATATTGAGAATTACAGCAGTTTGCTGGAGATTTTAAACCGCGGCGCCGAGGAGGTTGCCCTCGTGGCTCAGCGCACCCTCGAAGACGTCAAGAATAAAGTCGGCCTCGGCCTATAATTTTCGTGGATTTTAGTTCCCCTCCTGGAGCAGGAGGGGTTAGGGGAGGTAGAATAATAATCGAAAGGGAGTATTCTCATTGCGGCATGAAAACTATTTTTATCAATACAGATGGCGGTTCAAGAGGCAATCCCGGTCCGGCGGCGATCGGGGTTGTTTTTAGTGATGAGGCCGGCAATATTATTCACACTCACAAGGAGTATATTGGCAAGGCCACTAATAACGAGGCGGAGTACCAAGCCCTTATTAGAGCTTGTGAAATTTTGGGTAAAAGCAAGTGGCTCAAGGAAAATGACGGTAATGGCGGTGAGGTTGTCTGCCGCCTGGACAGCAAGCTTGTCGTTGAACAGCTCGGCGGTAATTATAAGATCAAGCAGGATCATTTGCGCGAACTCATTGATAAAATTAAGAACTTTGTTCAAACGCATAAAATAAGGATCTCTTTTATTCACGTTCCGCGTGAGCAAAACAAACTCGCCGACAAACTCGTCAACGAGGCCCTGGACGAAGCCGCTAGGACCCGAAAGTAAAGATAAATGAATACTATTGAAGGTTTTCGGCCCAAAATGATCACTTGTGATGCGGTCGCACCATAAGTGGTCAAAGTTGTTGTAGTTATGCCGAGAATAAATATAAAAGTGGTGCCGGGGGCGAAGGTTGAGCAGTTGCAGATGGGGCTGGATGGCATGCCAAACTGTGGGTGCGAGCCAAGCCGGTGGAGGGAGAGGCCAACCGAGCGGTGACCGATGCCCTATCGGAATATTATCAAGTACCCAAAAGCTCGATAAGAATAGTCTCCGGACTGAAATCACGGAGCAAGACTGTTGAAATAGAGGGCTGATTCGAGTATGATAAAAACACAAGCAAGCGTTTTTTTGTGGATTTTTGATGATTGTGATGTTCAAGAAAGTTAACCCAAAATTGGATTTGCCCAAAGCCGAGGAAGATGTTCTGGAGTTTTGGCAAAAGAACGATATCTTTAAAAAATCTTTAGCCAAAAACAAGGGCAAAAAGAACTTTGTTTTCTATGAGGGCCCGCCAACGGCTAACGGCCGGCCGGGCTTGCATCATGTTGAGGCGCGCTCCTTTAAGGACCTTTTCCCCCGTTACAAAACCATGCAAGGCTATATGGTTTGGCGCAAGGCCGGCTGGGATACGCACGGATTGCCGGTTGAGCTTGAGGTTGAAAAGTCACTCGGCATCTCCGGCAAGGGTGAGATCGAAAACCTGGTGCCGGGCGACAAAAAGGCCTCAATCGCCAAATTTAATCAGCTTTGCCGGGAATCGGTTTGGAAGTACAAATCGGAGTGGGAGTGGCTAACGCAGAGGATGGGCTACTGGCTCGATCTCTCCGACCCCTATATTACCTATGACCCAAAATATATCGAGACGGTCTGGTGGGCGATCGGCGAGATCGACAAAAGGGGCCTGTTGTATCGGGGCCACAAAGTTGTGCCTTACTGCCCGCGTTGCGGCACCGCTCTCTCCTCGCACGAGGTTGCGCTTGGCTACAAAGAGGTAGTCGAAGAGTCCGTCTATGTTAAACTTGAATCAGAGAAGGAGCCCGGAACATATTTTCTGGTTTGGACAACAACACCCTGGACACTGCCCGGCAATGCCGCCCTCTCTTTGGGGCCGAACATTGACTATCAAATTGTTGAATATCGGGGGGATAAATTAGTCATTGCTCGGAATCGGGTAGGGGAGGTATTGAGCGGGGCGCTAAAGGGCGATAAAGATAGCGCAAAAATTCTTGGTTCTTATTCCGGTCGGGAAGTTATCGAAAAATATTCTAGAGATGATCAGCGTGATTATAAACCGCTTTATCCCGAAGGAGAGGAATTTGCCGAGGCCGGCGAGAAAATTTACAAATTAATTTTGGCTGATTTTGTCTCCGACACTGATGGCACCGGTGTTGTCCATACCGCTCCCGCTTTTGGCGAGGACGACTATATTTGGGGCCATCAAAAAAATAATATAAAAGTTTTAAAAACCGTTGACGAGAAGGGTACGCTTCTGGCCGGAGCGGGGCAGGGAAGTTTTGTTAAGGACGCTGACTCCGAAATTAAAGTTGATTTAACCGAGCGAAACCTTTTGTTTAAGCGGGAAGAGATTGCTCACGACTATCCTTTTTGCTGGCGCTGCGACTCGCCCCTTCTCTATTTTGCTCGCGACTCCTGGTATATTGCTATGAGCAAGTTGCGCGACAGGCTCTTGGCTAACAACAAAAAGATAAACTGGATCCCCGGCCATCTCAAAGAGGGTCGTTTCGGTAACTGGCTGGAGAATATTAATGATTGGGCCATCTCTCGCGACCGCTACTGGGGAACGCCTCTGCCGATTTGGGAGTGCGGCAAGTGCAAGGCACATAGAGTTGTAACATCCTTGGGCGATGTTGGCGATATTGATCCGCACAAACCCCAAATTGACGAAGTGGTTTTTGATTGCAGCTGCGGCGGCCAAATGAAGCGGGTGGCCGAGGTGATGGATGTTTGGCTGGATTCCGGGGTGATGCCCTATGCCCAGTGGCACTATCCTTTTGAAAACAAGGAGCTTATTGATTGTAAAGATCCCTTGACTTCAGGCAGCACCGCTCGGGATGACACGCCAAGGACGTGTCAGTTTCCGGCCGATTTTATCGCCGAGGCGGTTGATCAGACCAGAGGCTGGTTCTATACTCTACTGGCCGTCTCGACCGCTATAAGTGATGAGCCTGCCTACAAAAATGTTATTTCCTTGGGGCATCTCCTCGACGAGCATGGTAAAAAGATGTCCAAGTCAAAGGGGAATATTGTTTTTCCGCGTGAGGTTTTTGACAAGTATGGCGCCGATGCGGCCAGAATGTTTTTCTACTCCGTTAATCAGCCCGGTGATTCCAAGCTCTACTCCGACAAAGAGATGGTGGCGCTGTCGCGGAATTTCTTTTTGACGCTCTGGAACGTATATTCATTTTTTGTGACGTACGCCTCGATTGATAAATTTAGCCCAGCCGGAAAAACGGTTTCCAAAAATGTTCTTGATCGCTGGATAACGGCGAGGTTCCGGTTACTGGCAAGCGAGGTGACGGAGGATCTCAACAGGTTTGAAACATATCGTCCGGCAAGGGCGATGAGTGATTTTGTCGCCGAGTTGTCGACGTGGTATGTTCGCCGTTCACGGCGCCGTTTCTGGAAAACGGAAGATGACGAGGATAAAAAGTCTGCTTATGAGACATTGTATTACGTCTTAAGCGAATTTATGAAATTGTCAGCACCATTCACACCGATGTTTGCCGAGAAAGTTTATCTTGGTTTGCGCCAAGAGAGCGATCCGGAGTCGGTCCATCTGACCGACTTTCCCAAGAAGAGAAGCTACGACAGCACGATTCTGGCCGAAATGGCGAATGTCCGGCAGGTTGTTGAGCGGGGCTTGAGCCGACGGGCGGAACAAAACATTAAGATTCGCCAGCCCCTAAAGTCATTAACTTACAGCGGCAAGAAACTCGATGCCAACTTAGAGGAGATAATTAAAGAAGAGGTTAATGTCAAGGCGGTCATTTGGCAGGAGAGCGGCGATGTCGAGTTGGATTTTACCATCACTCCCGAATTAAAGCAGGAGGGTTTGATGCGCGAGCTGATTCGAAACATTCAATCTCTTCGCAAGGAGAGTGGTTTTGAGGTAGAAGATCGGATTATGATGTTTTACGAAACGAGTTCGTCTCCGCTTACTCAGGTCTTGGAGAAGAAAGGAGAGCTGATTGCCTCGGAGATATTGGCCAAGGGCATCAATCGGGGCAAGTTTCGAGTGGAGGGCGAAAAGGAGTACGATATTGATGGCGAGAAGATCTGGGTCGGTCTCTCCCGCACTAGCCAAAAATTTCGGTAGGGAGGTAGAGTGCCGAAGAAAATTAAAACATTTGATATTGCCCTCTATCTTATTCCTCTTATTTTTGTCACTACCAGCGTTTCAATGATCTATAGTCTTGTCTTTGGCAGCGACGAGATCGTGGTGGCAACTCGCCAGTTGATTTACGCGCTGATTGGCGTGTTTGTGATGATAGCGATTGGTTTTGTTGATTATCGCTTTTTCCGCGGAACAAGTTGGGTTTTTTATCTTTGTTCGATTATTCTCTTGATCGCTGTCGAGCTTTTCGGCAAAACGGTCAATGGTGCCAGAAACTGGCTCTATCTCGGGTTTTTTCAAATTCAGCCATCCGAGGTGGCAAAAGTTTTTATGGTGGTTTATCTCTCCGCGTTTTTTTCCAGGCGAATCAAAAAGATAAAATGGTTTGATATCTTGCTCTCGATTATCATTCTGGCTTTGCCTCTCGTCCTGATTCTGCGCGAACCCGACTTGGGTACGGCGATCGTGATTTGTTTTGTCTATTTTGTTATCCTTTTGGCCTCTCGGCCAACACGTTGGCAGATTGCCACATTTGCTTGTCTTATTATTCTGATATCAAGCACCTTTTTCCTTTCCGCTTTTCGTATTGGACCCTTTGAGGATATCCTTAAAGATTATCAGCGAAACCGGATTTTAACTTTTATTTTTCCCAACTCTGATCCTTACGGGAGCGGATACAATGTGCGCCAAGCTCAAATCTCTGCCGGTGCGGGTGAACTGTGGGGGAGGGGTTTGGGGCGGGGGAGCCAGAGCCAGTTGCGGTTCTTGCCGGAACCGCACACGGATTTTATCTTCGCCGGCTTGGCGGAGTCCCTTGGCTTTCTCGGTTCGAGCGTTTTTCTTCTCTTGTATCTTTCGCTTATTAGCAAGTTGATTAGTCTGGCTCGCTTTGCCCGGGATAATTTTGGTGTCCTGCTTTCTCTGGGGAGTGCCGGCATGCTTTTCTTCCAGGTTGCGATTAACGTTGGTATGAATTTGGGCATTGCACCGGTGACGGGCATACCCCTGCCTCTCCTCTCGGCCGGCGGAACGTCTTTAATTATGACCCTCTTTCTTATCGGCCTGGTCCAGAGTGTTTTTATCCGTCACAACAAACTCACCTTTTAGCCCTTGACTTTTTGAGCGTCTCTGTTAAACTATCTACTAGATAGGCCAGCAGGCTTTTTTAGTTTGAACCGGGCTTTGTGCCCTTGTAAGTTTACAGGAAACAGGGTAATAATGTTCGCCATAGTTTCATATAAAGGAAACCAATACAAACTGACACCGGGCAGGGAGTGCGAGATCGATCTCGTTGCGCCTGCTGACAGAAGCGGCAATCAAATCATTTTTGATAATGTTTTGTTGATTGCCGATGAAAAAAACGTTAACATCGGTCAACCCTCTCTGGGTCAAGCCAAAGTGGCAGCCGAAGTTCTGGGTGATTTTCACGGCAAAAAACTCAGGGTTTTTAAGTTTCACGCCAAAAAGCGCTACAAGCGGACTCTGGGCCAGCGTGAAGATTTGACTCGCATTAAAGTTTTGGAAATAAGAAAAGATGAAAAATAATCGTCTAACCCGATATTTTGTTGATTCTTGGGGCGAGTTAAAAAAGGTTAAGTGGCCCTCGCGAACCGAGGTGATCAACAACACCGTCATTGTTATTTTGGCGGTTGTTACCGCAACAGCAACCACTGCCGCCGTTGATTACGGCCTGGCTCAAGTGGTTGAATACCTTGTAGAAAGGGGATAGCGTGAGTAAAAAAGATCAAGAAAAAGACCAAGAGGTTAAAATTGCCGAGTTACCGAATGGGGCCGACGGGATAGCTAAGCCGCCCCAGAAGAAGTTTCTAACCCTAAAGCAATCAGGGGAGCGCAACTGGTATGTTATTCATACCTATTCCGGCTACGAAGATCAGGTTAAGGACTCGTTGCGGCAGAGAATAGACTCAATGGGAATGCAAGACAAGATTTTCAATGTTATTGTGCCCAAGGAGAAACAGATTGAGATAAAAAACGGTAAGCGCCGCGTGGTCGAAAAGAGGATTTTCCCGGGCTATGTCTTGGTTGATATGGTGGTGACTGATGACTCCTGGTACGTTGTCCGAAACACGCCCAATGTGACCGGATTTATCGGTTTTGGCGTTCGGCCGACACCGATGTCTAAAGAGGAGATTGACCGGATTCGAAAGAGAATGGGTGTTGAGGAGCCGAAGTTCAAAATTGATTTCCGTGAGGGAGATTTAGTCAAGATTACCGACGGGGCACTCAAGGGTTTTGAGGGCAAGGTTGAAGAGATTGATCAGGATCGCGGCAAGATTAAGGTTTTGGTTAGTATGTTCGGCCGCGAGACACCAGTGGCATTAGATTTTTTGCAAGTTAAAAAAGTTTAAAGCAGAAACGGATGACAAATTAGTCCTAATGACGAATAACTAATAAATTCATTCGTCATTAGTCATTTAGGTTATTAGTTATCCATTTGTGCGGTTACGGAGTAACGATGGCGAAGACAGTTAAAACAATTTTAAAACTTCAGATTCCGGCGGGCAAAGCAACTCCGGCACCGCCGGTTGGCCCGGCCTTGGGCCAGCATGGTTTGAATATTATGGAGTTTACTCAGGCGTTTAACGAGCAGACGAGGGGACTGGGTGATACTATTATTCCGGTTGAGATCACGGTTTACGAGGATCGCACCTATGCTTTTCGCCTAAAGACACCTCCGGCGGCAGTGCTGATTAAAAAGGCGCTTGGTGTGCCAAAGGGGGCCGACAACTCCAAAAAAAATAAATTGGCCAAGAAGTTGACACAGGCTCAACTGAGAGAGATTGCCGAAACGAAAATGACTGATCTTAATGCCAACGATGTTGAGGCGGCGATGAAGATAGTTGCCGGCACCGCCCGCAGTATGGGCGTTGAAGTTGAAAAAGGTTAAAGTTGGCGCCAATTTAAACAAGTCATTATAACAAAACAACTTCGATAAAAATTACTCATTTTGTTTCCGATCGTGAGCAAGTGAGTATTTTTTGTATCTATAAGATGATACCGTACAGCCAAGGGTCTTGTGGCGGCGCCTGACAGGGTACGGCAAGATGTGTTAAAATCGAACGATGGCTAAGGACTTTAAGCTAAAAGTTGGCGAAAAATACAACCCCGGTGATTTAGCAGGCAAACTGATCGATTTTGGTTATGAACGGGTCGAGACAATCGAGTTTCCGGGGCAGTTTAGTCTTCTTGGCGGGACACTCTCGATTTTCGCCGCTTCTGCCGCTGTCCCGCTTCGGTTAGAGTTTTTTGGTCCGGAGCTTGAATCCATCGCAAGTTTTGATGGAAGCACGGGCAAGAAAATCTCTCAGACGGAGGAGGCGGAGATTGCGGCCAATGTTCTGATCTTGCCGGATGGCAGCCGAATCCGTCCGGGCGAATTCATTGTTCACGAAGACCATGGCGTCGGCCGCTTTCGCTGCATTGGTACCAAGCAGGTTGACAGGCAGGATAGGGCCTATCTTTTCCTTGAATATCTAAATGGCGATATGCTCTACGTGCCGCCGGAGATGGCAGAAAAACTCTCCTCCTATATCGGTGTTGGGCGGCGCAAGCCAAAATTGAGTCGCCTTGGCAGTCAGAGCTGGCAGAAGACCTACAAAAAAACGTATGAAAATGTCATAAAGTTGGCACGAGAACTGCTTGATTTATATGCCGCGCGGGAAATATCTCAGCGGGAGAGGTGGAAAATCGACAAGCATTGGAATGAGGAGATAATCGGGACCTTTCCCTATATCGATACGCCGGATCAGGCCGAAGCGGTCGCGGCGACATTCGGCGACCTGGTCAAAAATGTTCCGATGGATCGACTCATCTCCGGCGATGTCGGTTTTGGCAAGACCGAAGTAGCAATTCGCGCCGCGGCTCAAGCGGCGGCTAACGGTTATCAGGTGGTGATGCTGGTACCAACGACAATTTTAGTCGAGCAGCACCTCGTCAATTTTCGCCAGCGATTTTCGAACTTACCGGCGGTGATTGAACATTTAAGCCGTTTTGTTCAATCGGCGGAACAGCAGAAAATTACCGAATTATTAGCGGCGGGTCGAATCGATATTCTAATCGGTACTCATCGATTGCTGGGCAAGGATATCAATCTTAAAAATCTCGGCCTCTTCATTATTGATGAAGAGCAGCGTTTCGGAGTCAAGCAGAAGGAGAGGCTTAAAAGGATGCGTGCCGAGGTGAATGTCTTGACGCTCTCTGCCACGCCAATTCCCCGGACACTCTTTATGTCTCTTGCGGGTATTCGCGACATCTCGCAAATCAACACACCGCCCGGCGGCCGCAAGGCAATTACGACGGAGATTACGCGTTGGAACGAGGACAAGATCAGGGGCTATATCAACCGCGAAGTTGCCCGGGGCGGGCAGATTTATTACCTCCACAACGAGGTGGCGACAATTGAGGGCAAAAAAATTCAACTCAAAAAACTTTTTCCGGGAGTTGCCATCGAGGTGGCGCACGGTCAATTGCCGGAGGAGAGGTTGGCCCGGGTGATGAGCCGGTTTACCGCCGGTCAGATTCAGCTTCTTGTTTGCTCGACCATTATTGAGAACGGTCTTGATTTATCGAATGTCAACACTTTAATTGTAGAGGAGGCCGATCATTTTGGTTTGGCTCAACTCTATCAGATTCGCGGCCGGATCGGCCGGAGTGCTCGCCAAGCTTACGCTCTTCTAACTTACGGCAATAAAAAAATCACCGATAATGCGGTGAAGCGACTCAAGTCCCTGGCGGAAAACACCGAACTGGGTTCCGGTTTTAATATCGCCCTTTCTGATTTGGAAATCCGCGGCGGCGGCAACATCCTGGGGCGTGAACAGCACGGCAGCATGGAAGCGGTCGGACTCGTTCTTTACTCGAAACTCTTAAAAATGGCGGTCGATCGCATCAAAAAAGACCGGAACCATCAATCAAATTCTGATTAATTTCTCCGGTCTTGCTCCGGACCGACCAATGGTCAGTGCGGAGCGAGAAGTGCATACTCACGAAATACCCCCCGCTGTCAGGGGGACCGCCATTCGACTGAGTCCCTCCCATGTCTGGGACTCGGGATGCAGCTGGTAGAATTCCCTCAATGTTACCCAGCGATGTTGTGTTCCCCGGGGCAGAGAAATGGGTTGACCATCCCGGACCGACACCAGACAAAAGTGATCAGGTGTTCTCTTACTCGGATCACATTTACCGCCCAGAATGAGATTGGGTTGGTTGGGTACGCCTAGTTGTCTAAGCAGGAACCGAGCCTGACTTATTGGTGTCCCACTGCCGGATTTTTCCATTAATGGAACATTCCAGTTGGTTTGGGGCGGTGACTGAATTGCCAGAATCCGGTTTTGCCCATCAACCACGAAAACAGCAACATAGGCCACGTTCGCTACCTCCCTTCTTGTGGACTTCGAAGAAAATATTACCACATTTTCACCCAAAGTGATATATGAGAACGAAAAAATAGCCAACCCCCTGACTTACTCTCTTGGGTAAAAATTGATATTATGAAACACGGATGAAAGAAAAAAATACTCCTTTTATTTTAGCTCTAAGCGCTCACGAAAAGATCGGTGGTCAGACAATCAAGAAGATCCTGGCGGTTTTTTCTGATCTGGAAAAAGCTTGGCGGTTAGGCGAGACGGCAATCAGTCAGAGTCTTGGGCCCAAAATCGCCGGTCTGTTTCTGGAGGCTCGATCCAGGTTTTCCCCGGCTCAGGAGATTGAGCGCCTACAAAAGCTAAATATCGGTTATCTTACTTTGTATGATAAGGTTTATCCGCCGCTTTTGGCCGAAATTCCCGACGCTCCGGCGATTCTCTACCTCCGGGGCGATGCTGCGGCTCTCAAGGCGACCGGAATCTCCATTGTGGGCAGCCGCAAATACACTCACTATGGCCGGAGGGTCGTGGGGGAGTTGACCCGCCAGTGCGTTGGGGCCGATCTCTCTATTGTGTCTGGCTTGGCCCTGGGAATCGATGGCGAGGCCCATCGGGTTGCTCTCAAATCGGCCGGCACTACCGTTGCAGTGCTGGGTTGCGGCCTGGATCGGGTTTATCCCGGAAGCCACCTTTCTTTGGCCCGCGAAATTATCGATTCGGGCGGGGCAGTTGTCTCGGAATTTCCACCCGGCACGCCTGCTTATCCCTCCAATTTCCCGGCTCGTAATCGCATCATCGCCGGCTTAACTCTCGGCACTCTCGTTATCGAAGCGGGGGAGGAGTCGGGGTCGCTTATCACCGCGCTGGCGGCCCTGGAGTACAACCGCGAGGTCTTTGCCGTGCCCGGACCGATTGATTCGCCTTATTCCAAGGGTACAAACTTACTAATTCAGAAAGGCGCCAAGCTGGTTATGTCGATCGAGGACATTTTGGAGGAGCTGCCGGTTCAGCTTAAAGAGGCGCAGGTTAAGGCCAGGGAAATTTTGCCGGAAACGGCGGAGGAGAGCGTAATATTAGCCCTATTGAGCTCAGGCGAACAGGCGGTTGATAACTTGGTTTTAGAGAGCAAATTAAACATCATTGCCATCAACACCGCTTTGACAATGTTGGAGATGAAAGGTATGATTGAAAATATTGGCGGCGGTCGTTACAGAAAAATCAGTTAAGCAAATGGTGATATAAGAATTCTGGGACAATTAAATCTATGAATCTTGTTATTGTAGAATCGCCGGCGAAGGCGAAGACAATCGAAAAATACTTGGGCAAGGATTTTAAGGTTCTGGCCTCTTTTGGTCATGTGCGCGATTTGCCGCAGAAAGAACTCGGTGTTGATATCAAGAATGATTTTGTCCCTGATTACCAAATCGTGCCCAAGGTTAAGAAAGTTATATCGGAGTTAAAAAAAGCTGCCAACAATGCCGGCTCGATATATCTAGCCACTGATTTAGACCGCGAAGGTGAAGCCATCTCTTGGCATTTGCTTTATGCGCTTAAAATTAAACCGGATGACTCGCGGGTGAAGCGCATCGTTTTTTCGGAGATAACCAAGTCGGCTATCGAGCGGGCGGTGGCACAGCCGCGGGGGATTGATCTTCGTTTGGTTGATGCCCAGCAGGCCCGCCGCGTCTTGGACCGCCTGGTTGGCTACAAGCTCTCACCCCTGTTGTGGCGAAAGGTGAAATCGGGCTTGTCAGCCGGCCGGGTCCAGTCGGTCGCCGTTCGATTGATTGTTGAGCGGGAGCGGGAGATCAGAGGTTTTAAGCCCAGGGAGTACTGGGTTTTGGCTGTCGACCTCTCTAAAATCAATGACGATCAAATCTTTCGGGCGTTTTTAATTGAGTGGGACGGCAAATCGGTCGGCAAGCTCGACATCAAAGACAAGAAAACGGCTGAGGAAATCAAACGTGCCCTTAAGGATGCAAACTATAAAGTTCTGGCGGTGGAGAAGCGGGAGGCGGAGCGTCGGCCGGCGGCCCCTTTTATCACCTCAACTCTACAGATGGAGGCCTCGCGCAAGCTCGGGTTTTCCGCCAAACAGACAATGATGCTGGCCCAGAAACTCTACGAAAACGGTCACATTACCTATATGCGTACCGACTCCACCAATCTCTCAACTGAAGCCGTGAAAGCAATTCGCGGTATTATAAGCAGTCGCTTTGGCGCCGCATACCTGCCGGCCGTATCTCAAACATACCACACTAAAACCAAGCGGGCGCAGGAAGCGCACGAGGCGATCCGACCAACCCATTTTGATCCGCCGGCTGGCGGAGAGAAGGTCTCGAGCGATGCCAGGGAACAGAAACTTTATGATATTATCTGGCGGAGAACCCTTGCCTCGCAGATGAGACCGGCCGTCTTTGAGGTAATTGACGCCAGAATATCCCCCGAGACTAAAGAAAAATTCGTTTTTCTCGCCAAGGGGGAGCGTTTGTTTTTTGATGGTTTTATCAGGCTCTATACCGAGGGCAAGGATGACGAAATTGAAGCCTCGGGCGGTGAATTGCCGCAACTAGCCAATAACGAAAAGCTGGAATGCCATAATTTGATTGCCGATCAAAAATTCACCGAGCCGTCCAAGCGCTACACCGAGGCGACCCTGGTCAAAAAGCTGGAGAGTCTGGGTATTGGCCGACCCTCCACCTACGCCCCGACGATCTCCACCATTCAGGATCGCGGTTATGTCGTCTCCGAGCAAAAAAGGTTGCTGCCCACCGAGATTGCCGAGATTGTGACCGATCTTTTGATCAAACACTTTGCCGATATCGTCGACTATCAATTTACGGCCAAGATGGAGGATGAACTGGATGATGTGGCCGAGGGCAAGCGGGAGTGGGTGCCGGTTATCCGCGATTTTTACGAGCCCTTTGCTAAAAATCTCAGCGCGAAAAACAAGGAGATCGACAAGAGCGATATTGTGCCGGTGGAGGAGACGAAGGAGAAGTGCCCGGAGTGCGGCAAGCCGATTGTCATTCGTCTGGGGCGCTTCGGCAAATTTATGGCTTGTTCCGGCTATCCGGAGTGTAAGTTTTCCAAGCCCCTCGAATCAAAAGCGGAAAAGAAATCTTCTCTGGTGGTTGATGACGGCGAAGTTCAAAAACTCTCCGAGGCCGAGGGTGAGAAGTGCGAGAAATGCTCCAGCCGGATGATTATTAAGGAGGGGCGCTTTGGTAAATTTTTGGCTTGCGAGAATTACCCCAAGTGCAAGAACACAAAATCAATTGTTGAGAAATTCGGTCAGAAGTGTCCAGAGTGCCAAGAGGGCGAGGTTATTCAGCGCCGGACGAAGAAGGGCCGGGTTTTTTGGGGCTGTTCCCGCTATCCCAAGTGCAAATACGCGACCTGGGAAGACCCCGCAAAATAGTGTGAAAGTTCCAAGTACTGAGTTAATAAGGAATTTCTTTCACACTTAGTACTTAAGTGATGCTACCCAAAGCGGTTCAAAATTTAATTGATGAATTCTCCAGGTTTCCGGGAATCGGACCCAAAACAGCCGCCCGGCTGGTTTTTTATTTGCTGACCAAGCCCAAGGATGATATTGCAAGCTTGGGCCGGGCAGTTCTTGGTTTGCGAGAGAACCTTAAATTCTGCCGGCACTGTTTTAACATTGCCGAGGCGGAGGTGTGCCCGATCTGCTCCGACGAGCGGCGTGATCGCCACCTCCTGGCAGTGGTTGAGGAGCCGCTTGATGTTATCGCCCTGGAGAGAGCCGGCGGCTTTACCGGCCTCTACCACGTGTTGGGTGGAGCAATCTCGCCGATTGAGGGCATTGGACCGGAACAGTTGCGCATTAACCAGTTGCTTGATCGCCTCCATGGCGACGGTATCAGCGAGGTTGTCCTGGCGACCGATCCTGACTTTGAGGGCGAGGCCACGGCCGCCTACATCCGGGACAAGATGCGTTCCGCCGCAATAAACATCAAGACAACACGCATTGCTCGCGGTTTACCGGTCGGCGGCGATCTGGAGTATGCCGACGAGGTGACGATCAAAAGATCGCTCGAGGGAAGAAGAGAATACTAGGTAAATTCCAAAATCCAAATAACAAATCCCAAATAAATCCCAGTTTCCAATAATCAATCTTTAAACGCTTATTATCCGGTATTTGTAATTTGGAACTTATTTGTGATTTGATGCTTGATTTTTGATATTTTTGGTGGTGGATAACTTCTTCTTGACATATGCAAGCGCTGCTGGATAAAATCTGAGGGATTGCCAAAAACAAAAGCTAAAAAAGGAGGAGTGTGACGGAGAAAGAAGAGATGGAACAGTACTTTTGCGAGAATTGCGGGATCGATGCGCCCGGGCCGGTTTGCGAGATTTGCGGTTATCCGGCTCTGGACAGAGGCATTATCGAGGCGGCGAGCGATGATGATTCGGCTGATGATTTGGATGACGAGGGAGAGGATGAAGCGGGGAGTCTGCCGCGGTCTCGGTCGGGGAAGCGTCTCTTTAAAAAGTTTGATGATTTGGATGACGACGATCTTGACCTCATTGACTCCTTTGAGATGGAGAGCTTCGGGTTGGAGGATGAAAACCTTGCCGCCACGGTCTAATCCTGTTAAGTTCTAGATATGAAGTTTTACAACACCCTGACCAATCGCTTGGAGGAGTTTGCGCCGCTCCATAATCGCCTTGCCACCTTATACAGCTGCGGCCCGACCGTCTACGATGTTGCCCATATCGGGAACCTTAGGACCTATCTTTTTAATGATGTCTTGAAGCGAACCCTCTTGGCTAACGATTTTCGCGTTAAGCACGTTATGAATGTGACCGACGTTGATGACAAGACGATTAAAAAGAGCGGCGGCGACAAGACCAGGCTGCGGGAGCTCACCCGGCGCTATGAGAAGATTTTTTTTGAGGATCTCTCCGCGCTTAATATTCTCCTCCCCGATCTCGTTACCCGGGCAACAGCGTATGTTGAGAGGATGGCTGACTTTGTTGCTGAACTTCTGCGGCGCGGTTTTGCTTATCGGGGCGAAGACGGTTCTGTTTACTTCTCTATTGATAAGTTCAAGGATTACGGCAAGCTTGCCAAACTGGATCGGGCCGGGATTAGGGCGGGGGCGCGTGTTAGCCAGGATGAATATACCAAGGAAAACCCCGCCGACTTTGTTCTCTGGAAGGCTTGGGATAAAGATGACGGCGATATTTATTGGGAGACAAAGATTGGCCGGGGCCGGCCCGGTTGGCACATTGAGTGTTCTGTTATGGCCGGGGAGACTCTGGGTCAGACGATTGATATTCACACCGGCGCGGTTGATCTGATCTTTCCTCATCACGAAAATGAAATTGCTCAATCGGAGGCGCTGAGCAGCAAAGACTTTGTCCGTTTTTGGGTCCATGGCGAACATTTATTGGTTGACAGCCAGAAGATGGCCAAAAGTTTGGGCAATGTCTATAATCTTAAGGATTTGACGGAGCGCGGCTTTTCGCCGCTGGATTTTCGCTATCTCGTGCTTGGAGCGCACTATCGAACCAAGCTGAACTTTACCTGGGCTGGTCTCGAAGCGGCCAAAAATGCCCGCGAGCGGTTGAATCGGTTGATGCCGGAGATCACCTCGGAGGTGAATGTGCCTAAACACCTCCGAGGTGGTGGCGCAGAGGTTAACCAGGATTACCTCAATAAATTTTACGATCGTATCTCAGACGACCTGGACACGCCCGGCGGGCTGGCGACTCTTTGGGAGATGGCGCGAGACGAATCCGTTTCGGCCGAAATTAGGACTGCGACGGCGCAAAAAATGGATGAGGTTTTAGGGCTCAAATTAGGAGAAAAAGAAGAACTTGCCATCCCGCCCGAGATCAAAAAATTAGCCGCCAAGAGAGAAGAGGCTCGCCGGCAAAAAGACTATGCTCTATCTGATAAAATCCGCCAAGAACTCGAAGGGAAGGGGTGGCGGATCGAGGACAAAAAAACGGGCTACTTATTGACAAAAATCTAAATTAATGCTAAGGTAGCTTTGTTTTTGAGAGTGGCGGGAGAGGACTCAGAAATAGCCCACAACAGGTGGTTCGTCTTTTGTTTTTTTACTGCCAGGACCATTTCAACAACCAAGATACAAGTAGCTTGCTAGCAGATTAGCACGCTAGCTAGTTAGCTAAATTGCTAAAATGCTAACTTGCTAAATTATAAGGTTCTTGCCGTTTTCTAACTCGGCTGGGAAGACTGGGAAATTAGGATGATAGGTTTTACGGGTCGGTTGGCATTGATAGCCCCACAAATTGCCTGGGCTTGGCCTAGCCGGCCTCTATTATTCCTCGCCATCTTCCTGGCTGAATTAAAGGGCGGCAAAGCATAATAGCAGGTGTTATCGCAAATCTCAAATGTCAAAGGTCAAAATCAAGCCAAAGGCCGGGTGTACTGTTTTTTACTGCACCTGCCATCATAAATTCTCTGTCTGATCATCCGGGGTACCTGCTATCTGTTTCCGGCAGATCAGTGACAGCTTGACAAGCTTATCATAATGAAATAAATTTACTTGCTCTGTCCTAATTATCTTTGGCGGGGGATGAAGTGCGAGGGTACCCGTCGCTTGCCAAAGCGAATTCTCCCGCCCGGCCGATCTGGGGTCAGGTTTGGCGGGGGTACCTTACATATGAATCTCACCTGGAAGATGTTTGGTCACATTCATCTTCCAGGTGGGCAGAAGATATTTCACGCTCGATCCGCCCTATCCCCAGCGGGGCGAGGTTTCAGGCGTGATATTCGCCCCGCAAGGGGAAGGGAGGGATGGGTAAAATGAGAGGCACAAGAGCCATCTGGCTTTCTGTGTTGGTGCTGACGGCCCTCGTAGTGCCGGTCAGCATCATGCCCGTGCAGGCTCGTTTTCTCGGCACCACTGAACTGGTTGTCGAGAGCGAAGAGGTCAGTAAGCTGATCGCGAGAGAGAAGGTCACTGCCGAGACTTTCGGCATCGCCGTCAAGTTAAGCGCGAGCCGTTCCGCGGTCGGAGATGGTGCCGATGTGCTGTGGGACCCGGGGGCGATCACGGTCATCAAGTATGACCCTGTCTTCTGGCCAATGTTCCGCTATCTGCGGGCCGACCTCACCATCGTTAACTCGAGGGGTGATGTCGTTGATACCCGGCCGGAGGTCGTGATCCGCGGAGCATCCGCTGACGACAAGTGGCAGAAGATTGACCGAAACCGGTATGTGATCGAAACCGAGTCGATCACAGCCGGCGTCAACTGTGACTTCCTGGTCCGGTCTTTCTCGGTCGTGCGGAGAGAAAGGAGATACCTGTTACTGTTTCGTTTCGTTGACCGGGGAAGGACGGCCAACGTCAGCGGGTCCGGGTTTGACGTGATCGACCAAACCGCGAGCAGTAAGCGATACATTAGCGGTATCTGTCCGCTCCCGCCCGGCCTGACCGACCCGTACTTGATCGACGAGGACCAGGCTGACTGTGACCCGAGGTTTAGGCTCTGGAAGCAGGCATGGAGAGTGGCCGTTACGTCGGCCATGCGAGAACACCTCAGTAATGCCAAGTTTGCCCGGGGCGGCTTCATGACGCAGGAGCAGGAAGCGCAACGCCTCGAGGCGTTGCTTGCTGAGGGAACAGCAACAGCCGGGCTAACCGAGCTGCCATTACCGGAAGGCGCGTCCGCCCATCCGGCCGACCATCTGCCGGCGGGAGATCTCTCCCAGCAGATACAGAACGGGTTTGGTGCGTTGAACGTCAAGGTCGACGGCATCGGCACCAGGTTGGAGCAGGTTGAGGGCGACATTGCCAACCTCAAGACTAGAGTGTCTCGGGTCGAGGCCGGCCAGCCGTCATCGGATGTGCCAAACGTTCCGACCGGGAGTATCCGCCTTACAATCAGGATCATTAACCAGATGAACTGCGCCCTGTCGGTGCAGACGATCGAGATCCTGAGCGTGATGGGTCAGCCGGTCTGTCCGGCGCGCTCCTGTGCCAATCCCAACGCGCCGCCAATCGAACTGCCGCCAGGCAAGTACAAGTGGCGGCACTCCATCGTCGGCACCGGCCGGACCTGTTCCGGCTGGTTCGAGCTTTCAGCATCAAGCCCGACGCCAACCCTGACCATCACGGCCACAGGTTGGGTTGGGCGATAAGGAGGTGGGCAGTGAGAGTGATAGTGCTTGCGGCGTTAATCGTCGGCATCGGTGGGGTGGCACAAGCGGCCCTGCCCGATGCCGCCATCTATTGCTGGGATCCCTGGCCGGGTTGGTCAGGGCCGGCGCGGCAGCCCCCGGCCGGCCACTTCTACGGCCGCCTGCCGGCGGCGGTTGTCGGTGGAGTTTGGCGCTGGGAGAGGGGTCGGCCCAAACCACACAACGCCGTGCACTTGGCCGGAACGTGGGTGGAGTACACCTGCGCCGCCGGCAAGTACAGCATCGTCCGCCGGCTCGACTGCGGCAACCCCTCTTGGGGCTGCTGGGGCGAGACCAAGAAGGCAGAGACGTTTCTCTCGGTGTCGGCTACGCTGACGCCGGGAGTTCAACCCGCTCCAGCGCCGTCGCTACAACCCTGTCCAGCACCGGTAGTGAATGTCACTGCGCCGCCGGCACAGGTGACGGTGATATCGCCGCAGGAACGCGCTCGGGTGCCGATGGTTGGTTGGAAGCCCTCTGCCCCAGCTCGAACCGTGGCTGTCGGAACGCGGACGGTCACAACCCGTCCGCTCATCCGGACGGCGGCTATTCTGGGACGGCGGGTGCCGTCCCAGACGAAGATCATCAATCCCAAGCAAGCGGGGACGTTTAAGTCCGGGATCGGGCCGCCGCCGCTGTCCTGGGATCCGGCGCTGAACGTGCCGGGTAGTTGGAGTGGTGTAGGCGGCACCACCCTACCAGGTTATGACGGACCAACTGCTCCGCCTCTGCCGCCGCCGAGCAACCTCAACGGCGGCATCCAGTAATAGGAGAAAGGAGGGAAGATCCGTTTCCCAGCACCACTCGCTGCGGCGAGTGGTGCTGGACTATTC
Source organism: Patescibacteria group bacterium (assembly GCA_038078835.1). GTDB lineage: Bacteria > Patescibacteriota > UBA1384 > XYA2-FULL-43-10 > 1-14-0-10-43-13 > JBBTQI01. The sequence continues at coordinate 63,791 of JBBTQI010000005.1, read as the reverse complement.
CGAGGCAATAATTACCCACGTTGTGTCATTCTCCTTCTCTGTCATCCCGCACTTGTCTTCGATTTCACTCAGACCCTGAGCGCAGTCGAATGGGATGTAGGATCCATACAGTGATTTCTGAATCAGGTTGAGGATGACAACTGCACGACAGCAGTAATAATTGAAAAATTATTGCTTGGGAATAGAATTAAATTATAGAGCGAATAAAATATGGAGTTCTCGCTTTACAATTATTACTTGCTTATGATAATTTAGAGCGCCAAAGCACAAACACCATTGGCGCCAAGGAAAGGATAGAATGCTTAGTCGAATATTTAAACGAAAGCGACCCTCAATCGAATCACTGATTCTCTGGACGAAGGTCAAGCGGATCATTTTGGGTTCGGTGGCAATTTCGGCCCTCTTACTGGCTGTTGCCGCACCGCGCTCGATTGATCAGGGTGTTCAGGCCAACACTCAGAGTGCCCCCAGCCTGGGAACAAGTCCTCGTTTTAACTTCCTTGGTCCGGCGCCCGATGGTTCCAACCAGGGCGATCTGGAGATGCTGCGGGTGAGCAACGTGACCAAGCGGACGGACTGGGTTGATCCGGTCTCGGCCGATATCGGTGACGAAGTTGCTTTTTTGCTTTATTTTCATAACGGTGTCCCCGGCACGGTTGCTCACCAGACCTCGGTTCGCGTCGACATTCCCTCCGGCGTTTCCAATCAGATTGTCGCCGCCAGCTATCTCTGGTCGCAGGAGACTCCCTATATTACCGACACCGTCGTGCCCGGATTGGGCACCATTGGTCTCTCCGGCGGTACGATTAATTTAAATACGCCGGCCCGGGTTGAGTACATGCCGGGTTCCACCAAACTTATGACCCGTGATCTGAACAATCTTGATAATTTGATTATTTCCGACCTGCCCGACGGCATCGCCACCAACTCTTACGGCATCAGCATTGGTGATATTGCCGGCTGCTGGCAGTACTCCGGTTTTGTTTACTTTAAAGTAAAGGTTCTGGCGCCGGCCCAGCTGGTGATGGATAAATTTGTTTCGCCGGCCGCGGCCAATCCCGATTTTTCACTCAAAGAAACAGAGGCTGCTCCGGGCGGGGAGGCAATCTACCGGCTTCGGGTTCGCAATGACGGCCAGACCGTGGCGACAAATGTTGCGGTCGTTGACCATCTGCCGCCGCTCTCGGCTTATGTTCCCGGTTCGCTGCAAATCAAAGATATTAATGGCAATCTGCTTGGCGGCGGCGAGACTATATTTACCGGCGGCCTGGCTCTGCCCGATGTTCTACCCGGACCGGCTGGCCTCTTGACGATTACCTACCGGGTTAAGTTATCCCCGAGCTTTCCGGCGGGCTGGTCTCACTTGGTTAATCTGGCCATCCTTTATGTGAACAATATCGAACAGGATCGCGATCAGGCGACCATTCATGTTTTTGTCGGGGTGCCGAACTTAAAGATCGATAAGACGGTTATCGGCGGACCGACTTTCCGGCTAAATGATATTGTTACCTATAAAATCACCATTGCCAACACCGGCAGTGCCGATCTGCCCGGTCTGGTCGTGCGCGATATTATCCCCAAAAACACTATTCCGGGGCTCGGCAGCGTTCGTCTTGGCGGCCAGATTGTTCCCAGTGGAGACGATATCTTTACCCCCGCCGGTTTGGCCTTGGGCACCATTCCGGTCGGCACCAGCGCCGATATTACCCTTCAAGTTAAGATTATCGGCTGTCCCAATAATGGCGAGGAGCTAATTAACACCGCTTACGCCAGCGCCCAGGGAATCGCACCGATTTCGAGCAGTGCGGCGATTTCGGTTATTGTGCCGCTTCCAGCTTTTCCCGATATCATTAATTAATACTACGTGAGGTAAGATGAGTTACGGTCAATATCTTGCGACAAAGCTAAAAAAGATTGTTGGCGCCTCTGTACTGTTGTCGCTTCTCTCTCTTGCGGTCTGGCCGGCACTTTCAAGCCGGGCTGACACACCGCGCTTTAACGGCCTTGTTGGCGATCACGAGCTCTTTACTGGCCGCAACATCTCGGCCGTGCCGCCGCAAGTTGTGCCGCGCGATCCGGTAGTTGGCACTGTCGGCGATGAGTTTCTTGGTGTCATCTATTATCATAATATTATTGAGGGCACGGTGGCCCGCAACACCACTATCACCGTGGCGGCGCCAAAGCAGACGACAAACAAAGTCGCTTTCTTTGAGGCGGCAATTTCGGCCGATAACGCGGAGACCGTTACTGATACAATTCTGCCTGACGGTACCGTTGTCGGCCGGCCGGGCTTGACGGTGGCGCTAAACGCAAATGCCGATATTGGTCTTGATCTTAACTCCGTAAACTGGTTTCCTAATTCAACCGATTTGGGTTCGACTAATCCCCAGCCGATTATAGTCGCGCCAACTCTTGATGGTTTTTCCGCTAACATTGGTGATATCAATGGCTGTTGGGACTTTGCCGGTTTTATCACCTTTAAGTTTAGGGCGATGCCGCAGGCGATTAATCTCGATCTCAACAAGACCGTTCGCAATATTGCTCCCGTCAAGGCAGAGACAAATTTCTCCGAGCTCACTGCCGCCCTCTTTGGCGAGGTTGTCGAGTTCGATGTGGCTGCGACTAACCCCGGCTCGGCTCCGGTTGATAATATTCTGCTGAGCGATCTTCTGCCGCCGGAACTTCAATACGTTCCCGGTACGCTGGCTCATATTGCCGGCACAACGGTTACGCCATTGCCCGACGATCCGAATGCCGGCCAGTTTTTTTGGGGCGGCTGGCCGATGGGGCATCCCTTAAATCCCGGCGAGACCCACTCTCTTCGCTTTCAAGCCAAAGTTGTCGCCAACGTCTCCGCCCCGACGATCGTTACCAATACGGCCCAGCTGATTGCCGGTGCGATTACGCTTACCGACACGGCGCAGGTTAAGATTTTGCCGGCGGCGGCAAATGTTGAACAGCACAAACGGGCTGTGAATTTGACTTCGGGTGAGCAGGCGGCGCCTCGAGACGGGAACGTCTCTACGGCAACGGCCAAGGCCGGTGATGAGATTGAATATGCGCTGATTACCAAAAATAACGGCGTTGCGCCGCTGGAATATCAAGTCGAAGATAATATTGCCGATATTCTGGAATATGCCAATGTTGTATCTGTTTCGGATGGCGGTACGGTCGCTGGCGGAGCGGTCAAATATCCGACCGTGACGTTAGATCCCGGCGCGACAATCGAGCGGAAATTTACCGTTAAAGTTAAGGATCCTCTGCCGGCTAACCCGGCGCGCGGTTTTAGCTTCGACGACAAGCTCTACAACAAATACGGCGACGAGATTCTGATCACACTGGTGCGGCCGGCCAAGAAAGTTGAGCTGGCGCTGGATAAAACGGTTCGGAATGTGACGGCGAGCCAAAGTGATTTTGCTAAAGAGAACGAGGCTTTCCCCGGTGATATTCTGGAATATAAGATTGATTTTAGCAACAGGGGCAATGCTTTTGCCGATCTCGTCAAGTTTGTCGACACTCTGCCGCCAAATGTTCAATACCTTGAGGGCACAACCGTTTTGTCGATTGCCGGCGGCGCGGAGAAGACCATTATCAACGGTATTACCGGTGTCGGCTTTAAGCTGGATATGATTGGGCCGGATGAGTCGGGCTACATTAAGTTTCGAGCTGTTCTTGCTCCCACTCTAGCCCCCGACGAAGTCCTGGTTAACACTGTCACCCTGACTTTTGACAAGATCACGCTGACCAGTATTGCCAAAACTAAAGTTAAGGCCGCGTTGGCGCCGCCTGCTCCGCCGACACCCGTTTTGCCGCCAAGCGGCGCCGCCGCCGGGGCCAGCTTTCTGGCAACGATGATGGCCGGTATTGCCGGAACTTACGTCAAGTATCGCCGCCTTATTAGCGGCCAACTCGAAGTTCTCGGCGCCGCCAACGACATCCTGGGAATGTAGTTAAAACACCTCCGAGATGAATGTGCCCAAACACCTCGGAGGTGAATAACGATAAAAGTCACCCTGATTTACCCTTTTGTTATCCCGCACTTGATGCGGGATCCAACAATAGCAAGCAGTCGAAGGGTGATTTTTTGTTTCAGATTTGATAGAATGTGATCGTATGACCGACATCAAAAATCGTCTCGAGGAGTTGCGAGACATTTTGAAAATTGATGAAAAGAAATCCATGGTTGCGGCGATCGAGGCAGAGATGCAATCGTCTGATTTTTGGTTGGACGAAAAAACGGCCCAGGCCAAGTCGCAGGAACTCAAGAAACTCGGGGAAGAGATCAGAAAGTTTGACGATATTTATGAGATTGCCCAAATTGCCTCGCCAGAGGAGCTGGCGGCGCTTCACGCTGAGATCGCCGAGCTTGAGATTTATACTTATCTTGGCGGCAAGTACGACGATCACAATGCCCTCCTTAACTTCTATGCCGGCGCGGGTGGCGTTGATGCTCAGGACTGGACGGAGATGCTTTTTGAGATGTATCTGCGCTGGGCCGAGCAGAACAATCTGGCGGCCCAAATCCTTGACCGGTCAAGCGGCGGCGAGGCGGGTATTAAAAGTGCCACCTTGGAGATTGCCGGCTCTTACGTTTTTGGCAAGCTCAAGGGCGAGTCCGGTGTCCATCGCCTGGTGCGGCAGTCGCCCTTTAACGCCAAGGCCCTGCGTCAAACCTCCTTCGCGCTGGTTGAGGTTTTGCCCGAGATCGAAACAGACAGGGAGATAAGTATTGACCCCAAGGATCTGCGGGTTGATGTCTTTCGGGCCAGCGGTCACGGCGGCCAATCCGTTAACACGACTGATTCGGCGGTGCGGCTGACCCACCTGCCGACCGGCATTGTTGTCACTTGCCAAAACGAGCGAAGTCAGCTCCAAAATAAGGAGAATGCCCTCAAGGTTTTGCGTTCCCGTCTGGCCAAACTGATGCTTGATCAGCGGCGGGAGAAGATCGAGGAGATCCGGGGTGAATTTGCGGCGCCGGAGTGGGGGAATCAGATTCGCTCCTACGTCCTGCATCCCTATAAATTGGTTAAGGACCATCGGACGAATTATGAATCCAAAGATCCCGATAAGGTTTTACTCGGCGAGATCGATCCCTTCATCGAAGCCGAGCTCAAGTGGCAAGCAAAGTTAGGGGCTGGTAATTAATATTTAAATTTAGAACGCTGCATTTTTACCCCGTACCCACTTGGGCTTATGGTCTAGTGGTACGACGCCACATTCGCATTGTGGAGACGCGAGTCCGATTCTCGCTAAGTCCACCAATGTGGTACGGGGCGCATTGCGGAGGTAGAGGGTCCGAGTCCCTCCCAGTCCACCAAATTAATCTGTTTCTAATTTAGCCGCCTCGGTATCGGTCAGGTCAGTTTAGTGAGGGTAGAGTGAAAATGAAATATCCGGATGATTTTATCAACAAAATAATCTGTGGTGATGTCGTTGAAGTGATGAAGCAGATTCCTAATGGAGTAGTTGACTTGGTAATCACTTCACCGCCATATAATTTAAAGAATTCAACCGGTAATGGTATGAAAGATGGGCGTGGCGGCAAATGGGCAAATGCTGCTTTGCAAAAAGGATACGCAAATTATGATGACAATATGCCCCACGAGTTATACGCTCAATGGCAAAGAGAATTTCTGAATGAGGCAATGCGTATTATTCCCGAGAATGGAGCCATTTTTTATAACCATAAATGGAGGGTGCAAGCAGGACTTTTGCAAGATCGTCAAGATATAGTTAGCGGCTTTCCTGTAAGGCAAATTATCATTTGGAAAAGAAAAGGCGGGCTCAACTTCAACGCCGGATATTTTTTACCGACTTACGAAGTTATCTATTTGATTGCTAAGCCCAAATTTAAACTGTCTCCTAAGGCTAATGCTTATGGTGATATTTGGGAATTTACCCAAGAAATGAAAAATGGCCACCCCGCACCTTTTCCTGTAAAGCTAATCAACCGCATAATTTCCTCAACAAATGCAAATGTAGTCCTCGATCCATTTATGGGTTCAGGTACGACTGCTCTGTCTGCGATTAATTTTAATCGGAACTATATCGGAATAGATGTATCGCCAGAGTACTGCAAAATGGCAGAAGAGAGAATAAAAAAACATACTGCTCAGGGTAAGCTAATATAAGGAGCGTGATGATAAAGAAACCGGTACTATTTTCCAAAGAATCACTCATTGAAAAGTTCAAGGAAATTGTTAAAAAGGGTTGGATTCCAAATGCGAGACATGGTAATAGCGGTGGAATTGGTAATACGCTTGAGGATTTACTCGGGATACAGGAAAATAATTTACCAATTCCAAACGCAGCAGAGTGGGAACTCAAGACCCAGAGGATAAATACCTGTTCTCTCACAACACTTTTTCATATGGAGCCATCACCTCGAGCAGTAGGATTTGTCCCAAAAATTCTTTTACCCCTTTATGGCTGGGGGCACCAAGAAGCCGGGACAAAATATAAATCTGAAGAAATGAGTTTTAGGCAAACAATCTGTGGTTCATCGGTTTCCGACCGAGGGTTTTTTGTGAAGATAGACAAAAAGGAGCAGAAGGTTTTAATTTCTTTCAACAGCAAAAAAATAGCTGAAAAACATTCCGGTTGGAAAAAATTAGTCAAAAAGAGGGTCGGTCTAAGTGAATTAAATCCACAACCGTATTGGGGTTTTGATGACTTGAAACACAAAGCGGGAACAAAATTGCTGAACTGTTTTTATGTTCAAGCCGAAGTCAAAATCGTTCGGAAAAAAGAATTTTATCATTACACAAAAGTGATGATGTTGCAGAAATTCAGTTTTGAAGGATTTTTGAAAGCGCTGGAAGAAGGAAAAATTCTTGTGGATTTCGACGCCCGCACCGGCCATAACCACGGCACAAAATTTCGTATGAGGCAGGACGCTTTGCCAATATTATATGAAAAGCAAACTATAATTCTATGAAGCTCAACAAATTTAGAATTTTAAACTACAAAGCAATCACTGATTCTGCCTCAGGAAGCTTGCGGAAAGGGGACGCTTGCGGAAAGGGGACTGCGGAAAGGGGACGGTTCTCTTTTGATTACAAAATTACACTTTTTTGTCAATCTTGGTATTATTGCTATATGCCCAGGGCAAAAAGGCTTCTCTTGTCACAAAGTTACTATCATATTATGACGCGAGGCAATAACCGCAGTGTTGTCTTTAGGTCGCCCGATGACTACTTGTACTATTTGGAATTACTTGCGAAATACAAGATAGAACACCCTTTTGACCTCTATCATTATTGTCTTATGCCAACGCATACCCATTTTCAGATTCAGACAAAGCATGCCAGCGAGTTCTCTGTCTTTATGAAAAAAATAAACTTGGCATATTTTCACCATTACCAACAAAAATATAATTGGGTGGGCCACTTTTGGCAGGATCGTTTTAAAAGCCAAACTATTGGCAAAGATGCTTACTTTATCCAGTGCGGAAAATATATTGAACTCAATCCAATCAGAGCCGATCTGGCAAAAAGTCCAGAGGAGTATCTTTACTCCAGTTATCGATTTTATTCTATGGGTGAGAAAAATCCTCTTATCACACCTGATTTCATGTACGAGGCAATGGGAAAGAACGAAGCGGAGCGACAAACCAACTACCAAGGATTGCTCGTTGCTCAAATAATCGAGGAATCATATCGGAAACCCATCTGGGGTAGCGACATTCAACGTTATAGAGAACAAGACAAGATAGATCGGAAGATAAAGACTTAAAAAGTGTAAAACTGTATCTAAAAGAGAACCGTCCCCTCACTCTTGCCTCACTCTCCCCTCACACTCATTCTCATTGCCTCATTGCTTATCTGCACACACCTTTAAAGTAAAATTGCCTCCCTGGTTAATATTTGGTAAGCTGGGTTTGGGCTACCTAGTTTGTGTGCTTAGGAGGGGTGATGAAGGAAATAGCGATATTATTGGGAGCGATACCGGTCATTGCTATAATGATCGACTTCTTCTTGTCGCGTTCTCTTTTGGGCGGCCGTTACCGCTGGTTTGTCGCGCCCGGCGTCATACTTCACGAGATGGCTCATACCACTGCCTGCCTGCTGACCGGGGCCAAGCTCCACGCCGTTAATCTTTTTGATCCTAAGGGCGGCAGTGTCGAGCACAAGCGGCCCAAGGTCCCGATCTTCGGCCAGATTATTATCTCGCTGGCACCGCTGGTTGTGGGGGTGGCGGCAATCTATGTCCTCTCCAAATTTATCGGTTTTAGGCAGGTTGAGTTTGATGTTGTGAACTTTTCATACCAGAGCATACTTAATCATATCATTGATTTAGCCCGCAGTCTCGATATGGAGAGCAAGAAGACGCTAATTCTGGTCTACCTTTTGCTCTCAATTACAGTGACAATGAATCCGAGCGCCCAGGATTTAATGAACATTGCTTTTACGGTCGGATTACTTGGCCTGATCGGTTATGGTCTCTATCGTTACACCAGCATTCGCCCCGATATCACCCCCTACATTCCCGATCAACTCGCTCTCGTTCTCTCGACTGTTGTCATTTTGTTGATTTTAAGTCTCGGTTTAAGTATAATCATATTCGCTGTTTCAAAAATTATTAAACCGATATAAAAGGAGTTTTATGGTTGATTTTGGCAAGATGAAGGATCTGTATGAGCTGCAAAAGAAAGCGCGCCAGATTCAGAAGGAACTAAAAGAGACCGAGATCGAGGCAAAGAGCAATAGCGGTTGGGTCACCGTTATTTTTAATGGCGAACAGCATATGACGGAGATTGATATTGACGAGAACGCGCTTCGGCCGGAAAATAAAAGAGAGTTGGAGAAGGAGATTAAAAACACCGTTTCGCAGGCTGTTGCCCGCGCCCAAGCTCACGCCGCCGAGAAGATGAAGGGCGTGATGGGCAACCTCAACATCCCCGGATTGTGATAATGAAAATAATAGTCGGATTGGGAAACTCGGGGGAGCAGTACGACGGCACGCGCCATAATGCCGGATTTTACTTTGTGACTAAACTGGCCAAACATCCCGAATTGGCACCGGCAACGGGACCCTGCTTATTTGAGCTTAAAAAAGATTTTAGGGCCGAGATTATTAAAACAAGTGCTGACGGCGAGGATGTGCTGCTGGTCAAACCGCAAACTTTTATGAATCTCTCCGGCGAGGCCGTGAGAAAAATTATTAACTTTTACAAAATCGCTCCGGCGGACATCATTGTTGTCAGCGACGATGTTGATCTGCCGCTGGGTTACGCCCGCGTCCGCCACGGCGGCGGAAGCGGCGGACACAAAGGTCTGCAGAATATTATCGACCTGTTGGGTACGGATGAGTTTACCCGGATCCGCCTGGGGATCTCTGAGCTCAGGGGTAATGTTGCGAAAGATCAGAGCCCCGACACTCAAATTGATACGGCCAGCTTTGTTCTTCAGCCGTTTTCGGATCGGGAGACGCCCATTTTGGCGCGAATCACGGATGAAGTTATTGAATACATCGTGCCCTTTTTGGGGCAGAAGGAGAGCGAGATACCAGCTCATACCGTTCAAGTTGTCTAGTCCATCTTGATTCGTTGTTCTAGATATGTTAGACTTGAGTATCACAAATTAATGTGGGAGATCGCAAGAGTGATCGCTGGTACCACAGGGAGATAAGATGGCTCGCAAAAAGGTTAAGGAAATTGTCCCGGATGAGGTTGGCGACGAAAAGAAGATTCTCAAGGAGGCGGAGGAGCGGGAAAGGGAGCGCAAAGAAACCGAAGAAGTTAAGAGGGAAGAAATTAAGAAAGCCGAAAAAGAGGAGAAGGCGGAGAAGGCGGAGAAGGCGGCAGAACCAACGGCAACCGAACAGCCCAAGCGGTTGCTCCACGGCAAGCGCTATCGGACCCTGGCCGGCCGGATTGAGGCGGAGAGAGAGTATCTGGTCGCAGAGGCAATCGATCTTGCTCTCCAAACCTCACCGGCCAAATTCGATGCCACAGTCGAACTGCACGCCAAGGTTAACGAAAAGGAAAAAAATATCCGCGGCACAGTCACATTTCCGGGCGGCGTGGCCAAAGAGAAGAGGATTTTTGGTGCGACTGAAAAAAATATTGATGAGCTAGTCGCCAAAGTCAAGCGCGGCGAGATTGATTTCGATCTTTTGGTGGCTGATTTAAAAGTTATGCCCAAGTTGGCGGCTGTCGCCAAAACGCTCGGTCCAAAGGGGTTGATGCCCTCGCTCAAAGCCGGAACCGCCGCCGCCGATGTTCCGGCGGCCATCTCCGAACTCAAGGGCGGCAAGGTTGAGTACCGGGCAGATAAATTTAATATTGTTCATATGCCGGTCGGCAAAATCTCCTTTGGTCCCGAGAGAATCAAACAGAACATCGACGCTCTTCTTGGTCATTTGCCGCGCCGAATCGATTCGCTCTTTCTGACGACTTCGATGGGTCCGAGTATAAAGATGGATATCAAGAGCACCAAGAAATAATTGACAATTGCCCCCGGTTTTGGTAAATTAGCAATTGAATTCCCAAGACCACAAGGTTCGCTGTGGCGAATTAAACTTTCAACCTTGTGCAGGAGACAATATAAGTGTTTTTGCTTATGTTTCCTGCACCGGCAGGATTTTTTGTTTAAGGAACTGTATGGCAAAGACAAAGGAACAAAAAGCAGATGAGCTTCGGCGACTTAAGAGTGAATTTTCCGGTGCCAAGTCGGCTGTTGTTGTTGATTACAAGGGATTAAAGGTTAGCGAGACCGAGGAGTTGCGCCGCAAATTGCATCAGCAGCAGATTGATTTTCATGTTGTTAAGGCTTCTCTGGCTCGGATTGCCTTAAGAGAAGAGGGCATCGAGATGCCGGAGGATATTTTTGATAAACCGATCGCCATTGCTTTTGCCCACGCCGACGAGGTTGCGCCGGCTAAAGAGATAAATACTTATACCAAGAGCCACGAATTTCTTGAGATTCTGGGCGGTCTCTTGGGGCGCCGCTTTATTGATGTTGAGGGAGTAGGGCGTCTGGCGGCTTTGCCGTCGCGCGAAGAGCTTTATGCTCGAGTCGTGGGAACAGTTGCCGCGCCAATGTCGGGTCTGGTTAATGTCCTGGCCGGGAACATTCGGGGGTTGGTTAATGTTTTAAGTAATTATCGGGAAAGTAAATAGTTATTCAGCAAGTTAGCGTGCTAGCAAGTTAGCTAATTAGCTAGCCTACTAAATACTAGATTGCTAGACGGAAAGGAAGTATTATGGCTGAGGAAGAAAAAACTAAGACTGCCACTAAGGTAGTTGAAGAAAAGAAGGTGAATCCGGAGGATTCATCCCGAGCGGAGTCGAGGGAACTCTCGGGTAAATTCGCCGATCTCATCAAGCAGATCGAGGGCTTGTCGGTTTTGGAGTTGTCTGAGCTGGTCAAGGCGCTTGAGGATCGGTTCGGTGTCTCCGCCGCCGCGCCCGTTGCTATGGCGGGTGCTCCCGCCGCTGGCGTCTCCGCGCCCGAAGTTGAGGAGAAGACGATCTTTGATGTTGTTCTGACTAACGCCGGTGCCCAGAAGATCCAAGTGATCAAGGCAGTTCGCGAAGTTAAGCCCGATCTTGGTTTGGTTGAGGCCAAGACTTTGGTGGAGAGTGCACCCAAAGAGGTTTTAAAGGGTGCCAAGAAGGAAGAGGCCGAAGCCGCCAAGGCTAAGCTTGAAGCCGCCGGCGCCACAGTCGAACTTAAGTAAGACACAGATGACACAGATAGTGCGCACGAATATAAAAGGTATTAACCCCAGAGCAAGCTCTGGACTCACCTTGTAGCGGAGCAAGCTCCGCGGTATTGAACCAGAGCCATACCTTTTTTTACGCTCTGTCGCCCTTCGGGCATTATCGTATCTTGTAATAAACGAATTAAAACCAAGAAAGCCGCAGAAGGGCTTTTTTGGTAATATTAACCTATGCCATTTTCACTGATTAAAAAACTAGAAAGCGCTGTTCGCGTTGGCGAGTTGACTATTCCCCACGGTCTTATTCGCACTCCCTTTTTTATGCCGGTGGGGACAGCGGGCAGTGTCAAGGGGGTGGCGCCGCGGGAGCTCAAAGAACTTGGGGCCGAAATTATTTTGGCCAACACTTATCATCTCTATCTCCGGCCGGGCGAGAGGCTTATTAAAAAATTGGGTGGTCTGCACTCCTTTATGCGCTGGGATAAACCGATTCTTACGGACTCCGGCGGCTACCAGGTTTTTAGCCTGGCTAAAAACTCGTCTCAGGCCTCAGGCCTCAGGCCTCAGGCGGATGGGTTGGTGCAAATTTGTGATGATGGCGTCGAGTTCACTTCTCACCTTGACGGCTCGAAGCATTTTTTCACACCGGAAAGGGTTATCGATATTCAGCTCGATCTGGGCGTGGACATCTTAATGCCGCTTGACGTGTGCCCGAGCGGCAAGGCGACGCCGGAGGAGATCAAGCGCGCGACACAACTAACGATCGAATGGGCGAAGCGGGCAAAAAAACATTTTCTTGCCCGCGCCCAAGGCCCAAGGCTCAACGGACAGGCCTCCAGCCTCCGGCCGCTGCTGTTTGCTATTGTCCAGGGTGGGTTGGATCTTACTTTGCGGCAAGAGTGCGCCGCAGCACTGGCGGAGATCGGCTTTGACGGTTATGCCGTGGGCGGTTTGGCGGTTGATCTGGAGACGCGCGATATGTGGGACATAGTTAAATTAATGGGGGAGATTCTACCCCAAGACAAACCGCGCTATCTTATGGGTGTGGGAACCCCCGATGATATTATTCAGGCAACCCGTTTGGGTATGGATATGTTTGACTGCGTCCTGCCGACACGTTTAGCGAGGCACGGTTCTGTCTATGTTTGCAAATCAGAAATGGACGACGAACGTTCCAACGACCAACAACAAATCCCCTCGCCCCTCCGGGGAGAGGGTGGGGGTGAGGGCTACGAGTTAATTAATCTCCTAAACTCCCGATATCGCGAGGATCCAAAAGTGATTGATGAAAATTGCGCCTGTCCCGCTTGCACCGCCGGTTTCTCTCGTGCTTACATCTCCCATCTTCTGCGATCCAATGAGATTTTGGGTTTGCGTCTGGCCACGCTCCACAACCTCTGGCAATATCTAAACCTGATGCGGGAGTTGCGCCAAGAATAATCCTCTTGACAAAAAAATTTAGGTATGATAACATCAGATGTTCTGAGCAATTAGAGCAAATCAGTGCGGTAGCGCGCTGTGTAGTCTTACTCGCTTCGGCGAGTCGTAGGTTCCCCCTCCGCCTGCGTTTGACTATACAGCGCCTTGCCGCACTTTTTGTTTTCTCCCGTCAGAGAGATAAAACAACCCTCCATAGCGCAGATTCGCCGGCAACCCCGCAGGTTTTGAGACGAACCCAAGAGAAGGAGGATTGTCAACTAGAGTACTTTTGTTTCAAGGCGGGTAATTCTTTTTTCGTGGTCATTGAAGAGCTCAAGAAAGGCTTGATTTGTTTCAATTAGATCGTCGATGCTTCTTTCGACGTTCTTGAGTCGAAGCTCAACATTCTCCAATCGATGTTCGACATTCTCGAGTCGAAGTTCAAGTTTTTCAACAGCAAAATCAATCTTCGAATCAACCTTGGAGATTATTCGATCTTCCGACTTCATTAAGAGATCGTTGATAATTTTAATGTCGTTTTTGTCGAGTGCCATTTTTCTCCTTATGATAAGATATTAAGCCTTCAGGATGTTACTGTCAACAAAGTTTTCTGTGGATAAAACCTTGACAGCGACCACTTGCTATGCTATAATGCGCTGTTACACTGACCAACCGGGAATGAACAATGAAATGTTGTCATCCCCGACTCGATCGGGGATCCAGTAGTATGACTTTGGGCTCTAAATATAGAGCTAGCAGATGACGAATTGTCTGGAGGCGAAAGTGTGCTGTGCGGTACTCCTTTGGCGCAAGCCGAAGGAATACGGGTTCCCCCTCCGCCCGTATTTATACCGTGCAGCACACTTTTGCGTCAGACACCGAATTCACGCCATCAAAAACTGGGTTCGTTCTGGCGCGAATTAGCACCTTGACAAGAAAATAGTGCCCTTTCATCAAATGGAGGCTTAATGCCTTTGGCCTTAGTATCTATTTGACGGGAGGGCACGCCAGCATCGGCTCCCTCCATCCGCTCCAAGGATCCCACAACGAAAGGCGGGGATAATTCTTAAGCGGAGGAAGGAGAACTCTATGAGAGGAGTTCTCATCGCGGGCCTGCTGGCAGCCCTGTTTGCCAGCAACGCCGCGCCCGTCTGGGCGCGAGCAGAGGTGATGACGACCCATCGTGGTGGCCCGTCGTCACTCGGTTCGCCCGAAGAGAAGGGCGAGCCGAGAGTGCGGCTGGAGGACAGCGAGGGGCATCAAAACCCGCCCGTTGGTTCGTCCGCCGACCAGCCCACTGTGCCGACCGCCGGCCAAGCCGGCACCGCCAACCACGGCGGCCGTGTTACCACGACAGTGGTCGGACATGGTCGCCACATGAAGGTCGTGGAGCGGCGGATAGTACAAGGCCGGACATTCATCAGAATTGTCCCGGCCAAACTGCCATCCGGTGCGGCGAGCGAGTGGGCGATGGGTGAGGTTCAGCGGGCGCTTGCCAACAACCGCCTGGTGGGCCGCCGCCCCTACACCACTTGGCGAAGCCGGGAATGGCAGTCGTTTACAACTCGCGAGGAGCTGGCGACTGCCGTTAACCGCTCGATTGAGCGGGCCAACCTGCACAGCGATGTGCGGGACGAGGCCCAGGATCGACGGGAGGATCGCCGCGAGCTCCAAAACAGCGTCGAGCATCAGCAGATTTGGCGAGAACTCGGAATGACATGGCCCAAGGCGTTCATTGCCGCGGGCATTATGGCCATTCTGGTCTTTCTCACCCTCTTGCTGGTCTCACGCTAGGGAAACGAGGGGTAAGATGAGGATACCAAGGATATCAAGAAGGACGGCTTTGCTGGCTTCCATGGCGCTCACCGTCCTCCTCGTCTCCTGGTGGAGTTTGAGGGAGATGGCGGCGCGTCGCCAGCAGACAACGCCGGCTGCGGTCGCACACTCGGCAGAGCCCAGTAAGGCACTGTCGCCGGCTAGGGTTGCACTTGCACCCCCCAGTTCGGCACCTGCTCCAACCGTAGCGGTTCCGGCTCCGACTTACATCGCCATGCCGGATGATGGTCCCTCCCACACGGATATGTGGATCATCGCTGGTATCGTGGTGCTTGCCGCCATCGCTCTCGCAGTAGCTTGGGCGATCAGGAACCGTCATCAGTTGGTGACGCAGGGGGTCGTCGTTCAACCGATGGCACCAACCGTCAACCAGCCGGGCGCTCCAGCGACTACCCAGCCGCTGGCTCCCGGCACGACCGTCGCGGGTGCCCAGGTAACAACCACGGTGGCCAACACTCACCGGGTTCCATCGCCAAACACGGGACACTTCATTGGCCACCACCCATGAGAAGGAGGGGTAAATGTTTCACGTTCAAGCCAGTCTGCTCGGGCTGAACGACGCTAACCAGCCCGCGCTGTACAGCCTGATCGGCGCGGTAGTACCTCCGGATTGCGACTACAAGGTCGTGATCCGGATTGCCAATCCTGTCTCTACTGGCAGGGGCAAGGGTAACATCGCCTTCATCCACCCAGCGGGAGTCAGCAATGTTGCCAATGCGACGGCAACGTATGTCTCCTGTGAGTGTGGGCCGAGCGGTGAGCCCCGTGGCCAGGTGCCACAGAACAAGACCGGGATGATCGATCCAGCGGGGTGGGGCTTCAACTTCACCTTGCCGCCCCGGACACTGATCGAGGTGACCGTCTCGATTCGGGCGGACGCCAACGGCCAGCCGATCAGTATTGGCTGGAGCGTCGGCCACAATCCGGCAGCACCGGCTTTGTTGCCCCTTCAGGGCAACGACTGGCAGCAGCAGATGAATCCAGGTCCGTTGCTGGCCGGCACCGTGGCCGTTTCCGCCGCACCCCTGGGCGGTCCGGCCGGACCGCCGGCCGGCGGACCGGCTTTTTAGCGCCAAGAGTTGCTTGGGGACTTATCCCTGTCCAAGCAACTCGTACTTCTAATCAGGGGATTTGGAGACCGAGCCGCCAAGCGGCTCGGTCTCATCCGACCTATTAATGAAAAAAAATTACTCATAGAATGTGAGTAGCTTCTTTCCATTACGCTGTCAAATCTGAAACGCGTGACAGGTTTCCGGTCCTCTAAAACCGGAGGAGGGTTTACAGAAATGGCCAAGAGTACGGTTTTCCCAAGAGTTCAGCCGCCGGCTGTTCGCGGCCCGCTTGGTTGGCTCTACTTCAGGCTCTCGGAGATCGCCGAGATTGCTCAGCCCAACAACCAGCGACGGTATGGGGGCAAGAATCTCGGCGACATCGCGGCCGATCTCTTCCTCAACTACTTTCCTGATTTCGCTGTTAAGGCGAAGCGGTCAAGTGGCGAGGAAGCGCTGATCGCTCCGATCGCTGTGGAGGCCGATTACCCTCACGGTGTCGAGCGCGGCAGTAAGCCGGCCTGGGTTGATGGTGACGGCGCCGAGGTCGTCATCAAGCGCTCCCGCCAGAGCGGCCGCTGGACCTACGAGGTTGTCGGCGACGCTGGGCAGGACTACTCCCCGTACATCATGAGCGGCGAGGCCTACGTGACAATGCCCGCTATGCTCTCGATCCTGCGAGGGGAGAAGGTTTTGCCGGATCCGTTGGCACGAGCGGTCCGCAAGGTCGCCGAGGCCGAGGCGGAGAAGGAGGAGGAGTGATATGACAGAGGTGACTGCTTTCGCGTGGGACGCGGAGATAAAGCAGCCGATCAACCAGGCCGGGGTGCCAGAAGGGAATATCTATCTCCTTTGCATCCGCGTTGAGAACGAGGGCGCCGACCCGGCCGAAGGCCATGTCCTTTTCCAGGGTCCCACTAACACGGTGGCGACCAAGGCAAAGGGCGTCTTCCTTCAGAAGGCCGGCGAGGAGAAGCAGGTTCGGCTGGACGAGCCGGCCGGCTCGGTCGAGGTGAGTCCCCAGGGGTTCAACTACACCCTGGCGGGCGGATACATCCTCGATCTCTGGCTGGCCGTCAAGGCCGGCCGGGAAGCGTTGGCGATTGGTCCCCGGGAAGGTCACAACTCGGAGCTTCCCAAGCCGATCGTTGCGCCCAAACCGGCCGCGGAGAAGGAGGAGAAGAAGTCTTCGGAGCCGGAGTCCCCGCTCAAGGAGAGCAAGGAGCCGGCATCGCCGGAGATGGCAACCTCGGCACCGCCGGCCTCCAAGCCCAAGACCGGTCTGGCCGCCCTGCGCGAGAAGCGCGGCAAAGAGGGCAGTTGACTGGGCCAACCCGAGGAGGTGGAGCGCAATCTCCACCTTCTCTCTGACGAGATCGCCTCGTGGCGGCAGAAGCTCGGGGAGGAGCAGTTCGGGAACAACGACAAGGAGTTTCCCTGGACCAACCTTCCCGGGCGGATGAGGCCGCCGCGGGGCAAGTACCGCTAAAGGCTTTCGCTGAGGTTAGACTGTATCTAACTAGCGAAAGCCTTTTTGCTTTTCATAAGGATCTTTTGTATACTAATGGTGATAAAAGGTAATAAGGAGCGGGATATGAACTCAAGTAAGATTGTTGATGTTGAGAAATTTGTCGATAGTGATATTTTTACCTTGATCGGGTTAAGCGGTCTGTCCGACGAGGAGAAGAGTGCATTGAAAGCAAAAATGCTCCAAACCATCGAGAATCGCGTTAATCTGAGATTACTCGAGGAGTTGGAACAAAAGCAGCTTTTAGAAGCGGTTAGCGATGCTGCCGACGAGGAAGCAGCTGTAAAATTTTTCAGCGAGCACGCAATTCCCGTTGAAGCGATAATTATCGAAGAAGCAGTCAGGTATAAAGCAGAGTTAAAAACTGCGGCGGATATGGTTTCAATGGGTTTAACAATAAAGGATGATGATAACCCGGAGGGGTAATGGCAGAAGGCGGCAGTGTCCCCGTTGAGGCGAGCCTGAATTCTCCGACTGATTTGAGCGAGAGAGTTCCGGCGCCCGAGCAGGGGAAACTTGAAAAAGAGTCAAAACGTCGACAAAGAGAGTTGCAAAAGCTTATTTTGCGTATGGCGGCAGTTTCCGAGAAACAATTAAACCGGCACAGCCACACAGAGCGATTTGCCGGTGACAAAAAAGCCGAACGAAGGGAAGAGATCATTCAATTTTTGAAGCGTGCCGGCATCAGTGCTGGTGTTGGTGCGGCAGTTGCCTTTTTGCTTGGCACGGCCGCGCCGGTGGCAGGGGCAGGCATTGCTGGAGGAATTATCGGCTCTAACATTGGACGATTACTCGTTGATTGGCGGAAAAATAAATCCAAAATTGGCGATCAGACAGTAGTAGAGCGGGAACATGCACTCGAGGACGATGTTGTAAAGTTTAACCGCCAAGCCGTTGGCAAACTTCAAAGTGCCGCGAAAGATTGTTTAAGTTCGGTATTAAACAGCGGTGAAGCCGGGCCAGAATCATTAGACGCAAAAAAGATGCGAACTGCGGCGACGCGGATAAAGAAAGAGGGTTTGGGGCAAATTGATCGGTCCGCCCTTTTTGGTTTTATTGATAAATTGACGGAAGTACAACAGCAAACCTCGGAAGCACATATTCAAAGCAAGAGCAAAGAGCTCAAAGGGATTCGGCGCAAATGGGGTTGGTCCAAGTTTGGCGCCTCGTTAGCTGGCGGATTGCTCTTTGGGGGTGCCGCTGCCGAAGGAATGACCCATTTTCAGCACTCTGATCTTATGGAAAAAGCCCAATCAGTTCTCTCTGAGCGTGGCATCGAGATGCATGGTGGGGGGCTGATGCATCAGCCGGGAGTTGAGGGGATGACCGCGGAAAATGCGAGAATTTGGAACGGGATTTATGAACACCTCCGGGGCCATGAAGGTCACAACGTGCATTTACATGAAGGTGAAGTCGTGTTTGATGTTAAAGCTCCTGACCTTGATAGTTTGGCTGACGCAGTGGAAGAGTATCCTCAGCTTGCCAACAACATTGCCACAACACAACAGGCACAAGAACTGCTTGGTTTGTCTAATATGCTCGGGCAGGGTGGGATGGAGAGATTATTGCGAGCCCTAGCTGATAAAGTAGAGCAAGGGCAGCAAGCAATGCATACTATGGGTGGATCGATGACCAAGGAAGCATTTCTTCACCGTGTGGCTGAAGTTGCGGAAACACAGGTTGATGGATATACAACCGAAGCTTTGGTTGGCGTTGGGGCAGGAATCATTGCCAATGAATTAGTTGATAACATAACAACAGTTCGGTCTCCGCGGGACGATTTGAGAATTGAGTCTGGCGGGTTGAAGGAATTGGCTGAAGCGGCTAGTGCGTACAAAGGAAGGACAGCCGAACAGACCCAAGACGCTTCCGTCTCATCTGGTGGCGATTCGGATGGTTCCGGTTTGCTCAATCATCCTGGCCCCCCGCTTCCACCAACTTCGCCCTCTGGTGCCGGCTCGGCGTCAGGTGCTGATACTGGAGAATTAATTTCTCCTGCAACAGGAGTCAAGCCGGAGAGAAAGAAAAAAACCGATGCAGATAATGACGGTAAAGAAGTATCAGACAATCGGGAAGATCAGCGGGCGGCAGAACGGGAGAGAGCGGCCAGGGAGTGGGCGGAGAAAAATGATTATGAATTTGCTGGCCGGCTCCCGGATGATCGAGAGCGGTTTGAGCGCTACCTTTGGAGATGGCGTCCACTTGACTCACGGACAGGTGGTGGGAAAATTCTCGAGAGACTTGCTCGCGGTTTTTATGATTACACTCAATTTAATATCGCAATTGAGATAAAGGGGAAACACTACTCTCTGGAGCGGCATGATTATGTTGGGGTGGGAAGCTGGACACGATTTCGTCTTGTTCCCCTGGACAGCAAAGAAAAAAGTCAATCGGTTTCCCTAAAGAAACTAGCAGCCCTAAAACCGGAGTTTTGGTTTATTAAAAAAGAGGGTCTTTTTAGCCACTCTGCTCCTCAGGAATCAACCGAGCCGCCGCCGGAACCGCCAATTTCTGATAACCCGCCGTTGTCTGGCGTTCCACGACCAGCTGTTGCTGAAGCTTATGTTGAAGCTCCACCTCCTTCGTCCGGATCGGAATCTCCCGATGAATCAGTGCCGGGTTCGCCGGTGGCGGCCGGTCCGGTCGCGGCGCTGTCGCCAGCTTATTCACTCCTAGATTCCCCGCCGCCAAGTGACGAGCGTCAACCGGGGGAATTATCACCAGAGGAGCCTGCCTCTTTTGAGAGAGCAAACGCTGAAGAAGCCGCCAGGGAAGAGGCTAAAATTGCTGCTATAGACCGAGCTAAGACCGCCTTCCCGTCTGGAATGTACGAAGCACAAGAAGATTTAATAGCAATTATCTATCACGAATCTTTCCCTGCCCGTGGCAAACGGGGAAGGATTGCAAAGGATGCGCGCGTTGAAATTAAAGGTGATTATGCATTTTATGCGCCCGACCGGATTGCTACGACTGCTTTTCCATCGGAGTGGACATCAATCGATGATAATCAGCGCCACACTGATGGTTTAGTCTATATTACCTTTCGTAGCGGCGAACTCGAGAGTGCTCGGAGACAGCTTAAACTCGTTTCTACAACCGAAGAATCGCCTCCGCCAGTGCTCGAATTGTCAACTGCCCCGCCTACCGCCGAACCGGTACTCGCACCAGCGCCCGGTCAACCGCTGGATCCAGCCGCCATCGATGTCCTCTTGGGAGGAGCAGAAGCAAGCAAGGCACCAGCACCGGCCGATCAGCAACCGCAAGATAGTGAACAAGGCCAGAGTTAATATTTATCAAGAGAAAAATGACAGAAGAAGAACCGAAAATGTCCACCGAGGATGCCGCCTGGCACGCGGAGATCGATGCCCGCCAGGATGACAAAGCTCGCGCAATAGAACAAGGTGGCTTCACCCCTTCTTTTGGTCCCTTTTCACCAATGCGCATTGCCCCGATTGAGACGACAAACTGGCACACCGGCCAGAAGGAAACCATCTATCAACCCCTCGCTTCTCCCGGCCAGATCAAAGACGCCCGCCGGGAGATGGAGAGTGATTTAGCTCAGAGAGCAAGGGAAGAAAGGGAACGATGGCGGAGGGAAACTATCCCTGGTAAGATTGAGGCTGTACATTGTGGCCTTGGTAATGAGTTTCGGGATTTATTGAGAGTTTTTTATTTAAGCTACGATAAGAGTAAAGATTTGTTTGGATCGACTAGGGAAGAGCTCAAAAACATCAGAGAAGATAAAGATGACCTTCCGCGACATCGACAGAGACTAGTAGAGTTATTGGCAATGCTCAATCTTCCCGCTCCATTGAGCGACGAGGAGGGCGCTCACCTTCTGGAAAAAGCTAAGAGGGGCGAAGTTGACAAGTCTGCTTTTTGGGAATACGCCGTTAATCAGGTTCCCCGGCCGCCGATTGAGGAGTATATAAACGGCGAGGGGTGGGCTGCTGGCCACTCTGTTGCCATGCCAGGGGATCAGACCAAAGAATCTTGGTGTGTTAAGAGTGTTAATGAGGACAGAACCGTAACCATCATTGAGATGGAGACAGGGGCGACTAAGGAAATCGCCCTGCTTGAACTTCACAAGATCAATCCGTCTCGACCATTGACAGCGGATGAGACCAAAGAACTCGGGGTCTTGCTTCGAGACGAGGCTAGCTATCGGGACGTGAACAAAATGAGACGGGCGCTTAATTTAGTCAAACAGCGCTACGAGAACGTGTTGTCCGAGGGCGATCCGCAGAATATTCGGGCGACGGTTGAAAACGCTCTCCGTTCCCTCGACGCTACTGTCCAGAAGCTGAAGCAGCAAGAAATCTTACCTCAACCCGATGTTCCTGCTCCAACGGCTCCTGATGAATCAGTTGTGACAAAAGGAGGTGGCGAGGCCGGGGAGTCTGCTCCGAGATCATTGGGGGAGATAAAAGCGGCAACATACCGAGGCCCGAAGACCGAGAGGGTTTTTTTGAAAAAGCGCGAGTGGCAGGAGTCTTTTTGAACACTATATTAGCCGGCGACTTTGATGACGATCGAATCCGATCTTACTACAGCAGTCAATTAACCCCGGTGGAGATTGAGCTGATGATCGCCGACATCGAGCCAATCCGCCGCCGCATAAGCAAAATTTTAGCCGAGCAATATGCTTGCATACCTGTGCCGGCAAAATTTATCGGTCTCAGTCTTGACGAAGCCAGCAAAGATCGCGATTTTCTGAGAATGGTGAATGATCGTAACATGAAAGCAATTCCGGCAGATGACCCCGCTGATTATCGTAAAATCATTGGATTTGATGGCGGTTTTGTTGTCTGGAACGGGGAAAGCGCCGGCGCGGGTCAGATGGCAGTGGCAGTTCAGCCAAGAGCAATTTATTACAGCGAAGATCCGCAAGTTATTGAGCGTTTCTCAATCAAGGGGAATCCGCCGCCTGAATATCCTCAATTCGAAAATAATGGTATCCCGCGGTATGATAATTTAGCGCGAGCGGTACTAAGACACCAAGCAGACGCGAGAAATCCGGTTGTATATATCTGGTTCAATAGTGCGTTGTGGCAGATTGTTGATGCGGAGGACCCTCGGGGTGATTTTTCGGTAACAAATGCATACGCAATGCCATTTAAACTTAAATTGGTCGAGGGCAGGGGAACGGTTGGTGAAGAGAGGCGAGAAAACCTTAGCCGGTTGATTCAAGACAGATATGTCTGCTGGTACCTGGAAAAGAAAACAGCTTAACACCGCTGCAACTTTTGTTTTATGGTGACAGCGTCAATCGTGCGTCAATCGTAAAAAAGATGAACTCCCCACCTGGAAGGTGGAAGGGATAAGGTGGTCAAAAAAAGTGCCTGGGGCAGTTACGGTGTTAGACTGTTGTGGTATGATGGGTGCATGGCACAGGCTTCTCGAATATTTCTAAACGGATCGCTTTACCATATTTATAACAGAGGTGTTGAAAAAAGAACCGTTTTTCTTGATGATGCCGACTTCAGGCATTTTCTTTTAACTTTATCTTTTTATCAGCAGCTCAATTCTGCAGGCAAACTCTCAAAGAGTGGTTATGCTTTGGTTGATCGCGCACCAGAATTAAAATTTAATGTCGTTGCTTATTGTCTTATGCCTAATCATTTTCATCTGATCTTAAAACAGCTTGCCGAGGGTGGTGTGAGGCGGGGACTTTCCGACATTCTTAATAGCTACACGCGCTATTTTAATATGAAATATGGTAGGGTTGGGCCTCTGTTTCAAGGCACCTTTAAATCAGTTTGTATTCTAACCGACGAACAGTTTGTACACGTTTTGCGATATGTGTTACTTAATCCCTTTGCTGGAGGCTTGGTAAAAGATTTTGGACAGTATCGCTGGTCATCTTTTCGGGAGTATCTGGACAATTCGGGTCTTATCTGCAATTTCGATGAAATTAATAGTCGTTTTTCAACCAAAGAGAGCTTCAAGACTTTTGTTGGTAATTATGCTGATTATGCGCGGCAGCTAGATCTTATCAAGCACGATGTACTAGAGTAGATATTTTTGGCCACCTTGCCCTTTTCACCTTCCAGGTGGGGGGCTAATCAACAAAGTTGTTGCAATAGTTTTTCTTTTTTTGTAAAATGTAGATAACCAAAACAATTGATTACAGACTAGGAGGGTCAGATGGGGATTAGCGATAATGCCATTGTTAATAATGCGGCGGAGGTTGCTCGAATTGAAAATCGCCTCAAAGAGATTGGCGGCTATAAGTTTTTGCCGCCGAGTATTAAAGAGGAAAAAGAGCGGCTCGCCGCTCGTTTAATCGAACTCAAAGCGCTGGCGCACCAGATGGAGAATGAGAGCAAGACAAGTCTGCCGGAGGCTGAAGGTCAGAGGCTGAAAGCCGAAGGCTCCGATATAGTCGAAGGCGAAAAGCCCAAGGCCGAAGGCGGTAGTGCAGTCGAGAATCCGAAGCCGCAGATTGAGAATCAAGGTTTAGGGCTGGCGGTACCGGTTAATCCCTTCGCCGGCGCCCCGGCTCAACTAAACACTTTGCCGGACTCAGAGGAAAAAGTGGAGAAAAGGGATGACGAAACGCCGGCGACGGGGTGGAACGGGGCTTACGGTACCATTGGCCAGTGGGACACTCCGGATAATATTGATATTAACAGAGAGTATGAGGGGGAAGATCAAAAGTCAAATATCAAAGAACCCGTCCTGAGCCTGCCGAAGGATCAAAAAGACGGATCGGATGAAGAAAAAGAAGATGTTCCAGACAAATTGACCGAGTTGGCGGAGAAACCAAAAGACCAAGAGTTCGGGGCAGGCTTAAACAGTAATAGCACAACAGAAGAAAAGAGGTCGGAGACGAAGCATGAGCACAATTCGACCAAGAGAAACAAGATCATTGATGAAGCCAACGATCTGGTTAGATCATTTAAAAGAGCGCTCGAGGAAGCGGGGGACAACATTGACGTTGATTACTTAAGGGATGTGGTTAGGGAGTTTGAGAGACTGGTTAAACATCTCGAAGACCGGGCCGCAAAGGTGGAGATGCCGGCGGAACAAAAGACAAGAGCAATCAAGGGGCGCCTTGAGAGCTATACCAAGGAGATCAAAGCCGAGTTTGAATTCAGCGACCTCCTTCCGGCAGGATTAGAAAAGAAAATTAAAGAATTAATACAGTAAAAATATGCCGACACAAAATCCAACACAAATCATTAATTCAGAAAAACGAGAGGCTGCGCCTGTCACCTGGCAGGAGATTGTTGAGCAAGATTTTCCTGCCGTGGTTGAGGGAAAGCTGGTCTTTGGCGAATTTTTGGCAAAGGCGGAGACTCTGACTATGGAGGAAATCGCCAGGATGGCGGAGTATATCGGCGATCCGGACAACTATGGTGCCGACTCTGCCGTGACCGATGAAGCGCGCCAGCAGTGGCTCGAGGGCCTGAATAAACTGGTGATAAAAAAGGATCGGGAGCTGAGGGCGGGCAGTGAGGCTGCGGCAAGGGCGCAAGAGGAGGGTCAAAACGTCAAGCCGCTCGAACGGTATGACGGGCACTTAAAACACGATCTGGCCGCTCGCCGGCGCAGCCGGCAAGAGCCGGTTGCCGGCTTGACCGAAGCTGTTCCGTCTCCTCAAGTTTCGGTTGCGCCGCCGCCAAAGGCGCCGGAGAACGCGATAAACACCAATGACTTAACTGATTTGACAGAGAAGCTGGGCGGCGGGGGAGGCCAGGATGCTGGAGCGCGGAACCCGGAACCCGGAACGGGGGAAGTGGAGGCCGAAGGCCGGATTCCGGTCGCAACCTTTGATGCCGCCGGCAATGAAGTTCGAAAACCGGCCTCCGAGCAAGACGACGACGAGGAAGAGAGCCCCTATGAGAGTTTGATCGCGCCACCTGCCGAGTCCCGGGTTCAAACAGCAAATCCGGAGGAGATCAGAGATGCTGACGGCAGGGAGTTGGTCTTGCCGGATCAGGATAGTGTTGAAACAGGTTCGCTTTTGCCAACCGAGGCGGGAATGGCAGAACCCGGAACAGAGAACCCGGAACCGGTGCAAGTCCCAAACCCCAACCCTCAAGATTCAGCCGCCGAGAGACCCAAAGCACAAATTTTGCCCAAGTCGCCAGGCGTTGAACCTCCAATAATAAATGAGGATCGGGATAAGAGTGGTTTTTGGCAAAAATTAAAGGGTTTTGCCAAGCTGGGCGGCCGTGCGGATGCCCTGGCCGCACATGAACTCGAGCAGGGCCTGGGCCGGGGAGTGGCGACACCGCCGATTCCGGCAAATCCGCTCGAGAGCATCGCCGGTGCTTCGCCCGAGACGGCCGGAGAGGAAAAACCGCAGCAAGCAGCCTAAACTATATATATTAAGTATCACGTATTATGTATTATGGTTGATTGGAGAGACTCGCAAGCAGTCTCTCTGTGTGCTGCGTGATACGCAATACTTAAACGGTGTTTTATGGAGGGATACGACTACACTTCATATGAGGCGACCGGGGCAACTCTTAGTGGTGGTTGGCCATTTTGGCTGTGGTTGACCATAATTACCCTTCCCCTACTTGGTTTGGCTCTCTGGTTGATTTACCGTTCGTTCCGCGCCCGCTTTATTCACAAAAATCAGATTAATCTGACACAGGACTGGGTGATGTACCGCATCAGTGTCCCCAAAGAGCGTCATGCCAGCGAGGATGATCAGCGCAAAAACTTCCAGGAGATGCTGGCGGTGATCGAGCCCTTTTACGCCAATATGAACGCAATCTTTTCCGAGCTCATCAATAAGAAGATTACCGGTCAAGATCACTTTTCGGTGGAGACGGTAGCCAAAGAAGGACGGATTTATTTTTACGTCGGTTGTCCCAAGCGCATCGTCGAAATAGTCATTAAAAATCTTCATGCCCAATACCCCAACGCGGAAATTGTTGAGGATAACGATTATTCTATCTTTCCGGCCAAACCGCTCAAGATAGACATTGTGAATCTGAGATTAATTAAGCGTCATGTTTTTCCGACCAAGACCTATAAAATCCTGGAGGAAGATCCGCTCAACGCCATTACCAACTCGCTCTCAAGGCTTGGCCCGGAGGAGCTGGCAGGCATTCAGCTGGTTGTTCGTCCGGCCTCACCTCTTTGGCGGGTGCCGGCTGAGCGCTATGCTTACAATATTCAGCATGGCAACTCGCGTATCTCTTATTCCGACTCCAAACTTATCCGGGCCTCGGAGAGTTTTTTTAACTTTGTCGGTGCTGCCGGCCAGAGTGCCCAGGGTAAGGGGAGCGAGGGCAAGAGTGAATTTTATGATCCGAAGAATCCCTATAAGTTGACACCTCAGCAGGAGAACCAGATCAAGTTGTTGGGCGAGAAGGCCGGGAAGCTTGGCTTTGACTGCCAGGTCAGAATAATCAGCGTGGCGCCAACTGATGCGGCCGCCCGCCAGATCACTAAAAATATTCTCACCACCTTCAATCAGTTCAATGCGCCCGACTCCAACGGTTTCCTGCCGGTGTATCCGCGGGCCAAGGCCGAGGAGATCGCTTGCTATATTATGAGAACCTTTAGTCCCAACCGGCGGATGATCTTAAACACCGAGGAGCTGGCAACGCTTTACCACTTGCCCAACCGCTTCATCGAGACGCCCAATATTGCCTGGCTGTTGGCCAAGAAGGAGGCGCCGCCAGCCAATCTTCCCGCCGAGGGCACAATTGTCGGCACGAGCAACTACCGTGGAGAACAAAAGCCGGTTCGGATTAGGCCAGAAGATCGCTTGCGTCATGTTTATATGATTGGCAAGACCGGTGTCGGCAAGACCGTGCTCTTTGAAAATATGATTATGCAGGATATCAAGGAGGGCAGGGGAGTCTGCTATCTTGATCCTAACGGCGATGCCGCCGAGTACATTTTGGGCCGCATTCCTAAGGAGCGGGCCGAGGATGTTATCTACTTTAACCCGGCCGATATCGAGCGACCGATGGGCTTAAACCTTCTGGAGTGGCGAACGCCGGAGCAGCGTGACTTTCTTATTCAGGAGTCCATCCAGATGTTCTACAAACTATTCGACCCGAACCAAACCGGCATTGTCGGGCCGCAGTTTGAGCATTGGATGCGCAATGCCGCTTTAACCTTAATGTCTCATCCGGAGGGCGGGACACTAATTGATATACCCAGGCTCTTTGTTGATCCGGAGTTTGAGAAGAGCCGGGTTCAATACGTGATCGACCCGATGGTGAAAACCTTTTGGGAGAAGCAGATGGCTAAAACGGCTGATTTTCACAAGTCCGAAATGCTCAACTACTTTACCTCCAAGTTTGGTCGTTTTATGACCAATGATATGATGAGAAATATTATCGGCCAGACCAAATCCTCCTTTGATTTCCGCGAGGTTATGGACGGGCAAAAAATTCTAATTTGTAATCTCTCCAAGGGATTAATTGGTGAGATGAACGCCTTTTTGCTGGGAATGATTATTGTCTCCAAGCTGGCAATGGGGGCCTTTTCGCGGCAGGATTTGCCCGAGAGCCAGCGCACGCCCTTTTACCTGTATGTTGATGAGTTTCAAAACTTTATTACCGATGTTTTTGCGACCATTCTCTCGGAGTCACGCAAGTATAAGCTCTCATTAAATATCACTAACCAGTACATCGCGCAACTTGACGAGAAGATCAGAAACGCGGTTATCGGCAACGCCGGCACGCTGATTGCTTTCCGTATCGGGGCGGCCGACGCGGAGTTTCTGGTTAAGGAGTTCGACCCGCTTCAAATGGATGATATGACCAATATTGACAAGTATAATTTCTACATTAAGATGTTGATTGACGGTGCGCCGGCCCGGCCGTTTAATGCCCAGAGCTTGCCGCCAGACCCCAACGAGAATATTAAGCTGGCCCGGGCGGTGGGGGAGCTTTCACGGTTGAAATACGGTCGGTCCAAAGAGGAGGTGGCCGCCGAGATTCTGGAGCGCTCCAAGGTCGACGCGATTGATCTGCCCGGCTTGAGTGTTGCTCAAGTGCCCGCTAATCGTTAGGCGGAGGTATTGACGCCATATAACAAATATGTTACGATACATAACGGATTCCGGAGGCGGATCCGTTATTAATGCCAGAGCAGTAATATGGCAGCAAAAAACAAAGACCTACAAGTCATCAAACAGCTTCTGGATTCGGCTGAGAGCCAGATTCGCCAAGCCAAAAGCCTGCTCTTTGCAGGTGAAATTAAAAAGCGGGCTCTGGAAGTTGGCGAGACCGGGAACGATTCGGTAATTGAGGGTGTCTTTGACGGCGAGATGATGGTCTCGGCCGAAAATAAGAAATTTCCGGTTCCGCCCAATTATGCTTCCAAGTCAAAGTTAATCCCGGGCGATGTCTTGAAACTAACGATACTGGAAGACGGAGGATTTATTTTTAAACAAATCGGTCCGATGAGGCGGCGCAAGGCGGTTGGTGTTCTCGAAGAGGTTGAGTCCGGAAAATATGAAGTTAGCGTCGAAGGCAAGCGTTATCGCATCCTCTTTGCTTCCGTAACCTATTTCAAGGCCAGGGTGGGGGATAAATTGACTATTGTTTTGCCGGCCGAGGGTGAATCGGAGTGGGCTGCTGTTGAGAACGTAATATGAAAGACTTTTCTCCTTACAATATAGTTAGCGAAGCGCTGGTCTGTCTCAGAGAAAACGAACGCAAAGTGGTGTCCGGACGTTTTGGGATTGCCTCCCCGCGCCAGACTCTTTCGATGATTGGCAAGTCGCTTGGCCTTTCTCGCGAGAGAGTTCGACAGATCGAGCGAGAGGGTTTGCGCCGGTTGGCGGGCGCTATTTTAGAGAAGCATCGTGGAGTTACAGCCAAAATGGTTGAGGTCTTTGAGAAGAGCGGCGGGGTGGCAGTCGGCCACAAAATGGCGGAAAAGTTTTTAGCAGAGGCGTATCAGGGCGATGTCAACCAGTTCAACTCCCTAAACCTCATCCTTTTTATCTTGCCGGAGATCCGCCGGATTAAAAAGACGCGAGAGTTGGAGGAGGGTTGGATCCTGGCCAAGATCCAGCGCGAGGAAGCGGTTAAGGTTATTAATGAATGGGTTTCCCATCTTAACAAAACCAGCGTGCCAGCCACGCTCGACGTTTTACTCAAAGCCCACCCGCATCATCAGCAATACGAGGTTGCTTTTCTCTCTGAACTGCCCTCGATCAGCAAAAAAATCATTAAGACGGATGAGGGTCAAATCGGCTTATCGAGTTGGTCGGAGATTAACCCCAAGAATGTCCGGGACAAGATTTATTATATTCTAAAGCGGTCCGGCCATCCCCTTCATTTTGAGGAGATCGCCCGGCGTATTGCCGAGCAGAATTTTGATAAGAAGCGGATTGTTCGGGCGACCGTTCACAACGAATTGATTGCCGATGAGCGATTTGTTCTGGTTGGCCGAGGCATCTATGCGCTGGCCGAGTGGGGCTATGATCCGGGTACCGTTATGGAGGTAATTATTGGCATTCTGGCGCAAGCCAAAGAGGGTATGGCCACCGAAGATATTATTCAAGCTGTTCTAAAAAAACGCGTTGTTAAGCGAAACACGATTCTCATCAACCTAAAGACTCGTCCTCAATTTAAACGTCTCCGTAATGATCGCTACGTTCTCGCCTAAATTATTGTTGAGATTGGGCAAAAGTGGTAAAATAATATTAAATCAGCAGTAAAGCTTTATTACCTTGTTTATTTTTTTGACATTTGATTTTTGATATATTGCGATGAACCCCATTATTTATCTCATTGTTCTTGTTCTCGTGGCCACACCGATTTATCTCTATTTGACGTGGAAACAGGCCAGAGAGGAGAAAGAGAAGGAAGCCTGGCTTCAGAGCTTGCGCCCTACAACCTTGCGCATTGATGTGCCGCGCAATAACGAAAAGGCGCCATTGGCGGCCGAGCAGATGTTCGCCTCGATTCACGGTATCTACTCGGAGAAGGCTATGCTTCAATACCACTTGAGCTTTGAAATTGTGGCCAAGAATAAGTTTATCCAGTTCTATGTTCACTTGCCCAAGGAGCTTAAGGATTTTGTCGAGGGCCAGATTTATGCGCAATATCCCAACGTGGAGATTTTGGAGGTCCTAGATTATGTCAAGGAGTACGAACCAAAGAGTCTTAATTACGCCGCCGCCGAGCTCTCAATGACCAAGCCCGATGCTTACCCGATCAAGCTCTTTTCTGATTTTGAAGTTGATCCCATCTCCGGCATTACTTCGGTTATGTCCAACCTGGCGCCGGGCGAGGAGGTCTGGCTTCAGGCCGTGATTCGACCGGTCGGGGATGAGTGGCAGGATAGGGGAAACAGCATTATCTCGGCTGTGCGTTCCGGCAAAAAGTCCGGCGGGGGAGAGCTGTTCAATAAAACCCTTGGAAATACGAGCAGGTTTCTTCAGATGGTTCTTTGGCAAACAATGAAGCCGGGCACGGAGATGCCCGAGGCGAAGCCGGCCGAGGTGAAGCTTCCCGGCACGGTTGAGGACGCGCTCAAAGCAATTGAATATAAAATTATGAAACTTGGGTTTGAGACAAACCTTCGGGTTTTATCGTTGGCAAATGATCCGGTCACGGCCCAGGTAAAGTGTCAAAACGTGGCGGCCGCCTTCAAGCAGTACAACACAACCAACCTAAACGGCTTTAAGGTGGGAGAGATCAATGTGAACAGTCCGGTCAGGTGGCAGCAGTACGCCGAGAGGGTTTTTGTCTCTCCGGGAAATGTTTTGAATATATCCGAGCTGGCTTCCATATTTCACTTTCCCCACCAGTCCGTCTCCACGCCCAACATTGTCTGGTCGGGCTCAAAAAAGGCTGAACCGCCGGCCGATTTACCCACGCCGGAGAACACTTCGGCCGATGAGCTGACGGTGATCGGCCAAACAAACTTCCGCAACCAGTTTAAGAAGTTCGGTATCCGGAAGGATGACCGGCGGCGTCATGTCTACATTATCGGTAAATCGGGAGTGGGCAAGTCAACCCTAATCGAAAATATGGCTGTTGATGATATTGTCGAGGGCAGGGGAGTGATCGTGGTTGATCCTCACGGTGATTTGGCCGACAAGGTTCTCTCGTGTGTGCCCGATGATCGGGTGAGCGATGTGGTTGTCTTTGATCCGGCCGATCGCTCTTACCCCATTGCCTTTAATCTCTTGGAACACGTTGACGATGACTTTAAGGGAATGGTTGCCTCCGGCTTTGTCGGCATCTTTAAAAAAATCTTTGGTGATTCATGGGGACCGCGCCTGGAGCACATTCTGCGCAACACCGTCTTGGCCTTGCTCGACTTCCCGGACTCGACGATGTTAGACATTCCCAAGATGCTGACAGACAACCGGTTTAGGGAGAGGGTTGTCGACAAGGTTAGGGATCCGGTGATTAAAGACTTCTGGGTCAATGAATTTGCTCAATATGACAGCAAGTTTCGGACCGAGGCGGTGAGCCCGATCTTAAATAAGGTCGGCCAATTTTTGGCGAGCTCGACGATCAGGAACATCGTTGGCCAGCCGCACTCGCGCATTGACATTCGCGAGATTATGGATCAGGGCAAGATTATGGTTGTCAACCTCTCGCGCGGCAAGATCGGCGAGGACAACTCAGCTCTCTTGGGGGCAATGATGATCACCAAGATTCAGCTTGCCGCGATGAGCCGGGCCGATGTTACCATCGATAAGCGCACCGATTGCTTCCTTTATGTCGATGAGTTTCAAAACTTTGCCACCGACTCCTTTGCCGTTATCCTCTCTGAAGCGAGGAAATATAATCTCTGTTTAATGATGGCCAACCAGTATATTGAACAGATGCCGGAGGAGGTAAGAAACGCGGTTTTTGGCAACGCCGGCACGATTGTCACGTTTCGGGTGGGCGGCACCGATGCCACCTTTCTGGTTAAGGAGTTTGAGCCGATCTTTGATCAGAATGATCTTGTCAATCTTGATAAATATAGTGTTTATATTAAACTTCTTGTCAACGGAATCTCTTCCCCGGCCTTTTCGGCGGGGACTTTGCCGCCGGTCCAGAAGCTCTCCGGCAACATCGAGAAGGTGATTGATTACTCGCGGCAACACTACTCGAATGCTCGAAGTGCGGTTGAAAACCAGATTGCCGATCGAACCCGGCAAGAGGAAGTCGAGATGAAAAAGGAGGCCGAACTGTTTAAGCAGGGCGGCCTTCAGGCGCTGCTGACGCAGAAGGGAGCAACCATTAGTGAGGGCAGTTTTAGCTCTATTAAAAAAAATAACGGCGATGGGGGAGAGGGTTTCGCTCGTGACCAAGGCCGAAGGCCCAAGGCCGAAGGCCCAAGGCCGAAGGATGATTTGGGACAGGAAACACAGAATACAGAAGACGAAGCACGGAGCACGGAACCGAGAGAACAGAACACAGAAAATGGAGCAGAGAAGATGGAGCAGACGAGAGAAAACGGGGGATCTATGGCCCGTTTGGAACCCGAGATTTCGGATATGGAAGCGGGGGAGAGTGAGAACAAAAAGAAGCGCTACTCTCGCATTTTTCGCTACCAGAATATTGTCGGCGATAAGATTTACAAGGAGCAGACCGCGCGCGGCGGGGTAAAGTGGTATGTCGGCGATGCAATTGATGAGGAGAGGATTGCCAAAGAGGGTCTCTCTCTGGATGAAAACGCCCGCAAAATGATTAAATTGGCGGTCCGGGCGGTCTCCGGCTCAGCCGCCGCGACCAAAAACAAGGCGCCAAAGAGTGATCCGCCCAAAGAATCCGCGCCGAAAGAGGGGAGTCAGACAGAGCCGCAAACCGCCGCCTCAGTTTCCGGAGCCCAAGTGCTCAACCAAGATGAACCGATAGAGATTGATCAATCTATGCAAGCGCCGGTGCACCCGAAGATAAATTCGACCTCTGATTCGGGTAACGAGGTGATGAGCGGGGACTTAAGCGAGGGCGAAGAGGTCAAAATCCCGTAACAAGAATGGCATGTTAATACGAGATCAGTTGTCGGGAGATCTCGTTCGCCGTTAACCAGTCAAAGTCAGCAGCAACCTAAATGTTTAGCCAGTATCTTGAAAACATCTTTAAGACACATCAAGCCGGCGCCCGTGAAGAGAGCTATTATCCTGATCTCAAAAAATTACTTGAAGCTTGGTCGGAAAAGGAAAATCTTGGTCTTGTAATTACGGCCTTACCCAAGAAGACGGAGGGCGGCAATCCAGATTTTCGTATTCTCTCCAAGGATAAAAAACTGATCGGCTACATTGAAGCCAAGGATATTTTTACCGACCTGGATCGCATTGAGGATACGGTTCAACTCAAGCGTTATCGAGCCACTTTTCCTAATTTGATACTGACTAACTTTTTCGAGTTCCGTCTCTATCGTCAAACGGAGGCTGATAAACCGGCAACGCTTATTAACAAGACCTTCATTGGCCGGCAATTTCTTATTCAACAGTTAAATACTGTTCCGCCTCTGGAAAATACCGACAAATTTCAAAGTCTTCTAAAAAGATTCATTGATTACTCCACGCCCCGTACTCTCACCGCCAAGCAATTGGCCATCGAGCTGGCCAAGAAAACCCGTTTCCTGCGCGATCAAATTATTTCAGAAGAACACAAGGAAGAGGCGATTGAGGGTGTCCAAACACTTGAGGCTTTTTATGCTGCTTTCAAGAAGCACCTTATTTCTGCTTTGACTCTTCAGGATTTTGCTAACCTCTTCGCTCAAACTATTACTTACGGCCTTTTTGCCGCCCGTTCGCGGGCAAGCGGCGATTTTACCCGCCACACCGCCTTTGATCACATTCCCCACACTATCGGAATTTTGCGGGATGTCTTTCGATTTATTTCCTCAAGCGAGTTGACCAAAACAGTTGAATGGATTGTTGATGAAATTGTCGAGGTATTGGCGGCAACCGATGTCAACAAAATTATTGAAGGTTTTCACAAAGAGGGTCGGGGACGAGACCCGATTGTTCACTTTTACGAGACCTTTCTGTCCGAATATGATCCGGCGGAACGGGGGAAACGCGGCGTTTATTATACTCCCGAGCCGGTTGTCGGCTACATCGTGCGCTCGATTAATAAACTTCTCAAGGAAAAATTTAATAAAACTGACGGTTTTGCCACCGACAATGTTACGATTTTGGATCCGGCTTCCGGCACCCTGACCTTTCCGGTAGAAGCAATCCGCCTGGCTGTCGAGGAGTATCGCAACAAATACGGCGATGGCGGCATCAAGAGTTTTATTAGAGACCACATCCTCAAAGATTTCTTTGCTTTTGAGCTGATGATGGCGCCCTATGCCATCGGCCACCTCAAAGCCGGCTTTATTCTGAAAGAAAATGATTACGATCTCTCCGACCAGGAGCGTTTCAATCTCTACCTTACCAACACCCTTGAGTTCAACAGGGAAGATCCAAATACCCTTGGTTTCATCGAGAGAGAGATCGCTCAGGAGGCACAGGACGCCCTCAAGGTGAAAGAGGACATTCCCGTTATGGTCATAATGGGCAATCCGCCTTATTCTGGTACCTCTGAGAATAAAGGCGACTGGATATTGGAGCAGTTGGCCGCGTACAAGCAGGTTGACGGGGCGCCGCTGGGCGAGAAAAATCCCAAGTGGCTACAAGACGATTATGTTAAGTTCTTTCGTTTCGCCCAGTGGAAGATCGAACAAACCGGCCGGGGGATCCTGGGTTTTATTACCAACCACGCTTGGCTCGACAATCCGACCTTTCGCGGTATGCGTGCCTCGCTTCTTGGCACCTTCGATGAAATTTATATCTTAAACCTCCATGGCAGTTTGCTTAAGAAAGAAAAAACACCCAATGGCGGCAAAGACGAAAACGTTTTCGACATCCAGCCCGGCGTAGCAATAGTTTTGATGGTTAAGAAATGAAAGAGTTAAAGATTTCATCATATACTGATGAGTCGGGTCAAGACACACAGGGAAAATACTTTGTTGTCTGTACAATAATATGCCAATCTGAGAAAAATAAGGAAGTTGAAACAGCTTTGTTGGATATCGAGCAAGAGAGTGAAAAATTAAAGAAATGGTATGATACAGGGAATAAACGTCGCCATAAGTATATAAATCTTCTGTGCGAGAAAAATATTCTCAACCAGATCAAAATTTATTATACCGTTTACCAGAATAAAAAAGATTATATCAATCTGATTGGAGCACATGTTGCAAAAGCGATTCTGGCTTATGCCAGTAACAGAAGTTACACCGCAAAGATTTTTATGGATAGGATCAGTAATCAAGAAATGATGAAATTAAAAAAAGAGATCAAGTCTTACCATATCCACTACAAAAAGATGCGCGGCATCAAAGATGAGTCGAATGCTCTGATTCGTCTGGCTGATGCAATGTGCGGCTTGTGTCGAGATTTAAACAATAAGAATGTTGCAAAATGTTACCGAAAGTTATTTGCCAAAGCCAGAGAAATATAAAAAGCTAGGCTGTCTGGACCTAGCAACCCAGCATAGACATACACTCAGAGGTCCTGGCTGGCTGGCTCTATCCTTGCGGCAATCTCCAAGACGGAGACTTTCGAGCAGTTAAATATTACCAAAAAGGTAAGATTTATGTCAATAAAAAACACCAAGAAAATTAAATATGCCGATTTATGGGGACTGAGGAAAGAAAAATATGACTGGTTGGATAACCACGATTTTTCCGATACCAAATGGCAGGAGCTGGACCCGAAATCTCCTTATTACTTCTTCGTTCCCAAGGACGACGCCGGCTGGGAGCAGTACCAAAATTTCTGGAAGATCACCGACATCTTTCCAGTCAACAGCGTCGGCATTGTGACAGCGCGCGACGATCTGACAATCGGCTGGACAGAAAACGAGATTTGGAATAGGGTTTTGACTTTTGCCAATTATGAACCCGAGCAAGCGCGTGCTTTTTATCAACTGGGCAAAGATGCCCGGGATTGGAAAGTTGAGTTGGCCCAAAAAGATCTCCACGACAGCGGACTAAAAAGAGAACTTGTTGTTCCAATAGCTTACCGCCCGTTTGATATTCGTTATACTTACTATACCGGCCACTCCCGCGGTTTCCATTGTATGCCGAGACCGGAGGTAATGAGGAATATGATTAAACCAAACCTTGCTTTAAATATTGGCCGGTCAGGCATTGTCGCAAACGTTGATGGTTGGGATGTCGTATTTGTAACCGACTCAATCCCTGATCTTAATTTATTTAGACGGGGAGGCAATCAAGTCCTCCCCCTTTACAGTTATAGTAGAGATGATGAGCAACAAGGACTTTTCCAGCAAATAAGTCATGCGACGAATCCAAATTTAAATCCGGAAATTTGGGATTATCTCGGTGACCAATACGTTGCTACTCATCCAGAAGACATTTTTAACTATATATATGCCGTGCTTTATTCAAACACCTACCGCCAAAAATACGCCGAGTTTTTGAAGGTTGATTTTCCGCGAATTCCTTTCACCCAGAACTATCAGCTTTTCCAGAAACTGGCCGAATTAGGCAGGGGATTGGTCGATTTGCATTTACTTCGGTCGCCGGAGCTTGATAATCCTGGCACGAAATGCCATGGCACTGGGAGCAACCTTGTTGGTATAGCGAAATTTATTGGTATAGATGAAGCTGTTGAATACCACGACATCCAAATTGAGACGTTTTGGCCAGAGAGCGGTGAAAAGCCCAAGTACAAAAGTGCGGGTATTGTCATGCTGAATGATGAAAAGCAATTTTTTGGTCCCGTACCCCGCGAAGTTTGGGATTACCATATTGGCGGATACCAAGTTCTTCACAAGTGGCTCAAAGACCGCAAAGGCCGCTATCTCGCGAACGAGGAGATCAAAACCTACTGCCGCATCGCCACCGCCCTCAAATCCACCATCGAGATTCAAAAAGAAATAGATAACCTTTATCCTAAAGTTGAAGAGAGTTTAATCAACAATGCTTGAATTAACAAGCAGGAGATCAAGAATAAAATAGTGGTAATGAACCATGTCTAATGTTGTAGCACAACCAGAAATAGGGAAGTTGCGGAAAAGCTTTAAAGAAATTGTCGATTTTCTAAATCTTTATGACATCAAATCGTGGTTGGGTAGGGGGCTGGTACTACAAGTTTTTCGAGGGATTGTTGATGATGACGAGATATATCATGACATCGATTTTCACATATTGGAAAGCGACAGAAAAAAGCTGGAGAACGCTATCCAGAAAGGTGGCTACCATATCGAGCAAAACAAGGGTTATAAAATACAAATCAACGCCAAAAAAGAGGACAGTCGTAGATATGAGTTTGTTTTTTTAAAGTTAGATGGTAAAGAATTTACTCACTGTTCTCAAGAAATAACTTATCGCAGCCCAACATATTTATTCAATGATAAATGTGCTCAAATTGACAAAATGATCATCAGAATTCCGTGGCCGCTTGATGAGTATATTAGATCGGCCTATTTGCTAGGATGCAAAAGTATTCAATTTCAACAAGTTTGGAAGCTGATAGATAAAGTACACCCCTTGGGATTTGATGGTTCAAAACTATATACTCAGTTACTCGTAAGCCAGACCGCAAACCATGAGTGGTATAAATGCAAAATTCCTATCAGTGTTATAAAAACAGTTAAAACAAGAATGGGCCAGATTCATGATCATGAGGGTTTTAAGTTAATCGTGAATGCGGGGGATAATTTTTTCGAGATAGCTAGACATTATAAATCAGCTGATAAAACCTCAGGAGGGAAATGTATCGAAACAATAGAGGGTATCAGGGGATCTATAAAAAAGAATCGAAAATTACATCCGCTAATTTTAGAATTTGTCGATGGAAATTTTCTTCATATTGATGGACTACATAAGGCTATCGCTTGGCTTGTGGAAGAGCAAACCGCACCCATGGATGCTCGTGTGTGTTTCGGAATTTGGAATTTGGGGACATTTCACATTTCGAAGCTAAATTTGCGATAAGGACGCCGCCCAAGAAATCATCAAAGGATTGAGAGCAGGTGATTACGCTCAAAAATAAGGCAGGGGAGGGCGAATTGGGGGAGACCGGGGGAGTGGCCGAATATTCGGATTTTTATTTTTTTAGCCAAACCGGTACAACACCCGGACAAAGTTAGGCTTGGGATTCCATCAGAATAAAAACAAAAATAAACGTCATTTTTCGGCGTTTTTTTGTTGCAAATAAATCTCTCCAAAAACCGTACCGTAACTTACCATTGATTTATGGTAAAAATATCCTTTGGTACACCTAAAAGACAGAGACAATTTTTTGCTTTTAGCTCTCCCCCGCTCAAACCGCCGGGGGAGGGGGCGCAAACCCGAGGCGCAATTGGGCGACAGTGCATCAAAGATAAGTGTCATGACATAAAATATGTTCACAAACGATTGTGAGGCTAATCAATTTGAATAGTAAGCGAGACTGCTCAGGTCAAACCTAAGAGCGCAGGGACTCAATGTGAATTATGTCGCATAACATACATAATGTGACATTATTTTACCAAAAATTGCACCCATGATCTTTTCTCGGGCAATTAGTAAGCACTACAGGCAAAAACCCCCAGAATCGATTTTCCGGGGATTTTTGCCTCAAGGCGGTTAATATTGTTCCTACTTGGCGGTTTCGCCACTTGCGCTGATGATCTTGCTTAGGGTTGTTGTCTTAATAACACCGATGTTGGCAAAGATGCGGATGGTGAAGGCGACAAGAATGGCCAAATAGAGATCCAGGCTCAATTTGTCGCCGACAAAGGTGATAAGCACGGCAACAAGCATATTAAGCGCCAAGCCGGAGAGAAAAACCGTCGTGTCGTACTTTTTCTCAATTGTCGCGCGGATGGCGCCAAAAAGAGAGTCAAGCAAACCGACAATTGCGACAGCGGTGTATCGGGTAAGTTCGGGTGGAATATCAAACTGGAGGAAACCGCCAATTATAAGTCCAAGTGATAAACCAAATATGATTAAATACATAATAGTCAAACCTCAAAAGTCAAAGATCAAACAGCTTGCTAGCAGATTAGCACGCTAGCTAGTTGGCTAAATTACTAAACTGCTAACTTGCTAAATTATATATGTTTTTTGATTTACCCCCCTCCCCTACTCTCAGGTTGTCAGGCGGCGGCCAAACGCCTTGATCTTGCTTTTTGGGGCATAGCTTTGCGCTTGTGCCAGATGACGACCAGAGGTGAGGCGACAAAGACAGATGAATATGTCCCGATAAATACGCCAACAGCCAAAGTAAGGGTAAAGTGGCGAATTGACTCGCTTCCCAGAATAATGAGGGTCAAAAGCACAAGGATGACTGTCAGGGAGGTGTTGATTGAGCGAACAAGCGTTTGGTTAACGCTCTCTTCGGCCGAGAGGCCGATTGCGCGATGGGGGTTTTTGAGGAAGTTCTCCCGCAGTCGATCGTAAACGACAATTGTGTCGTGAACGGAGAAACCCATAATTGTTAAGAGGGCGGTGATAAAGAGTGCGTCAACCTCCATCCAGTGGAAAAAGTAACCGAGGATGGCCACAATGCCGGTTGTAATTAAGAGGTCATGAATTAGGGCAACAATCGCGGAAAGGCCGAAAATCCAGGAAGAGAGCGGCCGGGGCAGTTTGCGGAAGGCGTAAGCAATATAGAAAATTATTCCAAGGGAGGCTAGAACAACAGCGATGATTGACCGGTTGGTCAGGTCGCGGCCGATTGTCGGGCCAACCGTGTCATAGCGAACCTCCCTAAGGTCGGGAATTTTCTCTGTTAGGGCCGCACTAAGACTTGTATGCTCCTCATTGGAGAGATGAGGGAGCCTGAGGATAACCTTATTGCCGCCACTCTCTTTTATCTGGGGATTGTTATAACCTCTCTCTTTGAGGACATCGCTGATGCCGGCCAGACGAGCGGTGTTGTTGGACTCCAGCTCAATAACTGTGCCGCCGCGATAATCAATTCCGACGCGAAGGCCAAGAGTAAGTATGGCGGCGAGCGATAAAAGGATACCCAGTGCCGAGACGATAAACCAGATTTTAGCGTTTCTAATCAATCTAAACACGGATCACTCCCTTAAGCCGACTGCCGGCAATTAAATGAATGAGGGTGCGAGTAAGGGTAATGGCGGTGAACATACTGACCAGGATGCCAAGGCCAAGCGTTAGGGCAAAGCCGCGAACCGGGCCGGTGCCGGCAGTATAGTAGAGCACCAGGCAGGTTAGAAGCGAGGAAAAGTTTGAATCTCGAACCGAACTCCAGGCGCGCTTAAAGCCATCGGTAATCGCCAGATTTAGAACCTTTCCAGCCTTGAGCTCCTCCTTCATTCGCTCAAATATTAAAATATTGGCATCAATGGCCATACCGATCGACAGGATAAAGCCGGCGACACCGGCCAAAGTCAGGGTGACCGGAACAAGTTTGTAAATTGCCAAGGTCAAGACGGCATAAGAAACCAGGGCAACAATCGCAATCAGACCGCTTGTTTTATAATAAGCCAGCATAAAAACACCGATAAGAAGGAGGCTGATTGCGCCGGCAACGATGCTTTTTTTGAGCGAATCTTGGCCAAGTGTCGCTCCGATATTTCGCTCGCCCACAAGCTTGGCCGGAACCGGCAGCATACCCTCGTCCAGGCGCTTGGCCAACTGTTGGGCCTCCTTGATGTCCTTGGATCCGGTGATAACGGCATTACCGTCAGTTATCTCTGTTTGGACATTTGGCGCCGAGACGATTTTGTTGTCAAGAATAATCGCTACCTGTTTATTTAAATTTTTCTTGGTAATTTCCCGGAACTTTTCCCGGCCGGAGTTAGAGAAACTAATAGAGACGACCGGTTCGCTTTGAATGCTGGTGCCGTCTTGTCCCTGGAAAGTCGCTTCTGCTTTGGCCAGATCACGCCCGGTTAAATCCGTCGCCTTCCAGTATCGAGGGTAAGTGTAAGCGGGATCGTAATAATCAGCCAACTGGCCGCCCCCCTCCTCAGCGGTTGACTCCTCCATAAAGACCAGTTCATACGTGGCGCCGATCTTGCCAATAGCTTCATTGATATTTTTAATTCCGGGTAATTCAATGATAACATTGCTTCCGCCCTGGGTCTGGAGGCTTGGTTCAGAAACACCCAGCTCGTCAATCCGGCGGCGAAAAACACTGACAAGGTTGTTGAGATCCTTGACTTTGTCTTGCGAGCCGCCAAGATCCGCCTCATAAACGAGTTCGGTGCCGCCAACAAGATCGAGGCCGAGCTGAGCCTTGATTTTTTCTCCCAAGAGAGGACTTTTCGGCAGGTCAACGCCAATTGCCAAAACAATCAGAACAATACTGCCGGCAAACAGAATCCAAAGGTTTCTTCTCATAATCGGTAAATTTTAATTCAGTTAGCTCTATAATAAATTATGTTTTACTTGGCGTCAACGGTGCGGTGTCCCCTATCCTTTGGCAGCGATAGTGGGATAGACGATCAGTTGGTTTACCCCGGCGAGTTTGGGGAAAATATCATCTTCCAGCATAGAGAAATCTTTGGGAAGATGGTTAAACAGCTCCGGTTCAAAGACGTAGATGCCGCGCATCTCATTTAGATTGTCTGTGCCGATAGTGGCAATAACACGATGGTTCTTGTGAAACTGGACTAAACCGGCCAGATTAATCTTGGGAGTATCTTCATCGGGATTAATGACAATGAATGTGTCTTTGAATTTCTTCTTGAGCGGCAGAAGGGCGCCGCCGCTGCCCTCTCCGCCCTCAAGATACTCAATATCGAGATCAAAGTTCTCGCCGTTGCCAAGGTCATTTTTGAAATTCCCGGCCATCGAGCCGAGGGCAATATAGACGCGCCCGAAACCATTATCACGTAAACCGTAGAGGATATCGCGAATGGCCGGCAGGATCTTGACCGCTCCCCTGCCCCCGACCAGGATGACGGCGTTTTTGGTGTTGGCCGGTCCGACAGCGCTTGTAATTAGGTGCTCAATGGCGTGAGAGCGATTTCTGATAGAAACACCGTCGACAGTTTGGTCGACCCTGGCCAGAACGTCTTTCTTAATTGAAATGGTGACTCTTTCTCTCTCCATAATGCTCCTTGTATTATGATTTAAGACTCATTCATAACTTATCATAACACAAAAAAATGTGAAAGTGCTATTTGGAGTAGTCCCTTCCAAATGTAGGTATTTGAGCTTAAAATCTCTCCGCCAAAGCAGCAATTTTTTCCTATTTTGATTCCATTTAAAAGTTAAAAAGTCTAAAAACCAAGCCTGTCGGAGAACTGTCCCCTTAGCCCCCTTTATACGATGGCCCGATTTCCGGAACCCTTAGCTGATTCGTTCGTGCCGGCAATCTTAAAATCAAGTTTAGCCAGAAGCTCTTGACCGGTACATGAAATTGTCTCAGCCCGATCGGTCAGTCCCAGAAGATTATCAATCCTATGCAGCTCCTGAATGATCGCCGTTTCAGTTATTTCCCAAGCCCTTTTATGTTTTTTGCGAAAAACCTTAATGAAATGTTTTTCGGCATACTGATCAATCTCTACCTCATAATTTTGAGGATCAGAAGACATTGGCCGGCTCTTCCTGTGTTATCAGTTCGTAAGGAATTAATTCACCGGCCCGGCAGATCTTCCAGGGCAGCTGCGCGTGGGTAAATTTGACTACTTCGGCCGTATTTTTATCCTTCCATTTTTTTCCGATCGCTTTGATCAACTCAAGTTCTTCTTTGCTCAACCGGTCGCTTGAGGCTTTCTCGTTGAGTTGGATCATAAAAGCGGCACCCTTGTTTTCAACGGTAATGGTGCCGGAATCAAAAAGCTCATCGATTATACGAAAATACTGGTCCGGAACGGGACCTTGCTGGATTCGTCTATAAGCCAGTCCGCTCATTGGGACCAAATTTTTGTAGAACCAGGCAAAATCGGCCAGGTATGCAAGCTTTGCTAATTTTGTTTTAGTAATTTTACCATCTTTGCCATCCCCGCCATATTCGAGGGAGTTTAGAATTATTTGCTTGTACTTCTCTAGATTATAATCGTTCGAGGAAACCGAGATGGTGTCAAAAATTAATTCTTCAAGCGGTATGCCAAAAATTGCGGCTAACTGCCGCAATTGATTGAGGGTTAAGTCTTTCTCGCCGCTCTCCACTGCAATATATGAAGGCCGGCTCAATCCGATTCGGTCAGCAACCTCGTTTTGACTCAGTTTCAGACCCAATCTTAAAGACTTGATTTTTTCCGCAAATGTAATCATTATTTTTTGTCCTCCTGCTC
Organism: Patescibacteria group bacterium; assembly: GCA_038078835.1. GTDB lineage: Bacteria > Patescibacteriota > UBA1384 > XYA2-FULL-43-10 > 1-14-0-10-43-13 > JBBTQI01. The sequence goes on along the minus strand of JBBTQI010000005.1, from coordinate 20,130 downwards.
ACCAGACTACACCACATGGCACCACTTGTCAATATTTTTTACCACTATTGTAAAATATATTGACATTATATATTGACGTTATAGTGGTTCTAATGATTTTCCGTCTTATCGCTAAACTCGTAGCTATTTCGGGAGCGTCCCCTGGTGTTCCAAATGTCTTAGCTAACAACAAGTTACAGCGCCAAAACGAGAAACTTTACGCCATCATCGGTAAACTGACTGCTGAAATTGAGCAGTTAAAAAGGGGGCGAAAATGACTATTGCCCGGGAAAAGAAAACGGAGATCGATGCCATTAAAAAGACAACCAAAACAGAACTGGCCGAATCGTTGGGAATCTCTTGTTCGAGCCTCTACTATCAGCCGAAGCGCCCGGCCCTTGACTTGGAACTGAAAGCCCAAATTGAGTCAGTCTTGGTTGATAATCCCTTATACGGTCACAAACGAATTGCATTAGAGCTTAAGATGAACAAAAAGAGAATCCGCCGGGTGATGAAAAAGTTCAATTTAAAACCATACCGGCGAAGAAGCAGAAAACCAAACAAAAAAGAGGACGTTGGCAAAGAACCGGCTAAGTATCAAAACTTAATCAAAGGCTTCTGCCCCATTAGACCAAATGTTGTCTGGATAAGCGATTTTACCTACTTGAGTTTCCAGGGTAGATTCATTTACTTAGCCACCATTATAGATTTATTCACCAGAGAGATTATTAGCTTTAATGTTTCGAGATTTCACAACAAGGAGTTAACGATCGGAGCTTTGCTTAATGCCCTGGATAAAACCAAAACGATTCCAATATACCTTCACTCCGACCAGGGCAGCGAATACACGGCAATCGAGTACACAACAGTTGCCGAAAGAGAAAAAATCCAAGTTTCAATGAGCAAAAAGGCAACCCCGGCGGTGATTTTAATTTGCCTCAATATTGGTCGTAAGAATAATTGCTACGCTTTTAAACGCACTCACCAGCTAACGCTGCTGGTTTCTATCTTAGAATGAAAAAGGATGGCACGGGCCATCCTTGGGCGCGGGACGGGCGCGGGTTCAGGCATTCAGGCAGCGCGCCGGGTCAGGGCATTCTCGATCAGCTCGAGATCGGTGATCCCTTGCGTCACTGCCTCGACCCCATTGACCGATGTGAGAGTCGGATCTTCGCGGTATCCGGCAACGAGGATCGTCGTGTACTCGCGTTCGGTGGCCCGTTCGTAACTCGTGATCTCGTCGTTGAACCGCTGCCAGGCGGTCATGACCGCCTGTGCCTGTTGCCAATACTTCAGCCGTGAAAGGAACGATGTCCTTGAGTGCCGCAGGCTGACGGCCTCCCCGCAGGCGTCAGAGAGTTCCTGTCTATCAAGTTCGCGGAACGAGGTGCGGAAGACGATCGCCTCGTCTCCCGAGTGCGGGATGACGAGCAACAGTAAACACGACCCATAGTCGCGAACCGCTGACTCCAGTCCCGCCAGCGCCTCTTTGAGGCGCTCGTCACTGTCAAAGCCGGCCATATTTATCCCCTCCTATCCGGACGATTTGACTGCAACAGTCTCGGTTATTGTATAATTATTCAAGCCTTTATGTCAAATTTGCCACGGGACGTTTGTTTGAGAACCTTTGTCCGCCCTCCAGAGCCGGCCCCGTATTAAGTACGAGAGGAAGCCACAAGGTGCGTAAAAATAGTTAGTCCTGAAGTTAATGTGGACAATGGGGATATTCTATAGCGATCCTAAAACCAAATGGCATCAATCGAGAAAAATTTCTATCTCTCAAGGTGGTAAAATCGGCCCAAGCCATGACATTTTGTTTTGGAATGGCTATATCACCGGATGGTGGTGTGTCTGAGACAACCAGTCTAGGAACGTGGTCGGAAGTAGCCCCAACGGGCTATTTTTTATTTCCTACTTAATTCGAGCGCTTGCTTCTTTTTGCATGAATTAACTCTTGTTCAATTTAAACCTGACTTCATATGTATAAAAATCAATATTTCGGGTTACCGAGAGGGCTCGATTAAGACGAAGATCGTCTTCCAACGCGATGATCAAGCCCTTAACTTCCTGCCTTTTCTCAGCCAATTCCTCCTTAACATACCCCATATACCGTTGAATTTGACCGATAACAGCATCGCTGACCCTGCCCTTTTTAAGTTCTACAACCAATAACTCTTTTTTATCTTTACTGATTGCCAGAATGTCAATCGGTCCGGTGTCGCTGGGATACTGCTGCCCCACCAGTTCGCCGTCTTCTTCAAAGATGTCGTATTTTTTACCAAGCTCGGTATGTTTCCAGTTTTGAACCAAAAAATCCTCGAGATGTTTTTCCAAAGCAAAAACTGATGGGTCTTCGATGGTTTCATCGGTTGCAATTATCGTTGGTGGACGCTCTCCGGTAATCAGTTTTTCTATTTCTTCGGCATAGGTGGAGACGTTGCTAACCGTGCCAATCGCGCCGGCAGAGCGGCGTAGCGGCTCGCTCATCTCATCTCGGGCG
>JBBTQI010000005.1:0-17641 GCA_038078835.1 Patescibacteria group bacterium | reverse complement strand
AGTATTGGAAAACCAACGGACACTTCTGCGATGAGGTAAAATCTGACCCGGGTGGTACTCATAACCACCAGCAACTTCGCCGACATAGTACGAACCGCCGCCATCAGGGCATAGGACAATATCACCAGTCTGAATCCCTTTTGTAATTGTCCAGAGCATTCCGCAGGCAAGACCGGCAGCAACTTTAGAAGCTTCCGGTTCAAGTTTGATGTATTCAGGAATCATTACTTTGTTAAAATCACGCCAGTTGTCAGGCAATTTATTTGTGAGATCAGTATTTTCAAACCAGCCGGCACCAATAAAATTGCCACCATGTGCTTCCTCGGCATAGGCGCTCTTTCGTCCAAGCATGATTCGATAATAGCTTTTTGTCATTCTTGTTCCTCTGATTTTGCCCTATTGATAATGTTTCCGATTACCCAATATTTATAACCGTCAATTTCCAGGTACTTGTACTCTTTACTGTAAAACGATTTTGTGTAGCCGTTTTTCTCGATTTCGGCGATAAAGGCTTTAACCTCCTCCGTTTTTTTTGGGTAACGATCAGTGACGATATACTCGTGAGGAATCTCGGGCATCGTTTTGGTAAAAGTCCATTTTACCGAATCAATAAATTGTCTTGCTTCACTTCGACTCGGCTCAGTGTAAACTTTTTGCATAGTTAAAAACAGGACTAAATAATTTCCCACTCACTATACCACCAAGCGGTTGGGAAATAAAGGGTAGAGAGGGATGATGGATACTTATTACAGATTATGCCGGTGGGTCTGATCTCAACTCAAACCGCAGGGGTTTGGGGTTGGGATTTTTTGCAATAGAACAGGAGAATTAATCTTTTTTTAACCCTCCTTAAATCTTGCCAGGGCTTCTTTGAAATCTGTTGGCAGTTCGGCCTCAAATTTAGAAACATTTGTCTCGTCGGGCAGACGGATGCTTAATGACTTGGCGTGAAGCATTTGCCGCCCAATCCCCTTTTGCCTTGAAAGCAGCAAGCTGGATTTGGAGCCGTAGAGAGAGTCACCCAGAATCGGATGACCAAGGCTCTTGCCCTGGACACGAATTTGGTGTGTCCGGCCGGTTTTGATGTTAAATTCAATCAGGCCGGCCCTGTTGCCCTTCGCGTCAGACAAGTATTCAATAACTCTGTAACAGCTAATCGCTTCTCTGCCCCTTTTTGGGTCGACTACGGCGATCTTTTGACGGTGACGGGGGTGTCGGGCCAGATGGCTGATAATTTCGCCCTGTTCGTTTTTTGGCCAGCCAAAGCAGAGTGCCCAATAAATTTTCCGGACCGACCTCGTCTTGATCTCCTTGGTCAAATGTGCCATTGCGGCGGAGTTTTTGGCAATGATCATAACACCGGAGGTGTCTTTGTCGAGGCGATGGACCAGACCGGGTCGAACTGTCGCGTTCTCCCCTATCTCCTTAATTGACGGAAGATATTTAACCAGGGCGTTAACCAGTGTTCCACTTAGGTTTCCGGCTGCCGGGTGAGTCACAAGACCGGCTTGTTTGTTTACGACCAGGACATCCTCGTTTTCAAATATAATGTTTAGCGGAATCTCCTCGCCCGCCAGGCTTGGATTAATCGCCTTTTCCAGAAAAGATATCTCAATCTGATCATCAGTTTTTACCGAAGTTTGCGGTTTGACTCCTTGACCATTTATCAGAATGTGCCCATTTTTGATTAAAAACTGAAAATAAGCCCGAGAAAACTCGGGGTATTTTTGAGCAAGAAGGAGATCGATCCGCTTGCCTGCTTCCTCTCTGCTGATCTTAACTTGAGCCTTTTTCATTTTTCTAATAAGGGCAAAATGGATGTGTCGGAGTTAATCCGGTAGCGTTTTAGCTCCAGGGGGGAACTGAAATCGGCTGATCCGCGCCTGGTGGTGACGGCGTAAGCGTATTCACTCTCCGCTGCAACAGAGATAACCTCGTCGGAGTACTTGCCGCTCGGATAACACAGGCTTAAAACCTCCCGGCCGGTTTTATTCTCGATTATCTTCTTGCTCTCGGTCAGTTCTTGGACCGTCCGGTTGCGCGAGGCGGCGGCCAGATTAAGGTGTGTCAGGGTGTGTGAACCGACCTCAATCTGGTTTCGGGCTATCTCAGCTATCTCGTTCCAGTTTAAATAACCGTCTTTGCCAACAAAATTAATTATAACATAGACTACCGCCTTCATTTGTCGTTTTTGAAGTTCCGGATAAGCATGCTTGTAGAAGTTGGCGTATCCGTCATCAAAAGTTAGGATAATGGGTTTGGCCGGGAGCCTGTTTTCTTTAATATCGGCGAAGGTCACCGTAGTATAGCCCATTTTAATCAGGAGATCAAGCTGCTCGCTAAATCGTTGCGGCGAGACCGAGAGGATTTGGCCGGCCTGGTCGCTCGGGTTGTTGTAGTTGCGGATGTGATGATACATCAAGATCGGCACGGCCGGGTCGTTTTTGGTTTGCGGTGCACCCTCCTTGTTTCCGGTTTCGAGCGATGCAAGGGGGGTGCTCGGCTGGACGTATTGAAAGGTGTAGCTTTTGCTTCCAATAAAGCGACTTGAGGCGGCAATTTCACTTCGAGCCAAGACAAAGAGGGCCAGGACAGCCAGAGACAGCGCCAAAAAAAGGGTAGAAATTTTAAGAGTGCTACTTTTCATTATCGCTATCAAGCCTTTGGAGCTGCTCGCCATCTAGAAGATCAATTCGGTTAATACGGTTGGCTAATTTGAGATACTGGTCGCTAACCTGACTCATGGATTTGCCGGCGTTGCCGAGGTGGCGGTTTAGGACAGAAATGTTATCGCCCAGAGAGCGGGACTGCTGTTTTACTGTGCGCAAAGCCTTTAATATTTCTCGGCTGATTTCAGTGATTCGTTTCCCCTCGAGGCCCAGCATAATGGTGCGAAGGTAATAAAAAAATGTTGAGGGAGAGCTTAAAACAACGTGCTCATTGGCAGCCAACTCGAAAAGATCGGCCTCGTTGTTTATGACCTCAAAGTAGATTGTTTCTGCGGGTATATACATAAAGGCGAACTCTGCCGTGCCCTCGTCCGGATTGATATATTTGCGCGAAATAGCCAGAACGTGACGGCGGAAATCATCGCGAAACTTCCGCCGCGCCGCCGCTCTCTCGTTTTCCAATTCCGCCTGGATCATACGGTGAAAGTTTTCCAGAGGGAACTTGGCATCAATGGGGATCTTGCCGGCCTCTAAGTTAATGATGGCGTCAACAACAGCGCCATTGCGAAAAGAGTACTGCAGATTAAAATACTTTGCCGGCAGGGCTTGCGTCAGAAGCTCCTTTAGGCCCTGTTCGCCAAGATTCCCGCGAAGCTTGGGCGACTTTAAGAACCCCTGGATATTCTTGAGGTCGGAGCCGATCTCGCGCATTTGGCCCAGTTCGCTATTTACAGCCATAATGACGCGAGTGGCGTTATCAAGCCGTTCATTCATGGCCCGAGTGGTGTTTTGCATTGACTGGGCCACATTATGCCCCAGGGATTGGATGTTCTGGTTTAAGAACTGAAGTCCGTTTTCTCCCGCCCTGTCTTGGGCCAGGGTAGAAAATTTTTTGGAAAAATAAAAAATCAGACCCAGTATTATTAAGATTGAGCTAATGAGCGCCGCCGCTAAAATAATAACGAGCTCTGACATACCCCTCCCTCCGCCGAAGGCGGAGAATAACCAAACACCAAGAAACAAAAAAACTAGCCGCAGGCAATCATCAATGTCGTATCTTGGTTATTGACCATATTAATTTTACCCCAAGAGTCTCGAGTGGGTCAATCTTGCTACCTTGCGATTGAATCCGGACAGATCCCCCGAAAGGCACACCAGGTACAGGCGAAGATATTCGGTTTGGCTTCCATCTCGTTTTTCTTAATTCCCAAAACAACATTGGTGATTAAGCGGCGGGTCTCCTCAAGCTTTGCCAAACCAAAGACAGTTTCGCCACTGATTCCGGATTCAATAAAATAGAGCGTTGTTTTAGGAATTATTTTGTGGTTTTCGTGCCAAGCAAGCGCATAGAGCATCATTTGGGTTGATTCCTTAATCCGGCGATCGGCATCTTCTTGCGTTTTGACGTCGGAGGTTTTAAAATCCCTGATCTCCACACTCTCCCCTTCTCCGTAAATGGCGTCATAGCGGCCATTTATTGAGGTATTGCCAACCGTAAAGACAAAACTGGTTTCCAGCGCGCTCGGCAAATCTGCCTCAGCCATATTTTCAGCGTAAAATCGTTTAAGCGTCTCCAGTCCTGCCTTGTAGCGCCGCTCTTCGTGTTCGAGACTAATGAAACCGACGCTATGAAAAGCGGCCCTAAAGTCAAGCAGGAGCTGGTCTAGGCTTGCCTCCTCTTGTCTTATGCGCCGTCCCAGGTGGCGGTTAATGGCAGAGTGAATGGCCGTTCCGTACATGAGGGCATGGTTCTCCATTAGGGGGATTCTCACGATGTGCCCGAAGTAAAATTTTTTTGGACAGGTGTAATAGTCATCTACCTGCAAGCGAGAGAGCCTGATTTTCTCCGCGGCAAAACGATACGGCAACTCCATTGTTTCTGCCTCAATCCTTCTAAAACGGGCAATTTTTTCCAGCGCCGAGAGTTTTTTTGCTGATTTCTCCGGATGAGGGTCGTCAAATAGTTCCAGGGCAAATCGAGAAAGCTTCTTTTTGCGTTTGCCGCCGCAGTCTTCGGCAAAGGTTAGGAAAAGACGGTCCTTTGCTCTTGTCGCCGCAACGTAAAAGAGTCTTCTCTCCTCTTCGAGGTGAAAATCGCCTTCCGGCAGTTGCTCTCGAATCAGCTCGTTGGGGACGGGCAGTTGCTCTCGTCTTTTTCGACTGGGAAAGCGGTCGGAGACAGCATTGACGATGAAAACAACCCTCCATTCAAGCCCCTTGCCGGCGTGGACTGTTAAAACGTTGACGGCATCTAAGTCGGAATCTAATTCGGAAACCGCTGTTTCCGAACCGACCTTCTGAAGGAGGGTGAGACTTTCGACAAAAGCAACGGCATTTTTATTTTGGGCCGCATGATTAAATTGGGTGACGCGATCAAAAAATTTAGCGATGTTTTTGATTTTAAGTTCATTTTCGATCGAGGGTTTTGCCACCAACTTTTTTAAGTAATCTTTTGATTCAAGCAGACCATAGAGAATTTCTCCGGCATTAGTTTTCTCCATCATCTTTTGATATGTTCGGACGTCTCTGGCTAGCTCCTGCAGTTTCTCGTTTGGCTGAACCAGGCCGGCAAGCTGGCTTTCGATGATGGCGGGTACGGATCGGTTTGTCTTTTTGGCTTGGATATAGTACTCAGACAGTATTCGGGCCGGGACTTCATACAATTCGCTCGTTGCCAGAGTGTAGAGGCTCAAATGATCGTTCGGGTCAACCAGTGCTCTTAAGAAGGCAATGAGCATTTTGATCTCCGGGCGATCAAAGAGGTTGCTCGCGCCCGAGAAAACAAAGGGGATGCCGGCAAATTGCAGAGCTTGCATAAAGGGCTCGGCCTGATCATTGGCCCTGACCAGGATAGCAAAATCGTTATAGGCATAACCCTGTGTCTTTTTTAGCTCAAGAATCTTTTGCGCCATACCATCAGCCTCACTTGAAAGTGTCTCAAAATGAAGGAGCTCCGGTGTTTCTCCGCGACGTGCGGTGATAAGCCTTTTGTTAATCTTGTTTTTTACCTCGAGCCGGTCAGGATTATTATGCTGTATGAGTTTATATGAACAATTAAGAACTTCTTGGGTTGAGCGATAATTTTCAGTCAGAACTATCTGGTGAGCGTCCGGATAGGTCTCTTTGAAATCCAGAATATTAGAAATTGAGGCGCCCCTAAACCTATAGACACTCTGATCATCGTCGCCCACGACCGTGATGTTGCCGTGTTCGTTGGCCAAGAGTTTGACGATCTCGTTTTGAGCGTAATTTGTGTCCTGATATTCGTCGACGAGAATATATTTAAATTTCTTCCGGCACTCAGCCAATATTTTCGGGTTTTCCTTGAGGAGTTTGTGGGTTAAAAAGATCAGGTCGCCAAAGTCAAGATTCCCCGCCTGCAGCATCAGTTCATTATATCTGGCATAAGCATTGGCCAATTCTAGCATTTTCTCTGCCTCGGCCTTATCACTTTTGGTGTTCTCATCTCCTTCCTTCCTAGTAAGAGAGATTTTCCCCTGTTTCTCCCCCTTAGTAAGGGGGAGATTAAGAGGGGGTATGGAACTTGACAATCGTTGTCTTGAAAATTTTAGATATTCTTCGGGTGTAATTAACTCATCCTTTAGTCTCGAAAAGTGCGACAATATGGCCTCGACATGGCTGGTGGGATTGCCCAGGGGCCGGTAGTATTTGAGATCAAAGGTATAAAGATTGTCATTCATAAAGATGGCTTGCTCGGTTTCGGTCAGAAGTTTGTAGTGGGATGGCAAGCCCATCTCAATAGAGTAGTCCCGGAGAAGACTTTCGCCAAAGGCATGAAAGGTGGAGATCCACATATCAACGTAACCGTAAGGAACGAGTTGGTCGACGCGCTCCTCCATCTCGGCGGCGGCCTTTTCGGTGAAGGTGAGGGCTAATATCTCTGAAGGTTTGGCCCACTTCTGCTCAATAATGTAAGCAATGCGTCGAGCCAAGACAGTTGTCTTGCCGGTGCCGGCTCCGGCAATAATTAAAAGAGGGCCGTCTTTGTGGGTTACCGCCTCGTGTTGGTTTTCATTTAATCCCTCAAGTATGCCGGGAGTTTTTTCTTGGAATTGGATTTCGAGCTGCATTGCCTCCCTAATATAACACGAGAAGCAAGCTCTCATAGGTCAAGTTATCCACAGGGTGGAAACAAAAAAGCCCTTCAGGGTTCCCCGCACCGAGACCGTCGGAAGACGGATCCGGCGCGAGGATACCTTAAAGAGCTTTGATGCCGAAAGCTGACATTTAGAGCTTTCCGCAATCAACGTTTAACATATTAGCACATTTCCCCCCAAAAGTCAAGACTGGCCAGTCAATTTGGCTTCATCGGCCTGAATTTGACGATTTTTCTCTTCTATAAAGCGTTTTCTGTCCTCGGAGGAAAGTATAGTTCCGCCATCGAGAGATATGTAATCGGGATTTTTGATTTCCAAGTGCCCCCCAATTCCTTCTCCTGCAAGATAATATAGGCTATTATACCAGACAAGTGTATTTTCGCCACTTGGGCCTCTCATGCCCCGCGGCATTTTACGAGTTGGCAGGTCCATTGGCCGGTCTAAAAGTTGGTTCGGTTGGTTTGGTTTGGGATGAAGCCCTGTTACTCGCATCGGGAGATAAACTGGACTGAGCGGCAAGTTTTCAGGCTTTTCAACTTTATCTAGTTTATACATACCACGAGCCACACTTGCCTCTTTTTGCCTTTCCCAAACAACACGATCTTGTGAACCGGATGGTGCTGAGTAATAACCAAGCTCGTCGACCTTCCAGCCACCGATCCACATTGTTCCGTCATCCTTAACTAAAACCGGCCCGCCGGGACGCAGATCTGGTTCTGTGCTTTCGACAAAATCACCAGTACTAAAAGAATGTGATTCTTTTTTCTCTTCTCTCGGCAACACTTCCTCTCTTTGCCCCTGATTGTGCCCATTCTCTGTTTCCATTACACCTCCACTTGTTTAATAGTCTTGCCAATATTTCTTGCCTTTTAAGTTCTCCGGCAACAGAGATTCCTTATCGTACATTTGATAATCCTTGCCGAAGCCGAAGTCTTTCATCAGTTTGGTTGGAGCGTTGCGGATTTTGAGCGGGATGGGATCTAAGCGTTGATTTAAAACATCGGCTTTAGCGCTACTGTACGCATTATCCACCGCCCGGGATTTTTTGGCAAGGGACAGATAAATAACCAGCTCGGCGATGGCGTCATTGCACTCGGGCATGCCAAGGAAGTGGACGGTTTGCTGGACTGCCGCCGCTAAGATCAGGGCTTGCGGGTCGGCCAGGCCGATGTCTTCGGAAGCGCATCGGACTAATCGGCGCACGACATAGAGCGGGTCCTCCCCCGCTTCCAGCATTCGGGCGAGATAATGAAGGGCGGCGTCGACATCGGAGGCCCTGATTGACTTGTGAAGGGCGGAGATGGCATCGTAGTGCCCATCGGCGTCCTTGTCGTAACGGATAAACTTCTGCTGAACCGATTCTTCGGCCAGTTTTTTATCGATTTTAATCTTGCCGTCAGCAACATCGGCTGATATTATAGCCAGTTCAATAGCATTGTAAGCGTCACGAACATCGCCTTCGCAGAGATCGGCGACTTTTTCTTTAGCTTTTGAGTCAATGACAACTCTTACCCCTTTCTTTGTCATCTCGAGCGGTGTGGCTTCGGAGTCGAGAGATCTTTTAATAGGTCTTGTTTTGTTTAAAGATCCCTCCACTTCGGTCGGGATGACAGAAGAAGAGGTCGGGATGACAGAAGAGAGTGAGGGGAAAAATTGCGGAAAATTGGCATTGATTGACTTAAGTGCCCGGTCGATTAACTCGGTGATATCATTGATTGATAATTCTCTAAAATGGAACACTCTTGCGCGGGAAAGAAGAGGGGCGTTGACCTCAAAGGAGGGGTTTTCTGTTGTCGCGCCAAGTAAAATTATTGTCCCGTTCTCAACATAGGGTAGAAAAAAATCCTGTTGGGATTTATTAAAACGATGGATTTCATCAACAAATAATATCGTTCTTTTCTGGTAGAGCTCAAGGTCATCCCCGGCTTTGTCGATAATCTTTCGGGCATCCCCCACTCCCCCGCTCACTGCCGAGAACCAGACAAAATTGGCATTGGTGCGTTCGGCGATAATCCGTGCCAACGTTGTTTTGCCGCAACCGGGCGGTCCCCAGAAGATCATAGGAATAATTCTATCCGATTCGATAATGCGGCGCATGATCTTACCCTCACCCAAAATGTGTTCTTGACCAACAAAATCATCCAACGACTTTGGCCGCAGCTTTTCGGCGAGCGGCTCGTGCGCTTTTGAGGCAAATAAACTACTCATTGTGCGGTTGCTGTGAGTTTGGCAGCATTTGATTAAAGATCGGTTTGGGCGAAAAACCGTAAATTGTCTTGAGCTCCTTGGTGTCGGCCGGATTGGCAGTCATATTATTTAAGAGTGATTCAACCAGCCAGAAGGTGATGTTGGGGTTAACCGGAGCGATTCTCTGGAGCACTGCCGCGGTAAGGGTACGCCACTGTCCGGGTACCGGGCAGAATATCCGTTTTAGCCCCTTGGTTCTGGAATAGTCTTTAATTAGTTTGGCGTAGCTCACAATCTCCGGACCACCGATATCAAAACAGCGGTTTAGAGTCTCCGGTTTTTGCTGTGCCTTGGCAAGATAGGTCAGGGCATCACCGCTGGCGATCGGCTGGATGAGGGTCTTGCGCCAAGACGGCAAGGGAATTATTGGCATTTTTTCTATCGCCGCCCTAAGGAGCTCAAAGGCAGCGGCGCCGGGGCCGATGATGACCGAGGCGCGAAAAACGGTGAAGGGTATCTTGCTGCGAGTAATAATCTCCTCGACTTCGCGGCGGCTCTGGAGGTGAAGCGAGAGTTTTTCGGCCGGATTATACATTCCGCCAAGATAAATTATCCTTTGGGCACCGTTAGTTTTGGCGGCTCTGACCGTATTTTGGGCCATCAACCGGTCTTTTTCGGCCGCCTCGTCCGCTCCGTGACGCGGAGCGGATTCAAGTGCGTGCAGAAGGTAATAGATAATATCAACCCCCCGGGTGGCTTTAAACATAGAGTCGTAGTCCAGCGCATCTCCAATCCTAAAATCAACCGCCGGAAAATCGACTGACATTTGTCCGGCTGAGCGCTTATCGCGCGTTAAGCCGCTAACTTTGATCCCGGTCTGACTGAGCCGAGACAAGAGCTGTCGGCCGATATAGCCGGTTGCACCGGTGATGAGCACCTTTTTTATCTCAGCCATAAAGAAGATTTATCTCTAATAAATTATTGAGGCAGCTGTTATATCTCCAGGACCTACGTAAATTCTAGAGTCCACGCTTCAGCGTGCCGGGGACAAAGACTGTTCAGGCACTTAGCTTCTATCCCAACAAACTGAAGTTTGCTCTCTAAATGCGTAAGTCCTGATCTCATAATAGCAAAAATATCTTGTTTTGTGGTGAGCGGGAGTTGCTTAGCTTGTGCAAATATGCCATAATGAATATGGACAGTTATTCGCAAGAGTACACTGTGGGGATAAAACTCCATGCTGGTTGGGCAGCCGGTCTGCGACGCCTAGGAGAGAGTGGTTACAACTGCTCTGTATGCCTGGCAAACAGAAAAAACCGGTTAGATTCGGCCAGCACGGAGCTTTTTTGTTTGGTATTTAAAATTGATTTACCCGTCTAATCTTTTTCGTCTACGGGACGGAGGAGCAATCGGGAGTTGATTTATCGCTTTAACTTCTCGGCCTCAACCTGGAATTTCTTGGCGCTGCCAAAGCTCTTGTAGACAGAGAGGAAGCGCAAATAGGCAACCTCGTCGGCTGACTTGAGCTTGTCAATCACAAGATCGCCGATCTGGCGTGTCGGGATGCGCTTGATATTGAGAATAAGAATTGTCCGCTCAATGTCGTCGACAATACCTTCAATCTGATCTTTGCTAAAAGGCCGCTTCTCCAGTGCCAGATAGATGCCGCGCGCCAACTTCTCTCGACTATAATCTTCGAGTGAGCCGCCCCTTTTGATCACTTGGAGTTTGAGCGGTTCAACTCGTTCGTAGGTAGTAAAGCGGAAGTGACAGACTAAACACTCGCGGCGGCGGCGAACAAAACTCTCCTCGTCACGCGAGTCGAGTACTCTGCTATCCGATTTTTTGCAAGCAGGACATAACATAAACAAAAAATTCCAAATTACAAACCTCAAAATCCAAATAAATCTCAATTACCAACACTTAATGACCAAAAGTTTGGAATTTGATTGTTGAGTGTTGTTATTTATTTGTGATTTAGTGCTTGCGATTTGGAACTTACTTTAATTTACGCCTGATGAAAGCGGGGACATCAAACTCCTCGTCCGCTTCAACCGGGGCAGTTTGACTTGGTTTCTCCTCGGGAACCGGCTCGGCATAAAAGGGCCGCTCACTCCGCCGGACGATTTGCGAACTGGGGATGTCGCTTGGTTTTGTTTCGGGCGCGGCAAAGGCCTTTTTGTTGCCCATTTTATTGGTTTCGGATTCGAAGCCGGTGGCAATAACGGTGATCTTAACCTCGCCCTGCATCGCCTCGTCGATAATCGCGCCAAAGATAATATTGGCATCGGCGTCAGCCGCCTCGGTAATCGCTTTGGCCGCCTCGTCAATCTCGTACATACCCAGATCCGGCCCGCCGGTGATATTAAAGAGGATTCCCTTGGCGCCGTCTATGGAGAGTTCAAGCAGGGGCGAGTCAATCGCGGCACGAGCGGCCTCGATCGCCCGATTATCACCGGTGCCGTGGCCGATGCCCATAAGGGCACTGCCGGCGTCAGACATAATTGCTTTAACGTCGGCGAAGTCAACGTTAATAATACCGTGATAGATAATAAGATCGGCGATACCCTGAACGCCCTGGCGCAGAACGTCGTCAACAACACCGAAGGCGTCAAAAAGAGATGTCTTTTTATCAATTACTTGAAGCAGGCGGTCGTTGGGAATAGTAATAAGGGTGTCAACCTTGTCCTTCATTTCGGCAATTCCCATCTCCGCAATTTTGCGCCGCCGCAGACCCTCGAAAGTAAAAGGCTTGGTTACAACGCCGACCGTGAGCGCGCCAAGTTCCTTGGCGATCTCCGCGACAAAGGGTGCCGCACCCGTGCCGGTGCCGCCGCCCATACCGCAAGTGACAAAGACCATATCGGCGCCCTTGAGAGTCTCATAAACCTCCTCCTTGTTTTCTTCGATTGCCTTGCGGCCAACCTCCGGATCGGCGCCCGCTCCCAAGCCGCGTGTTGTCTCCTTGCCGATTTGAACCTTTAGGGGAGCTTCATTAAATGCCAGTGCTTGCGCGTCGGTATTAACGGCAATAAATTCAATGCCGCGAAGCTTGGAGTTGATCATTCTGGTAAGAGCACTGCAGCCGGAGCCGCCGACGCCCACTACCTTAATGACGGCAAAATTAGCAAGTTCTGATTTTGATTTTTCCACCATAGATATTACCTTTAAGGAAGGAAGTGTTTCAGCACAGACCTGACTCTTTCTAAGAGCCCGTTAAAATTATTGACACCAAAATCGAAGGAATTTCCGCCTCCGCTTTTATTTTTTCCCCAGAGCATCAGTCCTATGCTCGTAGCATATACCGGATCGTTGAGCTTGTCAATAAGGCCATTAATCTCAATGGCCGGCTTGCCGATCTGCGCCGGTAGGCGCAAGGTCTCCTTTGTCAGCTCGGTGACTCCCTCAATCTTGGCGCCGCCGCCGGTTAAGACAACGCCGGCCGGCAGTGTGCCGTCGCGACCTATCTTGCCGAGGTTCTCCTTGATAATCAAGAGGATTTCATTGAGGCGGGCCTCGATTATTTCGGCGACGTACTTTAATTCAGCCGTGCCCTGCTCATTTTTATCGAGCTTGGAAAGGTCGATCTCCTCATTCTCATCAACCTTGTCGGGCAAGGCAAAGCCATGCTTAATCTTAATGATTTCGGCGATATCAATATTTGTGCGCAAACCGATGGCCAAATCATTTGTAATATGCATGGTGCCAATAGGAATAACGCCGCTAAAGATTAAATTGCCGTCTTCGAAAACGGCATAAGAGGTTCCGCCGGAACCGATATCGATAAGCAGAGCGCCGATTTCGCGCTGGCGCTTGGAGACAAGAAGCTCGGCGGTAGCCAGAGGGGAAAAAACGACTTCATTAACGCCGACCCCGGCCTGGTCAACACAGCGGGTCAGGCTTTTTATGGCGTTTGTTGACGAGGAGATAACCTCGGCGACGACCTCGAGGCGAATACCTGTCATACCAATCGGATCCTTAATCTCCTCGCGTCCGTCGATGATGTAGGCGGCGGGAATAATATGAAGAACCTCGCGGTTTGGTCTGTTGGAGATCGCTTGAGCGGCTTCGAGGGCGCGGCCGACATCAGCCTCGCCGATTTGGCCGTCGGCCCGGGAAATGGCGACCACGCCGCGATTTTCCTCGAACTCAATATGAGGACCGCTGATACCGATTGCTCCAAACTGAGCGGCGGCGCCAGCCATTCTCTCGGCCTCTTCAAGTGAGGCTGAGATGGCTGAGACGGTTTCTTCAACATCAACAACAACACCCTTTCTTATGCCCTGGTTGGGACTGTTGCCGACGCCAATAATATCTACTGTTCCGTTTTCAAATTTACCAATACAGGTAATGATTTTGGTGTTGCCAACATCGATCCCGACTGAAATTTTATTTTGCATTTTCTTCCCTCCAGTCAATCCCGTTAGATGTGCCGCCATAGTCGGGTAATTATTAGTGCGGTGTTGTTGTTTAATAATTATGGTTATAGCATTGTCGGGCGGTATATCTAACGGGGTTGTTTACCTGATTACTAGTTTATATTAAAGAACCCTTGGTATCAAGCATAAATCAAGTAAAGAGCGCCTTAAAGTAGGGCAAGAAGATTAGCATTGCGACGACCGTGGCAATAATGGCGCTGATTAGAACGGCGCCGGCCATTGCGTCCTTGATCCTGGCAATGACTTCATGATTCTCCGGATGAAGCACGTCAAAGATTTTCTCGATAGCCGTATTGATAATCTCAATTGCAAAAACCAGGACGACGGCCATAAAAAGAACTGCCGCTTCGAGTCGGGTGACGCCAAAAATATATGCGCCAACACCAACAATAATGGTTAAAACGGCATGAATCCGGGCATTCTGCTCCGAGGTTAAGAGGAAAATAACGCCGCGCAAGGCGTAATTAAAACTTCGAGCTAATCTTTTCAGGCTAAATTTTTTGTATGTCATGATCCCTCGCATTCAAATAATCAAGAAACAGACAGGTTATTGGTAATTATAGTTTGCAGCCGATCTTCTTAGCGGCTTCGTCCCACGCCTTTTCGTCGACTTCATGGTCGAAGCCGGCCAAATGAAGCAAGCCATGCAGCAGGACATTGATCATTCCCTCTTTCTTTTCTGCGACCACTGACGGAGCAACAACTATGGTACCCAGGACATTGAGCGGCGCCGGCGTTTTAGCCTGAGGAAAGGAGAGAACATCCGTCGGTGAGTTAATCTGGCGATACTGCTGATTCAACCTTTTGATCTTAAGGGCAGAGACAAAGGAGATTTCAACGACATCACTCTCTCCTACTCCAAGCTTATTGGCCGCCAGATTAAGTAACTTTTCGAGCGAGTCGAGTGAATCCTCGAGATTATCCGGAATTTTGCCGATAAAGCTAACTTTCATTGGAGTTATGATAATCAATTCTTTGGTGATAGATTGCCAAAAGCGTTGCCTCAAAGGATTGCTTTATCTTAGCCAAATCCATTTCCAGGAGGCGGGCGTTTTTAAGCTGACCATCGGCAAGTTTTTCATGAATTGTGTTCTCCGCAATTGTTCGGATATTTTCCAATGAAAGCCTGGGCAGGGTTCGGGCGGTCGCCTCAACGCTGTCGGCCAGCATCAGAATGGCGGCTTCCCGGGAAAGCGGATGCGGCCCGGTATAGCGAAAGTCGGTTTTTTGAATCTTAAGCCCGCGCTCCTTGGCTTTTTCATAAAAATAAACCGCTCTTGAGGTGCCATGGTGTTGGGCAATAAGGTCAATTATCTCGGGCGGTAGGTGATGTTTTTGGGCGGTCTTGACGCCATCTGCTACGTGAGCGATGATTTTGCGAGCGCTTTGTCGAATTGAAGCGGCGCTGTCATCAGTCGGGATCTCTTTTTGGGCTTGATTTTCGATAAAAAAGGTGGGGCTGGTCAGTTTGCCGATATCGTGGTAGTAGGAGGCAGTTCGAACTAAAATGGAGTCGGCGCCCACATCTTTGGCCGCCTTATGCGCCAGGTTTGAAACATTAATCGAGTGGTGGTATGTTCCCGGAGCTTCGGTTGACAGTTTTAGGAGAATCGGACTGGAGAGACTCTCAAAGCGCGACATTCGGCGTGAGTTAAAAATAACCTCGCTCATTGGCGGACTAAAAACGGAGAGACCGATAGTGGCAACGACGGCTGAAAGTACGGACGACAAAGAAAAAATGGCCACCTGCCAGATATAGTTAACCGAAAGCAGCAAAATGGAGAGGTAAGCAAGCAGGAAGAAGATAAGAGTGGTAAAGGAAATAACAAGGGTGATAACGTAGATGTATTTTGTGAGTACCTTTTTCATTGCAAGATTTGGTAGCGTCGCCGCCGGTATTCGACTGCGCCCATACTCTGAGTGGAGTCGAAGAGTGATCGCGCAGCGCAACAAGGGTATCAACCCTTGTTTTTGTTTTCGAAGAACTCGGCGGCAAGCTTGGCGATCAGGGCGCTTTCCGCTCTGCCCTGGGCTTTAGCGATGACGGCGCCGGTAAGACGGCCGGGATGGTCAATCTGCCCGGTGCTTGCCGTCTCGGCAATAAGAGCGCTTAGCTCTTCCCTGGAGAGTGGAACGGGAAGATAGTTGGTTAGAATCCTAACCTCGTCCTCCTCTTTTTGGGCCAATTCAATTCGACCGGCTTTCTTGTACTGATTAGCTGCTTCTTCGCGTTGCTTAATCTCGCGCCTGATGACCCTGATCACATCTTTGTCGATTAACTCTTTGCCGGAGGCAATAGCAAGATTTTTGAGCGCACTTTTGAGCAATCGCAAAACAGAAACGCACAGTTCGTTATGCGCCTTATAGGCCTCAATGTAATCCGTATCGATCTTTTGGAGAATCGACATAAAAATCCTCGCCGGAACTAATAACCCCGCCTGGCATCGCGAATAATGCTTTTTCTTATTGCCGACTTGCGCCGCTGAGAACGATTAATGTCACGGGCAAAAAAACGCTTGGTTTTAGCGACGGTTAGAACACCGCTTTGCTGAACCTCGCGGTTAAAACGGCGCACAAGTATCTCAAACTTTTCATCCCCTTTCCGTCGTACTTCGATCACGCTAATCACCACCTTCCAAATATATTCACAAACAAAAAAACAAAAGTTCCCGTTATCCGAACTATACCAAAAAAAGACTGCTTTGACAAGGCCTAAGCGACAGGACCAAGCGGCCGCCCGCCCAGAATATGGAAATGAAGATGTAAAACGGCTTGTCCGGCATCGGGACCGGTGTTGGTAGTCAGGCGGAAATTCCGATCCAATCCGGCCTCTGCGGCTATCTTGTTGGCCCTAAGAATCATCTCTCCTGCCAGTATTTTATCGCCCTCGCTTAAACTGGCGACCGACTCAAAATGCTTTTTGGGAATAAGCAGGATGTGTGTCGGGGCCCTGGGATTAGTATCATCAAGGGCCAGGAAGTTATTGTCCTCATAGCGTATTTTCGCCGGAAGACGGCCCTGGACAATTTGGCAGAAGATGCAATCGTTCATATCCTTGCGAGATTATTAATTGTTATAAGGGTATTGTAGCGCATTTCCCCGTCTTTGTCGATAAGGGCCTTGCTAAAAGATCGCCGCTAGCTATAATGGGATGCTGTGCGGAGCTCAAACAAATACGATTTGGGTATTGACAAATAAAATATATTGTGATATAGTATAACAACGCCTCGAATCTTCGAGGTCATTTTAATTAAAAAAGGAAGCCTGATACAAGATTCTCTGGTTTACGCCGGAGGCAAAGACAGACACTCCAATCGAATATTAGGCAAACTTGATGAGATTACCTCTTTGGGGGGTAAGGAGTGGATCGGGGGGTATCGTACGCGGTAGAGACGGAAACCTGGCCGAAAGGGTTCGCAAGGTTGCTTCCGTCACCGTAATGTCAATCACGCTTCCGGTCAGCCTGGGCATCTCTGGTTTAGCCGGGAAACCGGGTCCAGCGAGCGATACGGCAATTGATTACAGTCTTAATCTAAACCTGGCTTTCGCTCAAACCGTCACGGCTGAGCACAAGATATCACAGATTGCGCCCGGAGAGTCCGTGGTTTTGCGGGAAAAGCGCTTCCAGCTAGAAGCCAAGGAGAAGGCTCGCGCTGAGGCTGAGACAAGAGCCAGGGCGGAGGCAGAAACCAAAGCCAAAATAATCAGCCGGGGCGTTATCGCCCGTGACGGCCGCAGTGTCGACCCCGCCGACTTTAGCGATATTTATCGCCGGGCGGGCGCGGAGTATGGCGTAGACCCTCGAATTCTTGAGGCGGTTCACTATGTTGAGACCGGTCGTTCTGGCTCGACCGCCAAGCGCTCGTACGCCGGCGCCATTGGGCCGATGCAGTTTATGCCCGGCACCTTCCGCCGGGTTGGTGTTGACGGCAACGGCGACGGCACAGTTGATATTACAAACGTTGAAGATGCCATCTTCTCCGCCGCTAAATATCTGAGACTCTGCGGTTATCCCGATGTGGACAGAGCGCTTTGGGGCTATAATCCCTCAAAGAGCTACAACCGCAAGGTTATGACCGTTGCCAGCTCGCTTGGATACACTCGATAATGAAAATACTCCCGTCCGCACTTTGCGGCTCCGGGAGTATTTTTGTTTTAACTCATAAGGTAGAGCGGTATCCGGATAAGGAAGATGAGCTTCCAGAGTATGGCTCGGGCTAAGAGAGCC
>JBBTQI010000004.1:0-81726 GCA_038078835.1 Patescibacteria group bacterium | reverse complement strand
TTGGCTCCCCGGACTGGACTCGAACCAGTAACATCTTCGTTAACAGCGAAGCGCTCTGCCAATTGAGCTACCGGGGAATACGATTTTTAGATATTTCACTGTCATAAGATACCAGAAATGGACTGAGTTGTAAACTTGCCTTGAAAAGAGCGAGTCGGGAAGCGGCTCGCTTTGGGTTTGGCCGGGTTTCAGGTTCGCTGGTCAGCGATGAGACCCTCCAGGATCTTCATCGCCCGACGCCAGATCTCTCGGGGCTCCTCCTTAAAGATAACATTGCAGCCGCGGCGGGCGTCAGCCACCCGGTGCTTGGCGTCCTCTTCAGCGCTCGCCTCAACCAGAGCGATCGGCACCAGCTTGCGGTACCGCTTGGTCAGAAAATAACCAACCCACCTTTCGGCCACCCTCCGTTCTCCTTTCCACGTACCTGATGAACTCCATCTGGCCCCCTATTATATCTCATAAAATGCACCTGAGAGATCGGCTTCCGATTCTCATAATAATTATGAGGGGGTATGAATAAGTAGGAATTATCTTTTCACAATGTATTTTTTATCTTTTCTTAAGCTGGGAGTGTTAGTCTGTTACTTGACATTTTAATTATCGTCAGTTAAGTTGGTCTTAACAGATGAAGAGAAGATTAAACAAAATCTTACTTTTGGCTCTATTGTCATTTTTAGTTTGGCCAATCGGACTCACCGGCAGTGTCCGAGCCGGCACCGCCGCCATCACTTCGGCCACAATTTCTCCATCCGGCTCTCGAACTAACAACACCCGCCCTGTTGCCAGCGGCACTTTGTCGGCTCTCTCGCCCTCGGTTATGGTCTATTTTGACGACCTCAACACGACGTTTGGTCCTTATGATTATTTTGTTAAAGCTCACGTAAGCAGTACTAATTTCACCACGGAAAATGAGAATTTTGGTGTCGGCGGCGGCGGCGCCTATGAAACCGGTGCGCTTCCTTACGGCACTTACCGTGTTTTCGCCGAAAGCATCACTAATTTTGATCAGCCGCCATCGTACTACGAGATTACCGCCAACTATGTCATCGAAAATATTAAGCCGACCCTTAGAACAGCCGAGACGGTTGATCTTGACAATAATAATAAAACGGATGCCATCAGGATTGCTTTTTCCGAGGCAATACTGGATAGCAGTGTTAGGGCATCGGACTTTTCCCTTGCCGGATTCAACACCGTTTTATTTGATCCGGCCCTGGATGATGCCAACAATGACACCGTTTATTTTAGGCTCAATGAGGCAACAGACAGCAAACCCGCGCCAAAAGTAACCTACACTAAGGGAACGCTCAGCGACCTGGCCGGAAATCTGGTCGAGAGCGATAATGGCGGTATTATCGCCAACGATAAGGTCGGTCCAGCCATCGATATTACTTTCAAGAGCGACTCGCCGATCGATAGCGATACCACTACCGTTGCCGGCATTACCGAATCGGGTTCCTTAATCACCATCACCGGCGGCCAAGATGAATCGAGAGTGCAATTAACTCTCAGCCAGGATGTCTTTTCTCTGTCGATGAATCTGAAACAAGATGAACTAAATTATCTCAAAGTTAATGCCGCTGACAGCACCGGAAATCAGAGCCGCGCGATTGAGATCTCGATTCGGGAAGATTCATCGCCGCCTCTACTCAAAGTGATAGCGCCGGGAAATAATTCTACGCTCTCCGGCTCCTTCACGGTTAGCTATGAGGCGTCCGATCCCTCCGGCACCCTGACTCAACTCTTAGTCAATGATATCATCCAGGCCGGCTTTACCTCTGGCCAGAGTTTGGATCTCGCAAACGGCACTTATAAAATCAGGGTTAGATCCTGCGACTCTCTGAGTCACTGCACTATTGACGAACGTTTAATCACGGTTGACAGGGCAAACGGCAACCCAACCGCCTACACAACCTCCCAAAACAGAGGGACACCAACCGTTTCCGTTTCCAGCTCCCCAATCTTAACAACTGCAACAGCACCCCAAATCGAGACACCCTCGCCAGCCGTCGATATCGCTAACGCAGGTGATGAAAGCGAGATCAGCGTCAAAGCCAGTGGCGATTCAGCCGGCAGGGTTTTGGGAACAGAAAAAAGATCGGGGATTCCCTCATATCTCTGGGCGGCCGCCATCGCCTCTTTAATATTATTCACTTTTGTTTGGAGTAAATTTTTTCTTAGGCATCACAAAAAAGATCATTAGAAAGGAGCGATTTATGAAAAAGGGTATTGGAAAGAATATTAGAAGGGCAACGCACTGGCTCTTGGTACTGCTTTTAACGTTTCAGGTCTTTGCCCTGCCGCCGCAAGCATTAATGGCCGTTGGCGACGATATTGCGCCAACTATCGACAGTTTTGTCATTTCGGCGGACGAGGGCAAATCCGCCGCCTGGATTGCGGCCGAGAATGCCTATTACACCAACGACACCAGTCCGATTATCTCTGCCGCCTATAGCGATAATGCCGGGGGGTCGGGCATAAATGCGGAGAGCGCCGCTGTTAGGGTAGATGGAGCCGGCATCGGTTTTCTGGAAAGAGATGCAGTTCATATTCTCGCCAACCCGACTCTAATAGCCGGAACTTACGCTATTAAGATTAGCGTCCGCGATGTTGACGGCAATCCCGCCGAAGAAACAAAAACTTTAATTATCGACACTTTGGCGCCGGCTGCGCCCGTCCTGACATTGCCGCTCGATAGCTCGACCAATAACGACGCAACTCCAACAGTGGCCGGCAACACCGACCCGAATGTTGCGGTTAAAGTCTATGACGGCGTCGATCTGGTTGCGACCGGCAGCGCTGACGCTTACGGCAGCTTTAGCCTGGAAACGGCTCCGCTGGCCGAGGGCAGTCACCTGCTGACAGCCGCGGCGACAGATTATGCCGGCAATGTTTCCGCTCCCTCCAATGAGATTAATTACTCGGTCGATCTCACTCCGCCGGCTGTTCCCACCGTCACGCCGCTAGCCGACACCAACAATCCCCGACCAACATTTGCCTGGAACGATGAGTCTGCTTCGGGCGCCGTCTCATATCATCTCCGTATTGATGATGATAATGCTTTTTCTTCCCCGTTCATCGACACTGTTGCGGCCGGTATATCCCTGACACCGGATGCTGATTTGCCTAGCACAATTTACTATTGGCAGGTTTCCTCTCTCGACCAATATGGTAATGAGAGTGATTTTTCTGCCACCGATTCATTTGAGATCGACAGCACTCTGCCTTTCGTTGCATCAATAACTTTATCCGACCCTTCGCCAACTCGAGCCGGAGACCTTACTATCACCGTTGATTTTAGCGAGGTGATGGATATGAGCGTTCTTCCGGCTGTGACCTTTGGTGCCGCCACTCCCTTTGACCAGCACTCAACCGATACAAGCTGGTCCGATGCTGACACTTTAGCAGCTACTGTTAATATTCCGGACGACGGCACCCTCGATGGTTTGCAAACGTTGAAAATTGCGGTTGGGCAGGATGCCGCCGGCAATGTTATGAATGATGACATGACCACTCAATTTGCGATCGACACCCTCAAGCCGGTCATCTCTCTAAACGGCGAGAGTATCATCACAGTCGAAGCCGGTACCGCTTATGATGAATTGGGTGCGACATGGACAGACGCAAATGATGGTAGCGGCGATGCCAATATCTCCGGTACAGTTGATGTTTACGCGGTTGGTGATCATACTATTTCATACAACTATACCGACTCTGCCGGCAATGCCGCTGAGACGGTCAGCCGCACCGTGCAGGTTAGAGATACTCTTGCACCAGCTTTCTCAAATCTGGCACCGGCCGAGGACAGCATAACCCCGGATGTCTTCGCGCCAATCTCGGGTACGTTGACGGATAGCGGCACCGGCATAGATTGGTCGACGTTTGAGCTCAATATCAACGGTATTCCGGTCAGCAACAGTGATATTGATTTTTCGGGAGGCGATTTCGAATATCTGCCCGCCGTTGCCTATGATGACGGTGCCTATTTTGTCTCCATCAGCGCGGCGGACCAAGCCGGCAATGCCAACAGCCAAAGCTGGATCTTTAGCGTTGCCACCGGCCCGACTATAACCGGCGTGGCCGCGGCCGGCGGCAATATCGTTGGCGGATATCTAAACTCAACAAACACTGCGTTGATAGCCAACGGAACGGTGCCCGCTGACAGCGGTATCCAGACCGTTTACCTATATGTTGCCGGCAGCGGCACACCAATTACTTCGACTCTGGTTCTATCGGGTCTAACCGACTTTGCTATTTCGGTCAGCGGAGATGCTCTGGCTGATCTGACGGCAACTGACGGCGAGAAGGTTTTGCGCGCAAAAAGAGTCGGTTCGACCGGCAATCATTCCGATTACAGCGAGACGGTTTCAATTCAAGTTGATAAAACTCTGCCGGCGGCGCCCGATGCCGGTTTGATTATTGTCTCCGAAAACCAGCCCGGCACGGCCGA
The DNA here is from genome assembly GCA_038078835.1 of Patescibacteria group bacterium. GTDB lineage: Bacteria > Patescibacteriota > UBA1384 > XYA2-FULL-43-10 > 1-14-0-10-43-13 > JBBTQI01. The sequence goes on along the minus strand of JBBTQI010000004.1, from coordinate 77,276 downwards.
TGAGATCGCCGGATTGGCCGGCGCCCTTGATCCGGCCGGCGTCTCCGTTCATCTCTATGATGAGAGCGATGTTGAGATTGCCTCGGTTTTGCCGAACGCTGATCTTGGCTTTGATCCCGTTGCGATCGGCGACAACCAGCACGCCACTGTCAAAGTTGCCGTACGCGATGTCGCCGGCAACGAGAGCGCCGGAACAACTGTGGCCAATGATATTACGGCACCGCCGGCGCCGATTATCACCTCGCCTTTGGATAATACCTTTGCCAATAATCCCGATCTGACGATAACCGGCACCGGCGAGACAGAGAGTGCCATCGCGATTTATGCCGATGTTATCCTGCTCGTTTCCGGAAATGCTGATTCCGACGGCAACTTCTTCCTTAGCACCACCCTCCCCGCTGACGGATTATATAGTATTACGGCGTATGCAACCGACAGCGCCGGAAACGTGAGCGCTTCCTCAGCCGCGATCAATTACACATTGGATCGAGCGGCGCCGACCGCGAGTGCCGTCTCGCCCAACGGTGTAACCAACGACAACGGCGCGCCAATCTCCGTCACCTGGACTGATGCCGGTGTCGGTTTTGATTCCGACCCGACGCGGTCACTGGTTTTCGGACCCTTGGTTAGAGCGACCGCTTGGAATGATACAACCGGCACTATGACATATACACCGGCCGACACTTCGGATGACGACACCTACAGCGTCACCGCCTCGATAGTCGACCGGGCCGGCAACGTCGGTTCAACTGTCTTTGAATTCACCATCGATACGGCTCCACCGATTATCACCCTGGTTGGAGAGAGTGATGTTTATATCGAGATCGGCGACACTTATATTGATGCCGGCGCCACGGCGCAGGATGAGCGCGAGGGTGATATCTCCGGCCACATCATTGCAACCGGTGATGTCGATACCACCGTCGCCGGCGATTACATCATTACCTACAATGTCAGCGATGAGGCCGGTAATGTCGCCGTGCCGGTTGTTCGTAACATCACCGTCGCCGACACGCTGGCGCCAACCGTTGACGCCGGCGAGGATGTGGTAACCAATGCCGAAATCAGCAGAACCGGCCTGGCCGACGGCACCGGCACAGCCATCTCCGGTTATGCCTGGAGTGAGCCGACCGGCCATATCATTTTCGGCACAGCCGATGCCGCAACCACCACCCTCTCCGCCGATGTCGAAGGGACATACACTATTACGCTGACAGTGACTGACGGAGGCGGCAATACCGCTTTTGATACCTTCGAATTAACCTGGGACACAACCGCGCCGGTTATCACCCTGATCGGGCCGGCTGATTTGGATACTGAAGTTCATACTTCGTATGATGATGCCGGCGCCACAGCGCTGGACAACTATGATGGTGATATCACGGTATCAATCATCACTGATAATCCGGTTAACATTAGTGTTCTCGGCGACTATATTGTCCGCTATAACGTGACGGATACTGCCGGCAATTCGGCGATTGAGGTGACAAGAACGGTTCATGTCATTGACTCGACCGCACCAATTATTACCCTCATCGGCGGCGATCATATCTCAACTGAAGTCTATATACCTTATATCGATCCCGGCGCCACCGCCCTGGATAACTATGACGGCGACATTACAGGATCGATTGTCCCCACCGGAACAGTCGATGCCGACACTATCGGCGATTATCTTCTTTACTACAATGTCACTGATGCGGCCGGCAATGCCGCCGCTGAAGTGACGCGAACAGTCCATGTTGTTGATACGACCGCACCAATCACAACCCTTGAGGTCGCTCCTGTTGATCCCGACGGCAATAACGGTTGGTATCAAACAAATCCCACCGTAACGCTTAGTGCGATTGACAACCATGATGGTGCGCCGATCACTTACTATCGCTTAAATGGTGGCAGCGAGACGGTTTACACTACACCGGTCACCGCTTTTGACCAAGGAGTAACCAACTTCGAGTACTGGTCCACAGACACCGCCGGAAATGTCGAGACAGTCCAATCAACCCCATTCAAGTTTGATGACGATCCGCCGAACCAAATTTCAGGCGGTGGGGTAAAAGAAGATATGAACAGCGACGCGCTGGATGATGACGTTACCAACGACAAAGCAGTTGCCATCATCTGGAATACCTCTAGCGACAGCACCAGTGGCGTTGATCACTACGAATTGCGCGCGCGAGTCGGTTCAGTCAGCGGCAGTGAGATCATCTCGAATTACGATATCGGTTTGGGTACAAGTTATACCCTGACTCCTGAACAAGCTGATTTGCTGGCAGATGGCACTGAATACTTCTTTGCCGTCCGGGTTGTTGATGCCGCCGGCAACTGGAGCAACTACCGCAACTCTGACGGCATTACTATCGATCAGATCGCCCCGACAATAACCCTTGTCGGCAACGCCGAGGAGACAGTAGAAGTTCATACTTCGTATGACGATGCTGGCGCTACGGCGACGGACAATTATGACGGCGATATCACCGGTTCAATTATTACCGCCAATCCGGTCAACATTGATGTAGTCGGTGATTACATCGTTCGATATAACGTGGTGGACACCGCCGGCAATGCGGCGGCCGAGGTAACTCGCACCGTTCATGTTGTTGACGCGACCGCGCCGGTTATTACCCTGATCCCCCCGGCCGAGATGGACGTTGAGCTTCATACTTTATATGAAGATGCTGGCGCCACTGCCCTGGATAATTATGATGGCGACATCACGATCCTAATCAATGTTGACAATCCGATTGATATTCATACTGTCGGCGATTATATTGTCCGATACAATGTCGCTGATGCGGCCGGCAATGCGGCGGCCGAGGTAACGCGGCTCGTTCATGTCATCGATACAACCGCGCCGGTTGTCACCGTCAATTCCCTGATTACCAACGACACGACGCCGACCTTGACCGGCACGATTGATGACAGCGCCGCCACGATCCAGATCTCCGTCAACGGCCACACCTACGCCGCCATTGTCAGCAGCAACACTTGGAGCGCGGCGGTGACGGATGAGTTAGCCGAGGGAATTTATGAAGTGGCGGCCAGTGCGACTGATACGGCAGGTAATGTCGGCTCTGACGATTCTCTTAATGAGCTGGAAATTGATTTGACTGCGCCGGTGTTGACAGAAGTGATACCGGTCGCCTCGCCAACGGCCGACAACACGCCAAACTACACCTTTAACAGCAGTGAGGCCGGCACAATCACTTATTTGAACTGCTCATCAGCCGCGACAATGGTGATTGCCGGTGATAACACTATTGAGTTAGACCCGTTTGCCGATGGCGACCACGCCGATTGCCAGATCAGCATTACCGATCAAGCCGGCAACATGGCGACTCTGGCAGTGAGCGCTTTCCGTATCGATACAACCGGACCGACAGCCGCCTTTAGCTTAATGATAACGGGGGATGCGACTCCGACAATCAGCGGCACGGTTACAGATGTCGGAAGCGCAGTGGCAACCGTGAATGTCACGGCCAACGGCCGAACCTACGCCGCCGACCTGGCGGGCGACACCTGGACGGTCACCCTCACGGAACCGCTAACTGGCGGCACTTACGATATTGTTGTGGAAACTTTTGACATCCTGGGCAACCGGAGCGAGGAGACCTTTACCGGCAGCTTGATTATTGATTTATCTGCCCCGGAGGTTGTCTCCGTCACCCCCACCGGCACTATCTCCGACCGGCGGCCGACTATTTCGGCCACGCTTCGCGATGACGCCTCGGGTATTGCCAGCGTGACAATGCGAATCAACGGCATCGCCGTCGGTACATATGATCCGGCGACCGAGACCGTCTCCTTCACTCCCGCCCGCGATCTGGCCGCCCGGACTTATGCCGTCTCGATTGATGCCCACGACAACAACGGCAACGTTATGACCCGCTACACCTTTACCTTCACGATTGAATAATCTCGACGATCAGAACATCAAAAATCTCTCGCTTTGGCGAGAGATTTTTGGTTGGAATACCGGACCAAGTATTGCGTTTTTTGGTGTTTTCTGCTTTAATAATGTCACCTCACCCTACAGAAAGGATAAGGACATGGCGGGAAAAGAATCAGGCGCAATGACGGTACGCGAAGCCGGCCTCATCGGCGGTGATCTTCGCAAGAGAGAACTCGGTTCCGAGGGCTACCAGAAGCTCGGAACGAAGGGCGGCGGGGTCGTTAGTCGCCGCACCGGGTTCGGACGGATTGTTGAGGCGGAGTTGGGAGCAACAACCACTCCCGAACAGCTTCGCCGCGTGTTGCAAGCCGGCAAAGCGGCCATCCTCGGCAAGTAAGGGCAACATGTCAGCAATGAGGGCGTACAAGGTACGCCCCTCATTAATTTCACCGTAAAGCAGGGAGAGTTGCTCTTGACGAGGTTATTATATTAAGCGTAAACTAAAATCAGACTGCCCAAGGCTGGGTTTGGGCGGTTGTGTCGTGCCGCCGGGGCTACCCGGAGAGCGTCCCAGGGGGAAACAACCCAGAAACGGAAAGTCCTGCCGGCACCCGGATATGCCGCTGCGACTAACCCACACGCCGCCACCCGTGGTTCTGCCCTGAGAACCGCGGGTTTTTCATTGCAATAGGCCGGACGAGAATTTAATTATACTCGGAGCTCTTTTTGGAATTGCTTTAACATCACCCGGCAGATATCGGTGATCCAATCTAAAAAGAACTTAAAGAGGGGGTTCTCCGGCTTACCCTTGCCGCGCGTAATGTGGTCAAAGCCGCCAATCGTCACTACCTGCGGCCAAGCCATAATCTCCGGCAGATCTTTGAGCTCCATTGCGAGCGCTTGGCGATCAGCTCCGTCATCTCCCACGCCACCCGCTCTGCTTCCTTCAGAAGTGAAACACTCCCTAGCTTCGCATTTTCTCTTTAGCAATTTTGAGTATGTCGGCATAAACGGAGTCTTCGCTTTCGTCGTTCTCGTCGGCCGGTTGGGATATTCTGATGCTAGTTGGGACTATCTTGATAACCATACCGGGAAATTTCTCTGTTACTCTTCCGATCAAATCATCAAAAAACTCTCTATTCTCATAATAAAAGAGGGGTTGATCCTTGCCATTAATTACTCGCGGCTCCAGAGGCAAAAAAGCCAACGGAAAGAACTCCGCTGTCCCACCGGGTTTAAGCGATCGGAAAATTTGGCTCAATGCTTCAATAATACTCTCTCTGGAACGCAAATAAAGCGGGATGGAATTGTGGGCGTAAATCCGGTCGAACGACTCCTCCTGAAATGGCAACTGCTCTACTCGACCGCCAATAATATTCGGATGCACTTGCTTTTCGGCAAAGGGATCGAGACTGACTACCCTGTGCGGGCGATAAAAATTTTCCAAACCGTTAGCAAATTCCTGTTTTGGTCCGCTGCCTAAATCTAAAATATCTTTGCCGTTAATATCCTCGGGTTTAATATTGAAAACCTTTTCATATGATGACAACGGCCGGCCCGTTCTCTTGACCTCCGTCAGCCAGCCTTCCGTTGATTGAATCAGACCGATTGGCGGCGAGAACTCCGGCAAACCAAGCTGTGGTCGCGGATGCTCCATAATAATCTCCATCGAGATCTTAATAATTACAACCATTATATCGGACACCCTCCAGACCGGCAAATTTCCCCTTGCCGCAAATTTTACCATGAATCCGAGAGTGGTTCATGGTCGGCTTCATTTCGGGAGCGTCCCCGTCAGCTCCCGCTTGGTAGTAATTTGACCGGAGAGCCACTCTGGGATAAATTCTTTTTAAGGACGGAGGTGGAAAATGGAGTACTATCGCGGTTTCGGCTGGGTAGCGCTCTGTGCCGATCGCCGAGCTCAGCGAGATTGTCTCCCCTATCTCGCACAGCATCTGCCCCAATGTCCGCGGCTCAGACCGATGAGCCAACTGGGCATCTATGGTCCGGGCCGGGCGCCCTCGCTCTGGACCCACCGTAAGAACGGCGGCAGAATCGTCTACGCCTTCTTTAGCGGCGAGGCCTACGAGTACTACCACATCGCCGCTCCGATCATCGAACCATTTCTGGATGGTAGCACCGTTCACCGTCCCCGGGCAGTAATGCTCTGGATAGGCGACAATACGCACGCTATCATCCAGCCTCGTCTCGGCAAATCGGACATTTTGCAGTACGATATCATCTCAGGTTGTAGCTATCCGAGGAGCGTCCCCTGTTCACGGTTCATTTAACCGCATAATTATTCGCCGCAAACTCGTATTGCGAAACAAAAATCTTTTTAAACGGAACAATGGAATTAATTTCATAGAAAGCTAGCATTGCCTCACGATAATCGCTTTCTTCAATGCTTCTGTAAGAAAGCGGGGCATAACCATAAGATAAAAGCAGAGCGTTGGCCATCAATCTTCCGGTTCTCTTGTTTCCGTCCTCAAACGGTTGAATATAGCCGATTCCAACCAGGGCCAAAAGAGCTTTAGCATAAGGTGTCTTTGCTTTGGAAGTAGCGTTGGATAAATCTTTGATTGCCTCGCGGATTTGATATTTATTATCCAAGGGCTTGTATTTAGAACCTATCACACCGACCATTTTATTTCGGATACCAAAACTCACACCCATATCTTTTACAAGAATTGAATGGAGCCTTTCTAAATTCGCCAGTGTTAACGTCTTAAATTCTTTGCTATTGTTATGAATAAAATTAAAAGCGTCTTTATGATTGAGAATCATGATCGCTTCTTTTTTATCGTGACCCTTAGCTTCTTGGCTTTCAACAATTAATTTTTCCGTATCAAGCAAGGTATAAGTATTCCCCTCAATTTTTGAAGACTTCCAGGAGAGTTCGATTATTAGTCTTTGCAGCTCTTTTTCTTCAATAACTTCAGGCAGATCTCTTGTTTTTTGTTTATAATTTTTGGTGGCCTCGTTAAGAGTTTTTAGCTCTTGTCCGTCAAAAATGTCAGTCGGAAATTCTGAAAAATAATTAAAATTATATTGGCTGAAGCCAAAACGTTTATCCGGCTCAGTCTCTATATATTTTTTTGCGTCTACGTCAAAAAACGCTCTGGCAAGATTGCTAACACTATACCTGGTCGATCGGCCCGAGCCAATAACAATCAGTAACCCAAGATCAACCATCTCCGACAAAGCGCGTTTCACTGAAACAAGCGATAAACTATCGCCCTGAGCTAAAATCTTCTCGTGCACTCCTGATGATTGCAAATCACCATTTTCCAGAAAGATTTTAAGAATATTTTGTTGTTTTGATGTGATTTTAATCATTTAACCGTTTCTTTTTACGTATCATTTTACCATCATTATCGTATCATATTGATACGATAATTGTCAAGTGGGAAATAGGGACAACCGTCTCCTCTAATAAAAGCTTTCGGAGAAACCTTCGAGAGGTTGGCCTAACTTAATGGCAACACTGTTTAACGAACAGTGTAATATTGAGTTCAAAAGAGAACCGTCCCCTAATCAGGTCCCCTAATCAGACACGGGGTTTTGGAGAGGGAGTACAAATTGGTGAAATTGTCGAGATGAGAACCAAAAGTTACCCGTGCAGGTACTCTTCTAAAATCTCGGAGTGTTCGAGTTTGCGCAGTTTTTGGAGAGCTTTGGCCTCGATCTGGCGGATGCGCTCACGGGTGACGCCAAATTCCTGACCGACCTCCTCCAGCGTGTGGGTCCGGCCGGTCTCCAATCCAAAGCGCATCTTTAGAATCTTCTGCTCGCGCGGCGAGAGTTCATTTAAGAACTCCTTGATCCGGTCTTTTAGCAGCTGCCGCACGGTTGACTCCTCCGGCGAGACATTCTTGTCGTCCTCAATAAAGTCGCCAAGGCGTGAATCCTCCTCCTCGCCCACCGGCGCCTCGAGCGAGACGGTATCCTGGGAAATTTTAATGATGTGCTCGACCTTCTCAACATCGAGCCCCATCTCCTGAGCAATCTCCTCCGGCGTCGGCTCGCGCCCCAAATCCTGGACCAGCTGGCGCTGAACCCGGATGAGCTTGTTGATCGTCTCGATCATATGGACGGGAATGCGGATAGTTCTGGCCTGGTCGGCAATGGCGCGAGTAATCGCTTGGCGGATCCACCAGGTGGCGTAAGTGGAAAACTTAAAACCCTTGCGATAGTCGAACTTCTCGACGGCGCGCATCAGGCCGGTGTTGCCCTCCTGAATGAGATCAAGAAAAGAGAGGCCGCGGCCGATATACTTTTTGGCCAGCGAGACAACCAAGCGCAAGTTGGCCTCGGCCAGGCGTTTTTTGGCGGCCACATCACCCCGCTCGATTCTCTTGGCCAGCTTGATCTCCTCGTCGGGAGTCAAAAGCGCAATCCGGCCGATCTCCCGCAGATACATCCGGACGGAGTCATCCGTCAGCTCGCCCAATTCGCCCTCTGCCCGGCCCTTCTTATCCTTAACGGCGGCAATGGTTTGGGCGATAATTCCCCGGCGTCCCTCCTCCTGTTCCTGGTACTCGACACCCTTTTCAAACATATAACTGAAAATTTCATCGAGCAGAGGAATATCCTTTTCCGGTTCGGGAACAGATTGGAGAAGCTCCCGCGCCGAAATATAACTGTGAGCGCGGCCCTTCACAATAAGAGCGTTAACCTCGGCGGAAAACGGCAACGGCTCCTCTTTTTTGGGAATAAAAACTTTTTTCGCCATCTATTTCTAATAACCAATAATCAAGACACTATCACCAAACAAATTCCAAATTACAATCACCAATATTCAAGCATTTGGTTATTGGTTTTTGGAAATTGAATATTATTTGGTCATTGTATCTTGTTTCTTGCAACTTACTTATGTTTCTATTGAAACAATCCCTACACCACAATTTACCATTTTTCTTCTATTTAATCAATTGGCTAAACTCGGCGATGAGCCGGCCGACCTCGCCTTTGTCGCCCTGCTCCTCGGCCTGACGGATCTTGGCGGCAAAACGGATCCGGGCCGCCTCCCGCTTTTCGTTTTGCCAACGCTTGGCAAGATAAACAAGTTCGGTCTCGGCAACCTCGGCTTTCGTCAAATCCATCTCAGCCGAAAGAAGCAGGATCATTTGATCAAGCAAATTTGCCTCGGCCGCGGGCACCTTTTCGCGCTCAAAGTCCTCTTGGCGGAGAATTTCCCGGAAGACGGGGGTTTGCGGCAGGGCAAAAGCCGGATCGGCAATAAGAGCGCGAACAAGCTCCCGCCGCGCCGGCTCAAACCAGACGAACGCTCCGATCCGCTCGGCCAAACTTAACTTTGGCGGCGAGCCGGCACTCGCGCTACCGCCAGCCGCTCTCTCGCCCCGGGTCTTCTCCAGCGCTTCGGCCAGCGAGCGCTCCGAAACAGCCAGCTTATTCGCCAGATATCTTAAGTACCCCTCCTTCTCAATCTCGGAGTAAGTAATCTTTATCACCGGCAGAATCTCCCGGGCGATCTGCTTCTTGGCCGGAATTAAGAGATCGGGATTTTGCCTGACTAAAAGATCGATCCAGTGTTCCAGCGCCAGCTTGGCCGCCAGAACCGCTCTGGTCCAATTTTTGGAATCGGCCCTGATTGCCTCATCCGGATCCTTAAAGGGAGCGGGAATAGCAACGATCTTGGCCGTGACATCATTCTTGAGCGCCAGGGTAACCGCCCGTTTCATCGCCGCCAGGCCGGCCTCATCCGTATCAAAGCAGAAGGCGATCTCGCCGGCATAGCGGCCGATAATCTTGAGCTGATGCTCGGTCAGCGCCGTGCCGGAGGAGGCGACAACGTTGGCAAAACCGGCCTGATGGCAGGCGATCACATCCATATTGCCCTCGACAATGATCGCCAAACCCTTCTCGCGGATGGCCTGACGCGCCCGGTCCAAACCGTAGAGCACCTCGCCCTTGGTGTAGATGGGGGAGTCGGCGGAGTTAATATATTTGGCCTCCTTGGCATCATCCTTGAGCGTCCGCGAGGTAAAAGCGATCGTCCCTCCCATAATATTGCTAATCGGAAACATCACCCGGCCGCGGAAGCGGTCGTAATATTTGCCCCGATCGTTGCGGACAACCAGGCCTGCCTGCAGCATCTCCTCCTCGGTATACTCCTTGCTCTTTAGAAATCTGATTAAGAAATCCCAGGAGTCCGGAGCATAGCCGATCTGAAAATCGGTAATCGTCTTTTGGTCTAAGCCGCGTTTTTTTAAGTAAGAGCGGGCGGTGTCGGCCTTGGGATGATCGAGAAGCAGCTTATAATAAACCCGCCTTGCCCAGTCATTAATTTCAAAGAGGCGGGTTTTGCGATCGGCCTTGTGCTCCTGCTCGCCCCGGCGCACCGACCGGCTCTTGAGCTGAACCCCGGCCCGGTCGGCCAAGATCTTCAAGGCGTTATAGAAGTCCAAACCCTCCATTTTTTCAATAAAGGTAAAAATGTCGCCGCCCTCGGAACAGCCGAAACACTTAAAGGTCTGGCGCTCGGGCGAGACCATAAAGGAGGGTGTTTTTTCATTGTGAAAAGGACAGAGCCCTTTATAGTTCACTCCGGCTTTCTTTAAGGTAAGATAGCTTGATATCACCTCGACGATATCAAGGCGGTGTTTTATCTCTTGGACTTCATCCATGTTTACCAACCATAAAGGAACAACTAATCGTTCCAACAACGAACAACTAAGACAATTTCTAATTACTACCAGTGTTGCGCAATCCTGCCCACAATCTGTCATTTCGAGGCCTTGGAGGCGAGAAATCTTCGAATTAGTTTGCTGCTACAGCGGAGATCTCTCATCCGCCGGTTGGCGGATTCGAGATGACAATTCGAGGAATCGCCAATTAATTGCGCAACACTGGTAATTACTCTAATTTCTAATTAATCTAAACGATTTCCAAGCTCCAGTTTCTAACCCTATCTAAGATTTTAGGATTTGTTTAGATCAATCAGGTCAATTAGAAATTAGGTTATTTGGTTAGCGATTCGTCGTTAGTATTGTTCGTCGTCCATTCCTGGCTGCGCAAAGTGCAGCTGCTGGGCGGTCCCGCTTTCTTTGGGCCTATCTTGCTTCACCGGCTTGGCTGCTATCATCTTTGGATCTCGCTCCGGTTCCAGCTCCAGGCTTTTAATCTGGGGCAGGGTTCGGCCGGCAATGCCCTGCATATCGCCGTACATCCCGATCATATTGCTCTCGACCCGCTCAATCTGCTTCTCCCGCTCCGACCACAGCTTTTGATATGCCCGCCTCTCCCGATCCAACGACTCCTTGAGGGCAACGGTTGATTCGACGATCGCCTCGACTCGCCCCCGGAACTCCGTCCCGCAAAGGTAGTTATAGATCACATCCTTTTTTTCGCTCTTACCCTCCTCAATTGCCGAGAGAGCGGAGAGTTTGATGATATAAAGGCGGAGCATCTTCGCCAACGAGAGAGCTGACCGCGGCACACTCACGTAGATACCATTATAATAGCCCGACTCGACAATACCATCGGGTAGAACCTCCGTCACCAGAATGGCAATCTCCGCCCGGACTTTGCGCATATCATCCTTTAGCTTGATTACCCACCCCTCGCTCCAAGCCTTAGTCCGCTTGAGTTCCCAGGCAATAAGCCCGCAACGGTGTCCGGTCTGATCGCGGACAACCTGAATGATATCGGCGCCGGTGATCCCCTTGGACACCGGCGTGATCTCGTCGATAGCAAATTCGGCCCGGAGCATCTCCTCGAGTTCCAGCTCCAACACCTCACCCTGGGTCTGCTGGGAACCCTGTTCCATTTTACGCTTAACATCGTCGTATGACTTTTTCATATCTTCAAATTTTTTCTGCCACTCGGCCTCTTTCAAGCGATGATCTTCGTCAGCTTTCTTTGATGTCTCCTCCCGAATTTTCGCCCGCTCCTCATCTAGTTGGCGCTGTTTCTCTAGCTCAAATGATTTTTTAGACTCTTCAAGTTCTAACTTTTCCTTTCGAAGTTTCCGCTCTACCTCCTCTGCCTCGGTTCTTTTCTTCTTCTGGATCTCCAGTTGTTCCTTTAAAAATTCCAGCTCCTTATTCTGCCTTCGGCCTTCGGCCTTTGATCTTTCCTCCGCTTTCACAAGCGCCATCGCCCAGAGCTTTTTCTTCTCCGCTTCCAGCTTACCCTGATATTCCTTTTCGGCTTTGTCTTTTTCGCCTTGAACCAACTGGCCCCGCAAAGCCTCGTCAATAGAGATCTCCGCTTGGCATTTGGGACAGATAATTCGTAGCTTTTCCACTTCAGCCATAATATCTCCACTATATTTAGTGTTCTATGTTCTATGTTCGATGCTACACGTTTCAGGCCAACTTGCCAATCGATCGAGCTTTCCTGCCTTGCATTATTTTCAAATTATGATACTATCATATCAACTGTGGCGCCAAGAGTGCCCCAGACGCACACCAACAAGGAGATCGAGATGAAGACCTGGTCAATGCTCAGCACCAAGCTGGAAGACATCAGTTTGGAATACCGTATCTGGCTCAAAGCGGCATTGATGGTTGAGCTGGTTGTGATCATGGCGATCACGGTCCAGCTTTTCGAACTGGTAGTTACCCCTTGGTGGGTGGCAATTATCGCTAGTCTCTTCCTGGCTACATGGTATGTGATAAACGAGACAATCCAGGACCAGTGGTCTAACAACGAGACCATTTTCCGCTACCTTGGGGTCTTCCTGACAGTGATGACCTTCTTCCTTGCCGCCAGTATGTCACTCCACTACTATGTCCAGTTTGTCTTTATCTGCGCTATAACGCTCTGGACTATCGACTGCGAGCAAACAGCAAAAGAGAAAAGATGGCGGCGATCCGAGATCGCGAGGCGCGCGGCATCAGTAGCCCTAATCAGTACTGTCTGGTCCGGCCTTCTCTTCTCTGCTCTCTGGTTCTTCTGGGCAGGGGAGGAGCTACAAACGGAAGGAAACGAGAAATGAAGAAGAGGGGTTTCACACTGGTAGAGCTGGGGGCAGTAGTGGTGATCATAGTTATTACCAGTCTCCCCGTATTCCTGGTCTACGACCGGTTCCACAAAGAGGTTAAGAGGCAAGCCGTGCCGGTATCGGCCAGGCTGGCCGACCTGCAGACCTGGGACCCCGAACGGCCCAACGTCGAAGCGGAGCCGGGCGGCAAGATTTGCCGCTTCTGGACAGAGCACCAGGATTACCTAGGCGAGGCGTCGGTTGACGCCACTCTCCGGTATACCGAGAAAAGACATACCGAGAGGCTGGCCAAGTCGCCAGGCAAGGTCAAGCGGCGCACCGTCGAGTATGATCGGGAGGGTTCGGTGACCGAACCATCTACTGCCTCACCGTCGAGTACCGGTAGCGTCTTGGCGCACCACCGATACTCCATCTGCGCCCGACGGCCTCCGCCGCCGGGCCTTTTTTATCTCTCCAACTCGCCTTCCCTGTTGCCAAATCTAATACTTTTTTCTGGTGTTATCTTCTGTTTAAGTTTTTTAAGGAAGGGGCAAGATTGATTCGTCTTGCCGGTAAAGTCCAATCTCTATCTTTTAGCCTCAAAATTTGCTAATATGATCTCATCGCGGAAGGGTGCAGGAGTGGTTTAACTGGCAGTCCTGGAAAGACTGTGGCCGAGCAATCGGCCCGCGAGTTCGAATCTCGCCCCTTCCGCCAATAATTTAATAAGTCCAATAAGACCGATTGATCAATATATCTAATTTGGCCAATAAAAAACCAGGCGGCTGCAGCGAAAACCTGGCCAAAAAACGACGGGGTTATAGAGGGTTTTAGTATGAACATTGTCGAAGAGATAAAAGAGTTTGTCCGAAGCGAATGCGAGAAGCCGGGGAGTAAGTACGGCGCCGAGCCCTTTGCTTATCACTTCGCCCCGGTGGTGGAATACGCCGCCAAATTAGTTGATGAATTAGGTGGGGACAGGGAAGTCGTTCTCCTCGCCGCCTGGCTTCACGACATCGGCTCCATTATAGAGGGCCGGGGAAACCATCACTTAAGCGGCGCTCGCATTGCCAAGCAAAAACTGCAGGAACTAAATTATCCGCCGGAAAAAATCACTCAAGTTGTAAAATGCATCTTAAACCACCGCGGCTCGCAAGCGAGCGAGAGGGGAAACATCGAAGAACAGATTATCGCCGAGGCCGATGCCATGAGCGCTTTTGATAACTTTGCCGGTTTATTCAAAGCCGCTCTCGTCTACGAGGGTAAAACCCAAGGCGAAGCCCGGGACTCCGTCCGGCAGAAACTGGAACGCAAGTGGCAGCAGCTCCACTTTGCCAAGTCGAAAAAAATAATTGAGCCCAAGCACAAAGCCGCGATGTTGTTGCTAAAAGATAAGTCCGCCTGATAATGCTCAAGCGGACCCGATGTGTTCGCTGTACCTCGCTCCATTGACGATGCACCGTTTAAAGCGGATCAGAGCCGGGCAGTGCGGACAGGACATCTCGATATGGCGGCGGTCGAATTCGTCGACTACCCGAGAGCTCTCCAGCTCTTGCCAAGTAACAGCGAAAGTGACACTGACTGTGGGACATTTCAGCGGCCAGCCCAGAACATCCTCGCGATCAACCCCCTGGCTCATCCTCCACCTCCACCGCTCAATGTTACACTATAACCATCTTTTTTTCAACTCCCGGCTAGATAAGCCAAACAAGAAGTGATAAGATGGAATTAACATTAAAGAAAGGAGAGTATGGCAGAAGAGGAGAAAACCGAGGTCAAGTCGGAGGCAAAACCGAAGACAAAGTCGAGTAGCGGCAAAAATATTGGTATGGCGGTCATCGCCTATATCATCTTTTTCCTGCCGCTCTTGACTGATGCCAAAGATGACCCCTTTGTGAAGTTCCATGTGAAGCAGGGGCTAACATTGCTCATCTTCTCGATTTTGGTCTCCGTCTTGGGCAGTGTCATACCGGTTCTCGGCTGGTTTATTATTGCGCCGATCGGCAGTCTTATTGCCCTAATTCTCTTTATTCTGGGTATTGTCAACGCCCTCAATGGCAAGGAGCAGCCCCTGCCGCTCATCGGCCAGTACGCCGAGAACTTCAAGTTCTAATTGGAACGGGGGAGACCGACGGCACTAAAAAAACCAAGCCGATTAAAGCGAGGTTTCAGTGGCTATTTTAATGTCTCCGATTTAAGGACAAGCAAACAAAATAATTAATCTTTTTCCACCTGTCCCGAGCTAACCTGCCTCTCCCCTTCTTTGCTTAAAAATCGATACCGGACTGCACCGCCAGGGGTTTTTATTGTCCGACGTTGACCGGTTAATCCTGAGACTAAGAGATCTGCCTCAGATTGAGGTTCAGGGCGTCTATACTCACTTTGCCGCCGCCACAGACAACCGCAACCGGAGTTATACCGAAAAACAAGTCGACCGGTTTAATATAGTATGCGACCGCCTCCTGGCCGATTACCCTCAATTGACCAAACACGCCGCAGCCACGGCCGGAACGCTTTATTATCCTAAAGCTTACTTTGATATGGTTAGGATCGGGATTGGCCTGTTTGGAGTAAAACCATCCCCCGACCTTCAGCCTCTAGCCTTCAACCTTTGGCCGATACTATCCTGGCGGACAATCGTCTCGGAGGTAAAAAATTTGTCCAAGGGAGTGAAAATCGGTTATGATCTAACTGCCGAATTAAAGCGGGATTCCACAATCGCGGTTCTGCCCATTGGTTACTGGCATGGCCTTCCCCGCGCGCTCTCAAACAAGGGCGCCGTTCTGATCAACGGGCGACAATGCCCCGTCCTGGGCCGCGTTTGTATGAATATGGTAACAGTTGATGTGACTGATGCCGGTGATATTAAGGTTGGCGATGTTGCGACGCTGATTGGCAAGGACGAGAACAACACGGTCACCGCCCCGGAATTATCCGGACTCGCCGGAGTCTCCCACTACGAACTCCTCACCCGCCTCAACCCCTTAATTCAGAGGTATTACATCTGAGAATTTGCATCGCAAAAACAATTTGCTATAATTATAACAGTATTAAATTAATGAACTAAAAACCTATCGCTTGGTATAAAATACTCCAAGTTAAGAGGTAAGGAGTGGGAATGAAAAATAGAAATTTCTCGACACTTAGCGCTCTGCGGGCGGGCTGGCAGTTGTCCAAGCAAAATTGGCAGCCTATTCTGCTAGCCGTCATCGCGACTATCTCCATCCAGGTTGTCGCCTCTCTCACCGAGACATATGAACATCTGCTCTCGATACCGGCCTACTTTGGCATGAACACCCTGCTTTATGCGGCGAGCTTTATTGTCTCCGTCGGCCTGCTCAAGCTTGCGCTTAAAATCATCGATGAAAAGAAGGTCAAACCGCTTGACCTCTTTGATATCGGCGGCGTCTGGTTCCGCTATCTGGTTGCCTCCGCCGCCTATCTCTCCCTGGTCGTCGCCGGCACAATCCTTTTTATTGTCCCCGGCGTCATCGCCGCCCTAAGGTTCAGCCAGTACGGTTATCTGGTCATTGAAAAAAATCTCAAAGCCGATGAGGCTCTCCGGGAAAGCTGGATTATGACGCGCGGCCACACCGGCGACCTCCTCTTCTTCTTTATCATTATCGGCCTTTTGAATCTCTACGGTATTCTCACTATTGTCGGCGTTATCGTAACCATACCGATCGCCGCTCTCGCCGGCGCTCATATTTATCGCCAGCTCGGAGCGGCATCCGAACCGGCAGAGACAACGGGTCCGGCCCAAATCAGCCAAGCCGATCTTGTCCCTAACGCCGCTTGATTGATAAAAAAAGAACCCCGCTTAGGCGGGGTTCTTTTTTGTTTATCGATCAATGACGCGGGAGAGCATCAGTCTTTTCTCAACCGAGGCAATCAGTTTGCGGCTCCCGATGATCATATCGGGACTAACCGAAACCGAGGTTGTCCCCGCCCTCACCATCATCTCGGTAATCTCGGGGTAGACTGAGGGTGCCTGGCCGCAAATTGAACAGGTGATGTTGTGCTTGCGGCAAGTTTTGATCACATATTGAATAGAGAGCACAACCGATTCATCGCGTTCATCAAAAACTTTGGCCAGGGTTTCATTGTCGCGATCGGCACCGAGTGTTAATTGGGTCAGATCGTTTGAACCGATTGAAACACCGTCAATGCCCAGCGCTATAAATTTCTCCAGCAAGATAACGTTGGAGGGGATCTCAACCATCATCCAGAGTTTAAAGTCGGGCGAGCGCTTAAGACCATTGCTCTCAACCAGAGCAATCACCTGGCGCATTTCGTCCACGGTTCGGACAAAGGGAATCATTAGCCAGAGGTTTTTCAAATCAAGTGTTTCCCGCACCCGCTTAATCGCCTCCAGCTCCAGGGCAAAGAGATCCGGCTCCTTAACATACCGCGAGGCGCCGCGATAACCGATCATCGGGTTGTTCTCCCGCGGCTCATATTTGTCGCCGCCTTTTAGGTTGCGGTATTCGTTGGTTTTAAAATCGGTGGCGCGATAAACCACGGGGCGGGGCGCAAAGGCGGCGGCAATTGTCTCCAAACCTTCGGCCAGCTTTTTCACATAATCCTCCCCCCGGCCGGCCTCCACCATCGCTCGGGGATGCTCGCCAATCTCGGCAATCATAAACTCGGCCCGAAGCAAGCCGACACCATCTACCGGCATCTTTGACACCTCCGCCGCCAGGTGAGGCTCGCCTAAATTGACGTAGACTTTAGTGCCGGTGACCGGCACCTCCTCTGCCAGCGCCGAACCGCTTATTCCGCTTTTAGCCGGCGCAATCTCCTCCGGCTTTGCCGCCACTGCCACCTTGCCTTTGTAGACCAGGCCCTTGCCCCCGTCTACCGTCACCATTTGGCCGGTTTTAAGCACGCTGGTGGCCGTGCCGGTGCCAACAACGCAGGGAATCCCCAACTCGCGCGAGACGATGGCGGCATGACAGGTGCGTCCGCCGGTATCGGTGACAATTGCCGCCGCCCGGCGCATCGCCGGAACATAATCAGGGGTTGTCATCTCCGTCACCAGAACATCACCCGCCAAGATCTTGTCAATCTCCGTCGGTTTGTAAATAATTTTAACGGGGCCGGCCGCTTGCCCCATCGAGGCCGCCGCCCCTTTAAGCAAAACTTCGAATTTCAGCTGATCAGCAGGTAAGCTAGCTAGCAGGTCAGCATTGTTATTGTTCGAAGAATATTCATCCCCAGCTGTCTTGCTTTTCCCCAGTGTCGTGATCGGCCGGCTCTGAACAAAGTAGATCTTGCCGCCCTCTACCGCCCACTCCGTGTCTTGCGGTTTGCCGTAATGCTTTTCGATGTTAGTGCCAATCTTAGCCAAGGCTAAAATCAGATCATCGCTGATTTTTTGCGCCCTCCGGTCCGCCGGCGGCACATTCACGTGGCGGTCGCCGCCCTTGGGGTCCCGAACGATTTTCCACTCTTGGCTGTTGATCTCCCTATCAACAATCCCCTGCGCCGCCTTGTCAACAATATAACGATCGGGTGTGACAGAGCCGGAAACAATCGCCTCACCCAAACCAAAGCCGGCCTCGATTACCAGATGATTCTGTTCCTCCGTCACCGGGTCAACCGTAAAGAGAATCCCCGACTGTTCCGACTCGACCATACTCTGCACGGGCACGGCAATGCCAACCTTCATATGATCAAACTTGTTGACAATGCGATAATAGATTGCTCGCGCCTCAAAGAGCGAGGCGTAACAACGCTGGACCGCATCGGCCACCTCCGTATATCCCTGGATATTGAGAAATGTTGCCTGCTGGCCGGCAAATGAAGCATCGGGCAAATCCTCGGCCGTAGCCGAGGAGCGAACCGCCACCAGTAAGCCGCCACCGAGCTTCTTGTAAGCCTCGCCAATCTCTCGCAAGAGATCAGCCGGCATCTTGGCCGCCATAATCTTCTTCTTGATCTCCTTGGAGACCTGGTTTAGTTTCTTTGAATCCTCCGGGTTTAAGTTGGCCAACAGCCGGGCAATCGCCTTTTTGAGTCCCGATTTCTCCAAAAAGTAATAGTAAGCCGCCGCCGTCACGCAAAAACCGTTAGGAACGGGAATACCGGCCTTGATCAGCTCACCTAAATTTGCCCCCTTGCCGCCAACCAGCGGTATGTCATCCCGGTCTATCTCAGAGAACCATAAAATATGTTGGTCCCCTCTCCTCTTTTTGTTCAGCACAAACCCTCCTAGTATTAAATCAAAATGCAAAAGTCAAAATGCAAAATGATAAACAGTTAAAACCCTAAATTCCAAGCACTAAATCCTAAACAATTTCCAATAACCAAAGGTTTTTTAAAGTTTAGGAATTTGAACATTTGGATTTCTTTAGGATTTAGAAATTAGGATTTAGGATTTATTGATTTATCCTTTACCATTTTGATCTTTGACGCTTAACATTTGATCTAACGTTCTCTTAATGACTTCCCAGCCAAACCCCCGGCCGGCCAGAAAACGAGCCAGCTTCTCCCGTTGCTCCGGCGGCGGCAGATCACTTTTGCGAGAGAGCCAGCGCCGGGCCGCTTCCCGTGCCTGTACCTCCTCCGCTTCGCTGCCGTAGCCCTCGAGCGTCTCCATAATCAGATCCTCGGGCAGATAGAGTTGGCGCAATTTAGCCTGAAGCTCAAAACGACCGCGCGGTCTGATTCCCAGTTGCGCCCTTAGGTAACTTTCGGCAAAACGGCGGTCGTTAAGAAAATCTAACTCGGACAGCCGCTCGACAGCGGCGTTTATCTCCACCTCCAAATAACCCTTCTGCTGCATCTTGCGACGGATCTCTCCCGTACTCCGGTCACGCAATTCCAACAGCGAGAAGGCGTAATCAAGGGGTTGTTTTCTGGGCATATTCTACTTTGATGTTACCACAATCACGAGAGCAAAAAAACCCACCATAAAAAGTATCGAGCCTGCCATCATAACGATAAACGCCAGCAATACCGGATCCACTCCGCTCGAAATCACCGTTTGGTCGGCGCCGGCGATACTCTGACCCAAGGCCGCCAACGCCCCGCCAAAGATTATAGCCAGAGTACTAAGAGTGAGCCTCCACCGCCGCCTCAACATCTCCACCTCCCTGTCCTTCTCCGCTCACAACCGTTTTTTCAATTTCCGCGGCGATCTCCGGATGATCCCCGAGAAAGACTTTAGCGCTCTCCCGACCCTGACCGATCTTTTCACCGCGATAAGAAAGCCAGGAGCCGGCTTTTTCGATAATATTGAAATGCACCCCTAAGTCAACCAATTCGCCGATCCGGTCAATGCCATTGTATAAAATATCGAATTCCGCTATCCGAAACGGCGGAGCAACTTTATTTTTCACCACCTTGACCGCAACATGGCTGCCGACAACTTCGTCCCCGCGTTTTAGGACGGCTTTGCGACGGATGTCAAGACGAACGGAGGAGTAGAATTTCAGTGCGTTCCCTCCCGTTGTGGTCTCGGGATTGCCAAACATCACGCCAATCTTCATCCGAATCTGGTTAATAAAAATCAGAATGGTTTTTGATTTAGCCACAATGCCGGTCAGCTTCCGTAGAGCCTGACTCATCAGACGAGCCTGCACCCCCATCATGGCGTCGCCCATTTCGCCCTCAATTTCCGCCCGCGGCACCAGAGCGGCCACCGAGTCAATCACAATGACATCGAGCGCATTGGACCGGACCAGTGTTTCCGTAATCTCCAGGGCCTGCTCTCCTGTGTCCGGCTGCGAGATTAAGAGGTTGTCCAAATCCAAACCCAGCTTTCTGGCGTAGTCCGGATCAAAGGCGTGCTCAGCATCGATAAATGCGGCATTCCCGCCCCTCCGCTGAGCCTCAGCGATCGCATGGAGAGCCAGAGTTGTCTTGCCCGATGACTCGGGACCGTAAATCTCAACGACGCGACCGCGGGGAAAACCGCCGACGCCCAAGGCCAAATCAAGCGAGAGAGAGCCGGTTGGAACTGTATCTACCTTGAGTCTGGCTGACCCCCCCAGACTCATAATCGCACCCTTGCCAAACTGTTTTTCAATCGACACCAGCGCCGCCTTCAACGCCTCGCCCCGACCGCCAACATTACCCTCCGCCACTCCCACCGCAACTCCCTCCTTCTCAGTCATTTTCTTGGGCATAAATTCTCCCTAAAAACTATTATCAAGTCTGTTCTCGGATGCCGCGGCCGTCTTGGGCTGGTACTCGATAGTGTACGTAGCCGTGCTCTCCTTTTTGGCCTTATTCGTCGCCCGGATACTGATCACATTAACACCACGATGGAGCTTTAGCGGCAGAGCAAATTTTCCCTCGCCGGTAACCGGAACACGCTCATCATTGATGGTTATAAATGAGTCGTTGTCCGTTAATCCCTCAAGTTCAACCGTATCAATCTCAACCAGTATGTTGTTGTTTGGCTTGATAATTTTAAGCTCGGGGCTCCCGGTAAAACCGGCAACCTGGTAGATGATATAGGAAAACATCAAAACCACAAAAAGCGAGACGGCAGAGTAAGCCAGAAGTTTGGGTGTGATCAAAACGCGGTTTTCACGAATCGACTGATTATAAACCAAGCTTCTTGATTCTTTTAGGGCAAAGTTATTTGCCTCGTGCTCAAATAAGGGTATGGTTTTTTGGAACGACAAGCTCAGAAAGCGAATGTAAGCCAAAAGAAAGCCGCGCGTATAGACTCTTTGGGGCAAAATTTCCCAGTTGCCATTTTCCAAAGCCGCCAAAAACTTCGCCCGGACCTTTGTCGCGCCCTCCGCTTCAACCAGGGAAACACCCTTCTCCTCTCTTGCCTTCTTTAGCCTTTCCCCAAGTGAATCAAAACTGGCAATTTTTCGCGTTGAGAAACCGGGGATCATCATTAATCAGGTTAGTCTAAACTTGAACTCAAGTCAAATAGTTAAAACCTGAAACTTGAAACTTGTAGCTTAATATTTGAAACTTTATCTCTTCAGGTTTCAAGTTTCAGGTTTCAAGCTTTAAGCTACATGTACTCACTGTTGTCTCGGCCATAATCCGAATTGTTAAGCGCCGCCCCCTCCCCGTGCGGCTGGAACGTCTCCCGGCCGGTGCCGGCGATCAGGACATCGCGCGGCTTGGCGCCCTCGGCCGGACCGATTACTCCGGCTTCTTCGAGTATATCAAGCAAGCGCGCCGCCCGGGCATAGCCAATACGCAAGCGCCGCTGCAAGAGCGAAGCAGAGGCTTTGCCGGCGTTCAGCACCGTTTCAATTGCTTCGTCATAGAGACCATCCTCGGCTGAACCATCGCCGCCAAAGGCACCGACGCTCTTGCTGCCGGTCCTGAAAGTCAGTATCGATTCATCGTATTGCGCCTCTCCCTTGCTCCGCAGAAAACTGTTAACCTCCTCAATCTCATTATCGGAAACATAGCAGCCCTGAACGCGCCGCGGTTTTTCGACACCGTTGCCCATAAAGAGCATATCGCCATTGCCCAACAACTTCTCGGCGCCGGTTACATCCAAAATCGTCCGGGAATCAACCTGGGAGGCGGTCGCAAAGGCAACGCGGCAAGGGATATTGGCCTTGATTAAACCGGTAATCACATCAACCGAGGGACGCTGGGTGGCGACAATCAGATGAATCCCAATTGCCCGCGCCATCTGAGCCAGTCTGACAATTGAACCCTCAACCTCCTTGGCTGAACTGGCCATCAGATCAGCCAACTCATCGATAACGATCACAATGTAGGGCAGAGGACCCTCCTCGGGCGCGGGTGCGGTGTTGTAAGCGGCAATGTTGCGCCGCCCAAGTCGAGAGAAGAGGTCATAGCGCCGCTCCATCTCGTGCACTGCCCACTTTAGGGTTGAAACCGTCTTGTCGACCTCTGTCACAACCGGTGCCAGCAAATGCGGTATACCATTATATCCGGTCAGCTCTACCCGTTTGGGATCGACCAAAAGCAGGCGCAAATCATCCGGGGCATTGTTGTAGAGCAGAGTAATAATAATCGAGTTAATACAAACCGATTTGCCCGATCCGGTCGCGCCGGCAATAAGAAGATGCGGCATCCGATCCAAGTCAATGGCCACAGGTTCACCCGCCACATCCCGGCCGAGCGAGAGTGCCAATTTGCTTTTAATATTTTTAAACTCCTTGGAGATCAACACTTCGCGCAAAGTTACCTTGGCTGCCACTTTGTTGGGGATCTCGATGCCGACAGCATTTTTACCCGGGATTGGCGCTTCGACCCGGATACTCTTGGCCGAGAGGGCCAAGGCGAGATCATTCTGACGGGCAACGATCTGGTTTAACTTCACCCCCTCACTCGGCTTTAAGGTGTACTGGGTAACGGTCGGACCGATGTTAACATCACCCATCGTTGTCTCAATATTAAAATTCTTCAAGGTCTTGCCGATAGTCTCAGCATTCTTCTGAATGTTGCCCGAGCTGGCAACCTCATCGGAGTCCTTGAGCATCTCGATCGGCGGATACTCCCAAGCCAGATTCTGCCTTCCCGCCGGCAAGCGGCGTTCAAGCGGGTTTTCAACCTCAAGAACCGGCGCCTTGGCCCGACTGCCGTGGGCCTGGCGAATAGCCGTAATCCGCCGCCGGACCGCCTCAAAGACAGAAACCCGCGTCGAAGCGTGAACCTGAGACCGGGTCTCAGCCCCTTCCTCCTCCTCACTCTTCTTTTTGTCCCAACCCAGATACTGACTGATGGAAAAATTAAAAGTCAGCAGAAAAGAGATAACCAGAAGAGAGATAGAGAAAAGGAAGGTGGGGAAAAGACCGATAGCCTGACGCAGCGGCGTTGAGACCAAATAGCCCAAGTACCCTCCGCCGCGCGACTCCGCCGCCGCTCCCGCCGACTCCTCAACCGGAATAAAAAGGTGGATAAAAGTTGTGATCGCCGCCACGAAAAGAAAGAGGCCGATAAACTTAGAGAGTCGATACCTCTTTTGGGGAATAACCATAATTATCCCCGCATAAAGAAAGATGAGGGTAAAAATATAAGCGCCAATCGGCCCAAAGAGTCCGCGGGTAACCGCAACGGCCCGCTCTCCCACGACTCCGGCCGAATCAAAGAAACCCAGCAAGACAACAGAGGCGGCGATAACAATCAAAAAAGCAAAGATCTCCCGCCAGGCTTCGCCCGAGAGGCCGAGCGACCAGTCAAAGACATAATCACCCCAGTCGTTTTCCCGCTGGTACCACTTTGGTTTCTTTTGCTTGTGTTTCGGGTGTTTCCGCTTCCGTCCCACCTGCCCTCCAAGAACACTAATAATCACGAATAAGACCCGCGAATTCACGCCAAAAACAGAAATCGGATGTTCATTCTGCCACTATTATACGCCATACCACTTAGGGGCGCAAACTTTACCGCCCTTTACTTCTTCTGCCCCAGTTCTTATACTTTAAAGCAACAAGGAGGGAAGTAATGTTCGCTGACGAATATGGCGACACCCATGAAGAATTCCCCCGGGTTGAATCCGGCATCGATGACGTCTATCGAGTCGATATCTACGATGAAGGCAAGCAGTCCGTCTTGACCTTGCTCCTCCGTCCTCTTCGGGATCCGAATGAGGCGAGGATACTCTATCGGAGCCGCCTGCGGCAAGTTCAACTGCACCGCCACTGCGGTAACTGCCAGCATCTCTTTGGGGGCTGTGTCCTGGCTCGGGGGTGTCCGCCACCTGACTTCTCCTGGCCTGGAGGCTACCTTTCTTTTGGAGATGGTATAGTCATCTCTATTACAGCAAGCCCTTGTTCTCATCAGGACGGGGGTGATATTGAGGACTTTTACGGCCCGCTGGCCATCACCCCGTCCGAACTCGAGGCGATCGGCCAGATGCGCCTCCCCTTCGATTACTGTGAGTGAAATCACTCGCAACAGTCCGTACCCACAGGCGGGATTCTCCCGTCTGTTTTTTTAAAAAAACGACCTTTGATGCTATCTCGGGTCGTTTTTCGTGTAAAATATCTGTCGTCCATTTCTGAATACTAGACTTCAATCACTACCGGGATTACCATGGGGCGGCGTTCGGTCTCGGTAAAGAGGAACTCGCCCATCTCGTCGCGCAGTTTCTGCTTAACCAAACCCCAGTCTACCTTGGGGCCGGTTCGCTCCGGCGCATGCCGGCCAAAGATTTTTTTGATCTCCGCGCGAGCCTTGTGAACCAATTGTTCGTTCTCCCGCATATAGATGAAACCCCGCGAGATAATATCAGGCGAAGTGACAACCTCCCCCGTCTCATGATCGACGGTAACAATAATCACAAAGATGCCATCCTGCGCCATCGCTTTGCGGTCGCGCAAAACAATGTTGCCGACATCACCCACGCCCAGACCATCAACCATGACATAGGAAGCGGGCACGCGCTTGTTTGTCACCTCGCCGCGACCATTGGCAAATTCAATTACTTGGCCGTCATCGACCACCA
Source organism: Patescibacteria group bacterium (assembly GCA_038078835.1). Taxonomy (GTDB): domain Bacteria; phylum Patescibacteriota; class UBA1384; order XYA2-FULL-43-10; family 1-14-0-10-43-13; genus JBBTQI01. The sequence goes on along the minus strand of JBBTQI010000004.1, from coordinate 52,031 downwards.
AACAGTGATCCTCATCAACAATACCCATATCCTGGGCGATCTGGGAGTGCAGCATTAAGCGGTGCCGCTCGCCGTGAATCGGAATAAAGTACTGCGGCCGGATCAGAGCCAGCATCAGCTTTAAGTCCTCCTGGTTAGCGTGGCCGGAGGTGTGAACATCCATCAGTTTCTGATAGATCACCCGGGCACCCTGGCGATAAAGATTGTCCATCAGACCAGAAACACTCCGTTCATTGCCCGGAATCGGCGAGGAGGAGAGAATGACCAAATCACCCTTTTTGATGCGAATCTGGTGATGCTCGCCGGCAGCAATCCGCGTCAGAGCCGCCTTATCCTCCCCCTGACTGCCGGTACACATTATGGTGATGCGGTCGTCGGCATATTTGCCGATGTCTTTAATATCGACCAGAATGTCCGGCGGCACTATCAGGGCCTCGAGCGAGAGGGCGATCTCCACCGTTGAAACCATACTCCGCCCGACAAAAACCACCTTACGATTGAGTCGCCGGGAAACATTGATAACCTGCTGGAGCCGCGAGATTTGCGTGGAGAAGGTGGAAACAATCACCCGGCCCCTGGCCCGTTCTATAATCTTGAAAAGTGAATCCTCAATCTCGCGCTCGGAGATAGAAATGCCGGGCTTTTCAACATTGGTTGACTCCGAAAACAGAGCCAGGGGCTTTTGGGCGCCCAACATTGCCAGAGTTGAGAAATCGGCCGGCTTGCCATCGGCCGGTGTGTGGTCAAATTTCCAGTCTGTAGCATAAACCAAGAGACCCTCCGGCGTTTCAATTGCCAGACCCATCGCTTGAGGAATGCTGTGAGTTAGACGAAAGGTCGAAACTCGAAAAACACCCAACTGCAAAACATCCTCGCCGATCTTTAGCGTCTGGAGTTTCGCCCCGCGATCAAGCCCCATCTCCTCCAACTTGCTTCGAATCAGGCCGATAGAGAGGGGTGCGGAGTAGATGGTTGGTGAACCGATTCGCTCATAAACATAAGGGATACCGCCAATGTGATCGAGGTGGCCGTGAGTCACAACCAAACCGCGAATCTTGTGCTTGTTTTGCTCCAAATAAGAAACATCGGGAATAACATAATCAACTCCCGGCATCGTCTCATCCGGAAACATAAAACCCATATCGATTATAATGATGTCGTTTTTATACTCGATCACAGTCGTGTTTTTGCCGCCGGTTTCCTCAACGCCGCCCAGCGGGATAATACGAAGCCGAGACTCAAAGAATCCCTTGCCCTGAATTGCCGGCGCTCTCTGCGCCGTATAGCGCGGCTCTTCGCGCCTCTCTGCGGGTGCTTCCCGTCGGGAAGCGACGACGCTTTTGGGGCGGCGCGACGCTCTCTTGCTGTGATCTCTAATGTGACGCAGTGCGTCCGCTCGCCCATTCGTCGCAATTTCAGGCGAAGCATTTGTCTTAGTTCTATTCATTTTTTCCTTTCTTGCGACCTTAAATATTAAAAACAAGGCCGAGTCGTAGAACAAAAAAAGTTCTTTCAATAATTGTTGATCAGTTGCGAGCCGAAAGAGAACACCAAAAACATTTATTTAAGAGTCCTTCTCCGGCATTTCTATGTAAATAGTTCGCACCCCTACCTTTATTTAATCAGATTATAGCAGAGAGAAAATATTTTGTCAAGCATCCTTCATTGATAAGCTGATGCGACCCTTCTCCGGATCAACATCAACTACCTTAGCCGTGACAACATCACCCACCTTGAGCACTTGAGAAACTCTCTCGACCCGCTGTTTTGAAATTTGAGAAATGTGAACCATGCCGTCAATTCTCGGCGTAATAGCAACAATCGCCCCGATCTCTTTGCCGGTCATCCGGTCCCTCTTAATCTCGATGACCTCTCCGGTGATCGTCTCACCCGGAACAATCTCGCGCGTCATCGCCTTGATGGTCGATATCGCTTTCTCCGCCTGTTTGGGATCGATTGAGGAGATCATTACGCTGCCATCATCCTCGATGTCAATTGATATTACCTCTCTGCCGCCACTCGCATCAACAATTTTTTTAATATTTTTGCCGCCCGGCCCAATCAATTCGCCGATCTTGTCCGGATTAATCTTGATTACCTCGATCTTCGGGGCAAACTGACTGATCTCCTCTCTGGGCTGGCTGATAACCGCCTGCATCGCGGCCAGAATCTCCATTCGTCCGGCGTGAGCTTGGGCAAAGGTTTCACGAATAATCGTCATCGTAAGACCGGTGATCTTGGTATCCATCTGAACAGCCGTCACGCCGTCTTTTGTCCCGGCCACCTTAAAATCCATATCGCCGGCGAAATCTTCGATGCCCTGAAGATCAGTTAAAATCCGGTACTGGCTGGCGTCCCCGTTAGCGACTAAGCCCATAGCGATGCCGGTGATCGGCTTCTTGATCGGCACACCGGCATCCATAAGAGCCAGGGTTCCGCCGCAAGTTGCCGCCATCGAACTCGAACCGTTGGAGCTCAAGATCTCGGACACCAAACGAATCGTATAGGGAAATTCATCCTGAGACGGGATAACCGGCTTAAGCGCCTTTTCGGCTAGATAACCGTGACCGATCTCCCGCCGGCCGGCACCGCGCAGAGGCTTAACCTCGCCGGTGGAGAAGGGCGGGAAATTATAGTGGTGCATAAAACGCTTGGTTGATTCGCCCTCCATTGTGTCAATAAACTGCTCCATGCCGGGCGAAGCCAGGGTGGCGACCGTTAGCGCCTGGGTTTGGCCGCGGGTAAAGAGCGCGGAGCCGTGAGTCCGGGGCAGTAAGCCAACCTCAATACTGAGCGGCCTGATTTCATCAGTAGTCCGCCCGTCGGGACGAATCCCTTTGTCCAAGATAAGATTACGTACTTCTTTTTCGACAATTTTAGCAAAGGCACCCTTAATATCCACCTGCTTATAGGTGCCCTCAAGCTGGGAGAGGACCTGCTCTTCAAACTGGCGCAACATCTCCTCTCGGGCTGACTTCTCCATCTCCGTCATTGCCGTTTTGATCTTCTCGCTGATCAAGGCTGAAACATCGGCGTGCACCTGATCCAGAATCACCTCGGCCGGTGTTTCAGCAGCCTCTTCGGTGACGTGGTCGGCCCTGATCCGGTTTTGAACATCGATTTGGGGCGCGATTTTGGCCAGTGACTGTTCGATGGCGGCAATAATCTTCTCCTCCGGAACCTCCTTGGACTCCACTTCCAGCATCATCACCCGGTCGGAAGTAGCGGCCAGAGAGAGATTAAGGTCAGACTGCTCAAGTTCAGCATCCGTGGGGTTGAAAACAAATTCGCCGTGAACGATGCCAACCTGAAGCGCGCCGATGGGACCGGCAAAGGGCGCCTTGGTCTGCTGGAGAGCAGCCGATGAAGCAATTATCGCCAAAATGTCCGGATCAACCGAGCCGTCATAAGAGAGAACGGTAATAACAACCTGAATGTCGTTACGGTAGCTCTTCGGGAACAAGGGACGCAGCGGCCGATCAATCTTGCGCGCCGCCAGAACGGCGGCATCGGAGGGCCGGCCCTCCCGCTTAATGAAACGGCTGCCGGAGATCTTCCCGGCGGCGTAAAAACGCTCCTCAAAGTCAACGAGGAGGGGGAAGAAGTCGGCCCCATCTTTGGGTTCATCCGCCACCACGACCGTCGCTAACACAACAGTATCATTGCAGATAGCGGTAACTGAACCGTCAGCAAACTCAGCCAGCTTGCCGGTTTCGAGAACAAGTTTTTTGCCGGCAAAATCAATCTCATAACTTTTGATATCAAATTCCTTTTTCTTTATCATTGCATCCCAACCAGGAATGGATGGCAAATATCACAGATGACAGATAACGAATATTCATACCCCGCCTTGCCTCCCCATCCCAGGAGAGAGATTATCTGCTATCTGTTACAATCTGCTATCCATTCTTGTAATTATTTTCTTAAACCCAAATCAGTGATGATTTTCGCGTAATTCTCAGCGCCGATTTTGTGGAGGTAGTTTAAAAGACGCCGCCGTTTGCCCACCATCATCAAAAGACCGCGCCGCGAATCAAAGTCCTTCTGGTGCTCCTTTAGGTGCTTGGTTAAATCAGAGATCTTTTTGGTCATAACGGCAACCTGAACCTCGGTTGAACCGGTATCATTCTTGTGAGTCTGATATTTGCTAACAAGGTCCTCTTTGCCAGTTGTCTTCTTCTCTGTCATTCTTCTTCCTTTTTATCAACACTATGAATATTACAACATTGCCCCTAAAAAAACAAGAGTGATTTTACGCTGACTCTTTGGCAGATTGCGTCTGCTCAATCATAGACTGGTCTCCCAGGTTCGGTAAACGATTTGCTTTGTAGCGCTCCTGCTGGAATTCTCGAATCCGTTGGATGACAATGTTAGCACTCTCTAAGAGATTAGTCTTCTCCAACTGAAAAGCGGCCGCCATCGGGTGGCCTCCGCCCGAGAAGAGCTTGGCAACCTCGGAAACATCAGTGGTCGGATTGGTGGAACGAAGCGAGCCGTGCAGATCGCCGTTCTTCTCTGAGAGCAGGAGGGCAAAATCAATACCGGAAGCAGTTTTTAAGAGCTCGTCAATCACCCCGCCCGATTCGGCCTCAGAAGCCCCAACTTCAAGATAATCCTTTTTGTGCAGCACCGACCAGACAAAGCGGTAATCCTTCTCGTCATGAAGATTGGAGAGGGCCCGGCCCCACAAGCGCAAAGTGGAGAGCGGCTTGGTCTTGTAGATATGGCGAATAATCTCCTGCTGGCGCCCGCCGGCGGCGACCAACTGCGCCGCCACGGTGAGAGATTTGGGCGTGGTGTTGGCGTTCTGAAACGAATTGGTGTCGGAGATGATGCCGGTCAGAAGCGCCGTGGCGATCTCCTCGGTAATAAATTTGGGGTCGCCGGTTAACGCCTCGAGCAGTGAAACAAGAATCTCCGAGGTTGAGGTGGCGGTAATATCCACCAGATTGATTTGGCCGAAGTGGCTGTTGGTGGCATGGTGGTCAATATTCACCACCGGCAACTCGTAAAAAACGTCAGCGTTCTTCTCGCAAATCGGCCCCAACCTCTCCAGATCGGGAGCGTCCAGAACAATAATGGCGTCGTAACACAAGTTTCCCTCCGGAAAGGAAACCATTTTAGATTCAAAACGGCCGGATTTGGGCGTAACGACAATCTCCAAGATGCTATCTCTCACCTTGTACATCACCTTGTCGGCCGCCACTTTGCTGATGTCGAGAGCGATAATAAAGTCCCGGATATTGCCAAGATCGCAAGCTATCTCCCCGGTTTGCGGCAGATAATTATATACAGATGGAATCGTATCGCCGCAAATCGCGATTGCCTCCTTGCCCAGCTTGCGCAAAGAAAGGCTTAGCGCCAACAAGCTACCGATGGCGTCGCCATCGGGATTTTTATGGGTCAATAGTAAGAACTTGTTTTTACTGCGAAAAATATCGACAACCTGTTGTTTTGGTGTGAGCTCCATCGCGGAATCTCCTGCTAGACCCCTCGCACCGTTACACCATATAGTTTTTAAGTAACCGCTATCTCTCTTAAAAGAGGCATCGCAAATCGGGTGGCTTACATTGGAATTAAGGTGTAGAGACAATCGCGGATGCTCTAATATAGCTAATGCGGACTTGATTGTCAAATCAATCTGTGTTAATCTAACTAATGTTTAAATCTCCACAATTTGACATTTGTAATTTGGATTTTGAATTTTACTCCGAAGGAGTCTTATGCCTCTAACAAAATCAGCCAAAAAAGCTTTAATCGTTTCGCATCGTCGCAAAGCCGAAAATGATCTCGTTCGAGCCAAGGTTAAGGGTGCAACCAAGGCGGTTAAAATCGGTATTCGCCTGGGTGAAGATGGCATGGCAAGCAAGCTTGGTCAGGCTTATCACGAGCTCGATATTGCCGCCAAGAAACATGTCATCCACAAAAATAAAGCCGCCCGCCTGAAATCACGACTCGCCCAATCTTTGGCCAAAGCCGAATTACCGTCTGAAACCAAAAAGATTGTTAAAAAGACAGTCGCGAAGAAAACTGCGGCGAAGAAAACCACCCGCCGGAAACCAGCCAAATAGGTCATTTAGGCTCGTGAATATTCTTCGAGGTCGGCGACGGCCGAGAAGTTTTTAGCTTAGAGTTCTCGACTTCGCTTCGAACAATATTATTAACATAACCTATTGCAAAAAGTTCCCTTACCGGGAACTTTTTGCGTTGTTGCCCTATATTGCAAACCAGATAAAGAGGACGATGAAGGTGACGGCAAGAATAAAGTTAATGACCATGCCGGTCAACGTGCCGATAAGACTGCCGGCGGCGGCCCGGAGTGCTTTCTGCCGATTACCGGTGCGGCGGAGTTCGGCAAAGATGACTCCAAGTAAGAGACCGGCAATGCCGCCAAGCGGCGGAAAGATAACCAGGCCGATAATTAAACCGGCGAGGCCGTAAAAGATCGCCTCTCGCGAAGCACCGCCCAGCTTGGCGCCGATAACGCCGGAGAGGTAATCTACGACAAGCGAGAAAATAGCTATCGCTCCCAGAATTGAGAGTTCCCGGCCGGAGAGATGAACAAAGTGATCAATCGCGCCAAAGATCAGGGCAACAATAAACATAAACGGTATGCTCGGCAAAATGGGCAGGAAAACTCCGGCCACCCCCGGCAGCATCAGCAGTGCCGCGATAATAACCAGTGTAGTATTGGACATAGCTCTAAACCAATGCTAAAAACTTAAATACTTATAAGGTTCTCATTTTTTACAGATCATCAGCCGATCTCAATCGCGGAAAGACAACGGCAAGAACCTTGCCCAAAAAGAAACGCTTCTCCACCGAACCAAAGTAGCGGCTGTCATTTGAGGCAAAACGGTTGTCGCCCATTAGGAAATATTCATTCGGTCCAATTGTCCAGCTGCCCGCCGGTTCGGTTGTGACATCCACCGGCAAATAATCTTCGTCGATCTCCTTGTTGTTAACAAGAACGCGGCCGGCAGAAACAGACAATGCCTCCCCCGGTAAGCCGACTACCCGCTTGACATAACGCCGATGCTCCGGGTCGCCCGGATACTGAACGACAACAATGTCGCCGCGCGCCGGCTCGCTCTTGCCGGCGTAACCGTTCTTCTGCAAGAGGGCCAACTCCCCGTCATGCATATTTGTTTCCATCGAGACGCCGTCAACAAAAAACAGGGTTAACCAGAAAGTATTCACTAAGGCCAAAATAACGGCAATCAAAATCACCCAGCGCGCCACGTCGAAAATCACTCCGCTACTGTACAGAATTTTACTTGGCAAAGAAGATTTCATCTGTGTTTGTGTTACTCAAACCCCGGCTCGCGCAAGGCAACCAGGCTTCGACTGACATAAGAGATAATGGGAAAGAGCGAGAGACAAAAATCATCCAGCCCCAGGCCAGATTTGTCAGTCAGAAACCAACCGGGAAGAGTAAAGTTGTGCTCAATAAAGCGCCTTGCCCAGGCCGCCTCGCAATCCATCACGATAGCATAGGGCAGATATTTTTCAAAAATCCGGGGCAGATTCTCTGAATATGGAATGGGCTCGGCGCTTGAGAGATATCTTTTGAAAGCCAGCCAGTTGCTCATCGTTTCCCGACCCAGAGGGGTCCTGATTGGAATACTGGAGGCACTAAAAGCAACCACCAGGGCCGAGATCATCATCCCTGCCCAGAAGAAAATAATATACGGCGGCTGAGCCATATAAAGTAAGCTCAGGGCAAAACCGCCGGCGCCAACCAAGAAGGCAAGTATACCGATCAGCCGATATTGGGCAAAAAGACGCTGAGGATTCACTTTAAAATACCCCAGGCGCGTCGCCACGGCATAAACACCGGCAGAAACCAGAGAGATCTTCTTGCTGTAGAAATGGTTATTGATTCGCTTCTCAATTTCAAGACGATCGGAGCTCAAGCTTTCCCGGAAAATTTTTGTCAACAAAATCTTCTCATAGCCAAGCAAGCGCTGGTCAAACCTGCCCTTGCCAAAAGCAAAGTCGCGATCTCTATCCAGAATAACGATATCGCCCCTGACGGCCAAATCAACCAGCGTTGCCGCTACCTCGCGTGCCCGTACGTGCTGATTCATTAACACACCCACAATTGCCGGCGGGATAAGCATTGGCGGCGCCGTAATTTCTTCGCCGGGCAAATCAATCCGCCCCGATCTCCGCTGCCGCAAAATAAAGAGAAGCATAAAGATTAGCGTCAGAAGCGGCAAGGCAATTGCAATGCCAACCCAAACATTGGCTTGAATCCTTAGGAGAACCTGTTTTGCTTTCTCGGTCAGGGGAAAATCAATATAGCCCTTGGGAAGTTTGGCGACAATTGAGAGGGTGGCGTAACCCGAGACACCGTTTGCCTCATAAACGATTGTGCTGCCGTCAGAAGTGTAGGAGCGGCTATTGTCGACACCATGAATCACCAGAAGCTCATGCTCGGTTTCGTAAGCAACGGCGGCGGGCAGCTTGAGAGTAATAACCACCCGATCGTAGTATTGGCCCGATTCATCAACGACAGGTAATCGAACCTCATCATAGTCACTAAGAGCCGAGACCCGCTTGCCGGACCTTTTACCATTGATGAAGATTTGGCCGCTATGATCAACCGTCACTAAAATTGCCGCTTCCTGGCTGATGGTGGAAGTCAGAGTTGCGTTCCTGTCGGCCAAAAAGAGATTGCCGGTTAAACCTCGCCAACCCAAAAAGCCGGCGGCTAATACGATGGCAAAGAAAATCGCTTTCCGCCGATAGAAGCCAAAAATACCCGACTTTTTATATTTTGTCTCAACCAAAACACCCTCCACCCCTATTATCGCTTTTATTTTATCATTTTTCGCAAATCTCTGTCACCAACAAGTCAAGCAGGAGGTTCGGCGAGGCCACCCCGCTCTTGATATCAATATCGCACTGTTCCAGCCGGCGGTAAATCGCCTCCAGATCTCCGGAGCGATAATCGCGAAGCGCGGCTTGAGCTTTTTGGACCACATAGGGGTGCAAGCCGGCCTTTTTGGCGATCTCGGCCGGCTGACAGCCGGCCGCTACTAAATCAGAGACAATAAGAAGGTTCCGAAATTGATAGACAATCATCGCCAAAATCTTAATCTCATCCTCCCCGGCCCGAAGCAACTGATACATTGACCGGAGTGCTCGAGCCAAATCTCTTGCCGCCGCCGCATCGGTTAAGTTAAAAACGGTAGTATTGTCCGCCGCCGCTACCAGAATCTCAACATCCTCTACTTCAATTTTGTCCCGGCCGGCCGATCGGCAATAATTTGCCGTCTTCTGAATCTCCTGATTCAGCCGCCAGAGATCGCCGCCGACAAAAACCTCCAGTTTTGTCACCGCCGCCGGAGAAATTTTAACTCCCTGCATCTCGACATTTTTTTTAATCCATTGGCTGAGCGCCGTGCCGCTTACAGCCGGGAAATACTGGGTGCGTCCAGGCCGGTTCAGGGCGCGCCAAAGCGCACTCCGCTTGTCGGGAACTCCCTCCTCCCAAAAAAGAACAACAGTCTCTTTAGGAATTCGACCCAGATTCTCCGCCACAAATTTTTTCAGGTCGTTATCCGGATTCTCTCTGAGAAAACTCTTAATGATGATTAATTTTTTTGCGGTAAAAAGCGAGGTTGAGAGAACGGCCCCGAGGAAAATCTCGCGGGTCAGAGAAACGCCCTCAATCTTTTCAATACCAAACTCACCTTGGGGATTTTGACGCAGCTTTGCCGCCAGTGCCCAAGCCTTTTCCTGTATTGAGTAAGTATCCTCGCCGTAGAATAAGTAATACATGGTTTACAAGTGTGAAAGTGTGAAAGTACTAAGTGTGAAAGGGGACGGTATTCACTTTCACACTTAGTACTCTATTTAGTTTCCGCCCAATTCCGACCGATACCAACCTCCGCCTTGAGCGGAACACATAATTTTACCACGCTCTCCATTGTCTCTTTAACAAGTCTTGCCATCTCTTCCGCAGACCTTGCCGGCACCTCGACAACGATCTCATCATGCACCGTCAATATCAACCTTGCAGACTCCCTCGCCCTGTCTGCAGGGAGAGGGTTGGGGTGAGGGACTTCCTTCAGTTTCTTGATCAATTCAACCATCGCCAATTTGAGAATCTCCGCCGCTGTCCCCTGAACCGGCGCATTGATCGCCATCCGCTCCTCCGCCTCAACCAAATTGTGATTGTAGCGGTTAAAGTTTTCAAATGACCGGCGGAAGCCAAAGAGAGTCTCAGTGTACTTATCCTTAGCGACCTTGGCAATAACATCATGGCAATACTTTTTAATACCTTCATGAATCTCAAAGTAGCGTTTAATATAATCAGCCGCCTGTTCGCGCGAGATGCCCAGCGCCTGTGCGAGGCCATAAGCGCTCATACCATAGAGAACACCAAAGTTAACGGTCTTGGCTACCCGGCGCTGATCCGAAGTGACTCTATTTAGCGGCACATTAAATATCTCCGAGGCAGTTTGGGCGTGAATATCTTCGCCGCCGGCAAAAGCCGCCATCATTGTCTTGTCCTGGGCCAGGCAAGCCACAATCCTCAACTCAATCTGAGAGTAATCCCCTGCCACCAGCTTGCATCCCGGCGCCGCCACAAAAGCCCGCCGGATCTCCGGGCCGTATTCCCCCTTGATGGGGATGTTCTGCAGATTCGGGTTGGCCGAGGTGATGCGGCCGGTCGAGGTCTCCTGGCCGTAGGTGGTGTGAATCCGGGAGTCGGCATCAACCATCCGGGGCAGGGGCTTTAAATATGTTGAGACCAGCTTAGCTAATTCCCGATACTCCAGGATCGGCTCGATAATCGGATGGCGGCTTTTAAGCTTTAACAGTTCGCCCGCCGCCGTGGAGACGCCCGTCTTGGTCCGTTTGAGATCGGTTGAGGGTAAACGAAGATCTCGAAACAACACCTCTGCCAGCTGCAGCGGTGAATTGATGTTAAACTCCCGGCCCGCCAACCTATGTACTTTAGTTTCGAGTTTCGATATCCGAGTCTCGAGTTTATCTTCTAGCCCCTCAAGAATCGAAGCATCGATCATCACGCCAACTCTCTCCATCTCACGCAAAACCGGCTCCACCTTTTTGGAGATCTCCTCCGCCGTTATTTTGGGCAAAACCACACCCTTTTCCTTAAGATGTGACCACATAACAGATAACCAACCCATTAGCCATAAAGTTGACTGTGGCTGCCGATGGCCGCAAAAATGACTGTTTCATCATCAATTTCTTTATAAACCGCCCGAAAGTCGCCGGAAATATTAATGCTGCGATAGCCTTGCCATCTTCCTTTTAGAGGATGATTACTCAATTTGGCATCATAAGGATTTTGAAAAAAAACCTTCAGCCGCATTTCAAAAGCGTGACTAATTTTTGAGTCGAGACAAGCAAAATCTTTGGAAAAACTTTTACGAAAACGAACTTTCATCCCTTGGCATTCTTTAGCCAGTTGATCGCCTCGTCAGCTTTAGTAAAAGTCGGAGAAAGATTTTTGTCTTCAGCTATGTCTCTCTCCGCTTCGGCGATAATCTTTTCCAGTTTGGGGCTCATCGAATAAGCCAGGGAGAAGGAAAATTCGCGTGTTCGGATAAACTGGCGCAAATAAACATTGATAACAGTACTCAGAGGCACGCCAAGCTCATTAGCCAGTTCCTGAGCCTTTTTCTTTGTCTCTGCATCAGTTTTAATATTAATGATTGTCTTCATCTTTTTCATATTTACATTGTATATACGATGGTTAACAATGTCAATATTGAAATTGATTCATAAAACCAATTTGATTTATTTATCGGTGCCTCTTTGGCTATGCTATTTTAGTCAAACCAATACCCTTTTCCTTCAAATGACTCCACATATGTATGAGGTCAACTATCAAAAGTTAAAAGTCAAAATTGATAAAGGCAGAAGAAAAAATTTGACATTATTGCCAGATTTTGTTACATTACAGCTGTCCGGGCAATAATTGGGTTCTTACGAAATTCCCAATGAAGCTCGGACAAGCATCCTCTGCAAGCCTCGGCTCAGGCCCTGAACACGAACGACCGGTCGCCGCCTTCGGCGGCGGCTGCACTCATCGGGCGATCACTCATTCGGTCGCCCTTTTCTTTTTGCTTTTTAGACTATCGTTTTGATCTTTGACTTTGGTTATAATTCTAACTTCAACTGCTCATCTTTTTTCTTTTGCTCTTCGGTGATCTTTTTCTCATCTTCAGCCTTCGGCCCTTCGACTCCGCTCAGGACAGGCCTTGGGCCTTCGGCCTCTTCATAATCCTTGGAAAATCTTCTCAGCAATGACTTGAACTCCAGCTCTTCGAATAATCGGCGGACTTTGTCCTTATCATACTGCCCCCAGCGGGCCTTGGCCAGATCAAACTCAATCGGCACATCTCGCCGGATAGTAGCCAGCATCTTCGACTGAAAAGCCTGGTTTTCGTGTTGGCATAGTAATCGCACTATTCTTTCCTTGATACCCAACCGTTTAGAGGTTTCTTTAATATATGTGTCACTCAATCTTTTACCGCTGTCATCCTGAGGCGTAGCCGAAGGATCTAGGTCGCCTTTGGCGACCGCATCGGACACTCCGCTAGATTCTTCGCGGAGCTTGCCCTGAGCTTGTCGAATGGGTTCAGAATGACAATCTAGAGCAACATAAAGCTTTTCTAACGTATCAAATTTTTGTATCAAGTCCGTGGCAGTTTTCGGTCCAATTCCCGGCACACCGGGGATATTATCGGATGCATCGCCCATCAAGGCCTTGAGATCGATAAAGTCCTCCGGGTCTAAGTTATATTTCTCCCGCAGGTGGTCGTGGTCAAAAATCTCCGCTTCCGAAAAGCCACGATGAAGCATTAAAACCCTAACATGACCATTTAACAATTGATAGACATCACGGTCACCTGAAGCGATATAGACCATTGTGTCCCCATCCTTACACTGTTCTACAATCGTTCCAATCACATCATCAGCCTCGAATCCCGCCACAGCATAAATGGGCACGCCGAAAACCGAAAGCATCTCCTTGACTCTGGGAATCTGATCGTAGAGCTCCTGAGGGGCTTTGACCCGCTTGGCCTTATATTCTTTATATTCAATGTGCCGGAAGGTCGGGCCAGCCAGATCAAAGGCGGCGGCGATGTAATCCGGCTTGATCTCCTCAAGGATTTTAATGAGGGCCAGGGCAAAACCATAGGTAACATTGGTCGGCTCGCCCTTGGAGTTTGAGAGGTTTGCCGGCAGGGCATGATATGCCCGATGGATAATGGCATTGGAATCAATTAAAACCAATTTTTTCATACTATAATAGGAGCGCTAATTGCACTCCTATTATCTCACCTTGCGTCCAGAAAACAAGCCTATCCCACGTTCATCTCCATCACCGGCGTGTTGCCGGTGTGGGAGCGGTTGAGTTCCAGATTAGCAAAGCGCATCTGGGCCGGAGTAAAGAAGACCTTGACCTCGCCGGTCGGGCCGTTGCGGTGTTTGCGCAGAAGAACCTCGGTGATCCCCTTGTTCTCCGTCTCCGGCTTGTAGTAGTCCTCGCGGTAGAGAAACATCACCAGGTCGGCGTCCTGTTCGATCGAGCCAGATTCCCGCAAATCGGACAGCTGGGGCCGTTTATTATCGCGATGCTCGACCGCCCGAGAGAGCTGAGAGAGAGCGATCACCGGTACCTCCAACTCCCGGGCCAAACTCTTGAGCCCGCGCGAGATCTCCGAGATCTCCTGGACACGATTAAAATCCCCCGACCGAGCCCGGCCCTCCATCAACTGAAGATAATCGACAATGACAAGGCCGAGGCCATGCTCCATCTGAAGCCGGCGAGACTTGGCCCGCACCTCCATCACGTTACAACCCGGCGAGTCGTCAATGTAGAGTGGCGCCTCCGAAAGGTAGCCCATCGCCGGTCCCAGGCGATGAAAATCATCCTCGCTCAGATTGCCGGTCCGCAACTTCCAGGAATCAACACCGGCCTGGGAGCAGAGCAAGCGGTCAACCAGCTGTTCCTTGCTCATCTCCAGTGAGAAAACGGCGACGGGAACCTTGTTCTCAATTGAGGCATACTCCGCCAGATTAAGAGCAAAGGAGGTTTTGCCCATCGAGGGACGAGCCGCCAAAATAATTAAATCCGACTTCTGAAAACCGGCTGTCATATTATCCAAATCGCGAAATCCGCTCGATACCCCGCGCAATGCCCCCTTGTCGCGATCCTGATGAATGCGATCAATGCGATCAAAGGCCTCGCCAACGATCTCCCGAATCGGAATAAATTTATTCTTCAAAAACTTTTGCGAGACGGCAAAGAGCGACTGCTCCGCCCTGTCCAGCGTCTCCGCTAACTCGCCCTCCTCATCGTAGCCCATCTCGGCAATGTTGCTCCCGGCCGAGATCAGCCGGCGCAAGACCGCCTTTTCCCTGACAATTTGGGCGTAAGGAATAATGTTCGAAGCCGATGGCGTCGTGTTAACTATCTCCACCAGATGGGTTGTGCCGCCGACAGCTTTAATCTTGCCCTCCGCCTCAAGCGCCTCCGAGAGCGTCACAAGATCAATCGGCACCCGCTTGTCAAAGAGGCGAAGCATAGCACCGTAAACGAGAGCATGACGTTCATCATAAAAATCATCGGGGGTGACAATGTCAACAACCTTCACTAATGCCTCCGGATCGATCAGTACCGACCCCAAAACGCTCCGTTCTGTTTCGGTATTCTGGGGCGGAATGCGCACACCGGAAAATTGAGATCTCCTATCCCGCTCCTCCCCTCGACCTTTTTTGGCTGAATCCCTCGCCATTCAACTCCCCTACCGTGAAATTATGAATAGTAAGTCAAAAGCTTCGCCTCACAGATAATCAGCCGAAGGCCGAATATGTGATTTAATTTCCCGCGAAAGATTTAACTATTCCGTCTCAAACACCTCCCCTACCGCTTTCTCCAGATTAAGGTCATCCGTCTTGGTCGACTTTCTTTTCTCCGGCGCAACTAAGCGGCACTCCAGATGATACTCCGCACCGACAGCATCCTTTAAAATACTCTCCAACACTTGGCGATTCTTAGCGTCCGAAATCCGATCCCGATGAAAGGGGAATTTAACACCCAGCACCATCTTCTTCTGACTAACCTCAATCGGCTTGGCATCACGCAAGAGGGCCGCCAGTGTTGAATTTTTCTCTTTAACCGCTTGGGTAAGCCTCAACCAAAGATCATCGGTCATCTCTAAAACCGGTGTCGGAGCAGGAGATTTCACCACACTCTCGTCTACCGCCGTTCCCGGATCCGGAATCGCCGGCTCAGGAGTCCGAGACTTGGCGCTTGGAGCCCGGGTTTCCAATTTGGTCTCCTTCTTTTCGGCCCCTGTGTTCTGAGTTCGTTCTGAGTTCGATCTGAGTTCGATATTCTGAGTTCCGGGTTCCGAGAAAAACTGCGCCGCCTCCACTGTCGCCATCTCGAGCGGCAAGACTGGGTTAGACACCTCTTTGAGAAGTTTGCTGTTAGCAATAAAGCACCCGACCGCCTTGATCAAATTTGCCGTCGCGACGCGACCGCCCAGTTCCTTGATCTTTTTCACGTTGGATTCGGTCTCCTCAAAGAGCACTTCACCGCTGGCTCGATACAGGAGGATTTTTCGGAGCAACTCCAGAACATCAGCATAAAAGACGGCCATATCGCTTCCCTGATCGTAGAGCCGATGAGCAATTTTTAATCCCTCCTCCGTCAAGTTATTAAAAACAGCTCGCAAGTAAGAAAAGGTCTCCTCTTGGCTTGATAGCCCAAGAATTGCCCTGGTGCTTGCAATCGTAATTTGATTTGTGTAGCCGGCGACCTGCTCCAGCAAGCCAACGGCATCACGCTGTGCTCCGCGAGCCAACACGGCCAGAATTTCGAGCGACTCAGTATCGACCGCAATGTCCTCTGCCGCCGCCACCCGCTTCAAGTTGGCTATAATATCACTCTGGCTGGCCCGGCGAAAATCATAGCGTTGAGTCCGGGACAGGATCGTCTCCGGCAAACGCTGGACTTCGGTTGTCGCCAGGATAAAAACAACATGGGGGGGCGGCTCCTCCAGTGTTTTGAGCAGGGCATTAAAAGCGCTCTTGGAGAGCATATGAACCTCATCAATAATATAGACTTTTTTTCTGGCACTGGCCGGCGCCAGCCGAGCCTTTTCGATCAGGTCCCGAATGTCGTCAACACTTGTGTGAGACGCGGCATCAATCTCAATAACATCCAAGGCCCGACCGCCGCTTATCGATACGCAGTAATCACATTGATTGCAGGGTTCGCCGCTCTTGGCCCGGTCAGTTGAGTCCCGGCAATTAATTGCTTTGGCTAAGAGGCGCGCTGTTGTGGTCTTGCCAATACCGCGGGGGCCGGTCAGAAGATAGGCATGAGTTAAACAGTCCCTCTTGATTGACTCCCGAAGGGTTTGACTGATATGATCCTGCCCCACCAGATCGGCGAACTTTTGCGGACGATATTTTTGGTAAAAAGACATCACGGTTAAGTCAAAAATTAAATGTTAAATGTCAAAGACAAAGACACAGACCAAAAATCCTTGATGTAAATTTGGCTTCTGACATCTAACATTTGAATTAACTGTGTCACCTTACGCACCACTCAGAGACCACGCTTTAGCACGTGAAAGCAGGGCTGGCACGCAGAAAGTATATTTTATCCTAACAAACTAAAGTTTGTTCTCTGGTGCGTAAGGTGAGCTAATTGTATTATATCGGCATTGGCCACACCTCGAAAACTTTATCAACTTTATAAGTTCTGGCGATGATAACATTGCTGACCGGTTAAAATTGCCCGATCTTGTCCACACTCTGTCCACATAGTTACACACAGTCCAACCAGGCAAGCTATCCGTTCCCGACCGGACCGGTTAAGTTGTGCCTTGTTTCTTTTTGGTTAATAGTGATACAATTAAACAAAGCGGCAGAAAATTGCTTGGAGGGGATAGTGACACGCAAAGAGTTGGCTCGCATAGTGGCCAAAAAGGTTCGTTTGACTATTGCTCAAGCGGAAGATTTAATTGTTGCGCTTGAAGAAACAATCACCGGTGCTCTAGATAAAAGTGACAAAGTAATTTACTCCAACTTTGGCACTTTTTATACTGTTCATTATCCCTCCCGGGTGATCACCCATCCCAAATTGGGCAAGGCCAAAAAGATGATCATGTTGCCGACAAATGTCGCTAAATGGATGCCGGCAGACAACATCAAACAGGCAGTGAAAACCGGCCGGAGCGTCGAGGGAATTACTCTCCACGGCACCCGCAAAAAGAACCGGCAGTTAACAAAACCCGCCAACACATCGGTTGTTCTGGGGCAAGATAAAAATGTGCCGGCCAAAAACAATATTGCCATTCCTATTATAGTGAACCACTCAAAAGATCAGGCCTCCCTCCTGCCTCCGACACCCAAGAAAGAAAAGAAAGAGTCCTCCCTGGATAAAGGAAAGTCAACCGGCGCCGTTCGGGCGGCAGAAAAAGATAGTGAGCGGATTAGTATCTACGAGGAGTTGATGGGCGACGGCACAAAAGAGGAATCAACTTTTAATGGCGTCATTCGGGTTCCGAAAAAAGATCGCCAATCTTTTTGGGCACGGATCTTCGGCCCGGCGGAAAAAGAAGGCGAAGAATCAGCCAAGAAAAAGTTGGAGAAAAAAGAGGAAGAAACAATCAAGGTTGAAGCTCCGCCACCCGTAAAGGAGACAGCTAAATCAGTTGAAAATAAACCAAAGGATCACCCGATCGTCCCCAAACCGGAAGAGAAGGGCTCGACCATCGGGGAAGGCTTTTTTGACGTGAAAAGTTCTAACCCCCTTGATACAAGCCGGGCGCAAATTCCCGCCTCAGCGCCCCATCAGCAAAATGGTCCCATACCGGCCGAACTTCTGCCTCAACTGCCCGCAAAACAAAACGGCGAAGTTGCCGGGGCGAAAAACGAAAAAGACAATAAAAATGCGGCAAAAATTGAGACTGAGACAAAACCAGGCCAAAGCGACACAACATCCCCGGTAAGCAAAACCGGTGTTCCTGGAATTGAAAAAATGCTTGTTAGCTCTGAGATGGGACCCTTTCCTATGCCGAAATCGGAAATCTCCTATATTGACCTGTCTAAGACAACCGTGCCAAAAGAAATTCTCCAACTGATTCCGGAAAAGATTGCCAGACGCTACAAGACGGTTCCGGTGGCGCGCGAAGAGAACAAGCTTGTAATCGCCATGATCGATCCCGAGGATATTGAAGCCAAAGAGATAATCAAGAAAAATGCTCAGATGCCGCTGGTAACAAAGATAACGACTGAGAGCGACTTGAGTCATATCCTGGACCAATATCAGGGCCTCGAATCTGAAGTTGAAAAAGCGATCGAAGAAGTTAATGAGGAGGGGGGAGAGAAAAAGGAAGAGGTAACCAAAGCGCTAATGGAGTCGGCCTCTGACGACGCGCCGGCGGCCCGTATCGTCACCTCTCTCCTCAGACGAGCAATTCGCGACAAAGCCTCCGATATCCACATTGAGCCGCTTGAGGGCGAGGTAACTGTTCGCTTTCGCGTTGATGGCGTGCTTCGCAAGAAGGTCGCCCTGCCGAAAGATGTACAGCTGGCAGTTGTTTCTCGCATCAAGATTCTTTCAGAGCTCAAAATTGATGAACAAAGAGTTCCTCAAGATGGCCGCTTCAGTATTAATATAGATACCCGCAGAGTTGACTTTCGCGTCTCGACCATGCCTACTGCTTACGGCGAAAAAGTTGTGATGCGCCTCCTGGATAAGTCTCAGGGTATATTGACCATCGAGCAACTCGGACTGGACGGAATCGGCCTAAAAAATCTTGAGGCAAACCTCGATCGATCTCACGGAATGATTCTGGTGACCGGCCCAACCGGCTCCGGCAAAACGACAACGCTTTACGCCTTAATCGATCGCCTCTTCCATGAGGGTGTTAATATCGTTACCCTCGAGGACCCGATTGAATATCAAATGCCCGGCGTTAATCAAAGCCAGGTCAATCCGGAAATCAACTACACCTTTGCTTCCGGTTTACGCTCGATTGTGCGCCAGGATCCCGACATAATTATGATCGGCGAGATTCGCGACGGAGAAACGGCAGAGATGGCAGTACAGTCAGCCCTAACCGGTCATATCGTTCTCTCCACCCTGCACACCAATGATGCGGCCGGCGCGGCGCCGCGCTTAATCGATATGGGCGTCGAACCTTTCCTGTTGACGTCATCAACAAACATTATTATTGCCCAACGCCTCGCCCGGCGTCTTTGCGACGAATGTCGGCAGGAGTACAAACCCGGCGATATTGAGATGCAAAGGGTAAATGAAATCATCGAGAGGATGCCGGAGAATGAGAAGAAGTTGTTTAGAGATCATGAAACCAAATTCAGCAAAAGCAAGGGGTGTAAAGTTTGCGAGGATACCGGCTATCGGGGCCGAGTCGGCTTATTTGAGGTTTTAGGCATTACCGAGGAGATAAAAAGCCTGGTCATCCAAAAAGTCTCCGCCTCCAAAATTCAGGAAGCGGCCGTCGAGAACGGTATGGTCACAATGATTCAAGACGGCATACTAAAGGCCTCCAAAGGACTGACCTCCCTCGAAGAGATCTGGCGCGTTACTAAAGATTAGGAATAAAGATGGAAGATGTAAAAAACTTTATCAAAATACCGGAATCAAACAGCGCCGCAACCGGCAAGGACGGACTCTCTTTGGCTGAAACAGCTGATGCCAAGGTGGAGGCACAGCCCAAACCGGTCATCGGCACAGAACCAAAGCGAAATCCGACAGGAACTTCCTCAAAGCGAAGTTTTCTCTCGGTTTTTGAAAATAAACTTTCACTAAAAGATAAAATCATCTTTACGGAACAGATGGAGATTATGATTCGTTCCGGCCTTTCAATAATCGACGCTCTCAAATCGCTTCGAGACGAAACCGAAAACAAACATTTCGCCAAATTGCTTGATCAGGTAATTGACGATGTCAGTGGTGGAACCCCGCTTTCAACAGCACTGGCCAAGAACCCTCAGGATTTTAACGAGATTTATGTCAATATGATCCGTTCGGGCGAAAAGTCGGGTAATGTTGACATGGTTCTCCGGCGTATGACTCAGCAGCTCCAAAAAGATTATGAATTAAATCGTAAAGTTCGCAGCGCTATGGCGTATCCCATACTGGTGACAATTGCCCTGATTGCCGTTACCGTTCTAGTCTTGGTAATTATCATTCCTCAACTCCAAGCAATCTTTGAGGAAACAGGCGTTCCCCTACCCCTCTCAACCAGAATCGTTCTTTTTATAAGCTCCGTCATTAAGGATTTTGGTGTTTTTGTTGCCTTTGGGGCGGCCATCGCATCCGTATTGATCCTTCGCTGGAAAAAAACTGCCCTGGGACGGCGCTTCTTTGACAGACTTATCTTAAAGATACCCATTATCGGTCTCCTTATGAAAAAAACTTACATGGCGAGATTTACCCGGACATTCTCTTCCCTTACCGCTTCCGGCTTGCCGTTGCTTGAGGTTTTTAGAACCTCCAGCAACGTCGTGGGAAATGTTCTCTACCAGGAAGAGATCGTCGCGATGTCAGCCAAGGTCAAAAACGGCGCCCTTGTTTCCGCGACACTCAAAGAAAGCAAGCTGTTCCCAAAGGTTATCGGGCAATTGGCGTCAGTCGGAGAAAAATCCGGCAGCCTGGATACGGTTTTTGAAAATATGGCCGATTTTTTCGATCGTGATGTTGACACCATTACCTCCAATCTCTCCACTCTGCTTGAACCGTTTTTGATGATAATGATGGGTATTGGCATTGGCGGAATTATTATTTCCGTACTTCAGCCAATCTATGGCCTTGTTAATGCTTTGTAAGATTGTGAACGATCTTATATAATTATAAGAGATGATTAAGGAGCGGACTGCCAATGTGGCCTCTGGCGAACAAAAGTGAAGTTTTTGGCCTTGATATCGGCTTTGAGACCCTAAAGCTTGTTCAGCTTGATATTGCCGGGAGCAGCCATTATCTCCATGGTGCCTGCAATTTTATCCTCTCTGATCGCATTCTGGAAAAGGACCACTTTAAAGACAAGGCAACAACCGCCAAAATAATTATTGAGGCCTGCCGCCGGGCCCAGCCAAACCCCATCCGGGCGCGGCAGATCGTCTCAACACTGCCCGAAACCTTTGTCTTTTCAAAAACTATCCAAATTCCAAAACGGGAAAATGGCGATTATAACTCCGCCATTGCCGCCGAAGTCGCTCAGTTCCTGCCCGTGTCAGTTGATGAGGTCTATCTTGATTATCAGGTCCTGATCGTTCATCCCAATGAATCGCTGGTCGATATCCTGGTGGTAGCCGCTCCCAATAAACTTGTTGACGATTATGCGGAGATGGCGCGAATGGCCAACCTTGAGTTAGCTGCCCTGGAAACCAAACCGTTAGCGGTTGGGCGAGCCCTTATTCCCGCCAACAGCAAGGATTGTTTTCTTGTCGCCCAGATCGGAACGGAGATAACACGCATCTCAATCTGGGATATGGGCAGCATCAGGCTCATTACAACCGTAAGTGTCGGCAAAAACCAACTGCAAGAAACTCCCGCCAAAAGTGAGGCCCTACCGACTGAAAATAAGGCTGACTCGGGCGCAACCGAAACCGCAATCAGCGCCAAGACGGTTGCGCCAATAGTTGAGGAGGCCTTAAATGCAATCAAATACCACCAGAACCGTGATTATCAGCCAAAACCGGTGAGTAAGATTATACTCTGCGGATCCGGCGCCTGTCTTGCCAAGATCGATCAGATAATGACTGAGCAAATTGGAATAAATTGTGAAGTTGTCGTTCCGAAACTAGCCGGGAAACATCATCTAAACACTGATTTTAGTACTGCTTACGGACTCGCTCTGTGGCGCAGTGATTAATGCCGCTGCCTCTCGTACCGGCACCGATACTGTGCCACAGCCAGATGGTATCAACGCTAACAAAACCAACAACGTAGAATGTCAGGAAGAATTCAAATGGCGATCAATCTTATTCCTCCGGAACTAAAGAGACAAAACAAGACCAAGAGAATCGTCGGCAGTTTTTGCGGCGGTGTTGTTGTCCTGGCCTTCTTGATTGGCTTAGGCGCTCTCTCCCTCTACGGTTTTAACAATACAAAAAAAGCTCAGGTAAAACGCATTGAGGAGGAAACGAGTGAAACCGAAAAAAGAATTATTGCCCTGAGTGATGTCGAAAAAGCCATTAACGACCTTAATGCCAAGCTTGACAAGGTAGATGCCGTTAACAAGAAAAAGGTCTACTGGAGCACAATCATGGCCCAGCTCGCCTACTCCACCCCCAAGCAACTTGTAATCGAAAGTGTCAGTTTCACCGGCGAGCAACAGGCGGTAAGCATCACCGGTAAAGCGGAAAGCCGCCAAGAGATCGCTAAATTCAAGGACAAACTTGAGAATTCCGATTATTTTAAATCCGTCCGATTCACAACCTCTTCGTATAGCGAACAGGGCGGCAACTACACCTTCTCCCTAACCGCCCAATTGGAGAAAGTTCAATGAATTCAAGTACCGCTTTTATGGAAAAAATATTTGTTAAGCTACTCCTCTCTTTTGGTCTGGCCGGGATGGTTATCTGGTTTGGTCTCCTGCCCCAGATTAAGACCTTTAACGCCCGCCAAAACACCCTCAACGAAAAACAATATAACTTGAACCAGCACAAAGATAAACTGGCCATTCTGGAGAACACAAAGAAAAACTGGAATACCACCCAAGAGATGATTGACAGGGTTGATAAGATGTGGCCCGACCAGGATAATGTGAGCGACTTTATTGTCCAACTTGAGGCAATGGCCCAAAAGAACGGGGTTATTTTAAATAGCCTCTCCATTACCGAGTCAATCGTTAAGGAAACCAAATCAACGGGTACTGAAACAAAAGAGGAGGAGGGAACCGGTAAAAATAGTGATGCCGCAACCCCAAAAACCCAAGCTAAAACCGAGGCCGGAACGAAATTCTCCTTTGATACCTCAGCCAGCTACAACACCTTAACGCAAATTATGCTCGACCTGGAGAATTTCCCTCGTTTTAACTCCCTCGACACTCTCACTATCGGCCGAAGCTCAAATACAGACGGTCTAAGTCTTAAAATTAACGGACAATTTTATGCAAAGTGAAAAGAAAATCAGCCTTACTCTAACGATAGCCTTTATCTGCATCTTAATCAGTGCCGGCGTTTTTAGTTACTTTTATTTTTTAAAACCCAAAGTAAACAAAGAGGTATCCGTAACTTCTGCTCCGACACTCAAAGTAAAGAGAAACGTTTACGAGCGCCTTATCAAAGAACGAGGCTTACCCGAAAAGCCCAAAGACTCTGATGGATATGGCCGTGACAACCCCTTTAGCGATTACAAATAAAAAACCGCCTCATAAACCGGCGGTTTTTTTATTTGGAAAACATCGCCGGAGTAGAGTTAGGACTGCGTTTTTTCAAGAGCGGCCTTGATCTTTTCGACAACCTCGCCGGGCATAATATCACTCTTGATAAGATAGGAGTCGTACTCCTTCATCATCTCCTTGACTTTATCGATTTCCCGAACCAGCGCCGTGAGTAGAATAATCGGAATGTTCGCAATCGCGTCGTTGCTGCGAATTTTTCTCATCACATCGATACCGTTTATCTTGGGCATCATGATATCGAGAATGATGAGATCGGGCTGTTCCTTCTCCACTTTTTGTATTGCCTCTTCGCCGTCAGAGGCAACACTTATCTCGTAACCCTCCTCTTTGAGCCGCGCTTCATACATTTCACGCAAAATCATATCGTCATCGACGATTAAGATCTTCGCTGGACTTGCCATAAACGCCTCCTTGCTTTTAAATTATCCATTGAACAGCCAATTAGTCCGCTATTCCTTTTGATAGACAACATAATCAAATAAATCATACAGTGTTCCCGACTGCCGGTCAACCTTTGCTTCAAGGCGTCGGCTCACCCCGCCGTAATAACCATATGATTGGATGATTGAATAGGGACCGTAAAGGGGATAGCGGGCGGGGTCAACCGAGTCGGCAAAGGTAAAACCGATATCGGCTCCGATTGGCTTTAGGATCAGTTCGGCTTCCGCCAAATCACCCGAGTTCCAAATTTGAGCCCTCATGTTATCGATGACAGCATTGCCGCTAACCTGAAGATCATATGTTTTATAAGTACCAGCGGCAAGCAAGCCGGTGTAATCACAGGTGTTGTTGCCAAAAATTGCCTTATGTTCCTCGAGTGAGTCAGCCAGAGTCAACCGGCCAACCAACTTTGCCTCCAAAAGAACACAATTCTGATTTCTTAATGTTGCCGCACCGCCGCCGGTATTGCCTCTTGGCCTAAAGGCAAGATCGATGTCACGAGCGGGAAAAAGTATTTTAAACTTCCGCGCTTCATCTCGAGGTAAATAGTAAGGCGAATCGGAGCCCGCTCCAAGATCAGTGAGGGTACCATAACTCTCGGATTGTGAGCCCATCCTGAGGTCGTAAATTTGATCTCTGTTGTTCGAAAGATTGACGGTCCGGTTGATACCGCCAAGATTAACACCGGTCTCAACAACACCGGTACTGATATTGCTTCGATAAACTCGAGACGACTCTGCCAAACTCCACTCTTGTATCGGCACCTCGTTTTCGTTATTATAACGATAGCGCAGAAAACCCTCCTCTATCCCCGATTCGGCGGCATAATAAGCGGCTATACCCTTTTCGTAGATTGGCACTGTCGAAATTTCCTGAAACATCAAGCGGCCGACACCAAAGATAACACTGGTGGCAGCGCTGATCAAAAAAATAGAGATTATGATGGCCGAGCCCCTCTTCATTTCTTGCCCCCGGTTTTACTCCCACCATTATATCAGGTTTGCACCAATCAGGCCAAATCGCGTATAATTAGTTTGTAAAATTAAAACTAACTGAGGGGATCGTATGATTAAGCAACAAGGTACTCCGCTAGAGATCCTAACCTGGTCGCTCATTATTATTGCCACCTTTATCACCATTTATTTCTTTCCCTGGTATATAGCCGAAAGTATGTTGAGGTATCTCGCGGCGGCCGGTATTATTGCCGGCGGGTTTTGGTATTTGAGGAGCAACCGCCTCTATCTGGAAACACAGGAAAAAAATCGGGCCATTGCCTCCCAGCAACGGGAGCTTGCCAGCCGTCAAAAAACTTTTGACTTAATTTATGAACATTCGGCTGACGGTATTATCATTCTTGATGAATTTCAAAAAATTATCAGCTTTTCTCCCGGACTCGAGCGCATCTCCGGCTTCGAGACTGATGAGGTTTTAAATAAGCCGGTCAAAGACGTTCTGAAATTTAAAGGCGACTCCGAAAACAGTCTCTTGCCTGATATTATGTTTCTACCCGCCAACCTCAAAAAGCAACCCTATGTCAAGAACTCGTTAATAACAAAACAGGGCAATCTAATCGACATTGAGGCAAGCTCAACTCTGGTCAGCAGTGACCGTGAGGGCAAAAAGGCGCTGGCCATTATTCGAGATGTTACCTATGAAAATGAGCTTGTCCGGCGAGATAAAGAGTTTATTGCGCTAACATCCCATCAACTTAACACCCCCTTATCAATCATCAATGGCTTTGTTTCTCTCTTTCTCTCGGGCAAAGTCGGCAAAATCTCCCCAAAGCAGGAGAATTATATGCGAGAAATTGAGGCCGCTGTCTCTAAGATGATCAATCTTACCGGCAATATGCTTTCAATTTCCCGCATCGAACAAGAGAGTATCAAGCTCGAGAAGAATGATATCAGTGTGGCTGAACTGTTTAAGAATCTTGACCATATCTATGCTCATACTGCCGATAAGCGTGGCCTCAAACTTGCTTTTTCCGAAGTTGCCAGCAATGCCCTAGCCTACGCTGATGAAGACAAGCTCTTTCAGGCCCTATCAAACCTGATTGACAATGCCCTAAAATACACTCCCAAGGGCAGTGTTTCAGTCAGCTTTGAGAGCATTAAAGAAAATGCTGTTTTCAAGATTGCCGACACAGGCATTGGCATCTCAGATGAAGATAAGCCACACGTCGGCGATAAGTTTTACCGCTCACAAAGCGCCATTGATCTTGACAACCATGGCACCGGCCTGGGTGTGTTTATTGCCAAAACCATTACCGAAAGGCACGGCGGCGCCTTTGAGATAAAGAGTGTCGTCGGCAAGGGCACAACCTTCATCATTTCAATTCCGCTAAAGTAAAAAGTAAATAGAGAGAGAAAGATGAAAAAAATCCTTATCATCGATGACGAAGAACCCATCCTCAAGATGTACTCCGCCACCCTCACCGATAAATATCAGGTTGTGACGGCCAAAGACGGCGAGAGCGGCATCGAGACAGCCAGGAAAGAAAAACCCGACCTTATCTATCTCGACATTATTATGCCTCATCTTAATGGTCTCGATGTTTTAAAAAAGCTTAAGGAAAACAAGGAAACACAAAATATCCCCGTTATTCTGCTCACAAATTTACCCAAAGAGGCTTCGGCCGACAAAGCGACTTCTCTGGGTGCTAGGGATTACTTTGTTAAAGTGGACAATACCCCGGAAAGGATTGCTGAAAAGACCAACCAGATCTTCTCTCAAACGACCCGGCCAGCCTAATCCCAAGAGAAATATGTTCCTTGTGCCTAATTGGAACATATTTTTTATTATTTTCAATACTACTCTCGCGTCTAAGGTCCTCAATCCCAGACTCCATTGACAAGGGCTGAGCCTCGCTGTAATCTCGATTGTGATTTGCACAAAGATCGATGGCGATATTATCGCCGGAGATACCGGAGGGAACAGTCTATTATTAGTCTTGGAGAAGTATGAGCTACAGCAAATCTCGACTGGCCCTCTCCCTCCTTCTTTTGATTACGATGATTCTTGGCGCCCTGCCTCTGGCGGCCCAAGCAGAGGAAGAGATGCCTCGACGCAAGATAGTAGTCTTTCGGGAAAACTCACTCGACGAAAAAGCTCAGGATGAAATCCTGAGTCAGGCCGGAGCCCGAAAGATCAGGAATATGAGGCACCGCCGCAGCAAAACGGTCTATGCCAATCGTCACACCGAGCGCCAACTGGCCCAAAAACCGGAGGTGCTGCGCCTGGATGACGATATTGTCATCAAGACATTCGAAACTGATAATGCCGAAAGTCTCCGCCATCGGCGCTGGCCTTGGCCGTCACCCTATCCTCAACCCAATCCGACTCCAGAGCCGACACCAGAGCCCCAACCAACCCCGACACCCCAGCCCGGCAATGAGAATGTCCCCTGGGGTGTGAGCAAAATTGGCGCTAACTCCGCCTGGAACACCACCTCGGGCGAATCGGTCAGAGTCGCCGTGATTGATACCGGTATTGACCTGCGCCACCCCGACCTGAGTGCCAACATCAAGGGCGGCTACAACGCTCTAAGCCCGGGGCAGCAACGGTTCCGGCAATCTTTCCGATTTAATTGACAGCATTGACTGGGCCGTCGCCAACAGGATGCAGGTTATTAACTTGAGCTTGGGCTCGCCCACACCGGTCCAGTCCTTCCGCGATGCCATCATCAGAGCCAATAACGCCGGCGCCACTGTTGTCGCCGCGCTGGTTATCTCCCGCCCCGTTGGCGGCAGTGACGATAACGGCAATGGCCGCTGGGATGCCGCCGAGGTCAAAAATAAACTGAAATCCTCAGCTAGTGACCTGGGACAACCCGGCCCGGATGCTAACTTTGGCGCCGGTCTCGTCAACGCCGCCCGCGCCGTACAATAGTAAACATCAAATAACACAAAAATAAGTGCTTGGAGAAACTATTCAAGAAACGGCAAGTATACTATCAGAAAAAGCTTTAATATTGCTTGAGAATATTCTCAATGTCTTTCTTGAGAATAGGCAAATCCTTTGTGATCGTTTCCCAGGCAAGGCTTGGTTTGATATCTAAATAACCATGAGCAACCTGGTTCTTAAAACCAACGGCTTTATGCCAAGGCAAGTCACGATATTTTTCCTTGAGTTCTTCACTTAAGGAATTAACTTCTTCGCCGATTTTTATTACTCTCATCATGATAGCGTCAAATTCTCGATCGCGCTCGGCAAATTTAGTACAGTCTAAACTCTTTGAGTATTCCTCAATTTTGGCTAAATCATCTCTGATATGAAGCAAGTGTAATTTATCTCTATTCATGTTCGTAAATTTTCTTGCCTTCGGCAATTATTTCATCTCTGATATATTTATCGAGTGAATCCTTAGGAACTAAGTCGACTTCACAGCCCAGTTTTTCTTTTAAGCGCTGTTGGATATCAAAAAGCTTGAAGTACCCCATGGCTTTGCGCTGCTCAAAAAAGAGGTCGACATCACTATCAGATTTGGTATTGCCATGCAAAAAAGAACCGAAAAGACTAACGCTCTGGATATAGTCCTTATCCGGATCTGTCTCAATTGCTTGTTTAACTTTTGAAATAATTTCTTCTTGGCTCATAATTTTACATTTACATGAAATTAAGGCGCGGTGGAGCAACGTGGGATGGTACCGCGTATGGGAGTCGAACCCATGATTTCCGCCGTGAGAGGGCGGCGTCCTGGACCACTAGACGAACGCGGCATATTAATACAAAGATTATGATAGCAAAAAATCCCAATTTAGACAACCCACCTACTCGATACACACTTGCATAATACAACCTACAGCAAACCGATAATTACCTCGGTAAAGTTCTCGGCCGCCTCCGGCCCGTTGGCCGTCACGATTAAACCGTCAACGGTCACCGGATTGCCGGTATAGGTCGCGCCGGCTCGCTCAACATCATTCTTTGCCCCCGGCCAGGCTGTCACCCGCTTGCTCTCAAGCAAGCCGGCCCGGGCCAGAATAACCGGCGCCCAGCAGATGGCGCAAACAAGCTTTCCGGCGGCTAGAAAATCCCGCGCCAGCCCTAGAGCTTGTTCGTTCGTAAAATACGATTCAACTCCGACGCCGCCCACATAGAGAATCGCGTCATAATCACCCACATTAACCTCGTCAAAAGTTGTATCTGTTGTCACCTGTGTCCCCTTGATGCCGAGACAATTCCCCGGCACGGCCGCCGCGATCCTAATGCCGATGCCATGTTCAGCTAAAATTGACCGGGGCACACTAAATTCCGTGTCCTGAAAGTCCTGGTTGGCGATAACCATAAGTACCGTTTTGTCCATCTTGCCTCCTTTGTTGACTATCAATATAGTAGCAGCATTGGCACCCCCTGTCAGCTCGAGATAATATCCATATTTCCACCCTGACCCTCATTGACCCTCATTGATCTTGTCTGATCGGGCGAAAAATGATACTATTAATGATACTATTATAGTCGCATCAAGTCACCCCGCCCCAATTATTGCCAGGTCGTCTAGTGGCAGGACAACGGACTCTGGATCCGTTTACGAAGGTTCGAATCCTTCCCTGGCAGCCAAGTTAAAGAATGGGCCGCAGTCGGTCTTTTTTTGTTGGCCGAAAAAGAAAAATCGTCCGCCATATTATCGATTCAATTAGTAAAAACGGGTCTAGATTCTTCTGGCCGAATAGTTCTCTCCTGCACCCGCCCTTTTTGAAAGCAAATTCGATCTGGCTTGCGCCTGCATTAATCACCTCGCCCCGGCCGCCCTTCCAAGCCGACTTCTTTCTGCCAAACTTAAATTAAGTACAAGAAAGAAGGAGGTGAGATAAATGTCAAACGTATTAAAAAAGATGTCAATTGTTGCCTTGGGGTTGGTGGTGAGTGTCGCACTTTTGGGCGTCAGCGAGGCCGAAGCCAGCTATTCCAAGTCCAAGGACCACCGTGATTACAAGAAGGTTTCTTACGCCCCTAAATACAAGAAACACGATTACGACAAGAAATACCGTAAAGATTACGATTATAAAAAGTACGATCACAGCAAAAAGTATGCCAAAGATTTCGATTACGATAAGAAGTATCGCAAAGACCATGACAAGGATTACAAACACGGCAAAGATTACGAGTACGGCCACAACCGCCTGGATTTAGATTACCGCAAGCGAGTTGATATCGATAATCGCATTGATATAGATAACGATGTCGATATTCGCGCCAACACCGGCAAGAACAGGGTTCACGGCAATACCATTGCCGGCGACCTGATAACCGGAGATGTCTCCGTTCGCGTCTGGTAAGACTAAAAGGCCGGCTAAATCACCTCGGGGGCAAACAAAACCCCCTGAGGTGATGCCGGATAAAATCATAGCTTGAGGAGATAAGATGAATATTAAAAAATTAATTGCTCGAGCCAGCGTCGTAGTGTTGACTCTCGCCCTTCTTGGCGCAATCAACCCGGCTGATGCCAAGGCTCAATATGAAGATAATCTTTTAGAGAGGGGGCAATTTGATAATGGTGACTTTTTCGGTCGGACCGCAACTCAAGGAACACTCCGCTTTAATTGGCAAAGCGAGGGTCGTGAACCCGACATTATCCTGCTGGGCGATACTATCAGCGATAGCCGGCTCCAACAGATGAACCGCGACAGAATGTTTGACCGCTTCCATATTCCGGGAACAGACCAATTGGCAGTGCGCCGGCTGATCATTGTAAATGCGGATCGCACCAGTGATCATATGCTTATTCGCCAGCGCCAGGATGGATTCCGGGGCGGCGTTACGGTCGTTGCCAGAGTTGGCGACAACTTCTATCGCCGGCTTGGCACTCGAATCCTCCGCGATCAGGATTTTCAGATCCGCCTTGATGCCAGAAACGACACTATTGCCTTTGAAAACATCGCCGGCAACTTTGTAACTGCTTTGGCCGACATCACCATCCGACGCTAACCGCCCCCCACAAACGGGGCCTTAAAACCCCGTTTGTCCGATTAGAACAAGTTTTCCTGTCGCTTTCTATTTACCGCTGGCACAAATGATTCTTATTCAAGAATTATCCATCCCCCTAATAGTCTTTTTTCAGCAGTATTCCCCGCTCCCCCAGAGAGGATTATGCGCCCGGCTCTGCTTGCGGATACACAACCCTAAGAAAGCGTTCAGAATTAAAAGTGAGGTTAGAGAAGTAAAGGAGGTGAAGGATTAAAGATGAAAAAAGTTTTCACATTAGGTGCGTTTTGCCTGACGGCAATGGCGATAGCGGTGTTTTCTGCCTTATTAGGCACACCGGAGCAAAACTTTACCGCAGTACCAAGCGCCCTGGCCTGGTCGGGCAGCTCATACTATAGCCAACCAACCGCCTTTCAATTTCAATACCAGCAGCAGCGAGGGGGACGTCAAACCCAATTCCAGCGGCAGTCTGTTCGACCTTTCTCGCCCTTCTTTTATTCCGGCTACAGTCAAAGCTATAACCCGTATTATTTCAATCCCTATTATCAGCCATACTCCAGCTACTATCGGCCATTTGCTAGTCAGTCTTTCTTCTCCCCGCGAATACGCCCGCTCACATCAACAGTGCCCGTCAGAACAACAACTCCGATTGTTACCAGTACCGTAAACAACAACATCGTTAACACCATCAGTGTCAACACCGGCAACAACGATGTCTCGCGCAACTTCCTTGTCGGTGATGTGGCTACCGGCGATATCGTTGTCAGGACACGCAACTAAGATTACCGATCGAACAAGAACAAACCGCCGCCAGCGATGGGGCGGTTTGTTGCTTTTATCTGGTTGGCGGTTTCTGCAAGCACCTCTTTTTGGTCGGTCTGGCCAATGATCCCGATTCGGGAGTTTGCCATAATTAAATCAGACTAAGGCAAAGGAGGTGATAAAGATCAACAAATTAACTAAAAAAATCTTCGCGATTGTCTTTCTGCTCCTCTATTTTAGTGTTCCGGCGACAGAATATATTATGCGCTTTGGCTTAAAGCAAGCCCTAAGCACCAAGGCCGAAGACAGCGTGCACTATCGCCGCTATGAAAGTAAGAATGAGTATAATCAAGCAAATTATTACAAGAAGCGTTCGGCAAGTTCGGGCAGTATCAGCTCCCTTCGCTCCAGTACACCCGTAGGCAAAATCTACACCGACAGGAACCTTTTTGAGCAAGCCGGCTTGCTCAAACGAAACATCCGGTTGCGGCGAAGTTTTCCAACCGAAATATACGCCCGTAAAGTTGTTGTTGTGAATCGCGCCCAACCCCAAGACTATCTCGTCATTTAAAACAAACGCTTAGCCAGGCCCTACTTAAGTCAGGTTCAGGTCAGGGTCCCCGAAACTCTCTACGACTACCTTGAACAGACCCTCCAATCAAACAAGGGCCTGGAGATAACCATAAACCCGCTAGCCAAGAGTATTCTTGTGGCGAATGGCGATAGCAGTATGGCCGGTGAAGCGGAAATTAACCTGAAGTAACCAAAAAACCACCAGTCCCTAAATTATGGACACGCTACGGTTGCTGGTGGTTTTTCTTGTTCTTTAATGGCGGTTATTTGAATAAATTCAAGGCTCGAAGAACCCAGATTAAGATCACAGCGCCGATTACACCCCAAACCACGCCCCAAATACTGAAATCTCCCGCCGCTTGAGCTGAGCCGATACCCAAAATTAAACCAAAAATTAACTGGGCCAAGAGCGCTCCGACAACGCCAACGATAACATTGGCTAATAGTCCCTGCTGTTCATCTGTTTTCATCATAATACTGGCCAACCAACCGACAAGCGCGCCAACGATGATCACAATGATCCAACTCATAACTCTCCTTTAGCATAATTACTGGCAAGCATCTTATCATACATCATCCAGCAAGAGTGTCAAAGTAGAGATTATGGAACCTGGAAATGATCTTGGGCCAAGTGAAAACTTGAACCCTTGCTAACCCCCTCCGCGAGAGTTCTCTCGCTTTTGCCTGATTGTCAAGTATCTCGCCTATTGCTTTAGCCAGGGCCTCCGGCTGCCGCGGCGGCACCAGAACGCCATTTTTATTGTTCTCAATGATATCGGGAATACCGCCAACATTGGCGGCAACGATCGGCACACCGGCGGCCATCGCCTCCAGAAGTACAATGCCAAAAGCTTCGGCAACCGAGGGCAAAACAAACACATCCCACTTTTTCAGAAATTTTTCCGGCTCCTCCCGCCTCCCCAACAAAGTAATTCCTTTCTTATTTTTGATATTTGATATTTGATATTTGATATTGTCCTCCTGATCTCCTCCGCCGACAATCTCTAATCTCGACTCCGGATATTTTTGCGACAATAAATCAAAGGCCTTGATCAAGTAGCAGTGGCCCTTTTGGGTGTTGAGATTGCCGATCGTGCCGATAACCGGCGCTTTAGCGAATGAATGGAGATTGGGCGGCTTAATTCTCTCCGCCTCGATTGCGTTGGGAATAACAGTCAGACGACCCGGCGGAGCCAAATTGTTTTTCAGTAAAAAATTAGCCACCGATGTGGAAACAGCTACTATCCAATCCGTTTTATGATTGAGTACTCCCAACAGCCAAAGTTGAACTTTCTCGTTTAAAGAATTTTTAAGATGAAAATCGGCATCAAAGCGATGCTCGGTGTAGATATACTTAACCAAGGTCAGGCGCCGCCAGCGGGCCGCCAGGCCGGCCCGTGAACCATGGCTGTGAACAATCATCGAACCGAACGGATCACCTTTAACCCTGATTTGCTGCAATATCCGATTAAATTGCCAGAGCGACCAGAGATCAAACTTGGAACGAAAAGGGAGGTTAATTACTTCAACCGCCGCTATCTTTTTGGCCTCCCTGGCCAGATAGCCCGACGGGCAAATTAAAAAACACTCAAAACGCTGTTTGTCGAGATGCTTTAGGAGACCCAAAACATGACTGGGACCGCCGCCCGGGGCTGAGTCAGCGATCACCTGGACAACCTTAATTTTTCGCCCTTGATTGGAGTGCATAAAAACATTTGCCTCAACTATCCTTGCAGTTTTTCCAACGCCGCGTCGATCCGTCTAAGTGATTCAACTCGATCTAGTGCCACCAATAGTTCCGCCGGCGAGGGCGACTTTTCCCGGCCCGATAAGGCAACACGCACCGGCCAAAAAACATCGCCGCTAGAGAGATTGTGATCGTTTACCACCTCGACGAGGACGTTTTGCAGCTCCTCCGCGCTCCAGATATTGGCTCCCGCCAATTTTTGACGGGCGAGCCGCAAACCCTTGAGAGTTTTGGGCTTATCCGATTTCTTAAAAACGAGCAAGGCGGCCTTATACACTGGTTTCTGCCGCAGACCTTCAATTGCCTCTTTGATTTCGGCCAATGTCGCATATCCGCCTCGCTGGGCCAGGGTAATCTCCCCCGCCAGCGGCTCTCTCGGGCCAAACTCGGCCAATTCCTGCTTTAGTTTGCCGGGATCCCGTTTTTGGATGTAGCGGGCATTTATGCTGTTTAATTTATCAATGTTAAAAACAGCCGGCGCCCGGTTCACCTGTTCGAGCCGGAAATCCCGAATGAGTTGAGCCAAGCTGAACTCCTCCCGCTCATCCTTGGGACTCCAGCCCAAAAGGGCGATAAAGTTAATGATGGCGTGAGGCAGATACCCCCGGTTTTTATAATCCAGCACCGCCGTGGCGCCGTGGCGCTTGGAGAGCTTGCTCCGGTCCGGACCCAAAATCATTGGCAGATGAGCAAATTGCGGCACCGCCCAACCGAATGCTTGATACAAAGTAAGGTGTTTGGGCGTCGAGGAGAGCCACTCCTCCGCCCGGATGACGTGGCTGATCTCCATTTCGTGATCATCGACCACCGCCGCCAGATGGTATGTCGGCCAGCCGTCGGATTTGAGCAAAACCGGATCATCCTGAAGATCTGCCCTAAACTCGACATTACCCCGAATCAAATCAACAACAACAATGCTCCCCGTCTCCGGCATCTTCAACCTAACCACCGCCCCCTCCTTTAATAGTTCTTCTAACCCCCTCTCAACCCCCCCCTTAGAAAGGGGGGGTGTAGGGGGGGTATGATTTTGACATTTGACGTTCCTACAATGTCTATCATACTGTGGCGGCAATTTCTTTGCCTCCTGCTCCCGCCGCAACTCCTCGAGCCGCTCCTTTGAACAGGTACAAAGATAAGCCGCCCCCTTTGACACCAATTCCAGGGCATATTTTTTATAGATCTCCTGCCTATCAGATTGGATAACGATACTGTGGTAGTTATCCGGAAAGAGCCCCAGCCATTCAAGCGACTCGATGATGCGGATTGTTGCTCCCTCCACCAGCCTCTCCCGATCGGTGTCCTCAATCCGCAGCAGAAACTCGCCGCCGTGATGCTTGGCAAAGAGATAAGAAAAGAGAGCGGTGCGAGCACCGCCGATGTGAAGTTCCCCCGTTGGGCTCGGCGCAAATCGTGTTCGTATCATAGCTTTACAATAGCAAAACATTCTTCCCCTGTCTCCCCCTTATTTTGTTGAGTCCCCGGTATATTAGACAGTAGAATTATGTATACATTGACTTCCGATCGGAAGTCAATGTATACGCTATTTACGATTAATGTTCATGAGACTGCGTTTTTTATGTGTTCAAGTTGCGGCCCATTTGCATCGTAATGGATGCCAATAACATCAATGCGAACCGGATGGTTGGGATAACGCTGTTCGATAGCTCGGCCAAGTAGCTTTAATTTTCGCTGTTTTTTAAATCGCACCAGCTCCTGGGCCAAGCCAAAGCCGCTCCCCCGAACCGTTTTAACCTCAACAACAACAATCGACCTGCCGTCCCGGACCAAGATATCAATCTCACCAAAGGACAGGGTCACATTCCGCCCCAGAATTTTATAGCCGAGACTGACAAGGTGCCTCTCTGCCTCATCCTCGCCCTCACTCCCCGTCCGCTTGTTTTCCTGCCGGTTAAATTTCATCTTGTTTTCCTTTTTTCCTGTCACCATTATACACCCCTTGGGATACGATCGCCGATCTTGTGCATACAAAAAATACCCGGATTAGAGTTCACGGGCATTTTTGCTCGCTTATACGCTTGCTCGCTTGCAAGCTATTTTTTAATCCGGTCACCGGCGGCCATTTTGGCTTTTCGCTCCAACTCCGCCTGCTCGGCCTGCTTCTTGGCTTCGGCTTTAGCCGCTTCCTCGGCTTTCTCGGCGGCAATCTTAGCCAGCTCCTCCTCGGCTTCCTTCTCCTCCCAAACTTTGTGAGTACGATTTAGCTCCTTAAGACGAGCGTTTTTGCCGGTGAGCTCTCGCATAAAGTAAAGCTTGCTTCGGCGCACCTTGGACTGCTTAATGCGCTCAACCTTGACAATCTTGGGCGAGTGGATCGGAAAAACCCTCTCGACCCCCACCCCGAAGGACTCTTTGCGAACGGTAAAAGCGCCATCGAGCCCATAACCGTGCTTAACGGCGATCACCAGACCCTCAAAGACCTGAACGCGCTCCTTGCCCGCCTCACGTACCAGAGTGTGAACGCGAACCGTATCGCCGGACTGAACCTTGGGCGGATTCTTTTTGATATATTTTTCGAGTAACTTTTCCATAAGTACCTAAATCCGATGCGGATATTGCGAATTATTATGCGAATGATACTAATTTTTTATTCGCGTCATTTACATGCATTCGTCCGACCTTGGCTCAGCCGAAGGCCGAGACGGGTAAATTAGCATCGCTAATTATTGCTGGGTACGATGTGAACGAACATTCGCTTGTCTTTATTGCCGTTAAAGGCAGTGACGCGCTTCTCCTGAAACTTGACACTGCCGGTTGCCAGGGCATAGAGAGTGTCATCCTTCCCCTGGCCCACATTCAAACCGGGGTGAAATTTGGTCCCGCGCTGACGGACAATAATACCGCCGGCATTGATAAACTGGCCGCCAAAAACCTTAACGCCAAGTCGTTTGGCGGCTGAATCCCGACCCAATCTTGTACTACCGGCTGCTTTCTTATGAGCCACGATAACTCCCTTGGAGTAAAATCACGAATCTCAAATGTCAAATTCCAAATAAGATCCAAGCTCCAAAATATCAATTTCTGAATATTTGATTATTGGCTATTGGAATTTATTTGTGATTTGGTATTTGGTTCTTGGAAATTGAGAAAGACTATTTCCCTCTTCACCACCTGATAGTCTCTGCCGTACACAAGCGGTGAACGTAGTTCAGTATAGCCCAATTTCCTGATTTCGTCAACAGACTCGGCATAAAGGCTAAATCGACCCCGATCGACACTCTCAACGAGAGGAAAAACAAGGCAGAGTGTGAAAGTGTGAAAGTGTGAAAGTGCTAAGTTTTTTAAGAAGTCTAAATATAACTTTTTGATCTTAGTGTACTCACCCCTTACAGCATTGAAACTCGGTTTCATCTTCTTGGGTTGACCAAGGTAGGGCTCTGTAACGACCACAAAGTGATCGTAATTTTCAAATAGAGGGGGGAAATCTAATTCTGTCGCATCAGCTTGAAATATTTTGACATTTGAATTTTGGATTTCGGATTTGTTTAGGATTTCGGATTTAGAATTTCGGATTTGCTCGAGCAGCCAATCAACATTGGCTTTTGAATCAGCCACTGCCTTCTCGCTTATGTCTGACCCGATCATATCGCATCCCAGCATCAAGGCTTCCATTAAGATATTTCCCGAACCGCAAAAGGGATCAACCACGACGCAAGCCGAAGGCTGAAGGCTGAAGGCAGTTCCGATCCGGCCTCCGACCTTCGGCCTTCGGCCTTCGACTTTTCTGCTTCCGGCCTTAGGCCTTTGGCTTAAAGCTAAATTGATCATCATCCTCGCCAACTTGGGTGGCGTCATGCCGGAATACTTGTCCCCGGCCGGCTTTTGGTAATCTCGCCGCGCCCACTCCTCCGGATTTGACAGACCAATCAAAATACCGATTCCTTGATCGAATAAACCAACCTCAACCCCTCGGCCGGCAAGGTCACCTTTGAGTGATTGGATGGTTGAGAGTTCCCGGCCTTCTCGAATTGGCACAAAGCGGAGAGATAAATCACCTCTCAAGGCACGCTTTACCTCTAATCCCAAGGTATTAATCTTTTCCTTGGATAAGGTTTTAGAATAATCGGAAATTCCGAAGTTAATCTTACCCGTCACACCCCGTTTCTTCCGCCGTATCAACTCGGCAGTTAACCCTGCAATCAACTTGGAACAATATTCTCTGTCCGTTGTCCGTTGTTCGTATTGTTCGTTGTCCATTTTTGATTGGGTTGCCCTGAATATCTTTGTAGTCCCCCCCAATATCCCGCTTAACTTCGCCACCTCTGCCTCGTCCCTGTCAAGATTGGCAAAGGCGATATTATCGGTTACATTTAAATCACCAAAACCAAAATTAAGGCGGCGCAAAACCGCCCTCAGCTCCTCCCGGGCAATCTCCCGCTCCCGCCCCAAAACAAAAAAATATTTGTTGTCTGGTTTCAGCATTAGTTTAGAAAAAACAGGCTCGGCAGCACTCAGCCACCGAGCCCTGAGCAAAACCTATCATGGCCTGGTCTCGATGTGAGGGGCAGGCTGCCCCGCCGGAACATTATGGTTGCGACGGGTTGGATGGTAGAGCGGGTGTTGTCCCGGACCTCCCCACAAGTCTTCCTCGTCTTCTCCCTCCCAGCCATAAGAGGGGTCTCGCCGCACCAGTGCCGGCGGAGTTGACGGTGCCAGGGCGGCAGATACTACTCTTTTCTGCTCAGTCATAGCTCATCTCCCATACTGTCAATTCTGCCATATTCCGAGTAATTATTCAATCCCAATGACTGATAACGAAAAAAAAGAAAATGAGGATAAATTTGTTCATCTCCATGTGCACAGCCATTTTTCGATGCTGGACGGTATGGGGAAGATTCCCGATCTGGTCAAAAAGGCCAAGGCGGACGGACAGACGGCGCTGGCTCTCACCGATCATGGCGTGATGCACGGGGCGATTGAGTTTTACGAACAGTGCGAGAAACAGGGTGTCAAGCCCTTGATCGGTGTGGAAACGTACATTGCGCCGCGGACACTCAAGGACAAAACACCGCGGATTGATGCTAACCCTTACCACCTCGTTCTCATCGCTAAAAACGATGAGGGCTACAGAAACCTTTTAAAATTAACGACAATTGCTCATCTTGAGGGTTATTACTATAAGCCGCGGGTTGACAAAGCAACGCTCAAGAAGCACTCCGCCGGTCTCATCGGTCTCTCGGCCTGCCTTCATGGCGAAATTCCCTACAAGGCGCGCGAAAGCCTGGAGAAGGGTCGGGAAGCGCTCAAAGAGTATCTCGATGTCTTTGCGCCGGGTGATTTCTATCTTGAGGTCCAAAAACACCCCTCGATCCCGGAACAAGATCCGACCAACGAGCTCATCTTTAAGCTGGCCGAGGAATTCAAATTAAAGGTCGTCGCCACCTGCGACACTCACTACGTCAATCCCGATGACGCCATCGCCCAAGACGCTCTTGTCTGTCTCCAAACCGGCCGGACGATGAATGATACGAATCGTCTCTCGATGAAGGATGATGACTACTCCCTAAAAACCGCCGAACAGATGATGGCCGCTTTTTCTGACCATCCCGAGACCATCACCAACACCCTGGAGATCGCCGAAAAATGTAATCTTAAAATGGAACTGGGAAGGTTTAAGTTTCCCCAATTTCCCCTGCCCCAAGGCGAAACCTACGAGACCTATCTCCGCAAACTCATTGGGGAAAGACTGCCCCAAAGAGTTAGGGAGATTACGCCGCAAATGAAGGAGAGACTGGAGTACGAGCTTGATGTTATTAAGCAAAAAGGATATCTCGGTTATTTTCTTATTGTCCAGGACTTCTTTAACTGGGCCAAGGAAAACGGCATCCCCACCAACACCAGAGGGTCGGCCGCCGGCTGTTTTGTCTCCTATGCTCTCGGCATCACACCCAAGCAGCTAAACCCGCTTGACTACAACCTCCCCTTTGAGCGGTTCTTAAACCCCTTCCGCCCCTCCGCGCCGGATATTGATGCCGACATTGCCGACTCCGGCCGTGATGCCATTATTCAATACGTTGCTGACAAATACGGCAAAGATCACGTCGCCCAGATCATCACCTTTGGCACGATGGCCGCCCGTATGGCGGTGCGCGATGTCGGCCGGGTTCTGGGTATGACCTATGCCGAGGTTGATGCTATCGCCAAGCTGATTCCCTTTGGTCAGAACCTGAAGGAGGCTCTGAGGAACATTGCCGAACTGCGGGATCTCTATGCCGCCAACGCCCAGGTTAAGGAGTGTATTGACATCGCCAAAAAGCTGGAGGGTGTCGTCCGCCACGCCTCGGTTCACGCCGCCGGCGTTGTCATTGCGCCGGAGGAGATTACCAACTTCACTCCCGTCATGATGGATACCAAAAACGAGCGGCTGATCACGCAGTACGAAATGCATGCCGTCGGCGAGGATGGTGTCGGACTAATCAAGATGGACTTTTTGGGCCTGGCCAACCTCTCGATTATCAAAAATGCTTTGCGCATTATCAGAAAGACCCATGATCTTGATATCAAACTGGACGAGATCCCTCTTGATGACAAAAAGGCCTTTGAGCTTCTGTCGCGCGGCGAAACAATCGGCATCTTCCAGCTGGAAAGCGAGGGTATGCGCAAACATATTAAGGAACTTCGTCCGACAACCATTCACGATATTATGGCGATGGTGGCGCTCTACCGGCCCGGGCCAATGGCCTTCATCCCCGAATACGTTGCCAGAAAACACAATCCTTCTCGCATCACCTATGCCGATCCGCGGATGGAGAAGATCCTCGATAAATCGCTCGGCCTCATCGTCTATCAAGATGATGTTTTAATGATCGCCATCGAGCTGGCCGGCTACAACTGGCAGGAGGTTGACAAGTTCCGCAAAGCAATCGGTAAAAAAATTGTCTCCGAGATGGCCGCCCAGAAAGAGAAGTTCTTTAAACAGATCATCGAGCGCGGAATGGAGAAACACGTTGCCACTGAACTCTGGCAACAAATCGAGACCTTTGCCGGCTACGGTTTTAACAAGGCCCACGCCGCCAGCTACGGCATTGTGGCTTATCAAACCGCTTATCTCAAGTCGAATTACCCGCCGGAGTATATGTCCGCGCTTATGACCTCAAACAAGGACGATCTGGACAAGCTGGCGATGGAGATCGAAGAGTGCAAGCGCATGGGTATTCAAGTCTTGCCCCCCTCGGTCAATGAGTCGTTCGTCGACTTTGGTGTTGTCAAAGACACGAGTAATGTCCGGTTTGGCCTCTCCGCCATCAAAAATGTCGGCCTGGCCGTGGCCGAGGAAATCGTCGAGGAGCGAAAGCGGGAGGGAATCTATCCCGACCTCAAAAATTTTATTACCCGTCTGGGCCCCAAGGTTATCAATAAAAAATCGCTCGAGTCCCTGGTGATGGCCGGCGCGCTGGATGATCTCGGCGAGCGGGCCGAACTTCTCTATAATATGGATAAGATTCTCTCCTTTGCCGGCACCTTTCAGAAAAATAAGGTGGCCGGCCAGAGCTCTCTTTTCGGCGAAGGAGACGAGATCGAGATCAGCAATATCGATCTGGAGCCGACTAAGCCGGCCGATCGCAAGCAGCGTCTCTCCTGGGAACGCGAGCTTCTGGGAATGTATGTTTCCGAGCATCCCCTCTCCGGTGTCGGCCACCTCCTTGAACCAAACCGGAACAAATCCTTAAATGAAATCCGAGAGGAGATTGAGGGTGAGTTTGTCCGCGTTTCCGGCATCATTACCACCATTCAAAAGATAATGACGCGCTCAAACCAGAATATGATCTTCGCCCGAATGGAGGATCTCTCCGGCAATGTTGAGGTTCTTGCTTTTCCCAAGGTGCTTGAAGCAAATCCGGAGCCGTGGCAAACCGACAAAATTATCGCTGTTGACGGATACGTCTCATTTAAGGACGGCGCTCCCAAAATCCTCGCCGAAACGATCCGGGAGCTCTCTGAGGGCAAGTCAATACCGGCCTTCGAGCCGCGAAGCAAAAAGGCTAGAGCTTTTAGCAATAGGCCGAAGGCCGAAGGCCGAAGGCAAGAGAGAAAACAAGAATCTCGGACTTTTGGACCTTCGGCCTCAAGTCCGGAGCCTTCAGCAGAAAATCCCCAACTACTAACTGTTAACCGCCAACCGCTAACCATTATTTTGCCTGCCGGTTGCGATAAGTCGATCTTAGCTGATATCAAGGATGTCATCACCAAGCACCCGGGCGAGGCCGGCATTATTCTTAAAATTCCCAATAACGATTCGAGTTACAAAGAAATTAAGATCAAACAAAAAACCCACCCGACTCCGGTGGTCCTAAAGCAACTCAAAGAACTTGTCGGCACAGAGAATGTGGTCTAAGAGCCTGCAAAAACGGGATTACTTGATCCCCGCAATAACCTGCTGGACTTCGTAGGGATTGGGGATGTTTTTGACGATAATCTCACTCCCTTGAGCAGCGCCGGAGGTGCGAATAATGAGATCGCCGAATTTAAGCATGGTACGAAAAACGCCGGAGGTGTGAGAAGAAACATCCTGGATGTTGGCCAGCTCGGTTTCGGTGATGCGCCGCACCCAAAAACCGGTTTGACCGATATTGATCACCCGCTGGTTGGTAATCAAAAGAGTGCTTTGTGAATAGACAAA
This sequence comes from Patescibacteria group bacterium, assembly GCA_038078835.1. Lineage (GTDB taxonomy): Bacteria > Patescibacteriota > UBA1384 > XYA2-FULL-43-10 > 1-14-0-10-43-13 > JBBTQI01. Next base: position 9,502 of record JBBTQI010000004.1, on the reverse strand, counting down.
GTAAGACCTCCCCAGAAAACTTAAACCCACAACAAACAAAATAAAGGCAAATAAACCAGAGTACTCATTCGACCAGGAAAAGATTAAGGCGGCGGCCAGAAGCCAGAGAACAATCGCCTTGAGTCCCGGCAAAAAGAGAACGTAGGGGTGATTCTTAATCACCGCCACTACCCCCTCTCTCGCTCTCTGTCCGTTAAATGAATATTCTTTCTCCATATTTTGACCCCCAAGCCTTACTTTCAACTTTCGACTTTTTTGCTATTTTTTACACCAATCGCCGCCCTCCGCGCCCTGTATCTGAAGTCTCTTATTGGCCAGATAATTTAAGAATTTGGCCAGCACCACCACCAGCACCACCAGAACAAAAGCGGCAAAAACCTTGTCCATTGTCTTGAAGAAAATAGCCATATAACCGAAGGCGACGGCGATCATATAAAGCGAAAGGATGGCCTGGCGCGGCGTGAAACCGGCCCGCAGAAAACGATGATGGAGATGGGTTTTATCCGGCGTGGTAAAGGGGTTTTGCCTCCGAATGATTCGCGCTCCGGCCACCAGAATGCCGTCGATAATCGGAAAGCCCATTACCAGAAAGGCGGTGGCCAATTTCCCCCCCGAGATTAAGGCCAGGGTTCCCAGCATATAACCCAGAAACATGCTGCCGGTATCACCCATAAAGATCTTAGCCGGGGGAAAGTTCCAGACCAGGAAGCCCGCCGTTGCTCCGGCCAGAATAATAGCCAACAGCGCCGTCCCCGGCTGATTAACCATAATGCTGACCGAGAGAAGAAAAACCGTGAAGGCGGCAATAATAGAGATCCCTCCCGCCAAGCCGTCGACACCGTCAATAAAGTTCATCACATTCATCATTCCAACCAACCAGACTAGCGTTAACAGATCAGACCAGAGAGAAAAGTGGTAGGTTGTACCTCCAACTGTCATAATTGGAAGATAAACTGAATTAAGATTAATCACTCCCCCAAAGGGGTTGGAAAGGAAATCGATACCGACACCCCCTCCAATCACGGCAACCACACTCAAGAACTGGAAGAGAAACTTTTGCCGCACTCCAAGACCCCGGACATCATCAACCAGCATCGCCACAACCAATATCAACCCGCCGACAGCTATGCCTCCCAGCCTATAGTCGATGCCCCAAATTTTTCCAGTAGCAAAGGCCCACTCCGGCACGACGTACAAAAAATAAACCAGGGCAACCAGAATAAACGTTGTAAATATTGCCAAACCGCCGATTCGGGGCACCGGCACTTTGTGCACATCGCGCGGCCGGGGCACCGAAACAATGCCAAAATAGCAACCGAGCCGCCGGGCAACTCCCGTCAGAAAGACCGATATCAGGAAAGAAAAGATAAAGGGCAGGATGTAAAACACAATTAAAAATCCGAATATCTAATCTCTAAACCCTAAACAAATTCAAATGACCAAAATCTCAAATTTCCAAAAAGACCTGTTGTTTGCATTTTGAGCATTCAATTATTGTTTCGACCTTCGGATTTAAGATTTCGGACTTTCTATGTTTTAGCTACAGCTAAAACATAGAGCGGTGGTCGGCACGCTCGTAATCATAGATCTCCTCCTGCGAGAACCAGTGCGAGATCTCATTTTTGGCCTCAGCGGCGTTTTCAGAAGCATGGATCAGGTTCTTCACCGCTCTTTTGCTTAAATTCGCGGCGGCAGGTGAATCAATAGAGTAATCACCTCTAATGGTACCAATATCTGCTTTATTGGGCAACGTTGAACCCACGATCTTGCGCACCATATCAACGGCATGAATCCCCTGGATCACCATTGCCACAACCGGCGCATCGGCAATATACTGCACCAGCCAGTCCCGCACCATTTTTCCCGCCTCTTTCTTGTCGCCGGTACCCATATACTCCTTGGGGTCTAAGCCGTACTCGGCAAAAACATTAAAACCCTTTTCACCCAAGCGCTCAATCCAACTCTCGTCTTTGGGATAGTGCAGATCGATGTGTTCGACTGAAGGTTTGACCATCTTTAGAGCGATAATCTTTAGTCCTCTCGACTCAAACCGCTTGACAATCTCGCCGACCAGCCCCCGCTCAACCCCATCGGGCTTGATCATAACAAATGTCCGTTCCAGGACAACGCTTGGAATTCGATCCTTAGACATAATGCTCTCCTAAATCAAATTATAGTGTAAATATCGGTTCTAGCTCGACTTGAGATAAAGACGGTCCAATATAGGCCAGGGCCATTCGGTCATCCCGCAAATACTTCTTGGCCGTATCCATTATATCACGTGAGGAGATTTTTTCGAAGAGACGAGCCAACTCCTCCGGCGTCACGACCTCTCGGGCAATCGTCTCGCCTGTAGCATAATGCATCGCCAGGTTTAGCGAATCTTCAAAGGAGATAAGCATTCGCCCTAGAGCGATTTCCTTGGCCTTTTTGAGTTCCGCCTCGCCAACTGACTCCTGTTTGATCTTGCGGTACTCAGCCAAGACGGCCTTAATAGTCTCGGCCACCTTATTGTGCGGGACGCCGATCTGGGTCTCAATCGTTCCCGTATCACTATAACCGTTCGCCGTTGTCCTGACCGCATAAGCCAAACCGCGCTTCTCCCTGATTTCGATAAACATACGCGAACTCATTGAGCCGCCCAGAATAACAGCCAAAAGTTTGAGCTTATAGAGATCGGGGTGGGCAAAGGGGGCGCCGTAAAAACCGAGGACGAGATGCGACTGCTCCGTTTTTTTTGTGATAATCTTCGAGGACTTCTTCTCTGCAAAGGTCAGTGGCGACAGATCGACTGATGTCTTGCCGGCAAAAGCAAAGTACTTGGTGATTAGCCTCATCAGATCAGCCGGAGTGCGAGAACCGAAGTTGCCGGCCAGAACCAGCGTCGTGTTAGGCCCGGTGTAATGCGATTGTCGATAGCTGACCAGATCGGCCCGGGTAACAGCCGAAATAGTTTCCTTGGTGCCAATAACATCGCGCCCGAGAGCATTGGCCCCAAAGAGGGCCTCCTCGAATTTATTACCGACAAGGTCCATGGGCGTATCCTCATACATATTCACCTCTTCGATGATGACGCCCTTTTCCCGCTCTAAATCCGATTCGTGATAGTTGGAATTGAGCAAGATGTCCGATAGAAAATCAAGTGCCGTCTCCAGATGCCTCGGGGCAACCTTGGTATAGTAGCCTGTGTACTCCTTGCCGGTAAAGGCGTTATGCTCCCCGCCGACAGACTCGATTGCTTCGGCCACCTCGATCGGTGTCGGCCGCCTCGAAGTTCCCTTGTAACTCATATGCTCAAGAATATGAGAGATTCCCGCCAGCTCATCCGATTCATAGCGGCTGCCCACCCCAAACATCACCATAGCCGAGAGGACATTAGTGGCTTGATTTGGAATAAGTATAACACGTAAACCGTTATCCAGTATCTCTTTTTCGACCATAAAGACGTTCCTTAAAGTAACATAGAATTGATGGTACCCTGGGGCCGATTCGAACGGCCAACCTCCGGCTCCGCAAGCCGATGCTCTATCCATTGAGCTACCAGGGCATTATGACAGGCAGGTCTATCCACTGAGCTATAGGGGCCTAGATATTAAAACTTAAACAGACGATTGACGATGTCGGATAAATCTTCGTTAATATCTTCGTTCTCGGGCAAATGCTTCTTGAGATACAGCCGGATCTGCTCCGGATCAATATTTTTCAGGGGCAGCACGACCTCGCCGGAAAATCGCCCCACCAGATCAAGCTTGGCTTTGGCAATCTCGCCGCGGATAATACCAAAAGACTTAAATTGGCCGTAGCGATAAACCCTGTCGCCAACCACCACTCCGTCGGGATAGACAGCCAGACGAAGCGGTTTAGGTTTAACTTTGGATATTATCATAAAAACGGCCCCGGCGGCAACCGCCACAATGGCACCGCTGGCCAATCCCTGCCAGTAAAGCAAACCGGCGATCGCCAATGCAACCGCGCCTACCGCAACAAACCAGCCTGCACCTTTAGTGTAATGAACATATTCGGGCGACTCCCAGGAAAAAACCGGCCGGCTGCCAATCGGCTTAGTCTTGTTTTTCTCCTTTGTCTCTGCCATCCTCCCTCCTTAATTTATCCAGATATTCTTTCAGCATATTTCTTAAGTCTGTTTACCCTTAGCTGATTTTAAATAATCCTCTCTGCGCAAAGCATCAAATTTATTAAGATAGGCCTCATAGAATATCAGCTCAATTGGTAATCTTCCTTTTGTCGCATTAACCCAACCTTTTTCGTGTTGTCTAAGTCTTGTTTTGAGGTTGGATGTTGAGCCAATATAAAATAGATTGTCTTTTCGAGAAAGCAGAACGTATGCATAGTAAAACGGTGGCGTCGCCATGTACCAGGTCAAAACCGAAGGTTTTGCCGCGGTACATGGCGGAGAGAGTGGGATTTGAACCCACGAGAGGATTGCTCCCCTACCTCGTTAGCAGTGAGGCGCTTTCGGCCACTCAGCCATCTCTCCTCATATACCAATATCTTGCAACTTGAAAGCCAAAACACGGCAAGATGTGCCCAGTTTTGTCACTCCCGACTATATTTCCAGCCGCAATTCTTTTTAATTCTAGCAAAAAACCGCTCCTTTGTATATAATCGGAGATATGAAAAACCATCCCAAACATCCTTCGGTCAAAACGAAAAGTTCTTTTGGCGGTGGCTTTAAACGTGTCCGCCTGGCGGCAAGGCAGACTAAAACATTGATATATCTTTTTTGTCTCTTTTTACTTTTAACTTTCAACTTTTTATTTGCTGCTCCTGCGTCTGCTATCTGTCCCGTCTGCACCGCCGCTGCTATCGGCGGAGTCGGGCTGTCGCGCTGGCTGGGCATTGATGATCTTGTCTCCGGGCTCTGGATAGGCGGCGCCCTCGCCTCCGTCACCGGCTGGACGATTAGCTGGCTCAACGCCAAAGAAATCAGATTTAAGGGCAGAAAAATTCTGGTTGCCTTGCTTTATTACGGCTTGGTTGTCATTCCTCTCTACTACTCCGACCTTGTTAATCACCCCGGCAACAAATATCTCGGCAACACTTATATTGGCATTGACAAACTGATTCTTGCCATCATCGTCGGTACAATCTCCTTTGTCTTTGCCGTCAAATGGTATGAAAAAATTAAAGCTAAAAATGGCGGCCGCGCCCGGTTCCCCTTCCAGAAGATTGTTATGCCGATTGGAACATTGTTAATCTTAAGCGTGATCGCGTATCTAATCACAAAATAATTTTCAATGATCAAATATCAATAATCAATTAAGTATCAAGTAACCAATTATCAATTGAGGAATTGAGACTTGAACATTAACTGAACATTGAATATTGAAACTTGGTACTTTAGGAATCCCATGATCGCCAACCCGGATGAACTACTTAAAAAAATAAACTTTAGCAAAGAGAATAAGCTTGATCTCTCGGCCGACGAAGACCTCTCCATTGCTATTATGAATCTTATCTCCATTGAGGAGCACTTCTTTTTTACCGCCAAGAAGACCGGTAAGGACAAATACTTCGACCTGTTGAAAGAGGTCCGCGAAATGCGCAAAGATCTCTTAAAACGGATTGTGAAGGATTATGATGGTGAGGTCTGGTGCATTTCCAAACATCTCTTAGCCGCTTCGATGAGACTAATGGAGGTCGGTACCAAAGAGCTTGGACGCGGCAAGAAAAAGGAAGCAGAAGATTTTTTTAATAAGGCTTATAACCTCTACTCGCTTTTCTGGGGCATCAACTTAAAAGCCGTCGATATCGATAAGATTAATAAGATCGATGACAAAAAAATTGACAAAGAGGACTCCACTAAATCCGGCGTCTTTGGCAAACTGAACTCTCTCGTCAAACGCGCCATCGATTGTTGTCTTGAGTAGCAAATCGTCCACACACTTCCCGCGTCTGTCATTCCTGTGGAAACAGAAATCTACTGATAGTCATTGCGAGGTTGCCAAGGAGTGGAAGCTTTAAGCTCAATATCATGATCCAAAGCCTTTTTGCGCGCTAACACAACAAAGGGAACGATCTCCCTTTTTTCATGTCCGGTTTTAGAAACAACAACTTTGTAAATGCCTCTAGCGACGAAGATGGAGAATTTTCCCATCTCATTGGTAATCGCTGTTTTAATTAATTTGCCATTTTTACTATTTATCACCCTAACCAGGGCCAAAGCAATGGGATTATTGCCGTTTTCCTCTACAACCCTACCCCAAGGTGAACATCGAAGCAGGTTTTTAGCATTTACCAACCAAAAGATAAGATAAATTCCAATAAAGACACTGTTTTTTGAGTTAGGCTCAGAGATAAGAGAATCTATTGCAACAACAGTGCCAAGGAGGAGAACAAAGAAAGAAAAGTAAGCGGCAACCCTTTCAAACAGGTAGAGATTAAACACAAATCGTTGTCTTGACTTAAGTTTATCTTCTTTCATCTTCATTACAATAGTGGGAACAACAAGACTGTGCTCATCATCTTTAGCCTCTATTATATCTTCCGGTTTAAACGAACCGAATTTGTCAGTAACGATACCGTAGAGATCCTTGATTACCTGAAGACGGTAACGGCCGGGCGGAGCGGCGAAAGCAAAACTTCCATTACTATCGGTGTAAGTTGTCATGATTCTTTTAGTTTCGTCTAGTGTAATCAAACTAAGGCGAACACCCGGAATGGCAATTCCCGTGTCTTGCTCAATTACCCGCCCCCAATTTCGGCGCCGTGTCATCAAGAAAGCTGCGACAGAATACCAGAAAGAGCGGATAAATTCCGGTAGCGAAAAGATTGTGACGACATTTGCTGTTGCGGCGCTCGGTATACTAATAGTCGTAACAACCATGGCGGAAGCAGATAAAGACACTTGGACTTGATCTTCGGACACATTAATCATTTCCAGTGTTTTCCTAATACCCCCGGCGGCAATGGCAACACCCCCTGCAATAACGCGTGCCGCTGGCGATAATGATGCCGCAATCGTCTCTATCAGGGGTGACTGGATGATCTTTTGCCAAACCGAATCGGCTAATTCATCCGCGACAGAAGCCGGATCGATCCAATCGGCGACCGTGACAACAAGAGAGGAAACCGCACCTAAAGAAGCATTGGTTGGGTCACGGAGGGCAATCTCCACGGTTTCATCACCCTCACGCTGGGAATCGTACGTGATATCCATCGGAATAGTTGTAGTCGTCGTGCCCGGTAGAATTATCGCAGTGCCGGAGGGTAAGGTATAATCAATTCCCTCCCCGGTCGCCGTTCCGCCCGTCACAGCGTAATTTACTGTTACTGCTTTACTCGAGACGACAGAGAGCGAGACCTCCAGCTTTCGGGAGACGGCCGTCTCCTGAACCTTTAGACCGGGATAGCTCCACTTAACTTCAGGGTAGCCATCGTCGTCTATAATCGTCACCTGTTTTGTCCTGTTGTTGCCCGGAGTCAAGTTAACCGGACCGAAGAGCGCGATGATAATCGTCTCGTCCTCCTCGTCCAAACTATCGGCAACAGAAGAAAGGGTAATATTGCCTCTCGTTCCGCCGGCGGGAATAGCGATCGTGGTGCCGCTTCTCTCGTAGTCGGATGTTAAGGCGGCGCTACCGGAAAAATCAAGATTGACTGTAGCATTTTTGCCCGAAACGGTTGACAGATCAGCCATAACAGTGGCAAAGGAGCCGTCCTCGGCCAGAGTTAAGGCAGAAACGGAGAGATTTACAAGCGGAGGATCATCGTTATCGTTGATAGTGTAAGTATGGGTTGTGTTTGAACCGAGCGAGGCATTGGAGGAATTTGACAACGCAATGACGATCGTTTCATTCTCTTCGTCAAGACCATCATCAACTATATCAATAGTGATGTTAGCGCTGGTTTGGCCGGCCGTCACCACCACAAGACCTGCCGATAAAGAATAATCGATGCCGCTGCCCGTCGCCGTTCCGTTGCTGACGGTATAATTTACCGAAACATTGCGGCCAGAGACAGTCGAAAGACTAACTTCGAGACTGCCCAAAACTGACTCGCCACCCTCACCTGACGACAGGGCAAAAGCGATAGCCGGCATCTCATCATCATCGACAATTGATATGGTCTGCTGCTGGACACTCCCTTCTGTACCATTGGCAATTGAGTCAATATCAATAACAATACTTTCATCTTCCTCGTCCAGAAGATCGTCAATTAACGATAAATTAATGCTATTGCTTCCGCTACCGGCCGGAATGGTAATAGAGGCGCCAACGGTGTAATCAGCGTTTAAAGTGGCGTTGCCGCTAAAGGCTAAATTAACGGTAATATTTTTAGCTGATAGAGCTGAAAGCGAAGCGGTTAAAGTCGAAGAAGGGCCCTCTTCGGCAAGCGAGACAGGCGAGGCCTGGAGAGTAACGGCAGGAGGAGTATCGTCATTAGTAATGGTATAGGTGTGAGTGGCTCTTGTCCCCAAGGCAGCGTTTACCGGATTCGACAGGCTAATAGTAATCGTTTCATTCTCTTCATCAAGGCTATCGTTGATGACGGCTAGGGGTATATTGGTTGTCGTGGCGCCAGCCGAAATAAGAGCAGTGCCGGCAACTAAAGTGTAGTCGCTAATACTGGTAGCACTGCCGCCGCTGACGGCATAATCGACTGAGACATTGCCATCGTAAGTATCCGAAAGGCTCAAGGCCAGATTAACGGAGGTGGTAGTTTCAGCTCCTTCGGATGAGGCGGCAGTAAACTGGACAACCGAGAGATCTTCGCTTGTTTGAAAATCAGCCTCACTCCAGCCATTCGGACCGATCGAATACCAGGGAGTGAAGTTCATCTGGGGAAAGTATTGGGACCGAACACGCCAGTGATACTTGGTGTTGTCGGCGAGCGAGGTGATTGTTTCGGTGATTTGGGTACCGGCTGTGCCGATATCGGTCCAGCTGGTGCTCTTAGACAGATTTGCGCCGTTAAAGTTAGTGCCCGCTGGTTTATTCTCCCACCACAGCTTCACCCTGGTCCGTCCGGCGGGAGTCCGGGCGAAGAGACCGATTTTAAAACCATGATTGTCAGACTGGTTGCCTAAAGCCAGCGGAGTGTCATTCGATTTGAATTGGCGCGGTTTGACTGAGAGACCCCCGCTGGAGTTGCCGTAGTAAACAAAAACTCGACCCTCATCAGCCTCACCGTTATCAAAATAGTATGCGCTGACAATAATATCGCTATAGCCGTCGCCATTGACATCGCCGGCTCCAGAAACCATACTAAGCGCGGCATCCGCCTGATTACTCTCAACTGTCCAATTAGCCGAAACAGCCAAACCGGAGGCGGAACCATAATAGGCGCGAACCTGACCTTCGTTGGATTGGCCATTATCATAAAATGGTACACCAGTAATAATATCGCTATAGCCGTCGCCGTTGACATCGCCGGCGGTGGAGACGGACCAGCCGAACGCAGCGTCAGCCTGATCGCTCTCCGCTATCCAGTTAGCCGAGACCGAAAGACCGGAAACGGAACCGTGGTAAACAAAGGCTCG
>JBBTQI010000003.1:0-70191 GCA_038078835.1 Patescibacteria group bacterium | reverse complement strand
GGATGTACCTTTAATCACTAATTTAACTGTCTAAAAAAACAGGGGCTTGACAATTTTTTTTAAGTCAGCTGGTTGGCCATGATATCTATCTTATTCAATGTGGTAAATATATCGAACTTAATCCAGTTAGAGCCACCCTTGTTGAAAACCCTGAGGATTATCATTGGTCAAGTTATTCGCATTATGCTTCAGGCAAGCCTAATTCTCTAATCACTGATGATATTCTGTATAATGAAATGGGAGATGACGCAACAAGTAGGCAAGAGAACTACCGAAAAATGGTTGTTGCCGAAGTGGTCGAACAATCTTACGGCAAAAAGGACCAGCTTACTCTCGGTTCAAGAAATTTCAGATACAATGCTAATCGAAAACTTAAGTACCACCTTGAGGACAAAACAAGAGCTTATCGCAAATCACGAGGCTAAAAGTGAAACGTCCCCTATATCGCTACTTAAGGATGGTGGCAAGAAAACTTTAAGAAGAGTTAGAAACAGGTCTTGGGAGCCGTAACAAAAACGGGGATGGGGATGTATAATTAGAAGAGTGAAAAGTTGCTTTATGGGCCAGAAAAGATTATTATGGAAATATTGCAAACTAATTCATGGGAGGCAGCATGCTTGAAGAAATTAAACAGATGCAGGGGGAGGGGATTATAGACTACATGCAGTTACCGATCAGGGACGAAAAACTATCAGCAGAGGTACAGAAAGCGATAGTTGAGCAAGTAAATACTGTCTTGCACAAGATTAAACAAAATTTAGCTGAGAGGGTTAACCACATTAACACCTCCGGGAAAGCAGAACAAGTTGATCTCGAGCAACAAATTCTTGAAACCATTTCGCCCAACTTACAAAGAGAAGATTTCATAAACGACAGAGCAAATCCAAACCTTAATCTGGTCTACAAAAATGTTAGAGCCTTATTACTCTCCAAGCTTGGAGCATTGGAGAAAGTTAAAGAAGCTACCGATAGACTAAGGAGTGCGGAAAACAAAGACCATTCGGGAAATTTTGTTAAGTCTCATGAAAACATCATTCTCGAAGGCAATCCTTTGAGTGATGAAGCTACAGGAGTTCAAATTGGTATTACACTTGACGATCCGGCCGGTGCGCGTGTATACGAATCGTTATTCATTGAGCCTGGCCAAACTCAGAGGTAAATACTGTATTGCCATTCTGAACGTAACGAAGTGAAGTGAAGAATCCAGCGAAGCGATTAAAACAGTAGTTTACTATTATATCGCAAGCTACTTGATTCCCAATAAATAATCCTGCATGTTGGTGATCAATTATGTCGAAGTTTTTACTAGAAACCAAGTAGTTACAGCTTCCTCTACTACAGGCGTTTGCTTCGATAAAAAGGTTACAGTCAAAAACATGGGTAGGTATCGGCTAATCATCCAAGACGGGCAAATATTTCTAAGTAATGATTTTGCTTCATCCGCCGGGCAGGTCATCGCTAAATACCGGCAACGATGGGTCATTGATGAAAACTACCGCAAGATGAAAGATAAGCTTAACCTCGAAGGATTCCAGATGAGAAAACCGGCTTCGATTCTTCGCCATCTCTATCTGGTCTTCCTGGCCTTTACTTTCTTCGTCTGGGCAAAAACCAAACATATCTTTTCAAAGGTATTCGCCGGTGCGATTGACACGGTATCGGATCTTTGCCAGGTTGTCCGGAATTTATCGGTTTATCAAAGAGCAAAAATGCAAATCAACGATTTATTAAGTCTGTTGCAATTAAAACCTAATTTTCAGGTGTAATTTTTACTAAAGTACTGTAATACTTAGCTGATTCTATTATGAACTTTTAGTCCCAAAAATCAACCGCGGGCGATGACGGTGCCCCAGACCTGGCGGGCGCCGGCGCGGCGGAGAACCTTGGCACACTCATTTAAGGTTGATCCCGTTGTCATAACATCGTCAACCAGGAGAACGGTTTTGCCGGACACGAGTTCGGCGTCGGCGATGGCAAATTTTCCGCGCAGATTCTCTCGCCGCTCTTCACCGGAGAGCTCGACCTGTGATCTGGTGTCCTCGGTTCGCATCAGAGCGGCGCCGCCCGGAAAACCAAGGCGGTCCGAGAGATAGCGCGCCAGAAGTTCCGATTGGTTAAAACCGCGCTGAGCTTCACGTTTTTTGTGCAGCGGCACCGGCACGATCACAATCTGACCATAGGGCAGATGGTCCTTAATGCGCTCAAAGATCAATTCGCCCAACAGCGGCGCCAATTCAGTAATACCACTATACTTAAGCTGGTGAATCATCTCTTTGGTCGGTCCGCTCTCGTAGCGGGCGGCGATAATCAGACCGGTCAGCGCCGTCGCCGTTCTCGCCTTGCAAGCAGGACAATATTGGCCGAACTTAGTAATCCGGCCGCACTCGGGGCAGGTCGGCGTTTTGAATTTATCGATCGTGCCGGCACAATCAAAACAAAGATGCGACCCCTCCCGCCCGCAGCCGACACAGAGGCGGGGGAAGAAAATGTCTAGAAATAAATCCCTGCTGACACTATAAGTTTTTCTAAAAATATTGCTGTTCATATAATGCATTAATTAACAGTAAAGCAGTAGAGCAGTAAGGCTAATAAGGCTGTAAGGCTCTAGTAAAGTGGCTATATAGCCTATTACTCTACCAGCTTTACTGCTTTACCAGCTTTACTGCTTAGGGGCTTATTGACTCTTTTTCTCTAACTAAACTATAATGGAACTAATTGATCAAGGAGAGGGGCCATGGAGGGGAGTCATGGACACGATGATTGGCTAACAGCCGATTCTGATGGCGAGTTAGCTCTTGATGTGTATCAAAACGAGCACTCGGTTTTTGTTGTCGCCCCGGTGGCCGGAGTCAGGCCGGATGATATTGATATCTCCATCACCGATGATGTTTTGACCCTCCGTGGCGAACGCAAACCGCCCGAGACCATTGATCACGATAATTATTTTACCCAGGAGTGCTACTGGGGGCCGTTTTCCCGCTCCTATGTTCTGCCGACAATGGTGAATTCGGAGGGATCCCGGGCCACGCTCAAAGACGGCTTGCTCAAGATTGAGATCCCCAAAGATGCCAAGGTCAAAACCAAAACGATTGCGATCGAAGGTGATGACGAAATACCGCCGGCGGACACTGCCGCAAAAAAGAAATGAATTAGAATTAGGAACTTTTAATATGTCCAAGATCAGAAAAGCCGTTGTTCCGGCCGCCGGATACGGAACCAGATTTTTGCCTATGACCAAGGCTTCGCCCAAGGAGATGCTGCCGATTATCGACAAGCCGATTATTCAATATGTTGTTGAGGAAGCAGTCGCCTCGGGCATCGAAGACATCTTTATCGTAACCGGCTCGAACAAGCGCGCGATAGAGGATCATTTTGACCACAATTCGGAACTGGAAAGCTATCTGGAGTCCGCCGGCAAACTTGAACAGCTTGAGGAAATCCGTAAAATCGCCAGAATGGCTAACTTTGTCTACATCCGCCAGAAAGGCCCCTACGGCAACGGGACGCCTATTCTCAACTGCGAAAACGTTATCGGCAACGAACCGTTTGCCGTTCTGTGGGCGGATCAGTTTACTATTGCTAGAGAACCGAGATTAAAGCAAATGATAACCGCCTTTAAGCAGTACAACGATCCCGTCCTGTCGTTCGTCAAGGCCAAATCCGATGCCGATTATGACCGCTACGGCGTACCGGAGGTGAAAATGATTGGAAACGGCATTCATGAGATTATAGAAATTCGGGAAAAACCAGGCAGAGAAAACGCGCCCTCCGATCTGGTTTCTGACGGGGGCTATATTCTGACGCCGGATATATTCGAAGCGCTAAGAGAAACAGAGGTAGGCAAGGGCAATGAACTCTGGCTGGTAGACGGCATCAACAAGCTCAAGAAAAATCATAAACTTTACGCCTGTGAAATTGAGGGCGGCAAATATTACGACACCGGCAACAAATTAGAGTATTTGAAAGCAAATGTCGACTTTGGTTTGAGCCGTCCCGATATCAATGGCGAGTTTGCGAAGTTTATAAGAGAAACAGCCGAAACTTTGTAAAACAAAGTTTCGGAAATTACAAAATCCAAAAACCAAATCCCAAATAAATTTCAACTACCAAAGTCCAAAGTTTTTGAAATTCGAAAATTGGAAATTATTTGTTATTTGATATTTGTTGTTTGGGATTTTGAACAGGAGAGGGAGATATGAGTCCAACTAAAAAGATCGGTCGAATTGTTAAGTACACCGCCTTTGGCGTTCTTTTTTCATTCCTGCTCTCCGGCTGTACCATTATCCCCAAAAAGAAATCGGCCGAGGATCCGGCCTCCAAGCAGATTGTCGTCTGGAGTTTTGAGGATGAAGATGCCTGGAAGCCGGTTGAGAAGAAATTTGAAAGTGAATATGAGGGCTACGCTCTGGTCTACGAGAAACAGACCTTTGATGCCGATTACGAAAACCGGGTGATGAACTCGGTGCTCTCGACCCAAAAACCCGATATCTGGGCGATGCCCAACGACTGGGTCTATCGCCACAAAGAGAAGCTCCAGCCGATGCCGACGGCACTAGCCAAGACTGTGAGTCTTGATAGCCAATTTGTGCCGGCCGTCAAACAATCGGTCTATTTTAACAATCAGATCTACGCTCTCTCGCCCTCGGCCGAACCCTTAATGGTTTACTACAACCCTGCCATCTTTGACTCGGCCAAAGAGGAGATCAAGGAGGAATACGGAGATGATCCCGAAACCAAAGCGCAGTATTCTAACCTGCTCAAGACAATACCGGCAAACTGGACTGACTTTATCGAGCTGGCCAACCTTCTGACCGAAACCGATGGCGATGACATCGAAAGGGCCGGCGTCGCGCTCGGCACCAGCAACGTCACTCTCGCCCCCGACATTCTCTATCTCCTGATGATGCAAAACGAAACTCCGGTTGTCGCCTCGGAGATGAATTTGGCTACCTTTAATCTGCCGGCCGCCACCGCCCGGGGCGGCAACGACTACCCCGGCCGCCGGGCGCTGGAATTCTACACCTCCTTTGCCGATCCCGGCAGTGATAACCATACTTGGAACGACTCGCTTGGCAGTGAGATTGAGGCCTTCGCCAACGGAAAGGCGGCAATGATCTTTGGCTACAGCGGCCTGGCTAATTATTTTGACCAAAAGTATCCTGATCTTAAGTACAAAAAGGCCTTTGTGCCGCAAGTCGAGCAGGACGCCGAGAAGATCGTTGATTACACCCGCTTCCAGGCTTTTGGCGTCAATCGCCTCTCCAAAGCGCCAAACACCTCTTGGGGGGCGGTCAAGATTCTGGTTGACGATGCCGCCAAGAGCTTTAACTCGGCTACCCGTCTCTACACTGCCGCCAAAGCCAAAAGTTATGATATCTCGATTGATGAGCGCAAAGGCAATAATCCCGAGAAACTCTCCTTGGCCACCGCCAAATCGCTGGTCAAGGGCCGCTACCCCGGCAACTTTGATGATGCCTTCCGCCTGGCAATCAATGCAGTAAACAATGATACCCAGGAACCCCAAGCCGCTCTCGACCTCGCCGCCAACACCATTACCGAGAGCTTAAGAAAGACAGGATGGTAAATAACTTTATAAACTTAACAAAGGTGTATGCCGCCGAGGGTGTCGGTATCGGTGTCGGCATTCCCGGCAGCAGCCGCACCAGCTACACTTACGCCACCTATATTGCCGATATGTATGGCTTTGCCTTAAAGCTCGGTTCCGCCCTGGCCGTTTTGATGATTATTTATGCCGGCTACCGCTACATCACCTCCGCCGGCAACCAGACCGCCATCGGCGAGGCCAAAGAGATTTTTCTGGGAGCCATCCTCGGCTTAGCCACGCTCTGGCTGGTTAAACTGATCCTCAGCTTCCTCGCCCTCCCCGATCCGACAAAGACAACTTCGACGATTATCAAATTGTTTTATTGTTAAATCACTATAAAAAGAGGAGGAATATGGCAAAAAGGAGACGATCGCGACGCGGATTCTCCGCCCGGACCAGAGTTCGTCTGCTGATCGGCACGGCAGCGATATTATTGGCCGTGGTCGGAGTAATGAATTACAACACCGCCTCGGCCGACGCCGATCCCAACCTTAAAGCCTTTCTAAAAACAGCCAGGGTCACACTGGACACAGAGTCATCCACCCTGCAGGCGATAGCCGACGGTAAAGACTGCGCCAATCCGATCATAGATTTTGAGGACGAAGAAGAGTCGCCGCTCTTTGACCAGACACTCTGGATGAAAGCGCCCAAGAACAGCTCCAACATCACTATTAATGGCCAAACCGGCACCTTTGAATCGACAACCGGAGACGGCACCCTTGATCAGTGCATCACCTCCGAGAAAAAAGGCGTCAAGAAGGTTTATTTCTGGTTTAAGATCGGCGAAAATGTCCTCGGTCAGCCGAAAGTTTACCGCAAATTCACTATAAAGACCGTCTTCGTCGAGACGCCCGATGCCACGGCAGGTGAACAGGATATTCTCAAAAATGCCCAAATCAAATTTGAAACATCCTCGCCGCTTGACAACGACAGCACTCCCACCGGCTACAACACCGGCAAAGTGGAACACGGCATCAGAGTAACGGCGCGATTTTACAAAGCCGATGATTCCGCCCTCGCCAATCAGCCGGTTATCATCGAACTGCCCCAAAACGTCAGGATGGAGGGCAAGGAGGGCACGACGGTTGAGGCTGATACCAGTTCGGGCGAGACGCAGTGGGTCTTTACCTCCGATAAAGAGATAAAAAACAAAGAGATCAAGGTCAAACTCAAGAACTATACCCGAAAATCAGCCGACCTTAAAGTAAGCTTTGTCGCACCTGATCTTATGGTTGAGGATATTACCGACCAGGATGCCGTCAAAAACAGAACCGCCGGCCAGTATCTTTACGCCGCCAAAGTTAATCCGGCCGCCATCGCCGACATTACCGAAGCCACGCTTGAGGTAAAATATGATCTCTTCTGGCGGCAAGATATCATCGGTTGTCCGGCCTGCGAAACCACCGACGGCCAAAATTGGCAGTACAACACCGACGCCGGCAAAAAAAATATTACCGATGATCACACTTTAAACTTTAACGAAGGCAAGGGCGCCTACTCTGCCCAACAGACATATGCCAATGTATCGTTTTCTTTTAGCGGACAGGTCACGGTCCCAAGCGATATTATTAAGATAATTCGCAACAATAACAAAATCAGAAAGGTTTACCCGGAAAGCATTGTCCGCCAGATTAACGAGTACACCTTCAAGTTCAAGACCAGCGACGGCAAGACGCACAAGAAAACCGTCAAGATCGACTGGCCGGAAGTAAAGGCGGAGTAGATCCTGTGAAAAATAAAAGATGATCCGATAGGCACATCCGGACAAATCATAAACGAAACGAACCGTTAATCGCCAACCAGGGAGTCTTCTGTTGCCCACCTGTGTTGCCCACCTGGAAGGTGTTTGAGCACATTCACCTTCCAGGTGGGCAAGCATTCTGGTCATTCGCATGTAAATTCGTCATTAGCATCGCTTTTTTGGCAATGAAACTCGGTTTGAGCCGAAAATTTTGGAAGTTTAGCGGGCTGCTGGCACTGCCCTTCTTTTTGATGATCGGCGGAATCCTCGCTTATTCCCGCCTGCAGGTCGGCGCCGATATTAACCCCAACGAAACCTATGACCGTGCCGGCGATAATTTTGTCTATTACCGTCTCTCAAAAGAGGATTATGACAAAATTAAGGCTAACGACGCCACCGCCAAATTTATTAGAAGCAACAAACAGCTGGAACTGCCAATTGTCCTGGCGCCAAGTGCCATCGACGACATTTACGATAGCGAGAGCAAGAAGGTTGAGCGTCTCTATGACAGCTGGAAGGCGGTTTACGGCACTTATAGCGATATCCAGAGCGCCGCCCGCCGCGAGAGAAACCTGGTGAATGAGGGCCATGCCCGCCGCGTTATGCAGGAGGTTAGCCGGCGCTTAAGCAAAAGTCAGGCCAGCTACAGCTCGTACAACGGTTTTACCCTCTACGACTTAAGCAAGCACGTCAAAAAAGCGGAGGAGCGGCAAACTCTCAACTTTAATATCTACCAGGCGGAGTATGACGGCAGTGCCGATACCTTAAAACTTAATGCCAACCCCTATCTCGCCAGCAAGATTGAGGTTAACACCTTAACCCGTCCCAACTGGAAAAATCTTCAAAAGATCTACAAGGCGATTATGACCAGCGCCAAACAGCGCGGCGGCAATAAAGCTGATGGCGAGAAGGAAGCCCAGACTGATTACCAGCAGGCCGAGGGGTGGTCTAACACCATCGGCGAGGCGCTCAAGGCCAAGCAGGAGTCCAACGGGGTTTACGAGGTCGTTACTTACAAAACAATCGATTCGTTTCTGGTTTACAAATATTCAAAATACGGCCTCACCGAGGAAGATATCAATAACATTAAAAACGTCGGCCACTTTAACGGCATGCCGATTCAAGCCTGGCCCTTCTTCCAGGGTGATAATGCCGTCATCCCCCGGGAAATGGCGGCCAACTATTACATTTCGGAGGCAACAACGCCGCTCACCACCGCTCTTGCCGGTAAGATTTTAAAGATGTACGAAGCGGTTCGGGATGCCTCCGAGGATAATGAATCCGGCGGCGATACCAGTAAAGCCCTTGCCTCCATTAACAACCTCCGCACCTATATCAATTCCTATCTCGCTCTCAAAAACTGCGGCAGTTTTGACAAGCCTTACGGCGTCAACGGCGAAAACTTTGTTCTCTGCGGCATCTCCGGCAAGCTCAAAGACGGTCGGAGTAAAGCCAAGGCGATCTCCGAATTAACCGAGAGAGTTTACTTCTATCCCTTCAATTTGGTCGAAGGAGAAGAACTTACTCTATCCCGTCAGATCAAGCGGGATGAGGTTATTGTCATTGACCAGAAGAACGACGAGAAGACCTGGGGCTACATTCAGGAGATCTATAAATTTATTGAGGATAATGCCGGCGACAACCTGAGCGACAAAGTTGACGCTCATCAGTCGATCCAAACCATTAAAGACGCGATTAAAAACCCGACCTTTTACGCTTGGCGCGACCAGGGCAGCTATAAATGGCTCGATATCTACGGCGGGCCCTCTGGCACCTGCAAGGGCATGAATGAGGGCGAGGATCCCAATGTTCAAGTCTTGGTTAATCTCGATAAACAAGTACAAATCTGCTCTATCTCTTCTCCCGGCCGGTATGAGGGCGGCAAGTACGAAAACGCCCGCGCCAACTCCAAGGCGGCCGCTCTGCTTAAGGAGGCTCTGGGAAAAGCCAAAAGCAGTGACGACAAAGAGATCATCCAGCGGATTTACGACAGCTATATGTCTTACGCCCTGGAGGAGTGGGGCAACGACGAGATCAAAATCACCGCCCCCGCCTCCTTCCGCTTGACCAAAGAGTATATTGACGGCCGCGATGATAAAAATTCCAACTTCGATAAAATCTTCCGCAATTACGGCAACAGTGTCTCCATTCCTTATAAAGTAAACCCCAATGATAAAATTTTAAGTCAAGTTAAGGGCGGCGGTTTTTCGGCGGTTTTAGAAATTATCTCCAAGGATAGTCCAAACTATCTTGCGGATACCAAATTTATTGCCGGTACAATCGGTTATGAGGGTGAGTTTCTTTGGGATCTCAATGCCGCATTCCATACATCGGCGCTCTCCGGTCAAGTTTCCGGTGGCAATGACAAGGGCGGTCCTCTTGGAATCGGAAATCACCAATTTAGGATTACTATTACTAACAGTGGAACAATAATCAGTGAAGCGACAAAAGACTTCAAAATTTTCGGACCGAATGGCGAAAATGACGATAACCAGGTCAACGGCTGTTTTGGCTGTTCCATCTCTATCAACGCGCCGAGCCAGATTAAAAAGGCGACCGATCCCGATAAACAGGCGGCGGCGATGACTAAAATCAAAGTGAGACCCCCCCTGGAGAAACGCCGTGCCGATGACTTGAGTGTCAGTGATGTCTTAAAGCTTTATATCTCACCCAAGGTAGGCAGCGCCGATGATCTTAAAAACCTTAAAGAAGAGGAGTGGAGTCTTAAAAAAGCCTGTACTTTTAACAAAAATAACAAGGGCGAGGCCGAGGAGTTTGTCTACACCGATTGGCCGAACAGCGACAGTGAGGCCGGCCTTCACTATATCCGGGTTAAAACCTATCGCGGCATTGATATCGATCAGCTGGAGAATTGCCGGAGTGCGTTTGGTGAGATTGAGCGGGGATTAATCGAGGCGGGTTCGACAACAGGTCTGGAGGAGAGTCCGACAGGCGAGACCGAAACACCGGTCGATCAGCCAAATACCAATAGCACCAAAGTGAATGATCAAACTGACGGCCAATCTAATGACACTAATACCGACAAAGGGGATACTGGATTGAAAGAGGAGAGTTACAACAGTGATGATAGCGATATTATCTTAAGCCAGCTGATTAAGCAGATCGCTCGAGGCGCGCAGGCCTCCCGCGCTAAAATCATCGCCGATCTGAGATCTGGTGAAACCTTGGGGCTAACATCGGATGATAGTGAGGAGGCGATTGATGCCGACAACGATTCCGGAGAGGGATACACCCTTAACGAGATCGCCGATTTAAGCGATGACACGGTTACAAGATGCACCGGCAAGGCCGAGCGGGCGATCACACTCGACCCCAACGCCAGCAATAAGGGCTGTACTGACCCAGCCGACGGCAGCAAGCCGATTTGTCCGCCTGACCAAGGCGGGGGCGGCGGTCTGAAACCGAATGAGCTGATCGGCGGCAGTATGATTAACAGTATTTACGAGCTGGCAGTGCGAATCGTCGAGATTCTCTACTGGCTGGTAATGACCCTCTCCCTCCTCGCTCTTATCTCCGGCGGCATTATGTACATCACCTCCGGCGGCGACACCGGCAAATCCGACAAAGCGAAAAAGGTCTTAACTTACGCCGTCACCGGCGTCATTGTCTTAATTTTGGCCTACGCCCTCGTCCGCCTCACCACCAGCGTCATCATCCCTCTTGTGAAGAAGGGGTAGGGGGAGTAAAATTTTTCTAAATGATGGATTTCTTAATTCAAAAAACTTACGCCGCAAGTTTACCCGAGAGCATCTGGGACGGGCGCGGTTTTGACGGCACCAAGAAGGGTCTTGGTGATATTTATAATAGTGAGAATGGCGGCTATGTCGGGCTTATTATCACTATGGCCCTTAACGCCGCCGCCGTGGTCGCTTTTATCTACATTCTTTACGCCGCTTTTTTGTACGTGAAATCGCAAGGAAACGAGGCGGAGGCGGAGAACGCCAAGAAAACCCTGACTTGGGCCATCCTGGGTTTGATCCTTGTCCTGGCCGCCCGCGCCATCGTGGCAATCTTGACAACAAATAAATTTTTAGGGTGATATTCCAACCCACCTGGAAGGTGAGTGTGGCCAAACACCTTCCAGGTGGGTTGGCGGTGAGTTATCATGGAGGATAAATGAAGATAATTGAATCAAGCCGCGCCGCCACCTCGGCCGGCGACGCCGTCAGCGATCTCTCCGGCGGCACCGCCTTTGCCACCGGCACCGACAATATTGCCGGCCTCATCACCGGCATCGTCAACATTCTCTTAATGATCGCCAGCGCTCTGGCTGTGCTCTACCTCATCTACTCCGGCATTCTCTACATCACCGCCGCCGGCAATCCCGATAACGCCAAAAAGGGCCAGCAAGGAGTGGTTAATGCCATCATCGGCATCGCCGTCATCGTTTTGTCCTACGCCATTGTCCGGGCCGTCCGCGGCACTTTGTTAAAATTATAGTTGCAAAAGATTTGAGGGGTGTGGTAGGATTTAGAAAGCAAGTTAGCTATTAAGCATGTCCTGCGGTGTGCATAGAGCGAGGGTCGATCGCAGGCACAATATTTTTCATTTAGACCTAATAAAAGGAGGAGAGATGAATTTGGTTCAAAGAGCCCTTGCTGATGAGGGTTTGAGTGACATAACCCTGGACACCGCCAAGGGCGGAGAGGAGGGAGTTGTTCCATTAATCAGCGGCGCTATTACAAGCGTGGTTCTGCCGATTGCCGGCGCCATCGCCGTTATCTACCTGATCTACTCCGGCATTCTCTACTTGACCGCCGCCGGCAACCCCGATGCCGCCAAGAAGGGCCAGCAGGGCGTGGTTAACGCCATTATCGGCATCATCATCATCGTTCTGGCTTACGTCATCGTCAACGCCGTTGCCGGCACTGCCAATACTGCCGTTAATTAAATCTTAGTGATAACAGCAAAAACCGCTCGCGATCGAAGCGGTTTTTGTTATAGTTCGAGCGAGTAATCCACCTGGAAGGTGTTTGGGCGCATTCACCTTCCAGGTGGATTATGTAAGCATTAGGGTGATTTTAGTTTGCCTCTAAATGACTTTTTGAAACTTTTGCCGTTCTCGTCGGTAAATTGAAAAGTATAAGTAAAGCGGCCCTTGCTAACGCGGTTGAGAGAGGTCGGGCCGTCTTTATAGCCGCCGATCGTCGCCTCGCAGCGGCTGTCAATGCAGGTGAGCGCCTTCTCCTCGGTCTCAGCCCGATTCTTCCATCTCCCCCAGGAGTTGTAGCGGCGGCGGTAGGAGTAAACCAGTTTCGCCTCTTTAATATTATTAGTCATCCAAGGCGCGATCTCGGCGGCAAAGGTGACCGCCTGGTCGCCAAAGAAGGTGCCAGTGTCGGTAGTGTTGGCAACTTTGCCGACAGGTTTAAAACTAACTTTGAATTTTTTCTTGGTTCTCGGATAGTTCGCCAGCTTCACCGTCACCGTTCCCTTCCTTGCCTCCGAGGAGGTCAGACAGTATCTGGTTTGGCCGCCGCCCGTGCTCTGATTGCCGGCATCAATCTCGGCTCGCGAAGAGGCGTCCCGCAGATGAGCGCCGTTAAAAAGATCTATTCTCATCTTCTCTCCGGTTAAGGCGCCGCCATCCTTTTTAATTGCATTGACGCTAAAAAAGATGCAGTCGCGATTATTGGGAAACTCGGCCACAACTCGGTCGCCGTACGGACTGTCAACATCAGTCTCCAGCTTGGACCCTTTGAGCGGATCAGCCGCCCTAGTATCAGCGGAGATCAAATTTAAGTTCGCGGCAAAAACTACCGCCAGAATCGAAAAAATGCCCAGCATAAGCCATCTCCGGGGTGAAAATTTTCTCCTCCGTCCCCTCCTTGTCATAATCCCTCCTCTCCGCCCTTGGCGGAGAAAATTCAAACAACAAGCACCAAACCACAAGTAAATTACAAATATCAAACAACAAATCTCAGATAAGCTCCAAGTTCCAATCTCTAATTTCAATTTCAACGCTTTTGTAGTTAGTAATTGAAATCTGGAATTTATTTATTACTTGAGGTTTGTGATTTGGAAATTATTTGTTATTTGGTGCTTGTAATTTGGGATTTTTTGGTCTAATCTTTGGTTACTCTCCACACCTCCTCAACCGTCGTTGAGCCGGAGAGAACCTTGATTAAACCGTCTTGTTCCATACTTATCATACCCTGTCCCCTGGCGGCCTTGTCAAATTCCGAGATTGAAGCACTCTTGGCAATCAGAGCTTCGATCGTCTCGTCCGGCACCAGCACCTCCACCACCACCTGCCGTCCCAGGAAACCGGTGTTGTTGCAGCGGGCACAGCCCCGGCCGCGGATAAGGACCGGTTTGGGGTTATCTAGAATCTGCTGGGTCTTTTGGTCGAGCCGCGCTTTGATTGGCAAAAGAGAGTTTTTGATCTCCTGCCAAATCTCCGGCCGGGGGGCAAATTGCTCCCGGCAATAAGGACAGGTTTTGCGCACCAGACGTTGAGCCATCACCAAGTTAATCGAACCCGAGAGAAGGAAGGGCTTGACACCCATCTCGATAAAGCGGGCAAAGACGGCCGGAGCGGAGTTGGCGTGAATAGTGGAGATGAGCAGGTGGCCGGTGAGAGCCGCCTGGATGGCGATTTCGGCGGTATCGGCATCACGGATCTCGCCGACCATTAAAATGTCCGGATCCTGGCGCAGGGAGGCCCGAAGACCCTGGGAGAACTCATACCCCGCCCCAGGTTTGACCTGGCTTTGCTCGATACCCTCAATCCGATACTCCACCGGATCCTCAAGCGTGATAATCTTCACCCCGGGCTTTTTCAACTCCATCAAAACGGCATAGAGGGTAGAGGATTTACCCGAACCGGTCGGGCCGGAGGTGAGAATCATACCGTGGGGCTTGCCGATCGCTTGGCGGATCGCCAAGAGCGCCTCCGGGTGGAAACCGAGCTTGTCCAGCTCCAATATCGACTTCTCCTGGCCGAGCAGTCGGATCACCACCGCCTCGCCGAAGGATGTCGGCATAATCGAGATACGCAAATCGATATTCTCCCCGCCCAAACCCTTAACCGAGAAACGGCCGTCCTGCGGCTGATTGGCGAGATCCATCCGCAGCTGGGCCAGATATTTGATGCGGGAGATCAACTGGTGGAACTGAGACAGAGACAAACGCACGACATCCTGCAGGACGCCGTCAACGCGGTAGCGGATCAGAAAATCCTTCTCGCCCGGCTCAAGGTGAATATCGGAGGCCTTGGTCTTGATCGCACCCATCACCACCACGTCAAGCAGGCGCGTCACGCTCACCTTTTTTGCCGCCGCGCCGGCGCTTTGGATATCCTTGATTTCGGTCGAAAACGACTCCTCCTGCTCTCTCTTGGCCGTTTCCGCCTTGAGTCCCGATTCCTTCTTTAACTTGTCATAAAAGTATATACCGTAGAGAAAACTGGATTGGGAGATAACCGAGATCGCAAAATCAACCCCGAGTCGCTTTAGGTGTTGTCCCAGAAAGTCAGATGTTGTCTTGTCGCCGGGGCGGACGAGACCGACCTTGACCGTCTTGCCGACTTTGAGATAAGGAATAATCTGATGCTTAATCGCGATCTCCTCGGTGACCAGATCAAGCACATCCTTCGTCAGGGGATAGCCGACCAGATTAATATAGGGCAAATTCAACTTAGCCGCCATTTCCTGCGTATGGCGCTCCTCCTGCTCGCGGTTTAGGTGGTAAATTGTGCCGGAAATATCAGGCATAATCCTATACGACTTATATGTCCTATGAGACGTATGGGATTATGGCGGAAGCGAGAGGATTCGAACCTCTGAGCCGATTGCTCGGCTACCGGTTTTCGAAACCGGCGCATTCAACCGCTCTGCCACACTTCCGTTTCCCTATTATTAAACCCGAAATTGACGGGAATCACAAGGTTGGCCTTACCCAGCTGGTTTAATCACCACTTGCCTCTCCGGACCCTCCCCTGTACTTTCACTCGTAAAACCGGGGTGCTTAGCAACTAAAACATGAATGAGGCGACGTTCAAAGGAATTCATCGGCGGCAGGATTTGCTCCTGCCCGGTCGCTTCCGCCGCCGCGATCGCCGCCTTTACCGATTGAGTGATAAAATCCTCCTTTTTTTCCCGATAACCGTTGATATCCAGAATTATCGGCCGGCTTCCCTCTGCCTGCGGCCGTAAACAGAGGAGGCGCAGAAGGTGTTGGAGAGCATACAGGCCCTCGCCGTCCCGGCCGATCAGGATGGCCGGGGTGTCAACCGCCAGATGAACCAGAAAGGCCTGATCGCGCTGTTTCACGATCGCCTCGCCGCCAAAACCCAGCCGGCTAACCAGCATCTCTATCTTCTTTTTAATCTCTAATGCCTCGTTCATCTCTTTTTGCTCCTTACGGTCACGCTAACACCGCTTTTCTTCTCCTGTTTCGCCAGGCGCCGCTGGACCATCTTGGACATTAAATCCTTCTTTGGTTTATCGGCCCGGGAAATCGACGGCTCTTCCTTAACTAAACCTTCCCCCTTCATACCCCCGCCATCTCCCACTATCTTAGGGGAAGAGAAAGAAGGGGTATTTTGATCTTTGATGTTTTTATTAACATAAATCTGCTGGATAACGCCAAAGAGGGTTGAGGCGACCCAATATAGCGCCAGCGCCGCTGGAAAGGTTCGGCCGATAAAAACCGTGACCAAAGGAAAGATGTAGTTCATTTGCCGCATCATCAGCATAGAGGGATCCTCTTTGCCGTCCGTGGAAGCAATCGGCTTTGGCGTCATCAGGCGTGACAACAGGAACTGGCTCAAACCGGCCGCTATTGGTAAAACCCAGGGGTCGGGCACGGCCAGATCGATACCCGAAAAAGTTGTGTTAATCGCCGCCGGATGGGGTGTAAAGGGATAGAGCAGGGAGTATTGGGAGGTATCGAGACTGACACGAAAAACCTGGTATAAAACAATCAGAATCGGAAACTGAATCAAGAGCGGCAAGCAGGAGCCAAACTGAGAGACGCCCTCCTGGCGGTAGAGATCAAAAAGCGCCCGGCTCTGCTCGGTGTGATCCTTGTACTTTTTGCGGATCTCCATAATCTTGGGCTGAAGCAGTTGAATTCTGGCCTGAGCTTTGGCCGCCTTAATCGAGCTGGGCAAAAGCAGGACGCGTACAATAATCGTTAAAGCGATAATCGCCCAACCCAACGAATGGCCGGGAAGCACCCACGCCAAAAAGATCAGGAGGTTGTACAGGGGCTGATATAAAATTGTTTTGATAATGTCCATCATTTTTAATAGCTTGCTAGCAGGTTAGCAAGACAGCTAATTAGCTAACATACTAAATTGCTAAATATTTATGGTAAATCAATCCCTCCCTCGCTCCAGGGATTGCAGCGCAGCACCCGCCAGATTGAGGCAATCCCGCCATAAATCAGGCCGCGCTTATCGATCGATCTCTTGCAATACTCTGAACAGTGAGGGATATATTTACAATATCCGCCGGGGTATCGAATTAAATTCCAGCCCCGGTCGCGGGATAAAGTTTGTTGATATAGGTTAATAAGTTTTAGCATCAACTGTTTCATTGTTTCAGTACCCCGGCTTTTCTCAGCCCTTCCTCCAACTGCCGCTTGATTTCATTCGGACCATAGGGATAGGGAAAGGGTTGCTTGACCACGACAACGATATTAAGGGAGGTTTTAATCAGCGGCAAAAATTCCCTGGCCGCCCGGTGGAAAAGCCGCCGCAGAGCATTGCGCCTGACGGCAAGCTTTTCAACTTTTATACCAATAACAAAACCAAACCTTGTCACATTGGTGCGTGACTCCTGGACCCGCACGGCAAGATTGGTCGTGCAGACGGGGCGGACTGAACGAAAAATCCGACGAAACTCCGTGTCTTTTTTAAGGCGGTTCTCTGATTTGAGCATTGCTTGAAAACAGGCCGAAGTCGGCCTTTTCTAATCATAACACAAGTTCGACCAACACGCCAATCAAAAAGCGAGCCGAAGCTCGCCGCAAAGATAGCAGATGAAAGTGTGAGATATTAAGTCAGCGCTTTCATTCCCCTTTCACGCTTAGTACCTTCACACTTACATTTATGCTGTCAATTTTGATCTGCCCTTGTTGCGGCGACGCTTAATAACAAGACGACCGCTAAGAGTGGCCATACGTTTTAAAAAGCCGTGTTTCTTGGCCCGGCGCTGTCTGTTTGGTTGAAATGTTCTCTTCATAACAGAGATAGTTTAGCTTATCTTAAAACTAAAGTCAACACAATACACCTAAATATCCTACAAAATTACAAATCTTTCGAAACTACAAATATTACAAATTGATTCGAACCTGTTCACCATAGTATTTGTAAAATTTGTAATTTTGTAGGAGAAGTCACTTTAGCGACGATGGATGCCTTGCCCAACGCTCTATTGACGTACCCTGTGGATAACTTGCTATATTTGAGTTGTCTATTTTTTTAAGGGATTTTCCAGCTATGGATTTAGTCCAAATTTGGCGCAATGTTCTGAATGAGTTAGAGGTTTCGCTCTCAACAGCCAACTATCAAACCTGGTTTCGGGGCGCCTTTTTAGCTGATTTTAAAAAGGGTTATTTTACAATCGGGGCGCCGAATATCTTCTTTGAAAACTGGCTGAAACGTAAGTATTTAAAAGAGATACAAAACGCCCTGCAAAAGCAGGTGACAGAAACAGTCGTCGGCATCAAGTTCAAGATCGCCTCACCCCCGCCGGAGTTTAAAAATATCCTTCAAAAATCCAGAGTTATCCACAGCCCTGTGGATAACTCTGAGCCGGCTCGCGTCAATGCCAACCGGCAAAAGTCGCTCATCGGCAACAATTTGAACGAGGATTATAAATTTAATGATTTTATTGTCGGTCCCTCAAATCAACTTGCTCACGCCGCCGCCCTTGCCGTCGCCAGCCGTCCCGGCAGTCAGTACAATCCGCTCTTTATTTACGGCAACTCGGGATTAGGCAAAACTCATCTTATTCAGGCAATCGGCCACGCTTTCTTAGAGAAGAGTCCCGGCAAACAGGTTTTGTATATCTCAAGCGAAACCTTCATTAATGATTTTATCACCGCCGTTGAGGCGGGGCACGGCCGGGCAAAGGACTTTAAAGACCGGTACCGCAATGTCGACCTTCTTCTGATCGACGATATTCAGTTCCTCTCCCGCAAAGAAAGCACTCAGGATGAATTCTTTCACACCTTTAATCACCTACACCAAAACAAAAAACAGGTGGTTTTAACCGCCGATACCCACCCCAAATCCATCAGAGGACTTGAAATCAGGCTCCAAACACGCTTCGAGGGGGGAATGGTGACCGACATCAGCCAGCCCGACCTGGAAACACGAGAGGCTATCCTGCGTCATAAGGCGCGCAAGCACGGAGTCCACATCGAACCCGAGGTAATCCGTTTTATCGCCGAAAATATCCACTCCTCCATTCGTGAGCTTGAAGGGGTCCTAACCAAGATTATCGCGACATGCGAGCTTAAAAATGTCCCGATTGATACCGATTGCGTCAATGAAATTCTGGGGGAGATGATTAAAGAGCGGCGCCAAACAATCACTCCCGATCTCATTATGCGGGAGATTCATCGCCACTTCAAGGTTCCGATAGATGATATCCTGGGAAAACGCCGAACAAAAGAGTTGGTTTTGCCGCGGCAGATAGCAATGTTTTTACTCAAAAGCGAGGGCGGGTTGTCCTTTCCCGATATCGGCCGTATTATGGGCGGGAAAGATCACTCGACAGTCATTCACGGTTATCGCAAGATTGAATCCGAGTTAAATAAAAACGATCGAGTCAAAGATGATATATTGATGATTAAAGAGAGAATTTACACTTTTCTTCGTTAACTTATCCCCTGTTTTATTGAAAAGATAATAAATACTTAATAGTAGTAATAGTAAGGCTTGTGGATAAGTGGATAAATATCAAATATCAGATATCAAATATCAAAAACAAAGGAGGAGGTTGGGGATAAGTTCTGGACAAAGGTGGGGGAAAAGATGTGGATTAATACCCGGTGTCGGGGATAAGAATATACCGGCTTAAACCGGCGCCCTTACAGGCGACGAGTTTTTCATAAGTTATCCACAGGGTTGCGGATAAATCAGGGAGTTATCCACAGGAAAATATTAGCGAAAGGTATTGTGATGAAAGCAACAATCAAACAAGTTAATTTTACCCGAGCGCTGAACCAGGTTTCACGTGTAGTTGGAACACGGACAACTCTGCCGGTGCTTAGTAATATTCTTTTGTCGGCAAAAAAGGGACAGATAACGCTTGCCGCGACGGATTTGGAGATAGGAATTAAAACGACTGTCGGCGGCAAGGTTGAGACCGAGGGCGAACTAACGGTGCCGGCGCGCCTATTAGCTGACTTCATCGTGAATAACAACGATGACTCGATCGAGATGAAAGCGACCGATCTTAAACTGAACCTTAAGTCGGCTCACTTCGAGGCAAATATTAACGGAATTGGCGCAGATGAGTTCCCCACAATTCCCGAGATCCCGACCGACTTCTCTTGCCGGATAAAGAAGGCGGATTTTATTGATGCGGTCAAGAAGGTAATAATCGCGCCGGCCAACGATGAAACCCGTCCGACGCTGGCCGGAATTTACTGCCACTTTTCCGGCAAGGACCTGGTCTTGGCGGCCACTGATTCGTACCGCCTGGCAGAAAAGAAATTAATTCTCGAGACCGAGGTCCCGGAGCGCAAGATGATCGTTCCGACAAAAACAATGGCCGAGGTTGTGAGGGTGATCTCCAGCCAGGCGGAGGTTAATGTTATCAGTATCTCGGCCGCCGAAAACCAGATCTTCTTTTCAGCCGGGGAAACCAGTCTTGTCTCGCGCTTGATTGAGGGCGCTTTTCCGCCCTATAACCAGATCATTCCTCGGGATTTTAAGGTCACGGCTGTGGCCGACAGCAAGGAGTTTTTAGCTGGAATCAAGATGGCGGCGTTGTTTGCCAAGGATGCGGCTAACAACATTCGGGTAACAACCAAAAAAACGGAGCTGGTTGTTAACTCCGCCCTGGCCCAGTCGGGCGATGCTACCTCCAGGGTCTCGGCCGAGGTCTCCGGCGAAGAGATGGAAATCGCCTTTAACGCCCGTTATCTTATTGATGCTCTTGGTGCCGTCTCCAGCAAGAATATCTCACTCAAACTTAATGACGGCTCCTCCTCGGGCGTTCTCGGCTTTGATGATGATAGGGACTATTTATATATAGTGATGCCGCTGAAGATAGATAATTAGTCCATAAGACCCATATGTCTTATAGGTCATATAAGACTTATGCTTAAAACTCTTCATCTCCAAAACTTTCGCAATCATCTGGACTTAAGACTGGATTTCTCTCCTCTTACTATTATTACCGGTCGGAATGGCGCCGGCAAGAGCAATATTATTGAGGCGATAGCAATGCTCTCCTTCTGCCGGTCTTATCGGGAGGAGAAGAAACAGAACTTGATTAACTATCACCAGAATTTTGCCCGCCTGACCGGCGATGATCTGGATTTGGTTTTATGCCGAGAACCGCAGTTTATAATGAAGGTCCGGGTCAAGGGCGTGCCGCGGCGGACAACGGGCCTTGTCGGCATCTTAAGGGCGGTAATCTTCTCTCCGGAGACAATGGCGATTATTACCGGTTCTCCCGGCGATCGCCGCCGATTTTTTGATATTCTCATCAGCCAAACCGATTATGAGTATCTGCGTACCCTGGTTGACTATACTAAAATCAGGCGCCAGCGCAATCGCCTTTTGCGTCTGATTAAGCAAAAGAGCGCTGCGGTTTCCGAGTTGAATTATTGGGATGGCGAGTTAATTCGGCTCGGTGTATTTATCGGCCAAAGACGGCAGAGCGCTGTTGACAATCTGAATCTTTTTATCTCGGATCATTATGCGGTTATTGCCAATTCTGATAATGTTATGTTGAAGTTGAATTATGACCGGCGATCGAACGATCTGGTCCGGGATCTGCCCCTCTCTCGCGGCCGCGATATTGCCGACGAGAGGACCAATCTTGGTCCGCATACGGACAACCTTATCTTCTTATTGGATAATCGGGATATGGCAAACTTTGCCTCGAGAGGGGAGATTAAGTCCGCCATCTTGGCGCTAAAGGTTGCCGAACTGAAATTCTTAGAAGGCGTCTCCCGGGGTGGAGGTGAAGGTGCAGAACCCCTTCTTCTCCTTGATGATGTTTTTTCAGAGTTCGATGCCCAGCGGCGGGAGCATCTGCTTAGCTTAATCAGCGATCATCAGACAATTATCACCGCCGCCGACCGAGGGCTGTTGCCGGAAAAGATTTTAAAGAAGGCAAAAATAATAGAATTATAAGACGTATAAGACTTATGAAAAAACTCGGTGATTTTATACTGGGAACCCTGGCCAAGAAGGGCTTGGGTAAAACCGCTCTAAGCGCTCAGGTTTGCTTTCTGGCCAACGAACAGGGCAACGATCTTTTTCGGGCCGAATCTTTCTCCCGGGCGATTTTAAAGGTTTCCGTTGCCTCATCCGCCGCCGCCCAGGAACTTCAAATGAAGGAGGAGGTGCTGATCGACCTCATTAACTCCAAAATGGGGAAGAAGTACGTGAAATCAATCAGGATTATTAATTTAGGATAAGTCATATAAGACTTATGGGACATATAGGTCTTATAATCGGTTTCTGGTGCTTTACACTAGAAACCGATATGCGTAAACCCGACTGTCTGCGGATTGGCCCATACTCCGGCGCGTTCATCCGGGGTATGAGTTTCGCTGGTGGTGCAGACGCCGGCAGCATCAGCACTCCACTCCGGCCCCATACGGCGGCATAAGTTTTCATTAGCGAGTTCGTTCCAGTAGGCAACATCCTCCTCGCGCCCGGTCATTATCTGGTTGGGAATAACATCGGCAAAGTAGGGATTAAACTGCATTTGCAAAACATCGCCGATAAGCTGGCGGGCGCGGGCTTGAGCGGCGCCGATCGACTTATCACGATGGGTGTCGGTGTTGCTGCCGTCCCAAATGCCCAGCCCGGTCGGATTAACCGCCGAGTTTAACTGCTGCGTCCGCCGGGCGGCTTGCTTGTCGGGGTAAAAGCCGTCAGCGGTACAGTAAACGTCGGTTTTGTAAACACTAAAGAGATTCATCGCAACGATATAAAGGAGTTGGGCGCCGATCAACCAAGGATCGGGCATAATACCAAAGGCCATACCGACGCCGACGCCGATCGCTGTGTTAACAATCATTCCCGTTGTTCCCGGCACCAATCCTAAGGATTGATCGAACTTGGCCATCGCCTCGCCGAAGAGTTTGTTAACTACCGTTGTGACGACATAAGTAACAAAGGCGGCCTTGGCGGCATTGATACCCTGTTTAAGAGTGTCGCCCTGTTTGGTTGCTTGTGCCTCGCCAAGTGTATCGGCATCAATAATGGTATCCGTACCATCGGCCGTAGCCATAAAGTTGCCGTCTGCCTGCTTTGTCCACTCTACGCCTTGGTATGTCACTTTACTGCCGGTTGAAAGCGAGGCAAGGTTTTCGGCATTGGTCAGACCGACTCCAGCCACGCCGCCGGCCGCGTTGAAGTTGTTGAGAGCGAAGCGGGCCTTGGTGATGTCGCGATAAAGGTTATAGGCTTGGTAGATCGTGCCGGCCGGTATATTAAGTTTTTTATCGGCCCAGCGGAAAATGGTTCGCTTGACTGATTCTTCAATAATGTTCTTAAGAGTGGCAAAGGTCTGTTCCTTACCGCCGACGGTGAATTTATAATTCTCATTGCCGGTGTTAAAGCCCCAGTCGCTGGTGACAGTGCCGATCAGAACGCCGCCAAGGATGCCGGCCGGCAGGCCGACGTTAAACTGCTCCTGAAAGTAGTCTCTTAGTTTATTTTCGAAGAAGTTATAAACTTTTCTGTCGGTGATGAATTGATCCAGGACGCGGTCGCCGTTGCGGCGGCCGCTGATGTTGACAAGGTAGTCGACTGCCAGTCCGATCTCGGCGGCCTCCTTGGCCCACTCGGGCAGTTTTTGGCCGAAGAGCTCGCCTCGTTCGGCGCCGTTTAAGACGTAAATACCAATAGCTTTAATGCGGGTTTGCCAATTGCCCTTAATCATATCGTAGGCAAAGCCCGGGTAGATGTTTTGGTCCATCTTCCAGAGCATAATATCCAGAGTGCGGTACATCAGGGTGTCGCGGAAGTATTGGCGGGCCTGACCGCGCCCCTCCAAGTCGGCGCCCTCGAGACGCTTGAGGCCGTCCATGGCCTGCCGGCAGGCGGCAACATCTTCAGGCGAGGCGGCGTTTTGCTGGCCGGCTTCCGTTGTATCAATAGTTGCGGTAATCCGCCGGCAATCTTTTTCCGCCACCGTGCGCTCCCACTCGATCTGGCGGGCGGCGATCGCTTCCTTCATCTGCTCCTCGGTCAGGTTGGGGTCGATGCCGTTATCGTGGCGGATGGCGGCGGTGTTGGCCTTGGTCAGATCGCCGTGGTTCCTGGCTAAAGACTGGCTGGCGTCCTGCGTCAGGGCGATACACTGGACATCGGAGGAGCCGTCGGGGCAGGTGGCGCCGTAGGGCCGCTGGGCTTCCTCCGGCACCACGGTCACCCCTTGGGCCGCCACGTATTGCTGAGTCAGGGCGGCACTCTCCTCGGCGCCCCGGTCGCCGACAATCGCCAGCCTGATATCGTCGTAGCTTATGATATATCCGTTGGGCGCCTTTTCCTTGCCGCCGGTGTCATTGACGGTAATATTCATAAGATAAGAGACGGCGGCAATCTCCACAAAGCGCATATCGCCCTCAAAGACGAGCCGTTCGAGGTCGGCCGCCGGCATTTTAATTGTTCCCCCGGTCGCGTCGCTGATTTTGGCCGAGATGCGGCCGGAAAGATATCTTTGAAGTCCGGCATAGCGGTTTTTGCCCGCCTGTTTGGTCGGAGGATCAATCGATCCATCCAGCCGGTAATTTTCGCTACAGCGGCGGATGGCCCGGTCGCGGATAATATCGAGCGTAACCTTGTCGCCGCTTTTACTCTCGAGTTGTTCCCGTTCGGCGGCGGTCAGCAAATTTAAGTCGGGATCGGCGTAGTTTTTGGCGCAAAAACTCCGGACATTGCTCAGGTTGGCCCGCTCGGCCGGAGTAAAGTTTTTATAAGCCTGCCAATTCAGGGCTGAAGTATAGGCGGTGGCAAAGGTGCCGTCTTTAATGTCGGCAATACCACTCCCGCCGAGAGCGCCAATGACGGCGCCGGTTATATCGGCGGCAGAGGGTGTGTCAAGCTCCCACTTCTCATCCAGATCGGCGGCGCCGTTGGCCAGAAGAATCTGGGGGGCGATCTCGGGATTGTTGATCATCGCCCGCATACTGCCGTCCGACAAGCCGGCCCGGTCATCCAGATCGACATCGACAATTTTACTTAAGCCGTCATAGAGCTTGCCCCAGTTCTGGTTCCAGCCGGCGCAGGCATCGTCAAGCCCCATGGGACCGGAGTATGAATTGAAGTCTTTATCATAGCAGTGAAAGATATTGTTCCAGTTGCGGATAATCTCATAGGCGGCCTTAGCGTCCTTAGCGTCCTCCTCGTCAATACCGAAGGCGTTAGCCAATGAGGTTGCGGTTAAGCGCCGGGCCATCATCGCCGCCACCCGCTCGGCGTAAGCGTCGGGCTTAATTTTGCCGTTAAAGAGGGCGAAGGTTCGACTGTCGGCCGAGAGGGAATCAAGCTCAAAGACGCCGTCGAGATAGCGCAGGCGGGCAAAGAAGTCCTCCGTTTCTTTTTTAAGATCGCCCTGCCAGAACTTGCCGTTTTTGTCATCGGCTTTGACTAGTTCGGAAACCCGGTAATATATTGTCCGATCGAGAGATTCTAATGAATTGATCTTGCGGCTGGTAGTGTAAGCCAGATTGTCGCGAATGAGCTTTAAGAGATTGGTTGTTGAGGCTTTCCGATACTTCTCAACCGCGGCCTGGCCCATTATCTCGCCGATAACCTGGAGGGCGGCGCTGGCGATAGTCTCATTTGAACCTTCAATTACGCCCTCAAGGGGGATTTCAAAAGCCAGGGCAAAGTTAAGGTGCCCAATGTTCTCGATGAGGCCCGGACTGCCCGGATAAGTTGAGAGAGCCTGGCCGCGGAAACTGCCGTAGGGGAGACCCAGAGTTTCCTCGATCTTGGCCTGGCCCATATTGTGATAGAGCTGGGAGAGATAGTGCGCGCCGATCTCGCCGTTTAGGGGCAGGCGTTTCAGGCCGACCAGCTTGCCCAGGCGTTGAGCGCCGATATCACTCAAAACGCAGGTGATATCGTCCAGCGACTGAATGGCAAAGAGCGCCCGGGTTGAGCCCTGGGGAAGATCCATGCTTTTGTCGATTAAGGTTGCTCCCAGACGGGTGAGGGGGCGGTAGTCGCCGGAGAGAATGGCCAGGAAATCCTCCGGTCCGAAATCTTCGGGATTGATTGTAATGCCAACGTTGCGCAGGAGTGTGGCGGTCAATATCCTTTTAGCTTCGGCCGAGCCGACAATATGGCGGTAGCGCTGAAGGGGTTTGTCGGCCAGGAGAGGTTGGCCGAAGAGTTTGCGCAGAGTAGAGAGAGAAGTGTTGCCGAAGAGGATCTGGTTTTCCGGCGTGAATTGATGATTTTTTGCCTCCGCTTTATCGATAATTTCCGCAAAGGGCAGGAGGTCAATGTCCGCCTGCTGCAAGAAGCGTTCCAGGGCGTCCTGAACGCGGGCAGTCGACGAGAAACGCTCGCGGTACTCCTGGCTAAAGGGACCATATTCGGATTGAATATATTGGCCGAGATCATAGAGGTATTGAGCTAAGAGCGAGATATAATATTGCTCCTCAAATCCCTGTCCCTTAATAAAGGCCGCCGCCGCCTCCTTATTGCGGAAGGAGTAGGGCTTGCCTTGGGCGTCAACATAGACATAGGCGTCATCCTGAATCGAGTTTTCCGCCACCTCAAAGCCATCCTTTTTGGTGTAGGTTATCTTGCAGCTCTTCTCGGCGTCGTCATTGGTTCTTCTGTCCTTTTGGTAGCGATTGGTCGAATTATAAGAGACGGGATGCTGTTTGTAGTTCTTAAAACCGTTTAGGTCGATCTCGTTGTTTAGGACCTGAAGATAACGGTTTAAAACATCCTCCGACAGAGCGATTTTACGCGCATATTCCTCTGTGCCGGAGAGGGTTTGCGTGAGGGTGAGTCCGCTCTCGGCAAGAGAATTTTTCTCCGTCTCCGTCAGCATATCCTGGCCGTCGCGCCAGAGAAGAGTTTCGCCGGTAAAGAGAGCCTGGGTGTTGGTGGATCGACTTTTGCCGGCGGCGGTAATGCCCAGATCACGATCAATTTTCTCGGCGCGCTGCCGGCTGCCCGGATTAGCTGACCAATAAAGTTGATTAAAAGCGGCTTCCAGGCTGCCGGCCAGACCGAAGCGGAGCATAACATCATTGTTGCCGCCCCTGATGCCGTCGGCGAGTTTCTGATAATCGACATTCCTGGCGACATCGGTCATAGTGCTGTCGGTATTTTTGTTCTTTTCATTCTGCTCTCGCCGAAAGATCGAGATAGCGGCCCGTTCAATCTCGCGCCAGACCTGCTTGGCTTCCCGGTGGCGGACGGCCGTGCCGCTCTTGGCTCGAAGGAGGAGATCGCAAACCTGATTCTCGTTGTCGATGTTGATATTGTCGCCGCTTCCTGGAACTTTGATTGTTTTGTTCGATTCTCGATAGAAATTTTGAAGTTCGCCGTACAGCTTATCGGAGCGTTCATCCACCGCCAGCTGCCAATTGTCGCCGTCTTGGATGGCATTGCAGGCAATTTGGCTGTAATCCTTAACATCTTTATAGATCGGTCCCTGGAAATAAAATTCCGGCAGACCCAGCTTCTCCTCAATTTTGGCCTGGCCGATCGCCTGATAGAAAGCGTCGATATTATTACCCTCGACCCCTTTGATCTCCCAGTTTTGGACGTAATAGGTGACGGAATTTTTGGGGAGGTTGAGTTCGGATTCGACTTTGGATATCGCCAGCTTCTTGAAGAATTGTGCCGGCTTGATCCGGCCCTTGAGAAAAGCGGCGACCAGCGTCGGCGCGGTCGTAACTTTGACATTACTATTGTTGCGGCCGTTCTCGCGCCGGCTTAAATCGGTCGTTTTAATCTGGTTGGCCTCCAGGAGCGAGGCGGCCGGAATCGGCTGGCCCTCGATTAACTCCATCACTGTTCGATAGAGCTCCCGGGTGTCCCGAACCAGCGCGTTAATGTGGTCGGAGAGATCGGAGAGTTCGGCTCTCTTTTGCCGAAGCCGGGCGCTGATCCGGCTGCTCTTGGCGGTTAGCTGCCGCGACTTATCTCTGATGCCGGATATATTGGTTTGGGTGGAGGAGATATCAGCCGAGGCGGCGATGATCTCGTCAAGCGCGCTCATCAGTTCGGGATCATCTTTTAGGCGCTCGTCTTTCTTGAGCGTTTCCCAATCTTTTTTGATCTTCTTGGAGAGCGTCTGAGCTTTTTCAACCCGGGTGGTGTAGAAGAGAACTTCGGTGTTGGTGATATGGTAAGCGGGATCCTGCATCAAATCGACCTTGACTCTCTCTTCGTTGGCGACAGCGTTGACAAAAGCATAGTAGAGATAGCGCTCGCCGATGCGCTCAAAGATATCATAGGCGGCGGCGGCCTTCTGTCCGAACATCTGGCAGAGATCGCCCTCGGCCAGACCGGCCTTGCGGGCGCTGTCCTCGGAGATGGTGATCTCCTTAAATTGTCCGCTCTCGGTCAGAACCAACTGGGGTTCGGCTTTGGCAATCTCAACGTTCTTTTTAATGTAAGGATTATTGACGCAAGCGCCGTTATCAGAGCCGCTCACCGCATCATTAATCCATTGCTGGATGGCCAGACGCTGGTAGTCGTCATTATCCTCGGCAAAAGCGCGGGCGGCCATAAAGATGCCGATCTGAGTTAGGCCGTCAGGGTCGCCGTTGACCGCTCTCTCCCAGTCGTCATCCGGCAGGTTGTACGCACTGCTGTGAGCGGCAAGGTATTTAAATCCTCTGACCGTGTCTTCAATCCGGGTGGTTCCGACCAAAGCGATGAATTCGGCCAGAGCCTCCTCGCTATCCTTGTTGTCCAATAATTTCTTGGTTGAACCGAGAGGAATGTGAAGCGTCCGATCGACCCAGGCGGGGTCGGTTTGAATGACTTGGACCTTAATCGTGCCGATATGACTTTTGAGCTCGTTAAAGCTGGCGCTGTGATAATTGAAGGAGCCGGGGGGAAGATCAATACCCTTCTCGATCGCCTTTTGACCCACCAGAAGAGATATCGGCTTATCACCGGAGTAATCGACGAGGTCGTTTAGGTTTAAATTCATCTCCAGAGCGATCTTGCGCCGGCCGATCTGGCGCAGCCAAAATTCAAGATCGGAGAGACTATTTCCAGGCGAGGGCTCCATAATCGGCTCGAGCAGGCCGATCGGCTGATTCAGCTTCTTTTCAATCGAAGCCTCGCCGACCAGGACGGAGATGTCGTCAAAGCTCTCGATGCCGCGCCCGGCAAAGACTTCGCGCGGGAGACCGAGGTAATCGGCCAGATACATCGACCCCAGCTTCTCCATCGTGTCGCCGACATCGTAGCCCGAAAGAAAAGCGCCGGGAGAGTTAATGATCTCGGCAAAGAGCGATTTGCCGATCAGGGTGGTTAAGTCCTCGAGGTTGGCCCTGGAGAGGTCGCCCTCGTAATCGGTGATGTCGCCGCCGAGACCATTGGCCAGCTCGCGCAGGCTTTCCTTGGCGCTTTCCCGCATCAGCTCCATAAGATCATAGGCGTTGTTGCCGCCGGAGGCGCTGTAGCCATCATTGGTTTGCCAAGACAGTCGGACGGGCTGGGCCGGTTTGTTCTCGACTTTGTCTTGTCCTACTCGTCGCCGGCCGACAACGGTGCAGCGAATGTCGTCAATCTCGGAAATATCAACCGCCTGGCCGTCGGCGTGGGCGGAGCGGTTGGCCTCAACCTTGTCCTCTTCTTGCGTTATCTCTTCGAGATAGGCATCGGCGACAGCGTTGCCGGAGGCATCCTCAATTGTGGCATCGGCGCCTTCCCGTTCGGCCTGGCCGATATCGGCGGCCGTGCCGTCCTTTTGCTGTTTTAAGTTGCGGCCGAGGATGGCATCGGATTCGGTCGAGAGCTCTTTGATCTGAAAGATGCGGTGGACTCGAATACGATAATGCCCCGCTCCACCCTTCTCTTTTGGTGTGACAAGATAAACGAGGGTCTTTATAATTCTAATGTCGATCTTCAATCCCTCCACGGCATCGTCGATAATCGGATCCAGTTTCTCCTTTTGGCTGGCGCGAAGCTCGGCCAGCGCGTTGCCGGAGAGGCCGGTGATGCACTCAAGTGTCCGGAGATTTGCCTCATCCTTGAGTTTCGCTTTAATATCGTAACTCTCACCCCACTTGACCAGGGTGCCCCGCATAATTCGTCTGAACTCGACCCGATCAGCCACAGCCAGGCTGTTTTTGAGTTCGGTGAGCTTGCCCTCGTCTCGCCCCGAATCCTTAGCTAAAAGCGCCAGATCATTCTCGTAGTCGGGATACCCCCCGACCGACTCCGAGATGCAGTAAAGGGCTTTGACCTTGAGATAATCCGACTGCCGCAGAATTATCCTTGCATCGCTCGTGCCAAAGAGATCGCTTGG
Source organism: Patescibacteria group bacterium (assembly GCA_038078835.1). GTDB lineage: Bacteria > Patescibacteriota > UBA1384 > XYA2-FULL-43-10 > 1-14-0-10-43-13 > JBBTQI01. Next base: position 40,157 of record JBBTQI010000003.1, on the reverse strand, counting down.
CGAGAGGCGGGTGGGATCATCGTCGCGGAAATTGGCTTCCTCGGCAAAGTCGTAAAGCTTCTCCATCTGATCATAGATGGAGTTAGTTTCTTCGTACGCCTTAACTTCTGGCGGGACATCACCATAGATTTCACCATCTGGTCCGACCGTTTCCACATTAAGATTGGTTGTTTCATTGGCGATGTCTTCTTGGGCTCTAACTTTTGTTGGAAACGACAGAATCGGCGCCACTTGAATTAAAAGCGACCCGATTACCAGAAGAATACAGATAGATTTTTGGAAAACCGCTTTCATTTCTGCAAAATCAAAGTAAGGTAATCCCAATAATAATCACCGATGCGGCGGCCGTTGGGGCAGTTGGGAGTGAGCGGATTTTTATCCAGGCCGCAAGCTTTAATATCTTCCTCGGTATAATTTAATGGCCTCAAACCGATCTTTGTAATTTGGTAAAGCTCAAAGTGAAGATGGCCGATACTGTCGAGAATATAGCCGATTTCATCGCCCTTCTTAACATTTTTTGTACCATCATTGAGCTTAACGTGGGCATAAACCGCCTTATATTGGCCAGTTGTATCGGTGAGATAAAAATACTCTTTCTTGGTGTCTACACCGCCATGCTCTTTATCTTTAATAGTGCCGTCGAAAACGGCGATGATTTTGACATCGTGGACAGGTTTTGTAGTGGGTGAGAGATCAACGGCATCGGAGCGCTTGCTACTGTTCATTACAAAGGTGCCGTGACCAGAGCCTTTAAAACAGTGATCTGGCCGCCAGCGGGTGCAATGGTGAAGGCTATTCCCGGTTCTAATTTGATCCCGAGGCAAATTTAGCGGCAAGGTCGAAGGGCCGGGGTAGGCGGCGAGGGGAGCGGAGAGATATTTTCTTGTTTCTTTAAGCTTGGCGATAACCTGGTCGTAGAGAGCGGCATTATTGGAATTGCTGGGGCTGATATTTTGAGCGATATCCCTGATGGCGAGATAGTCCTTTTTAATTTGGTCGCGATCGGGAAGGTCGGCGTTTTCCGGCTTTCTGATCTCGGTAATGAGGTCGTCGATTTGGGTTAGCAGTTTTTTATTGTTGCCGGCGATCGCCTCGTTTTTAATATCTTGGTCTCCGGTTAGAGCCAGTAATTTCCGGACAAATTCGCGGTCGGCGATGGGGTCGGCGGCCTGGGCTTGGGATTTGCCGCCGGGATGGGGCGTCATCTGGTTTTTGTTCAAAACAATCGAGAGAATGACGACAAAGAGAATAATTAGGATAATTAAAATCGCAATGCCGATCACCACCCATGTCCAGGGATTGGCCAAAATGCCGGCCGCCTTGAGGGCGCGAAGGTAGTTTTGAGCTCGCTTTTGCAGGTCTCTGATATTTTTAGCGACCTGTCCGATCCGGCCGATATCACTCGGTTTCTTGGCCTTGATGCCCTCGCCGGCATTTTCAAAGGGAGTGCCGGTTTCAGTTCCGCTCCCTGGCGATTCCGATGGTCTGGCCGAATCAGGGCGGTTTGATGGTGTTTTCACGCCAAAATGGCGCTGGGCTTCGGCCATAGCGCTGAATTGGCGGGAAGCGAGGGCTTCAATGATCGGTCCCAGCTCGGGGTCGGAGACGCCCAAGGAGTTCATCTTTTGGGCAATGCTATAAACGGTCGGACTCCGCCGCCCGATTGCCGCCTTAAGGTTGCGCCTTAAGGCCTCGTACTCCTCCCGATTTTGCCGACCGGTTGCCAAAACCCCTCCTCTCCGCCAAAGCGGAGAAACCTCAAATACCAAGCACCAAACCACAAGTAAAATTTAAATCCCAAATAACAAATCTTAGATAAGTTCCAAGTCCCAATCTCTAATTTTCAAACGCTTTTGTAGCTGGTAATTGCAATCTGGAATTTATTTGTTATTTGAGGTTTGTGATTTGGAAATTATTTGATATTTGGTGCTTGTTGTTTGAGATTTACTCTATTGCGATGCCGTATATCCCGTTCCCCGACTCAAAAATGATGATCTTTTCGTCGTCAGAAATGGCCAGAGTGCGGATGTAACCCGAATCAAGAGCATTAACGGAGAAATCAATCTTCTGCTTCTTCTCGGTGTCAAAGCCAAAGAGCGACTCTTTGTGACTTGAGGGATTATAAGTCGCCGCGACTAAGGTTTTACTGTCTTTTTTCCAGGCCATCCGGCTGATATCGGCGCGTAAATTAAGCGAGCGTTTGTTTGCGCCGTCTTTATCCATAATCGATATTAGAGAAGTGACGGGATTGCTGGAGAGCTCCGAATACGTGCCGTAGATGATTCTGTTGCCGTCCGGCGAGAAGCTGGCGTCAAGCTGGCTGCCCGTTTCCGTCAGTTCGATAAAGGAGCGACTGTAGGCGTTAAAGGCATAAACTTTGCTTAAATCGTATGAAAAAGTATTACGAGGTATGACAAGGAGCCATTCGGAGTCCGGCGACCAGCGCAGAATCGGATTGACGATATTCATCTCGGCCAGATTAGCCACCCGTACCGGTTCGGTGTTGGCAATATTAGTAAAGATTAATGATTTCTCCTTGTCGTCGGCGTAATAATAGGCGATTTTGGAGTTGTCCGGCGACCAGGCAAGACTGCCGGCGCTCTTGGCCCACAATGTCTCGGTTTGATTGATAAAATCGTATTTTTTAAAATCGAAGAGATAGATGCCCTCGCTCTTGCGCAGGAGAGCCAGCTCCTTGCCGGGCGACCAGACAATCTCCTCAAGGCCGGAGAACCGCGGCTCGGTTATCGGGAGGTGCTCTTTGAGTTTGACCTCGCCGTTTTCCAGTGTTGTCTTGGCGCGGTAGAGCGTTCTGCCATCATCGCCCAGATAGTGGATGGTGTTAAAGTCCGGCCCGGCGGAGAGGAATTTCGCTGATTCCGCCAGAGTCTGGACCTTTGGCGCCTCCGTGAGGCTGGCCGAGACGGTTTTGCGCTGAGTTCGTTTGAGGGCAACCTCCTCGATATAGCCGACGTAGCCGTCAGCCTCAATCCGAAGCGAGTAGGCGCCCGGCGCGAGAGCCCGTTTTATTTTGCCGGCGGCGGAGAGCGAGACCGGCGCGTTATTGATCGTGACCATAGCGTCCGGCGGCGTGACCTTGATGGTGAGGTAGGAGTGAGTCGCAAACCAGTAGAGGCCAAAGAGAGCCGAGACCATCACAAAGAGCGCCAAATATATCCGCGCGTTCAGATATTGATAAATATCATTTTTCATTCTACTCCTTTATCCGGCCGAGGTCGACAAGATTCCTGACAAAAGCGTTCATATCACCGATCTCTCGACGCTCGACCATATCTTTTGAGGTGTTGCCCTCAATGGTGAAATAGCGGCCGTTTTCGATATCAATAATCCCGGCATGCTTGCCGCTGCTGCTCGAGGCGCTGGTTTCAATTAAGACATCTCCGGCCTTAATATCGTTTGCTGATTTAATATCTTTTCTTTCGATCCACGTTTGCTCGTTTTTAAAATAATTCATAATCTCTTCGGTACCGACCATAAGAGGAACATTATGCCCGGCTTTGCGATAGACCCAGGAGACAAAACTGACGCACCATTGATACTGCCGGCTCTCGTCGATAGTTTTTTCGTTGTAAATGGCACAATCTGATTTCTGAGTCTTGTATCCGACTTGCCCGCGGGCGGCACCAACGATTTTATTTGATGTGCTTGCACCTTGAATTGCCGCACAGGTGACTTGGTCGGGGACGAGCTTCTTCAATATTTTGATCCTGGTATTACTTGCGGTGGTGACATGGCCATAAGTTTTTAGCGCAACTTTCTGATCTTCTGTGCCGATATAATGATAAATTAGACGATCCCAGGTACCGGGAATTTCCGGTTCCCTATAATTTCCCTCTTTGTTGATTGCATTTTGAACTTGATCTAGGACACATTTTACTTGTCCTTCAAATGACGGATAGCTGTTAACGCCTGGTCCAGTGACACTACAACCAAAAGCTTTCATATCGCGATCGGGGTCATATTTATCGTTAGAATCATAACTGAAACCCTGTTCTCCCGCCCAAAAAGAAACCAAGATCGCAGGGTTTATGCCGGTTTGTTTATCATTGACCACTTTTCTTCTCGACTCATCAATGATCACTTTAAGTCGATCTTTTTGTTCTGGGGGATTCGATAGTCTCCTGTCGTTACCCATCAGTCGTGCTATTTGATCAGCCTCCGTGATAGTAGTTGTGTCTTTAAATGCATCATCTGATAGCCAGCAACTATTATCTCCACTACTTCCGAAAATCTTTGCCGCAAGCGGTGAGGGTTCGCCGGGATCGACGAGACCGAGGAAGGCGAGGGGGACGGCGATGGCGGCTCCGCCGCCAAAGAGGAGCAGGAATGAGCAGATAGCCACTATCAAAATTGTCTTTATGGAAAGACCGGTGTTTTTAACTTCAGTTGTGTTCTCAACTGTTTGATTCGGCTCGACAGGATTTTGGTTTGGTTTTTCAGACATTAATAATTTGCTTGAGGCCGAAGGCGACTATTTTAGGCCTTCAGCCTTCGGCAATGTTACTCTCCGAGTAATTGCTTCGGATCGGTGGTGATGATCTGATCCTCGGCGTAAGAGGCGACGACTTTGACGGCGACGTGATTCAGGCCGGCAAAGAAGAGCCCCTCGCCGACGTCAGATTCGAGCAGGAGGTACTTTTCCCCCTCGGTCAGGTTAAAGACATCGGCGACAACGTCAATCGACGCCGTGGACTGTTTCATCAGGATCTGCATCGAGGAGTTGGCCACCACCGCCTTGCCGTAGCGCGAACCCAGAAAGTCCTCGACATCCTGGCTGATAATCGTCAGGCCCAGGTAATACTTCCGGCCCCGCTTAGCCAGGCCGTGAAGGAATTTGGCCGAATCTTCAAACTGCATCATCCACCAGGCTTCATCGATAATCATAATCCGCCGCCGCATATTTTGGCGGATCTTGGTCCAGATATAGTTTAAGATCATATACATCGCCAGGGGACGGAGCTGTTCCTCCAGATCGCGCACAGAGAAGACGACCATACCGGGCTTCAATTCAAAGTTGGTCGGCTGGTTGTAGAGGGAGGCAAAGGAGCCCTCGGTGTATTTGGAGAGCTTGGCGCGGAGAGAGTCGGTGCCCTGCATATTGCCCAGAACGTTGTAGAAATCCTGAAGCAGAGGCGGTTCGTTCTTCTGGCTCTCCGGGTCGGCGGTAATATCCTTTAGGGCATAGGTTTCGTAGAGCGCCTTGTCGACGATCGCGTCTTCCTCCGGCGAGAGGCCGCCGCCCATCAGATTAATCAGGCCGTGAAGGGAGGCGATGTTGGAGCGGAGGACATCCTCGCCCGTCTCATTGGCCTCCGCTTTGGGATTCAGGGGCAGATCAAAGGGGTTTATCCGTTTATCAGAGTTAAGAGAGATGTCAAGGTAACTGCCGCCGATGGCATCGCAGAGCGTTTTGTACTCCTTCTCCGGGTCGACGATGATGATATCGGTGCCAAGCATCAGGTAACGCAGGGCTTCAAGCTTGACAAAGTAAGATTTACCCGAACCGGATTTGGCAAAGACGACGCTGTTGGCATTCTCAAGATGAAACCGGTCGAATATTATCAGCGAATTGTTGTGGCGGTTGATGCCGTAGAGGATGCCGTCGTCCTGGGTCAGCTCAGAGGAGGTGAAGGGGAAGGTGGAGGAGAGAGAGCTGGTGTCAAGGTTGCGCAGGATCTCCAGTTTGTCGTGCATTAAGGGCAGGGTGGCGGTAAAACCCTGCTCCATCTGAAAGAGCGACTCTTTGGTGTAGATAAGGAGACCGCCGAGGGTAGATTCAAGCTGCTCAGTCATGGTTTTTAGCTCCTCGAGCGACTTGGCGTAGAGTGTAAAATAGAGCCCGAACTGAAAGAGGCGGACCTCGCCGCGCTGGAGGACGTCGCGTAGGGCCTCAACGTCGCCGAGAGCCGTTTCGATCTCCGGGTCGCGCGGCTGGCCCTTCTCCTGTTCGATCATCATCGTCGACTCAAGTTTGCCGACCTGGGTCTTTAACTGGTGCATTACATCCTTGGACTCGAGCGGATGGATGTACATTCCCATATCGACGGTAATATCGTAATTAATAATGGGCGAGAGCCAGTTGGTTTCGAGGTAGCGGGGATAGGTAAAGACAAAGAGGGTGCGGGCATAGTGCGGACCGATCTGAAGGTAGTTTGAGTTCACAACAAAGGCGGCCGGCGCGATGATATCGCGGACGGAGGTTGCGCCCCGCGAGAAATCCTCGCCGTTCTGTTTCCAAAAGGCGAGTTTGGATGCTTTTTCTCTCGCCTCGACATTGCTTTGGGCAATCGTTCGCGCATCCGGAGAGGCGGTCATATTTTGATCAGCTGGATTTGCCATATAAACCTTATTACTCCCTCCCCCTTTTTAAGGGAGAGGGTTGGGGTGAGGGATGGGGTTGCAGCAAGATGCTTTCTAGTACTCCTGTAAGATTATTTCTCACTTCATCATTGGTAATGTGTAAGACACGCAAACCTAAGCTCGTTAAATAATGGCCTCTTTTTTTATCGTGCTCTCTCTGACATTCTAAATCATGAACATCACCATCGATCTCGATTACCAATTTCTTCTCTGGGCAATAGAAATCGGCGATATATTTTCCAAAGTGATGTTGCCGCCGAAACTTCAGGTTGTTTAATTGTCTTGATCTTATTTTGTGCCAGATTATCTGTTCAGCTGGAGTTGAGTTAACTCTTAATTTTCTCCTCACCCTCACCCTCTCCTCTCGGAGGAGAGGGGATTGGAGGGAGCCTTTATTGGGGCTTGTGCTGTTGGGTTTCATCCTGTTCCTCGGGGTTCGAGTTGTCGGGCTGATTTGTTTGAGTAGTGGTTTGATTCGGCGTTTGAGTTATTGGTTCGGGCGTTGCCGGTGGCGGATTGGGGGTGTTGTCGTCTTCAGCCTCCGGCCTTTGGCCTTGGGCTATATTGCGCTCTCCCTCCTTCATCATCTCCTGGCGGTGGAGCATAGCTTGTTCTTTTTGTTGCGCCAGTACCGAGGCCGAATTGTCAATTACCTCTTCTCTTTGGCTTTCAGCCTCCGGCCTTTCGCCTTCAGCTTGACCCCCTTCGGCCTTCGGCCTTAGGCTCTCGGCCGTATTATCGCCTTCACCTTCCGGCCTTTGACCTCCGGCTTCTTCGGGCGCTTCGCTTTTGTGAATGACAACGGGCGAGGTCAGGCTCTCGGCATCGCTGACTCTCTCCGTTCCGGCTTCTTCGGGGTTGTAGACTTGATAAAAGAGCTCAATGACCTCCTCGGTTGAGAGCTGAACACAGCGCAGGCCCATCGAGCCCAGGCCGCTGGCGACAACGCCGGCGCGCTGTTTAAGCTCCTGGATATTATGATTGAACTCCGTTTCAGAGATCTTAAGCTCTGTCACCGTTTTTTCTCGCCGGAACAGTTTGCCCAGAGCGCCCGTGTTTTGGAGAGAGAGGGGCTGGTAGGGGATGACGGCGTAGAAGGTCTTTTTCATAATGTTGGCGATATTGATGAGTTTGCCGACAAAGTCGACGTAATCCTCAGTTTGAATTCGCAATAACTCGTTTTGCTGATCTCCGGCCAGCTTGGAGACTTTTTGCAAATACGGGTCGAGGTCTAAACGCTTGGATCTCATCACGATCTGAATGGGGAAGTGAAGGGAGTTTAAAAAGCTTTGGTACTGGAAAATAATCGAGTTCTGTTCCTGCTCGCTCTTTAGGGCAAAGTTAATTGCCGCCACCGAAAAGATCAGGCGGTAGCCGCCATTCTTGAGGATGACGACACCCTCCTTAATCCCGGCAATGTCGATTGATTGTTGAGTTGAAAATTGGGACATTTTGTAAAATCCGAATATCGAATAATAAGCAAGTAAAGCCTGTAAAGCAATAGGGCTGCCATAAATACTCTACTGCCTTACTAGCACTACAGCCTTATTGCCCTGTGTTTATCCTTTATCATTTTGACATTTGACATTTGAATTTTGACTTTGGTTATGTTTGGTCTAATTTGCCGGCCAGTTCTTCAATCTTCTCGTGAGAAATATGTTTAGTTTGCACCTCGCTCTTCTTTGCTTTCGCTTCAAAGATCGTGACACTGAGGTTATCGGCAGCATGGTGGTGCCAGATCCGCTTTTTGGGGGTTGAATAGTAGTTGATGGCGGCTAGAAAGAAGTCCAAGAATGGCCGCTCGTTCACCTTAAGAAAGCTTAGGGCAAAGGTAAAAAGGGCGAGCGGCACAACAAAAACATAAGAGAGTGGCCGAGGGACGGTCATAAAGATGGAGTAGCAGAGGCCGCCGCCAATGATGGCATAGAGAAACTGGACCATTGTTAGTGGTCCTAAAATCCGGTCCTGCATATCAATATTTTGCGGTACCTTATAGCGCATTTCCCCTCAACTTAATTAGCCTGCTTGTTTGATTATAGCAAAACGCTCGACGCAAAACAAAACCGCTCGCCACAGTTTAGCGGAGGCGGGGGACGACAAAGTCTTTAAAGTTTTTAATCCGCTCCGACTGTTCCGGGGCGGCCAGAAACGGTTCCACATCCTTGGCCAAAAAGTTGAAATCAAGCTGATTCAAACGTTCCAAAAATTTCCCCCCAAATTCATCCTGGGCTAGTCCGGTCGTCTTTTTGATGTAGAGAAAATCAGGTTTAGTCAGACCAAGGAGAAAGCTGGCATCGTAAAAATCCCGCCCCTTCTCCCTTTTGCGCTCCATAATCGTGATCAGTTTTTGGGCCAATATAATATCTGCCGGCGCCGCCAAAATATTGCGAAAGACATCAAATTTGTTGAGAGTATGAATAACCGGCCGATAAGAGGGCTCTTTATTAACTGTATCAAGGCGAATGAGCACTTTTTCCTGAAGCAAGCTGGAGAGGTTGTTGTCATAGAGGATTTCCGGGAATTTTAAATAGCAGTGGTAGGCGCCCTTCTCGACAAAGCGCAATTCAGCAGAGAACCCCTTTAACTCTAAATCTTTTCCCGCATTGTCCACAATTTCTTCAAATTCATCAAACGGCAGGCCAAAGTTGTCAAAATCCAAATCCTCGGAAAACCGGCTGCTGCCATAAATTATTCGGATTGCTGTCCCGCCGATAAATACCAGCAACTCGCTCCTCTTTTGTTTAAAGAGGGAGTCAAGAAGTTCATACTGAAGATACTCCACTAAAATATTTTTCGGCATTTTAGCGGCTAGACCATCGGAATAATATTTTTTCAGCTGTTCGTAGGTGAGCATTGCCTTAAGAGTTGGTTAATTGTTCGATTGAGTTTCCGGCTATCAAATATTTTAAGATAGCGGTCAAGTTTCCCTTTGGTGATGATTTCTCGCAGGATTTGGCAATTCAGGCGCAAGTTTTCGATATCATTTTGGGTATTTATTTTTCCCAAATTTAGATACAGATAATCAAGCAGGGCCTTTTCCGGTTCGGCCAGCAAATATTTTCCGTATTTTGTCTGCGCGGGGGTGTAGCCGAAAAAAAGAGAGGGTTTCAAGTGCCGATAAATAAAAGAACCGTAAGAGTTTTTAAAGCGGCGATTGATTTTGGCGGTGACGGCGGTTTGAGCCTGAACGATCTCGGGAATCAGCCCATAATGGTTTAGCGCTGTTTCTAAGCTCAGATAGCTCGGCTGATAGAGAAGAAAGGAGATCTCGGGGGGTGCTAGTTCGTCCTCTTTGTCCGCAAAGACATATGTGCCGCGCTTGAGCTGTTTAATATATCCCCTTTTTTGCCAAAGAGAAAATTGGTAGCTGTAAACCTTGAGTCCCCGCAAGCGCAGATCGTCCAGCGTGAAATAAGGCTTGTTTATCTGTAATCTGAGCTGATTGTATTTCATTAAATTATCATTTTTAATAATCTAATGAAATTATATCAATTTTGCTGCCAATTTGTCAAGGGAGTAACCACAGGTGTCATACAACAGGGTCGCACTCCCTCTTATTCCCTCTCCCCGAAAGGGAGAGGGTTTAGGGTGAGGGTAATGATAGTTTTAGTGCGTTTTCCGGATGTGATGTCTATGGGTTCATTTTGACGTGACGGTGTTGATACCGGCGGCCTCGTTGATTTGTGCTTACTCGCTCTTGACAGTAGGGTTTCTGTCCGGCTATCGTTAGTTGCTACAATTTAAGTTCAGGTATTGCCCTCGGGCACTTGAGCAGAAGCGCCAAAAAATCCGGACGTTTGGTTTTGGCGAGAGGACGTATTTCGCTCCGCAATGCCGCCCCCTAAACACTGGCCGGTGTAATTTTTATCGGATTTATCTCCTCAAAAGATTTAAGTAATCCCCCCAAGGCGCTTAGTACTTCGTTTGAATGCCCCGCCTTTTCGCCGGGAAGATGGCTAATGGAGTTTGTTTTCCGGCCAGACTGTCCGGCGGCTTTATTTTCGGCCGGTGCCGTTGGTTGTTGAGACGGTGCTGATGCGGCCGGAGAAAATGTTGCCGCTTGAGTCAAGTCGCTTAGCTGACTCTCGGGACCCCAGAGATCAAAGATGCCGTCGATCTCAGTATCGCCTTGAGCGGCGGATTTAGCGCCGGCTTTTAGTCTCTCCCAATTGTCGTCTATGGCTTGAAAAAGTGCTTTTGTCGATGCGATTAATACTCTTCCTCTTTCGGTTGCCTGAGCAATTGTGTTAGTCAAACTCAGCTCTTTGCTTGCTGGCGCGACAAAGAATGTTTCCAGATGATCTTTTTGGATAAGACTGATCCGCCGCCTTAAAAATTCGTTTTCTTCTCCGCCGGAAGCGATATAGACTGCCAAGGCCTCAGCCAAGCGCTCTTTTCGGTTGACGGCCGGAGCACCTTTTGTTTCCTGCACAGTGATTGACTCGGCATCAATGTCAATGCCTCCTAAAGCTTCTGCAATTAACTCGAGAGGGGTTTCTACTTCGGTCTCCAATCCTTCAGTGGCGGCGAGTTGAATATTCTCACTTTTGTCGGCATATTCGATGATGGCGTGGGCGATCTCGTGGGCGATATTGTGATCGAGTTCATGCCGATATTGCCCGGCAAATTCTCCCTCGGCGTAGCGCTCAAAAAGCTTGTTATGAACCCGAACGTGGCCGCTGTAAAATCCGGCCACGCCATGAGCACCGTTGTAATTTATAGAACTCCTCTCTTCGTAGCCGAAGGATTCAATCAGGTCGGAGATATCCTCTGCATTGATCTTACCTTTTTCAATCAAGGAAGCCAGAGCCTCAACAACCCTAAATCGTCCCTCGCTATCGGGTATCTTGCCTAAACTCTCAACATCGATCTTGCCCGTCGCACGCAACTCTTGCCATTTTTCCTGCAAGACCCCGCCTCGCTCCGGCGGAACGATCGTGGTGAAATAATCTTCAACAGAGTGAATTTTTTCCAATTCGGTCATAACTATTCCTCCCCAAACTTTTGTCGCAGCAATTTTCTAATGGCTATCTCATTAACCTTGTCGACATCAATCGGCTGATTGGGGTAATCGTTGAAATAATCAATATAAGCTTCTGTTGCTTTGATGGTTTTTAGTAGACAAGCGCGGGCTTGGGGTTGACTCGGAGGGACTTGGGTCCCGACTCCAGCTTGTGTCAGAGCATCGCGGACAAGAGGGGGGATTTGTTCACGGCGCGTAGTGGGGCTGTCGACCTTATTCAGCGTTTCTAGCAGGTGTTGGTGTGTTGATATTATCTTCTGGGGAGTATGCACTCTTAGAGTTTTAATCCTTAAAAGTATATCATTAATATAATCAGGGTCGGACAAGACGCCGATTGTTTCCACTGCCACCTCAAGCACCATCAATTGGCGTATGATTAGATTTAAATCTTTATCATTCATCTGCGTGGCTCCGTCGGATTACTCGCTGCTTTCGTATTTGGTGTTTGGGTTTCGTGCAAAATAGACTCGATACTGAAATTGGTGTTGGGATTTTTCCCTCGGATGTAGTTATTTATACCGCCAACCATCGCTTCGGGATTACGCTCCCTAACACTCTTTTTCAGTTCAGTCTTAATGATCTGGGCTAATTCTCTGGTGTTGTGTTGATCAACAGTAATCCCGGCGCGATGCAGAGTTTCTTCTGCTGCCAATAAATATCGGGATTTTTGCGCTTCTCTTAAGAGTTCTCGAGTGTATTCACCGTTTTGTTTTAATAATTTGACGATATCCCTGAATTCTGGAGTGTGAGCCTTGGAAGCTATTGTGTAGAGATAATTAAGATTTTGCGCCTGGAGGTTGGGAGGGTCGATCTGCTGTACGGTCTGAATAATTCTTTTGGCGGTCTCTGTTGACCCCTCATCCGTACCAAGCGAGAGATAACCTGATGGATTATCCAGAAGGCCAACGTCACGTTGATTAACAACAGCGGTAAAGGCGGCTCTTCCGGGTCTTCCCCCGTCTCGCATCTTCCTGATAAGATCTTCTCTTGTCTGGATCTGTTCTGCAGGTTGGACGCGGTTGTTGTAAGCATTTATTGCTTTGGCTAGGCCGTTATCTGTTAGCATACCAACAAGACCAACTTGAGCATCGGGCGCCTCGGGGTGATTTGCCTGGCGCGCAACTTTAGCCAGAGCCAAAACATGAGCTTCAATTTTTCGATTAAGTGTGGGCACGTCTCCTTCTTCAGGTCCTAGGGGGACATTGACGTATCTTCGGCCTTGTTTAAAATTTTCTAAAACTTGCGGGTTGATGTTTTGTAATTCTTCGGCGATCATTGCCGGTGTCATCTTGTCAAGTAACTTGTCGGCATCACTTTTTACTTCAGCACTCATAAGCTTGCCGGCTCGGGAAGCCATTAGTTTCCCTAGATCTTCATCGTTGCCAACTAGTCCAGCAAAGCCTCTAATGGTATTGCCCTCGACCATACCGGCAAGGTAGGTCTTGCCTTGCTCAATACCTTCCTCGACAAAAGTGCGGGCTTTGGCGATAGCACTGTTTTGTTCGCTAACTATTTCACTTTTCCTTATGTTTCTTGCGCCCCCTTGGCGTTGAAGCTCTCCTAGTTCAACTAGTTCAGCAGCATTTGCTGGTTCGCGCCGCATCAATTCTTGCATTCTTTCTTCTTGTTGGTTTAACTTTTGCAATTCTCGTGTACCTCTGTCAATTGCTTCTTTGGTGTCATGGACATGGAGCTGGTCGGCAAGTATAGCTTCGACTCGATCGTTGTCGGCCTTTGTGACCATTTCGTCAAGTTCTTTACTACGAGTTAGGGTGGCAAAGTACAGGTCGGACAATCGCCGGTCTTTATCATTTGCAAATGGCCCCTCTTTCCGGGCAAAATTAACCGATAAAGTCTTGTCAAGTTCGGCGATTTCATTCTCGGCAATGGCACCATGTCTGGTGGCTACAAGAATTCTTTTAAAAAACTCCGCGTTTGTTTGGTCGTCTCTGACCCCTAGGGCGGCTTCTTTGTCGCGATGGGCAATTTCCGTTTCCAGGGCTTTCATCTCAGCTCGCCATTCTTCCCGACCTTTCATCCACCTTTGGCCCCTTGGCGACTCTTGAAGATTTTTCATCGCCTTTTTCTCAGCCATCTCCCAGTCGCCGCCAAACGTCTGTTCTTCGGCAAACATATTTTGCCATTTCTTATTGCGCCCCAGAAGATTCCCCCGGCGTTTTTGTTGGTACTGCTCTTGGGTCTTTTTCTCGTGTTCCAATACGCGCTCATAACTTGCTTTGGAGTTTTTTAGCCAGCCAAGCGGATTAGCCTTGCTATACCACTTGTCGCCCGCACCTTGCGACTCAAGCCAACTTTGACCCTTGGCTTTTGCCAGAGCGCCGGCGTTTCCCAGGAGTGCACCGCCGGTTGACCCCCAGAGTTTTTTGCCCAGGCCGGCCCACTGGCCCATAATCGCCCCGCCCATCTTAAACGGCGTTGTCAGGGCAAGGTACATCGCTGCCAAGGCAAATAGTGTTGTCAGATAGATTGCTTGCCCGGAGGTTTTATCAGTTATCCATAGACTTGCTAGCCAGATCCAAAAGATCGAAACAACGGGCATAAAAGTCCACTTGATAAAGTTGGACCACCACTGGTTGAAAACACTTTTGGTCTGCGGCAAAACGGTGGCCATAAAGGCCAGGGGAGCGAGAACAACCAGAAAATATAGGATCCAGTTGCGAATAAAGAGGAGATAGGCCAGCATCAGCATCATTATTCCGGCGACCAACATAAAGATCATATCAAGCAATAATTCTATCGGAGTTTTTCCAGGCTGGACGGCGAAAGGATTGTGAAATTCAGGGGTGCCAAAAGCACCGGTAAATTTAGCTGCGGCATTGTTTGCTTCTTCCGGTTTGATAAGAGCGATCATGGCGATGTTGGCGATATCAATTAAGAAACGGCAAATTAGAAAACTGAAGTTGGCGGCGATAACGGCAAATATCAAGCTGGGCATAACCTTTTTAATGCCATAAGTGTTAATGTTAAGGTGGAGAATTTGGGCAAAGGCGACAAAAATGAGAACAGCCACCACTAATGTATTAATCATGTTTAGGACAGTTTTCCATCGTTCGGCCACGGCGTAACCAAAACTGGTCTCTGTGGTGGTGTCGGAGAGGACTTTCCAGACCGGCTCAATGGCATAAGTTATGCTTGGAATTAACAGAACAAGAAGAGCTGGCGTTAAAATTGCTCCAGTCTTAAAAATTTTTCTTTGCCAAAGTCTTGTCATGTCACCTTATTTAACTTGGATACCAATTGACTCCTCGAGCTTGGTAGCACCAAATTCAAAAACCGATTTAGTAAAATTGTGAATTATCTGGAGGAGATTACAAAGCGCTTCCTTAATCATTTCCTCTACTTTACCACCCTCGCTGACGTTACATTCGGCTTCGACCAACTCTTTTGTTTTTTGCGCTTGGTTCATGTGGTCAATTAAATCGGCAATTATTTTTTCATTTACATAACCCGCATCATCATCGTTAGCTTTTAAACACTTGTTGTACTCGTTGCACTGGTAAGCATAATACAGAGCTAACGACATCTTGGTATAAAAGCGTATTGCGTCTTGGTTGGCATGCGCGAAGGCAACCCTTTCTTGAATTATATAGGTCATATACGTTGCCGATGCTCCTGCTACACCAACAGCAATACCGCCCACTGTACCAAGCGCGGCACCGGTCATCACTATGCCGGAAGAATTACCAGCCAACACTATTGCAGGATTTATTGCTGTTGCGGCGTTAGCCGCCGCCGCCCCAGCTGCTATTTTTGCTGAAGCCGCGAGAGCGCTTATTGATATAACAGCCCCGGTTCCGGTTCCGGCGGCAGTTGTGGTGATATCACCCTTGTCATAATCCATTTTGTAGTACGGTAATTTGGCGGCATAACTGGTTGTTAAATCTGAAAATTGGGCGAGCATTTTGTTTGTCGGTTTACGATCCGAATATTGCCCTTTCATTGCCTCGTCAGAGGCATAGAAGGTATTATAAAGCTCCTTGTCATCCTTTTCGGAGATTAAGTTTTTTACGTTATCTTTAGTTACCTTCTTTCCTCCCAAGATGGCATCATAGGCATTAATCAGGCTTTTATAACGATCTTTTTTATCTTGGTTGGCTTTCTCGAGTTGTTCTTTGTATTTGTTGAGCTCATCAGCTAGTTTTTGGCGGTTTGTTTCCGAGCTCATTAATGGAGTGATAAACTTATCTTTACAGTCATCAATTCCCGTGCTCGGTCTCACCTCTCTAACATCAATTTCTTCGTTATCCTGAACGGCACCGATTAGTCGATTCAGGTAATTAATTTCATTTAAGTTATTGGTTGCACTGAGGCCAAAATAGTTGTAAGCCATGTTTTCTCGCGCCTTGCCTGTGGCTAACCCCCCATTATTGGAGTGTATTATGACTAAGTACCTCCCGTTATAGAGTTTTTCTTTTAATACCTTTCCCTGACTTTTTCCACCCATTGTACTATTGGGCTGAAAATACGAGACGGAGTCGAGTGTGTTTTCGTCTCCGATATAATAATTTTCCGGATCTCGCATAAAGGCAAGAGTATTTTTATCGGAAGTTACAAGGCCGCTTTGATCAGAGAAATAAAATGGCAGAGCCATGTATAGAATCGCCTCTTTTTCGGAGTAGCCCTTGTATCCAGTAAGAAGATAGAGCGTTTTTGGAAAATTACCGGAAGAATTTACAGTTACCATAAAAGCAGATAATTTTTGATTGTCATATTCAAAATAAGATTTCCCTCGTTGGTCGGTAGGGAAAACCCTTCCGCTAATCGTTTTGTCTTTTAAGCTTTCTTCTGCCATTGAAGCGTTAGAACCAGATTCGCTGACAATATATTCCCACTTAGTTTCATCTGATGGATCTGGTGGTGACGGCGTGGTTGCGGCGGGCGGTGCTGGGGTCTTGGGTTGGCCGGTGTTAGTGCCTGGATTGAGTCCTGAGGGCTCTTGAGCATTGATCTGTCCCACTGGCAAAAGGGCGGTCAGCGTGGCCGTAAGGAGAGTGATAGAGACAACTTTTTTAAATCCCTCTATAGTCATGCAAAAATTTCCTCTTGACAGAAACAGTTGCTTCATGTTAGTCTCTAGACAGAAACTTCATCAAGAGCCTCGCTTCGCGGGGTTCTTTGATTTTAGTTCCCATTTATCTCTAAAGAGGCCGAAATGAAGAAAAATATCTGCTGATTCTACTACCTCTTTTGAGACATGTCCTCTAGTCGAGATTACCACAACCTTTTTCTTTTTGGATTTAAGAAATTTTATCAGGGGCGTAAAATCACTGTCACCGCTCATTATTACTGCGGTATCAAGCCGCGAATAGTGCGTCATCACATCCATGGCAAGCTCAACGTCACAGTTTGCTTTATGTATGATACCCCCAGGTGTTCTAATTTGTTTTACTTCTTTGCTTCGGATTATGAAACCTTTTCTGGAAAGCATTTCCAGCAGATTTTTCAGGCCGAGATCAGAGTCAAAGTATGCTGTATAAAAGAAAATATCTACCAATTCACCCTGCGCTTCAAAGAATCTTTGAAGCAATTTGTAATCAATTTTCCAACCCAAATTTCGCAGCGAATAAATAACATTCGCGGCGTCGATAAAAATGCATATTTTTCCATTGAAGAATTTTTTAGGAATCTCTTTTTTCATCTACGACTTTATTTTTCTTACTCTTGTTTAAGTTTTCGGTTCTGTGATCTGAGCCAGGAGGTCGTGGGTTGGTTTATAGGTCGGGTCGAGCTCCCGGGCTTTCTCGAGAGCGGATTTGGCCTGATTAAGGTAATGACTGCGGGCATCGGCGGAGATCTCGAGGATCTTGGCGGCCTGAAGGTTGGCGGCGCCAAGGTAGAGCCAGGCGTCGCGATAGTTTTTATCCATATCCAGGGCGGTTTGGGTTGGAATCAGCGCCAGTTGGGGCTCATTTTGCTCAATCAGGCGGCGTGCCAGCCTGACTGCTTCAACTTCATTTGCCGGCACGGCATTGGCATCATCATAGAGACTTAGTTGAGTCAGCTCGCCCTTCTCTTGCCAGAAGGGAAGAAGCAGTTTAATATCGGCTGCCGCTTCTTTGGCAGTGTGCCGGCGCTCTTTGATTACTTTGTTTTTAGACGAGAGTATCTCGGCTTTCCGGTACGCCAGGTCGGCAGAGAGATACTGTTTTTGAACCAAGAGTTGGTCGCCTTGCTTGAGATACTTTTCCGAGAGGCGGCTGCGGACAGGCAGTGTCCCAAAGTAGAGAACAGCTAAAACGATTGCGGTTATTATTAACCACTTGATCAAAGGAAAGTACTTTTTGATATCGATCTTTTGCTCATTTGCCGCAACCTTCACTGGTTTTGGTTCGGTTGCGGCAGGTTTTACCTTGGTTTCCTCGGCCATTCATTTCCCTCCGAAGAGCACGATTATGGCTAGTGCGACTCGATACCACAAAAAAACGGAGAAATCGCTCTTTCTTAAATATTGTAGCAAATACTTGATCGCAAGAAAACCAAAGACCATTGCCGCCAGTGTGGCAACAATAAAGGGAAGGTTAATTAGGGCAATATCGATATCCTTGAATTTATAGAGAAAGGCGCCGACAATCGCCGGAGTACCGAGGAGAAAGGAGAAGCGGGTTGCCGCTTCCCGATTCAGGCCGAGGCTGCGAGCGGCGGTGATGGTGATGCCGGAGCGGGAGACGCCGGGGACCAGGGCAAGAGATTGAGCCAGACCAATAAACAAGGCGTGCCGAAGGCCGATCTTCGATAGACTCAGATCGCCCTGAGTGGAAATCGAATGGGCGAAGGCCGAAGGCCAAAGGCCGAAGGCAGCTCGTTTGTCGGCATACCAGAGAAGCCAGCCAAAGATAATCAGGTTAGCGGCGAGCAAGAGAGGAGAGTGGAGAGTTGATTCAACATAGTCGTTGATCAAGATGCCGGCAATCGCCGCCGGAATGGAAGCGATTAAAATTTGCCACAGCAAATTTTTGCCTAAGGCCGGAGGCCTAGGGCTGGAAGCGGAAAAGCCTAAGGCCGGAGGCCTAAGGCCGGAGGCCAAATTGCTATTGCCTTCAGCCTTCAGCCTTAGGCCTTTAGCGATGATCTTTATCCAGTCCCGCCGGAAGTAGGCAATAACAGCAAGGGCGGTGCCAAAATGAAGGGCGACATCAAATGAGAGACCCTGATAGTCCCAACCAAAAAGATAAGGGACCAAGACCAGGTGCCCCGACGAGGAGATCGGCAGAAATTCGGTGATGCCCTGGATGGCGCCGATTACCAGAGACTGAAAGAATTCTTGCATAGTTATCATTTTATCAAAGAAACACTGATTTGCTAACCGGTTTCTCTGAGTGTTATCATAGGGTTATGGAAAGCTTTTTTGATTCTTTGCGTAGTTATGATTTTACGATTTATTATTTCTTCTATAATTTAGGCGAGGGCAATCCCTGGTTTTACCGACTCTTTTTTTTCTTTGCCAAGTTCGGTATGGCGATTTTTCTGCTTTCCTTCACCTATCTGATCTGGCGCAAAAGAATCAATGCTTTTATCTGCTCCTTCATCGCGATGGGCCTTGGTGCAATGACCGACCTGATCATTTTCGTTTTTTGGCGCCGCCCCCGCCCCTTTGTTACCCACGAAGACATCGTTAATCCCTCTCTTAGTCTCTTCTCGGTCGAGAGGATGAGCTCATTTCCCTCCAGTCACACCTATATTGTTTTTGCCATTGCTATCAGTGTTTATCTCTATGGCCACCGTCGTTTGGGCATAGCTTTGCTTATCCTTGCTTTCGGCGTGGCGCTGGGTCGGATTGGAACGGGCCTGCACTACCCCTCTGATACTGCCGCCGGCGCCATCCTGGGAGTTTTGTCCGGTGTTCTGGCCTATCGCTTTGTTCATAAATATGAGAGGCATTGGGAGTATGCCACAGCACAACCAGAAATGGATAACGAATTTTCCAAATAACGAACAACCAATGGTTCTCCCCCTAAGGTAGAGCCTGTCCCGTACTCGATGCGGGAGGGAGATAGAGGGGATATGAATATTCGTCATTTGTTATTTAGACCAATTAGTCATCCATTTATGATAATGAATGATTTATTTCAATTAAAACGCGAGTTTTTGGAGTATTGCGAGCTGGACAAGGGCCAGTCAACTTTAACGATTGCCGGATATGACCGCTACCTTAATCGTTTTTTAACGTGGCTGAAGGATTATGTTGCCGAAGGCCAAAGGCCTAAGGTCGAAGGCGAAAAGGATGTGGCCTCCGGCCTTATGCCAGAAATGATTACCCAAGAGACGGTGCGGCACTACCGGCTTTACATCAATCGATTGGGCGACAAGAAGGGGCAAGAGCTTAAGAAGACGACACAAAATTATCATGCCCTAGCCCTTAGGGCTTTTTTGCGCTATCTCTCTTGGCGGGGGATTATGACTTTACCGCCGGAGAAGGTTGTTATCGCTAAAACGGGGGATCGCGAGATCAGTTTTCTGGAAACGGAGGAGCTTAGAAGCGTTTTAGAGTCTGTCGATGTTGCTAAAACTTCCGGTTTGCGCGATCGGACGATTCTGGAGGTTCTTTTTTCAACGGGGGTGCGAGTCTCGGAGTTGGTCGCCCTTGACCGGGACCAGATAAATCTCGAACGAGGTGAGATTGCCGTGTTGGGTAAGGGCAAGAAGCTTCGGGTCGTTTTTCTTTCAGAGAGCGCAAAATATTGGTTGAAGAATTATGCCGAAGGCCCCATGCCCAAGGCCCAAGGCGAATCAGCTCAAGGCCGAAGGTCTAAGGCTGAAGGCAAATCAGCCCAAGGTCTAAGGCTGAAGGCTGAAGGTAATAGCAATTTGGTCTCCGGCCTTAGGTCTCCGGCCTTAAGTGATAATGAGCCCCTTTTCTCTTCCCCCCGGGGCGGGCGTCTCGCGGTTCGAAGTGTCCAGCGTATTGTCGAGAAAGCGGCCAGGAAAGCCGGTCTCACTAAAAAGGTATCGCCGCACACCTTGCGCCACTCCTTTGCCACCGATCTCTTAATTAACGGCGCCGATGTTCGGAGCGTCCAGTCGCTTTTGGGCCACTCTTCCATCACCACCACTCAAGTCTATACCCATGTTACCGATCAGCATCTGCGCGAAGTTCACCAAGCTTTTCACGGCAAACGCTCACAAGCCAAACCCTCCCCCTCCCCTCTCCCCTTCAAAGGGAGAGGATTAAAGTGAGGGATGTTCGTTGTTAGGAGGTTTGTTGTCCGTTTGTGACTGGAAAGCGCATCAGGAGTTCTTGCCGCACCACTGCCCGATCGGAGAAAGGGACAAATTTATCTTGACCCACAGCCATAACCTCCTCGGCGCCCTTACCGGTTATGACCACCACGTCATTTTTGCGTGCTTCCTTGATCGCTTTATGAATTGCTTGGGTTCGGTCAAGTACCTTCCAGTAGTTTCGATTAAGGTGCCACTGATACTTGCGCTGGCCGCCCCTATGGATGCCGGCCGCCATCTCCTCCATAATGGTCGCCGGATCTTCGTCGTAAGGATCCTCGTTGGTAAAGACGACAAGATCGGCATAGCCGCCGGCGAGCGCTCCCATAATCGGCCGCTTTGTCTTATCCCGCCGCCCCGTTGCGCCGAGAACGGCGATGAGTCTCCCCTCTGTATTTTTTATACCGTCACGGATGGCTTCATAAACATTCTTCAGGGAGTCAGGATTGTGAGCATAATCGACGATAACGCTAAAATTCTGCTTGGGTGAGATGCGGATCGATTCCATCCGGCCCGGCACCAGCTTGATCTGTTCCAGTCCCGCCTTTATCTTTTCCGGATCCAGCCGGAGGACCCGGCCGACACAAAAGGCGGCGAGGGCATTCTGGACATTAAAAATACCGGGGAGGCTCAGGTGAATGATGCTTTGCCCGTTATCGTAAGCAACGGTAAAGGTGGCGGTGGCGGCGCCAAGGAGTATTTTGCGGGCGACGGCGCCGTGGTCGATTGATTGCTTGATTGAATAGAGGAGCTTGTCGCCGGCGGATAGGGAGTAAAAGCGATTCCAGTAGGCGTCATCCGCGTTGATGACAAACCGCGCCTGGGGATTTTGCTGAAAAACCTTTAGTTTGGCGGCCAGGTAATTCTCCTTGGTTTTATGATAGTCCAGGTGATCGTGAGAGAGATTGGTGTAGACAAGAAGATCAAAGTTAATGCCCCAAGTTCGGTATTGATCGATTGCTTGCGAGGTAACCTCCAGAATGGCGTAGCGGCACTTTTCCCGAGCCGCTTGGCGCAGAAAGCTCTGCAGGACCGCGGCGGGCGGGGTAGTGACCCAGCGCGCTTTTGTTGTGTGCGAGATAAGCCGGTCGCCGATTTTGGTGTTGATGGTTGTCTCCATCGCGTTCCTGATGCCGGCCTCATCAAGGATAGAGGCGATCATATTGCAAACTGTGGTTTTTCCCTTGGTGCCGGTGACGCCGATAACCTTAATTTTTCGGCTCGGCTTGCCACAACGAAAAGACGCCCAATCGGCTTGGATTTTATGATATTTATTCTTGGTTGACTGAGATAATATCTTCGACAATATTTTTCTCATTGTCTCCTACAAAATTACAAATTGAACAAAATTACGAATCTTACGTAATTACAAATTTGTAGTTTTGTAATATTTACCAATGTTGCGCAATCATGCCCACAATCTGTCATTTCGAGGCCTTGGAGGCGAGAAATCTTCGAATTGGTTTGCTGCTACATCGGAGATCTCTCATCCGCCGGTTGGCGGATTCGAGATGACAATTCGAGGAATCGCCAATTAATTACGCAACACTGGTAATATTTGTACCTTCGGTGAATTTGTAATTTCGTAGTAGAGATAGCTTGCTATCTTCGGATTTTCTCGACTATCTTGAATGATTGATATTCAACCGGTCTAAAGACCAGATCCCAGTTTCCGGCCAGGTGGACCTCGCGGCCGCCGAACTGTTTTTTGAACCGCGTTACGCCGGCCCAGGGATGTTTGGGGTCATCATTGGGGGCAATACCGAACAAGTCGTATTCAGTGCAGCCCTGCGCTCTAGCATCTTTGATTATCTGCCAATGCAGGAGATAGGGCGCCATCAAATTACGGTGTTCATTGCTTGAGCCGCCGAAGAGATAGGTCACCCGCCGATCAAAGTTCCCGACAATGGCTGATGCCAGGGTAGTAGTTTTGCCATCAATATTAACAGAGGCATCGTACAGTCGAGCATAATCCTTTTTGCCCAGGATTTCAAGTAGAGCCTCGAAGTATTTTTTATCTCGATAGGAAATTCTTTGCCGCTTGGCCATAGACTCGTAGAGTGTGTAAAAGCTGTCGAGTTCCGGCCCCTTGGGATCAGTTGACTCCGTTATCTCGATTCCGCTTCGTTCGGCCACTTTAATGTTATACCGCCCCTTTGGTTTCATCTGAGCCAGAATCTCTTCCTCGCTCTGGGTGATATCGAGAATCAGCGTATGCTCCGGCTGCATCTCCTCGAAAGCCCGACGGGCGCCGAAGGTCGAAGGCTTAAGGTCGAAGGTTGGGAGCGGGGTGTCGAATTCCACCCGGTAAAATATGGCATTGCGCTTTTGAGCGATGTTTTTGATCTGTTCCAAAAAGCCTCCGGCCTTGAGCCTCCGGCCTTGAGCCTCATTGATCATCGGTGAATATAGCATCGTCCGTCCAAGGGGTAATTTTTTCTCCAGCACCAAAATACCGTCAAGGCGATGCTGCTTGCTCCAGCCGGTTTGGCACTTAAAATCCCCCCACTCGGGGGTTTGGAAAAGAGAGGTGGACATTAACTTCAAGGATAGCAGAAAATATCAAGTCCAGAAACATTGACAGTGACAGGAAAATAGTGTATAGTCTTAGACTATCAACTCGTGGTACGCTGCAAGCGTTCGCGCTATCATAAACGCAACGTTTCAGAGAGGAGAACGACCATGGATTGGATTGGCAAGATCATTGCCGCCGAAGAGAAATGCCACCAGGCATTCTTCGGCCAGACACAAAACCTGGCGCTGATGCGCCAGGTGCTCGAGGCCACAGGCCAAGAGCGCGTGAAGGCCTGGAATGCCCTCGGTCTCGAGGTGCACTTCCTGCCCAAGCTCGTGCTTACCGCTAAGACCAGCCTCAAGGGCTGGAAGAAGAAGCCGGAGTTCTGGTTCTGGGAACAGATCGGCGCCGGCAACATCAAGCGGCGCAACGCCAGCGGCGAGCTGGCTTCGATGACCGAAGTTGGCCTCGAGGGCATCGTTGCCCTGGTGGACACGCGTTGCAAGCCGTCGTACGACGGCGGGCGGCAGATGTTCGCAAACGACGCCAACTTCCTGGGCAAGCTGATCGCCCGCCTTCGGGCAGATGGCAAGCTCGTCAAGTACGAGTACGGCCCTCAGGAGAGCCGCTTCGGTGTCTCGCCCGTGGAGTGGGACAACCACCTCCGTTCGGTGGTCGCCGAGCTGCTCGGCCTCCCGGCTCAGCGGATGCGCCTCGAGACCATTATCGAGGCGAACATCGTCCCGCAGGCATACCCCGCCATGTGCCCCCGTGCGAACGACGGCCAGACCGATACGTGGGTCTGGTACGAGGAGTTCTTCGGGGACGCGTCGAACCGCCTCGTCGGTGGCGATTCGAACTACGGCGGCCTCGTGCGCGTCAGCTACAACTTTGCCGACGGCCGCTGGCGCCGCGCGGCGGTTCGCCCTCTGGGAGTCCTTGCTTCCTAGGGCGCTGTGTGCTTGGGGTTCCCCCTCTTGGACCCTTGGAGCGGCCGATCGAAGATCGGCCGCTCCATTTGATTTTTATAGGGATTTTTGTTAATAAGCTTAAGAGCTTAAGGGGACGGTTCTCTTTTTATCTCGATATTTCGCTTTTTACTGAATTCTAGTAAACTTACGTTATGCCAAGAACACGACGATTTCTTTTATCTCAGAGTTTTTATCATATAATGACCCGGGGCAACAACCGGAATAAGGTTTTCAGGTCAGATGATGATTATTTGTATTTTTTAGAACTTATTGGCAGGTATAAATCAGAACATCCTTTTGACCTTTATCATTATTGCTTGATGCCTACCCACACTCACTTTTTAATTCAAACCAAGAAAGCTCTCGACTTTTCGACTTTTATGAAAAAGTTAAATTTGGCCTATTTCCAACACTATCGGCAGTCCTATGATTGGATTGGCCACTTTTGGCAAGATCGCTATAAAAGTCAGGCGGTCGGTAAGGACGCCTACTTTATCCAGTGCGGAAAGTATATTGAACTTAATCCGGTCAGGGCGAGATTAGTAGAAAGGCCGGAAGATTACAAATACTCAAGCTATCTCCATTACGTTCGAGGTAAAACAGATTTATTAATCACCCCCGATTTTCTTTATGAGGCAATCGGACAGGATGCACAAGATAGACAAATTAGCTATCAAAAACTGGTGGTAGACCAAATTATTGAGCAAACTTATGGTAAAAATATCTGGGGCAGTAATTATCAAAGATACCGAGAACAGGAAAAGGTGGCCAGAAAATCAAAGAAAGCGAAAAACTGTGCCTAAAAGAGAACCGTCCCCTCTAATGTCCCCTCTAATTCTTGCCATCGAGTCGTCTTGTGATGAGACCGCTGCGGCGGTTATTGGGGTAGGAAAAGATGGATCCCGGATCAAGTCCGGGATGACAGGCTTTCGGCCTGTCATTTTGTCGAATGTGGTGAGCTCTCAAATCGATCTCCATGCCAAGACGGGCGGGGTAGTGCCGGAGGTGGCCAGCCGGGCGCATATGGAAGCGATAACGCCTGTAATCGTACAAGCACTCTTACAGGCTAAAAATCAAAATGCAAAATGCAAAATGCAAAATAAAGGAAACGGATCTATTATAACCCCTCACCCTAACCCTCTCCCCGTGAAACGGGGCGATGGAACCTTTAATACTCCCTCTCCCTTTCAGGGAGAGGGTTGGGGTGAGGGTAGTAATTTTCAGGAAAGTCAGGATTATCTAAAAAATGAGATTACCCACATCGCGGTAACGGCGGGACCGGGGTTGATCGGGTCTCTTTTGATTGGATTTAACGCCGCCAAATCGATCGCTTACGTGCTGGATAAGCCGATTATTCCCGTCAACCATATCGAAGGACATATTTACTCCGCTTTAAGCGGAGTAAATGTCGAAGGTCGAAGGTCGAAGGTCGAAGGCCGAGACGAAAAGACCTTAGACCTTGGGCCTTTGGCCTTGGACGAGCCAAAATTTCCAATTTTGGCTTTAGTGGTTTCTGGCGGGCATACTTCGCTTGTTCTGATGAAGGGTCACGATCAGTATGAGACTCTCGGCCAGACCCTGGATGACGCGGCGGGAGAGGCTTTTGACAAGGTGGCCAAGTTGCTTAGTCTTGGTTATCCCGGGGGACCGATCATTTCTAAATTGGCGGAGCAATTTAGAAATGATCCTAAAGGCGAATCAGCCCAAGGCCCAAGGCCGAAGGCTGAAGGCGGGAAGGATGTGGCCTCCGCCCATTCAATTTCCACTCAGGGCGACCTGAGTTTGTCGAAGGTCGGCCTTAAGCCTCCAGCCTTAAGCAAATTAGTTCTTCCTCGGCCGATTATTAACAATGGCACTTTTAATTTTTCTTTCTCCGGTTTAAAGACAGCTGTTCTTCTGGAAGTTAAGCGTCGGATTTCCTTAAAACTCCCTCGCCCTTTGGGAGAGGGTAGGGGTGAGGGTCTTGATGATATCGATAAAGCGGAGATTGCCACTGCCTTTGAGGATGCAGTTGTTGATGTGCTGGTAACTAAAACAATGAGAGCGGTTGAACAATTTACCCCCAAAACCGTTGTTTTGGCCGGCGGCGTTGCTGCAAACAAACACCTTCGAAGCAAGTTGAAAGTTGAAAGTGAAAAGTCGAAAGTAGATTTTCTGGTACCGCCAATAGCTTTAACCGGCGATAATGCGGCGATGATTGGTCTGGCGGCCTACTATCACGTTCTGCGAAACAATGTTTCTTCTTGGGGCAAGATTAAAGTAGACGCCAACTGGGAGTTGGGCTAAAATTGTGCTATGGAAGTGAATCAAATTGCCATTTACACTTCACCGAAGGGTGAGGTCTATAAGGGTGAGGTCTATATTGAGGCTCGCCTGAAGGATGAGACTCTTTGGCTAAACCAGAATCAAATGGCTGATCTTTTTGGCGTAAATCAGCCAGCAATTGCAAAGCACTTGCATAATGTTTTTAAATCAAGTGAACTCGAAGAAAAATCAGTTCATTCCATTTTGGAATGTACTGCCAAAGACGGAAAGAAATATAAGACTAAATTTTACAATCTAGACGCGATTTTGTCTGTCGGATATCGAGTAAATTCCCAAAAAGCGACTCTGTTTCGGATCTGGGCAACAAAGACGCTGAAGAATTTGTTACTACGTGGTTATTCGGTTGATGAGCGATTACTGTTAGCCGAGAGGAAGCGATTGGAGGAGATCCGCGACAAGATCAGCGAGATGCTGGAAGGGTAGAATCACGAGTGGATTTATGGTATTTTGGTAGTACTATGAAAACGATCGACAAGGCGTGGCAGCCGGAAAAATTTGAGGAGAATCTATACCAACGCTGGGAGAAAGCGGGCTATTTTAAGCCGGAGGTAAATCCAGGGGGCGAACCATTCAGTATTATCATGCCGCCGCCCAATGCCAACGGTTCGCTTCATATCGGCCATGCCGTTTTCGTTACCCTTGAAGATATTATGATCCGGTATGCCAGACTTAAAGGAAAAGCCGCTCTGTGGCTGCCGGGCGCCGATCACGCCGGCTTTGAAACCCAGGTTGTTTTTGAAAAGAAGCTGGAGAAGGAGGGCAAGAGCCGATTCCAAATTCCAAGAGACGAACTCTACCAAATGATGTGGGATTTCACTCAGGAAAACAAGAAGGCAATGGAAGCCCAGCTCAAAAAGCTAGGCGCCAGTTGCGACTGGCAGAGAGAGAAATTTACCCTCGACCCCGACATTATTAAGATCGTTTACGAGACCTTTAAAAAGCTCTATGACGACGGCCTGGCTTATCGGGCTTTTAGGCTGGTCAACTGGTGCCCGAAACACCAGACCTCACTCTCGGATCTTGAAGTAAAATACGAAGAGCGACAAGATCCATTGTACTATATCAAATATGGCCCGATTACCGTGGCGACAACCAGACCGGAGACAATGTTTGGCGATGTGGCTATCGCCGTTAATCCGAACGATGAGGGGTATAAAGATTTGATTGGCAAGAGTGTGCCGTTGCCCTTAACAGACCGCGATATTCCGGTCATTGCCGACGAAGCCGTTGATATGAAATTCGGCACCGGGGCGGTTAAGGTTACTCCGGCCCATGATCCGACCGACTTTGAAATCGGCCAGCGCCATGGCCTTGAGATTTTGGCGGTTATTGATGATAGAGGGCGTCTTGCCAATCTGGAACAAGCCAAAGCAAAACCCCAGATTATAGAAAGGTTATCAGGCAAGAGAACTGCCGAGGCTCGCGCTCTTGTGGCGGAGGAGTTGGATGAGTTGGTTGAAAAAAGAAATGAGAACTACCTCCATTCTGTGGGTGTTTGTTATAAGTGCCAAAGTGTTATCGAGCCGCTGCCACGCGAACAGTGGTTTATTGCCGTCAATAAGCCCGGCAAATCAGGCAAGATATTAGCCAAAGATGCTCTAAAAGTCGTAAAAGACGGCAGAGTCAAGTTTGTCACCAAACGTTTTGAGAAGATCTTTACTCACTGGATGGAGAACATTCGGGATTGGAATATCTCCCGCCAAATTGTTTGGGGAATCAGAATTCCGGCGTGGTATTGTCAAAATTGTAGCAACGAGGTCGCTACAGATATTACTTACGGAGCCGCAGTAAAAGAGGGAACAATTCCAGGTAGGATAAGTAAAATTAGTGGAAAACCAATAGTGACAGAAGGGGAAAAACCAGAAAAATGTCCAGATTGTGGTTGTGCTGATCTTGTGTCTGATCCTGATGTTTTTGACACCTGGTTCTCCTCCGGTCAGTGGCCCTTTGCCGCTCTCCAGACAACAAAGCCTAGTGATTTTGAAAAGTTCTATCCAACCTCTGTCATGGAGACCGGTTGGGACATCCTCTTTTTCTGGGTCGCCAGAATGATTATGCTAGGACTCTATGTCACCGACAAGGTGCCGTTTAAACATGTGTTTCTACATGGTTTGGTTCGGGATAAGGATCGGCAGAAGATGAGCAAGTCCAAAGGCAATGTTATCAATCCCCTTGGCGTAGCAGAACAATACGGTACCGATGCCGTTCGAATGGCTTTGGTTTTCGGTGTTGCTGCCGGCAACGACGTTATTATCTCCGAAGAAAAGATTCGCGGTATGCGCAACTTTGCCAACAAGATCTGGAATGCTTCGCGCTACGTTATCCTTCGGGTTTCAGAAGGCGACCTCAAGACGGGTGTAATTGGCACTGACAAACTATCTGATTTAGATTTCATCGAAGGCGGAAAGCATACCGTGGAAAATCAAAGAATGCTTAACGAACACGAATCTCTTAAGAAAGAGACAACACGGTTACTAAGTGATTTCAAATTCTCTTTAGCTGGGGAGAAACTCTACGACTATTTTTGGCACACGTTCGCCGATATATATATCGAGGAGACAAAGATATATTTTGATAAACATAGCGATGAGCAGATCAAGAAAAACACTAAAAAAGCTCTCGTCAAAGTTCTATCCGAAACCCTTATAATGCTTCATCCCTTTATGCCCTTTGTGACGGAGGCAGTTTGGCAGGAGTTAAGAGAGATCTCTCCTGATTTGGTCGAGTCCATCATGATTGCCGAATGGCCCAAATAGCATGTTGGCAAATTAGTGCGTTAGCAAATTAGCTAAAACGCTAACTAGCTAAATTGCTTTTTTGCCCTGTAATTTTCGATTGCCTTATGGATACCGTCGGCCGAGAGGATAGAGCAGTGGTATTTTTGTTTGGGGAGAATTCCCAGGGCATCATTGATGTCGTCGCGCGTGATCCTCATTGCTTCGTCTAAGCTCATACCTCGAACCATCTCGGTCATAATGCTGGTCGAAGCAATGGCCGCCGCACAGCCCAGGGTTTTAAATTTAATGTCCTTAATGTATTCTTCTTCGGCAAATCCAGGGACAGTCCCCTTTGGGGACAGTCCCCTTGCACCATTTTCGCCTTTCGCCTTTCGCCTTTCTACTTTGATATAGACGTACATAACATCGCCGCAGCGAAGATTGCCCACCTCGCCAACGCCGTCGGCATCGGCAATTTCCCCGACATTGCGCGGGTTATAAAAGTGCTCTAAGACTGTTTTTGAATACTGTTCCATCAAACTCCTGACCACAAATGGATAACGAATTGGTCTAAATGACGAATGACTAATTCAGATTTTCTCCTTCTTTTGTTTTCTCCCCTGTCTGCGGGAAGGTCGGGTGGGGTGTGAGAAGGATGGGCGTAGGGGGTTATATTATTCGTCATTAGTCATTTGGATGAATTAGTTATCCATTTGTGTCAAATGGGCTCATTGTCCTCAATTTTTCAATGATACCCGGCAGGACATCCAGTACTCGATCAATCTCTGCCTCGGTTGTGTTCCGGCTCAAGGAGAACCGAATAGAACCATGGGCTTGCTCGGGCGGGATACCCATCGCGGTTAAAACGTGGCTGGGCTCAAGCGTGCGCGAAGTGCAGGCCGAACCGGTCGAAACAGCAATACCCAGAAAATCGAGGTTTAAAAGGATAGCCTCGCCTTCGGCATTAATAAAACTGATATTGGCAATATGCGGCGCCAGATGGTCACGATCACCATTCAAAATCGAGCCGGGAATCCGCTCCAAGATACCGTCGATAAGTCTGTCGCGAAGCTTCTCAACCTCTCTTCGCCCCCCCTTAGAAAGGGGGGGTATGACTTTGGGATTTGAGCTGCTAATTAATGATATTGCTTTAGCAAACCCAACAATACCGGGAACGTTTTCCGTTCCGGCGCGGAACCCTCTCTCCTGTCCGCCGCCGGTAATCTCTGGCTTGAGAAGTGTGCCTGATTTGACATAGAGTAAGCCAACGCCCTTGGGACCGTGGATTTTGTGGGCGGAGAGGGAGAGCAGATCGACGCCGAGATCACGGACATTTATCGGACAGAACTCCGTGGCCTGAACGGCATCGGTGTGGAAATAGATTTTTGATTTTCGATTTTCGATTTTAGAATTAAGCCCGGAAATGACCTTACCAATTTCACGGATTGGCTGGATGGTGCCGATCTCGTTATTGACGTACATAATCGAGACTAAAACAGTGTTATCGCGAATGGCATTTTTAATATCATCAACTTTAATAACTCCGTCCGCGCCCGGTTTAATATAGGTAGCCTTGATTATTCCCTCCCTTTCAAGCGATTTAACTGTATCCAAAACAGCCTTGTGCTCAAACGCCGACGTGATAATGTGGGGCTTCTTGGCGTTCTCGGGGACAGTCCCCTTTAGGGGACAGTCCCCTTTGCTACGTGATACGAGTCCTCGAATGGCCAGATTGTCTGATTCTGATCCACCAGAGGTGAAAATAATCTCGGATTCATCGCAGCCCAAAAAAGCGGCAATGTTTTTGCGCGCGTCGTTGATTGCTTTCTTGGTCTCAACACCGAACGAGTGCAAGGATCCCGGATTGCCGAAGTTGTCGCCGAAGTACGGCATCATCGCCGAAAGAACCTTCGGATCGAGCGGCGTTGTAGCTGAATGATCAAGATAAATGTGTTTCATTTTAGTTAGCCAGTCTTTCTAGTGTCATTGAATCAAGAGTTTGGCCGATCGAAGATTCTAGTTTAGACAAGAAGTCCTTGGTTCCGCAAGAATTAAGCCTGGAGCAGCTCGAATCGCCGGGACAGAATGAGGAAATGACCTCTTCCCCCAACGCTTCAAAGACTTGTCCGGCTGTAATTTCCTTAGGAGATCGAGCTAACTCATAGCCGCCTAGTGATCCCTTCTTTGACCTGACTAATCCGGCGCGCTTTAGTTGCTGAAAGATCTTTTCGAGAAAAGCAAAAGGGATATCTTCCTCAAAGGCGATATCGGCGATCGGAGAAACCTCCTCTTTCCGAACGAGGTTGATCATCGCTCGCAGGCCATAGTAGGTTTTGGTCGAGATGCGCATATCAGGAATGAATAACGAATTATCCAAATATCTAATAACAAATATCACACAAATCCAGACTAAATTAGTCTGTTATTAGATTAGCACTATGCTTTAACGGTTGTCAACCTTGACAGAAGTCTAATGATGGTGTATAGTAGCCACGTTATTGCGGTTTTTTGGAACAAGCGTTTTGCCAGTCATGGTTGATTGGTAGTACGCTTGTTCCACTCATGGGACAGCTACGAACCCCCGCATGAAACGAAAGGAGATGGCTCCGATGGCAACATTGGCTCCGTCTGTCACGTCCCGAGACCCGAAGGGTCACAAGTTCGTTTCGGTCGTCGAAGCCGCGTACAACAAGGCGCGGCTTACCGAAGAGGAAGCCCAGCGTATCAACAACACGCCTGGGTTGGTCGACCTGATCACCGCCTTCATCGCCGAAAATCGCTCGGGTAACAAGTACGCCAGTGAGGTTGTCAGGTCGAACTACGTCTACCCGCCGGAGTACAAGGGTCCGAAACCGATCGTCGAGCAGATCAGGATGATCGCCGAGATCTTCCCCTGCCTCGACACGGCGATAGCCCTCGACTACGCGGCACGTCTGCCCGAGCTTCCGGAAGGCGCCGAGGGGTGGTTTGCCATCCCGTCGATCGGCGCCCTGGCCAGGGCGCACTTCCCGAAGGTCAAGGATCCGGCAGAGCAGTATTGCCAGGCCATTCTCTTGACCTTGGCGCAGATCAAGGCCTCGCGTCCGTTTTACAACTACCGCGACGGCCAGATCACGCCCGGCTACCTGCGGATGCACGCTCGCACGGCGCAAGCCATGGAGCGCATCATTGAGGTACAGACGGGGGGCGATATCCTGGTCATCGCCGCCCAGCTCGGCCTGCGCCACCGCGGCAAGTCCACGTGCCGGGCCCGCGAGACCTTCGTGGTCAACGAGTACGGCCTCGGCAGCCTGGCTGGCGGCGCCATCGCGTTGACGCATCCCGAGCGGTTCGTTCGCAGGGAGCAGCTCCACGAGGATCTCCCCGGTGACGAGTTTGCTCTGGGAGCCGATGGCCGCTTCGGCTACGCGCCGTTCTTCTTCCTCTTCTGCGACGGCAGGGTCAGGTTCGGCGCGTACGGGGTCGGCGGCTACGGTGCCCGCTACGGCTCTGCCTCGGGCTTCCTCCCGCAGTAGAGCCTCGATTTCTTGAATCCTTTGAACTTTTGGCTCCTTGCCATTTGATCCTTGGATTCACCGCCGCAAGGCGGTCGACGCGCAAAAGGGCTGTCCGCCACCATACGGGTAGCCCTTTTTATTTCTTACATGGACTCATGGCAGGTTTTCCGGTATAATTCATCGGATATGGATACGAAGAAGCAGAAAAAGGTTTATGTGGCGATGAGCGGCGGGGTGGACAGCTCTGTTGCGGCGGTCTTGCTGAAAGAACAGGGCTATTTTGTCGTGGGCGTGTTTATGAAGTTTTGGTCCCCCTCCGCCGAGGCTACGGGGGATAAAAGTCCGAAGTCAAGGGGACAGTCGCCATGGGCGACAGTCCCCAACCCGGCGGTCCCCGGTTGCATTTGGAAAGAGGAGCGTCGGGACGCTTTGAGAGTTGCGGCCAAGCTGGGCGTTCCGCTCTTGACCTGGGACTTTACCAAAGAGTACGGCGAAAAGGTCGCAACATACATGCTGGAGGCTTACAAGGCTGGAATTACCCCCAACCCGGATATTATGTGCAATAAGGAGATCAAGTTCGGCTTGTTTTTTGATAAAGCCATGGCCGAAGGGGCTGATTATGTGGCCACGGGACATTATGCTCGCATAAATGTCATAAATGGACAGCAGACAAATGGACAACAGATTCACAACCCTCATCCTAACCTTCTCCCAGAGGGAGAAGGAACTCCCTCTCCTGGTGTGACGGGAGAGGGCAGGGGTGAGGATAATGATATTCGTTGTTCGTCGTTAGGTGGTTCGTCGTTCATTTATGAACTTTGCCAGGCGGTTGATAAGAATAAGGACCAATCATATTTTCTCTACACCCTTAAACAACGCCACTTAGAACGCACTCTTTTTCCAATTGGCGATTATACCAAGCCGGAGGTTCGGGAACTGGCTAAGAAATTTGATTTACCAACGGCTGAAAAGAAAGATAGCCAGGGAGTCTGCTTTATCGGGCCTCTCAAAATGAAGTCATTTCTAAAAGACTACATTAAACCGAAGAAAGGCTTGGTAAAGCGCATCGACGGTCGTACGTTAGGGGAGCATGACGGGGCTTGGTATTATACTATTGGCCAGCGGCATGGTTTTGATATCAAAGATGGCGGCGGGCCGTATTATATTATTGGTAAAGATGTTAAGAAGAACGAAATTTACGTTGGCGATAAGGATGATTTGTATTCAGATGAAGCCAAAGTTAGTAATGTTCACTGGATCGGCGAAGTTCCTAAACTTCCGATTAAGGTCGGCGTAAAGATAAGATACCGAAGTCCGGCAGAGCCGGCAATGGTTTATGGTTCTCAGCTTGAGGCTTCGAACAATATCTCGTCAAGTCTCGATACGAGCATCTCGCCAAACTTTGATTTAACAATTCGGTTTGATCTCCCGATCCGGGCTATTACTCCCGGCCAGGCGGCGGTGTTTTATGACAGGGAGGTTGTCCTCGGCGGCGGCACTATTAGCAGTTCCCCATTGACCGGCAAAAATTAAGGCTGGTATATTGGGAGGGTGGAAAAGCTAACGAAAGGAGAGTAATGGCAAAGGCGGTGGAGATCGGCGCCAAGGATTTTGAGGCTCAAGTTCTCGAGTCGGATGTGCCGGTCCTGGTTGATTTTTGGGCGCCCTGGTGTATGCCCTGTCAGATGATGGCCCCCGTTTTGGATGAGGTTGCCGGAGAGCCGGGGATTGCCGGAAAGGCGAAGATTGTCAAATTAAACGTTGAAGAGAAGGAAAACCAGGATCTTGCTCATAAGTATAAAATTATGAGCATTCCCAATATGAAGATTTTTAAGGGCGGCGAGGTTGCCAAGGAGATTATCGGCGTGCGTCCTAAGGATGATATTGTTGCAGAGCTCAAGAGTGTTATTGATAATTAACTTGAGGGCCAAAGATGTCGACATTCGAAACGATTATTAGGCGCCTGGAGCAGGTGGGACAAATCGTTGGTTTGAACCAGAGCGAGATTGACTATTTAGCCAAATCGCGCCAAATCAATAAAGCCGAACTCAAGATCAATGGCCAGAGCTATCAGGCCTGGCGCATTATCCACAACAATGCTCTCGGACCGGGCAAGGGCGGGATTCGTTTTCACCCCGAGGTGTGCGAGGATGAGATCAAGTCCCTGGCCTTTTGGATGAGCCTCAAAAACTCGCTTGCCGGTTTGCCTTACGGCGGCGCCAAGGGCGGAGTGAGGATTAATCCGAAGGGCAGGGATAAGAAAGAGCTTGAGGCGATTAGCCGCGCTTATATGCGTGCGTTCTCTAAATATGTCGGGCAGGATAAAGACGTGCCGGCCCCCGATGTTTATACCAATCCGCAAATTATGGCCTGGATGCTGGATGAATACGAAAAGCAGGTTGGCCATCACGAGCCGGGTATGATTACCGGCAAGCCCGTCGAGCTTGGCGGGATTGCTCTTCGAGCCGACTCGACCGCCAAGGGCGGCTATATTATTTTTAAAGAGTTAGTTAAGAAAATCAGAAAGAATAAGGAGCAGATAACGGTTGCCATCCAGGGTTTTGGCAATGCCGGTGCTCACTTTGCCCATATGATCTCGGAAGATGGCTACAATGTGGCGGCGGCCTCAGACAGCAAGGGCGGGATCCATAATAAAAATGGATTAAATGTGGCCAACCTGCTGAAGATCAAGGATGAGCAGGGCAATGTGGCCGCTTATCACGATGCCGACAAGATCAGCAACGAAGAGCTCTTAGAATTGCCGGTGGACGTTTTAGTCCTAGCTGCTCTTGAAAATCAGATTACCGAAAAGAATGCGGCTCGAATCAAGGCTAAAAATATTATTGAGCTGGCTAACGGTCCGGTCGACCTTTATGCTGATGATGTTCTCTTCTCCAACGGCATTACCGTTGTGCCGGATATTCTGGCCAATGCCGGCGGTGTGGTTGTTTCCTACTTTGAATGGGCGCAGAACCGCACCGGCAATATTCTTGATGAGGAGTATTTGCGGGCCAAGCTCAAGAAGATGATGCTTGGCTCCTGGAATCGGGTTAATGCGTGTGCCAAAGAGCACAAAAACAAGATTGATCTTCGCACTGCCGCCTACGCTATCGCGATTAAGCGGATCATCGCCGCCGAAAAGCATCGTGGTAATTTGTAGGTTGAGGTGTTCCGGCTGTGATATAATTAAAAGTAGAGAATTAAGCGAAAGGAAGAGGATGTTGTCGCAGTTGCCAATCAATATTGACGGTGTTGATCGGGGGACGGTTGACGCAGAGATTTTACGGGCCGGCATCATCGCCGAGCTGGACGCTGTCAGTTTCTATGAACAGATGGCGGCCAAAGCGAGTGATGAAAGAATCAAAACCGTTCTGTTGGATGTCGCCAAGGAGGAAAAGGAGCATGTTGGCGAGTTTCAGGCCCTTCTCTTGAAATATGATAAAGAGCAGGCAGAAGAACTTGAATCCGGCAGTCGAGAGGTCGAAGAGATTCTCGGTCAGCTAGACAAGTAGGAAAAAGGTGGCAGAAGACCATCATAACCACAACCGCGGGCAGGTAATACCGGCAAATAATCATCGGGTCGAACACGAGTCACACGCCCGGCACGGACGG
Source organism: Patescibacteria group bacterium (assembly GCA_038078835.1). Classification (GTDB taxonomy): domain Bacteria; phylum Patescibacteriota; class UBA1384; order XYA2-FULL-43-10; family 1-14-0-10-43-13; genus JBBTQI01. Next base: position 3,879 of record JBBTQI010000003.1, on the reverse strand, counting down.
GATGTAGAGACACCTCATCCGGCACATGATAAGCACGCCGGTCACAGCGCCGAACTTTTCCGGCGGCGCTTCCGGATTGTTTTGATTTTAACGCTGTTTGTGCTCGCTTATTCGCCCTTTATCCAGGGTGTTTTTGGCTTCTCTCCGCCCGCTTTTCCCGGCTCCGACCTTATCCCGGCTATTTTGGGCTCCGTTATCTTCTTTTATGGCGGCGCCATTTTTGTTCGAAGTGCTGCCTCGGAGCTTAAAAGCCGGCAGCCGGGGATGATGACGCTTATTTCGCTGGCCATCATCACGGCGTACGGATATAGCTTGGCGACCACTTTTATCATTGTTGGCGTCGAGTTTTTTTGGGAGCTCTCTACCTTGATCTCGGTGATGCTCCTGGGCCACTGGCTGGAGATGCGCTCGATCGGGGCGGCGGAGGGAGCGCTGAAGGAGCTAGCCAAACTCTTGCCGGATACGGCGGAGAAAGTCGTTGACGGCGAAACACAGAGAATTCCGGTTTCGGATCTGAGAGCCGGTGATATTATTCTGGTCAGGCCGGGAGGGCGTTTTCCGGCTGATGGCAAGGTAATTGAGGGTGTCTCGAGTGCTAACGAAGCGGCCATTACCGGCGAGTCGAAACCGGTTGCCAAGGAGGTTGGAGACAGGGCGATTGCCGGTACAATCAATATTGATGGCGCCCTTCAGGTCAGGGTTACCGAAACCGGCCAGGATACCGCTCTGGGTCGGATTACCCTTCTGGTGCTTGAGGCGCAATCTTCCCGTTCCCGAACTCAGGTTTTGGCGGACAGAGCGGCTTTTTATCTCACTATTGTTGCTCTGGCGGTTGCACTCTTTGCCTTTGCCGGCTGGCTTCTGGCCGGTGCTTCCTTGGGTTTTGCTCTGGAGAGAGCGGTAACAGTGCTGGTGATTGCCTGCCCGCACGCTCTGGGCCTGGCTGTTCCGCTGGTTGTGGCAATTTCGACGACACTTGGCGCCAAGAACGGTATGCTTGTCCGCGAGCGGTTGGCACTCGAAGCGGCGCGGGAGATCAATATTGTTCTTTTTGACAAGACCGGGACACTGACACGGGGTGAACAGGGGGTTGGCGGTGTTGTTCCGGTAAAATCAGAGCAAGCCAGAGATATTTTGGCGCTGGCGGCGGCAGTTGAAGCAATGTCAGAGCATCCTGTCGGGCAGGCTATCGTTCAAAAAGCCAAGGGGGAGAGGGTTGAAATTCCGGCGGCCTCTGACTTTCGGGCTTTGCCCGGCCGCGGCATTGAGGGCAAAGTCGCCGGAGCCAGGGTGTCCGTTGGCGGCCCAAGATTACTTGAGGGGCTTAAGATCGAGGTTCCCTCTCTTCTGCGGGAGCCGATCAAGCAAGCCGAGGACCGCGGCGAATCAATCATCTACGTTATCAGGGGTAGGGATATTGTCGGCGTTATCACTCTGGCCGATCAAATCCGGCCGGAATCGCGGGAGGCGATTCGCGCGCTTGGGGCAATGGGGGTGGAGACGGCTATGATCACCGGTGATTCCCAGGCGGTGGCCGCCACGGTTGCGCGCGAACTTGGCATCAAAACCTTCTTTGCCGAAGTTTTACCGGAGCACAAGCAGGATAAAGTTCGAGAATTGCAGCAAGCCGGCAAGAGAGTGGCAATGGTTGGCGATGGTATCAATGATGCGCCGGCGCTGGTTCAGGCTGATGTCGGCGTTGCGATCGGCGCCGGCACCGATGTGGCGATTGAGTCGGCCGGCATCATTCTGGTCAAGAATGATCCGCGGGATGTGGCCCGGATTGTTACTCTCTCGCGCTCAACTTGGCGCAAAATGATTCAGAATCTGGTTTGGGCGACCGGTTACAATGTGGTTGCTCTGCCTCTGGCGGCCGGGGCGCTGGCCTCATTTGGTCTTATTCTGCCGCCGGCAGTTGGCGCCCTGTTTATGTCGGCAAGCACGATCATTGTTGCTCTCAATGCCCAACTTCTTCGCCGCCAAAAGATCTGAGTAGATGATTGCTCTCGCCTTTTTACTCAAGACAACAATTTGAGCAGACCGTTCTCGACATCCTGGGCGCTGGCAGGCACAGGAGAACAAGATCAGGAAGCTAGGCGACCGGTTCGAGCGCGCCGAGGAACAGGCCAAAGCGTTGGAAGAGGGCAGTGACGAGATCGAAAAGATCACCAAGGGCTAATAGTTCATTGCGGATCTTTGACTGGGACAGCACACTGTTCTTTGTCCCGGTTTTTAATTTATCTTTTTTGCCCGACGCTGTTCTGGTAGAATGGTGTCGATCGAATTTATTTTTGGAGGTGGCGGGATGCTAGAGCGTCTCAAAAACTTTTTTCTATGGAAAAGAGGTTCGAAACCAGAGGGTTCTTTGACGTCAGTTAACGACACTAGGGCAGCCCAATGCTTGAGAAACTTTAAAGATGAGTGCCTTGAAACTGTTAGTGATATCGACCGATGGATCGTTGTTATTCAACGCTCAACGCGAACGTTTTTTCCCCCGCTTGCTCCACTTCATAATAGCCTGCGCATGCATTGGGGGTGGTACTATTACTGGCACCTGAATCGCTATCGCTCCTGTGTTCATGGCGCCGCCCTGTTTGTTTTTATTGCACTCCTGATGACTTACGGTATTTTACCCCAGTTTCAATCGCGCTCCCTGGCCAGTCCGGTTTATTGGACAGGCGCCGGGACAGCTGAACGATGCGGCGGAAAAGAACGGGTTCAGAGTTGGTCCTGTCCTGCCAACTGGAGTACCAACTCCGTGCCCGCAAGCGCCGATTCGGTCGTTTTTAACAGTGACAGCAAGAATGATTCAATTATTGATGCCGATTTTAGCAGCGGGATCTCCGGCTTGAGTATCATTGGTTATACCGGCACTATCCGCCAAGAAAGAGATTTTACCGTCTTTGGTCCCTTCAATCAGACCAGCGGCGTTTTTCAGGGTAGTCTTGATTCAAAGGCAAGGCTTAATTTTAAATCATCCTTCGATCAGAGAGCCGGAACCTTCTATGCTCCCGAGGGGGAGCTCTTCATTGAGGGTACCTTTACTCCATTTGATGAGGGCTTTGTCGTCTCAAAAACAGGCCAAGTCCTAATTGAAGACTTTGCCGCTTGGCAGAACTTTGCTCAAAAACAGATGGCCAAAGCCGAATACGAACTCTCTCTGCAAGAGAAGTCGTCTTCCGGCGAAAAGTTCAAGGAACCCAAATGGCACTTTGCCAACAGAGCCAATAACCTGCGTACTTATATTGACGAGAACGGTTGGCAGATGGGGCCGAGAACGACCGATGAGGGCACACCCAAGTGGAGCTGGCGCTACAGTTTTGTCGGATTAGGCCGGGACAAGATCAGGAACGCTCCCGGGATCGACAAAGACAAGATTAAAAACGAAAGCCAGAGAGTTGTCCTCGAGCGGGATAATGTCAGTGAATGGTACGAAAACAGCGAGCGAGGAATTGAACAGGGCTTTACTATTGAAAAAAGGCCAGATGGAGACAATGAGCTTGCTGTTCAGGGCAAGGTGGAGACAGACATCAAAGTTTCCTCCAGCTCGGCGGAACAGATTGTTTTTGCAACAAACTCCCGTGATATCTTTAAATATCACGAACTCAAAGCGACCGACAAAGATGGTAAAGTTTTACCGGCCAGAATGGAGATTGAACTCAAGAAGAAACCCTGGTGGCAAAAGAAAAGCCAAACCAATATCTTCATCCTTAATCTTATTGTCGATGATAAAAATGCCGCTTATCCCATTACTGTTGATCCTCTTTCCTCAATAGCCAGCTGGACGGCCGAAAGCGACCAAACTGGTGCGGCTTTTGGTTACTCCGTCTCCACCGCCGGCGATGTCAACAATGACGGTTACTCCGACATTGTTGTTGG
>JBBTQI010000002.1:59333-67509 GCA_038078835.1 Patescibacteria group bacterium | reverse complement strand
CTTTACGCCCAATAAATCCGGATAACGCTCGCACCCTACGTATTACCGCGGCTGCTGGCACGTAGTTTGCCGGTGCTTATTCATCGGGTACCTTCAAGATTATTCCCCGATAAAAGAAGTTTACGATCCGAAGACCTTCATCCTTCACGCAGTGTTGCTGCATCAGGCTTGCGCCCATTGTGCAAAATTCCCAACTGCTGCCTCCCGTAGGAGTACGGGCCGTGTCTCAGTCCCGTCGAGGCTGGTCAACCTCTCAGTCCAGCTACCCGTCATCGCCTTGGTGAGCCATTACCTCGCCAACTAGCTGATAGGAACAAGGCCTCTCCCCAAGCGCCCGAAGGCTTTGCTGCGCATAGCACAGATTATGCAGGATTACCCCGCCTTTCGGCGGGCTATCCTTCACTCGGGGGCAAGTTCCTTGTTATTACTCTCTCGTCTGCCGCTGACCGCGCATAGCGCGGAAGTATCAATTTTCATTTCTCAATTTTCAATTAATGCTCAATTGCTCAATTTTCAATTATTTAATAATTGATATTTGATACTTGATAATTAATTGATTATTGATACCTGATCATTGAAAACTCCGTGCTACGCACGGCCCGCTCGACTTGCATGTGTTAGGCACACTGCCAGCGTTAATCCTGAGCCAGGATCAAACTCTCCATGTGACGCACATTAATTTTCCAATAGTTTGCGTCACCCTCCAAAGCGAAGATTCGATTGCAAACCCGAAGGATTTGAATCGAACCTGAGCGAAGGACGGGTCGGCACTTGGTGGAATAATGTGCGATTTCGAGTTTTAAAAAGCTCTAAAAATTTGTCCCGCCTGTCCCGATTACTCGAGATGAAGCGGAACGATGAGTAAACTCATCGAATTGACATGCTTATCACTATATAGTTGTCAAAGAACAATGTTGTGCCGCAAAAGACAAAACAAAAGATTTCCTCCTTTTGTTCACGTCTGTTTGCAACTCTTTCAGGATTTATCTTAGCGAAAACCACCCCGCTTGTCAACTGTCAAAGATAAAATTGTGAAAGCAAAGATAAAACCTGGCACAGGCGGCCGTCCCATGTATCGGGACGGTCTCTTTCTTTTGGTCTAAAAAATTTATTTCTTCACCCGGCTGTGGCGGATAAAGCCGGAGCAGGGGACAATCTCAACACCCCGTTTTTCCAGTTCGTCCATAATAATATTGAAGCCGAGGGAATCCGAGGCCATATGGCCGGCAATAACAACATTAACAAAGTGCTTCATCGCAAACTCCCGCGCCCGCTCGCGAATGTGCATCGCCACCTCGGTACCGATGCCGTAATGACTCATCCGCTCATAGATCTCATCACTGCCGCTGGTGCCGCCGGTGAAACCGGAAACAATCACCTTGCCTGCCCGGGCATCCTCGCTTCCGACAAAGATCATCGGACCGGCATTAAGCTTGACCGCTTCTTTAAATTCCGGGATCTCCTTGATCGCCTCCACCACTTCGCCCACCCGTTCCGGTTTTTTCCTTTCGATCACCTCTTCCAGAAAGTGCCAAGCTGAATTGTCAGCCGGAGTGTGAAAATTTAAAATAGGAATATTTAACAGCCGGGCCGCGTCAATCGGCTGATAGTGGTTGATGGGCGCCACATTTCTGGCAACCTGCGTCACTCGTTCCCTCAGCAACCCCTCGGAGATGTTCTCGGGAATGCCGGCGCGGGCTAAGACATCAATCTGAATATCCATCACCTCGTGCAAGCGGGTGTAAGCCTTGCCGATGGGATGATGACCGATGATGAGATCAATCTTTTTGCCCGAAACCCGCTCGTACTCCTTGGCCAGAACAACCTCGCCCGGATCAATATCAATGCCGGCCAAGACGGTTTTAACTTCTGTTTTAGGGTCGCCGAAATCCAGACTTGAGTCCGAATAAGGATTGGTTAGCCGCTCAAGGTCGTACTCCTCCTTTTTCCGGCCCGTGAGGCCCCCGTAATCTTCCCGGCGTCTGACTAAAATATGCTCGACCTTCTCCCGCCCCCGCGGGTCGTGGTCGATGCCAACCTGAATCGCTAAATCAAATATTTCTTTAAGTTTCATTTCTCTCCTGCCAACTTATTTCCGCTTGCTGATGACTTTGTCAATAATGCCGTATTTCATCGCCTCCTCAGCCTTCATATAAAAATCCCTATCGGTGTCTTTGTCAATCTTTTCTAAGGATTGACCGGTATTTTTGGCTAGGATCCTATTCATCTCCTCTCGAATCTTAAGGATCTCCTCGGCGATGATTTTAATATCCGCCGCCTGCCCCTGCGCCCCGCCCATCGGCTGGTGAATTAAGATGCGGGAGTTGGGGAGAGAGAAGCGCTTACCCTTCTCGCCGCCGGCCAGAAGAAAGGAGGCCATTGAGGCCGCCAGGCCGACACAGATGGTAGAAACGTGCGGCTTGATATACTGTATCGTGTCATAAACGGCCATACCGGAGTAGACCTCGCCGCCGGACGAATTAATATACATTTTAATATCCTTGTCGGGATCCTCCGCTTCCAAAAAGAGAAGTTGCGCAATGACCGTGTTGGCAACGGCATCATCAATCGCTCCGCCCAGAAAAACAATCCGGTCTTTGAGCAGGCGGGAATAAATATCATACGACCGCTCCCCCGCAATAGTTTTTTCAATCACTGTGGGAATTAAATAAGTCATAACACTCCTTTCGGGAAAATTCTCACCTGATAATTACTTTTTGGTTAGTTGTTCTACTAAAAAATCCAAGGCTTTCTTGCCGGCTTCCTTATCATTGGGATCAATTTTTTTATCCTTGATAATCTGCCCCAGAAGAAGACCGATCTTGACATTCTTTTCGGCCTGCGGCTGCATCTCTTTGGCAATGTCAGCCGGCGTCTTTTTCATCGAAGTCAGATAAGTTTCAAAATCCAGCCCCGAAGCGGCAACCTGTTTTTCCATACCTTTGACAATGCGATCGGTCTCGCGCTGAACCAGACCCTCGGGCAGTTCAACCTTAAGAAGAGGTAAAACTTTGCCAATCACCTTCTCCTCAAGCTCATGCTGGTACTTATGCTCCAACTCGTGCTTTAAGTTTTGACTTACCGCCGCCCGCAGTTTCTCCATATCGGGGTGGCCGAACTCCTTGGCGAACTCATCACCAAGCTCCGGCAGGGCGACCTCTTTCAAAACATTTAATTTTACCGTAAATTCGGCTTCGGTGCCAGCATACTCTTTGACGTGATAATCCCGGGGAAATGTGGTCTTAAATTTCTTCTCCTCATTCTTTTTTATACCAACAATCTTCTCCTCAAAACCCGGAATCAATCCCCCCTCGCCCAAAACCAGAGGGTGATGCTGAGAGCACATCTGATCGATCTTGACCCCCTTTTGCCTACCCTCAAAGTCAACCTCGACAAAATCACCCATTTTGGCCTCTCGGTCAATCTCTCTAAAACCCGCTTTCTGCCGCCGGAGGTGATCGATAATTTTGTCGATGTCGGCAGCCTTAACATCCTCGGGCTTGCCGGAGTCGACCTTAAGTTTAGAAAGATCGCCCAGTGCTGTCTCGGGAAAAACCTCAACCTCCGCCTCAAACTCAAAGCCCTCGCGGACATCATCCTCAGACAGGCCGTAGGTCGGATATTTATTAACGACAATCTTGGGTTCAGCCACCGGATAGATTGACTCCCGATTAAGGGCGATGACGTAGTGTTCCTGGAACGCATGATCGAGAGCATGAGTCAGGATGCGGGTAACGCCAATCGACTCCTCAATCATCTTTCGCGGCGCTTTGCCCGGCCGGAAACCGGTAATCTTGACGCCTTCAGCCAGATGTTGATAGGCCTCGCGGAAATGTTTAGCCATCTCCGCCGGCTCGACGACGACGGTTAACTTAATCTTGCTTTTTTTGAGTTTCTCCACGTTGGTCTTCATTGGTTCCTTCCTGCTTTTGTTATCGTTCGAGCGCAGTGTTTGTTAGCGAGAACTGTCTCTTCAATCTTACCAATTGATTTTAACACAAAACCCCTCTTTTGAAAAGGTTTGGGATAAAAAAGAGGGCCGCAACCAACACGAGGTTAAACGGCCCGGCAGAGACGCCGAATCGACGTCCATCTGTCACCGTTCAGGCCCGCTAAACCTTCCTCCCACGGAAGCCTGAACGTAATATTACTTTATCGTACAGGTTAAAATTTGTCAATAGTTCTATGGTAATTTTAATATACCTCCGCCTGCAGGCGGGGATGGGCGGTGATGGCGGCTTCAATGCCGGCCAAATTCAGAAGGCCCCGCTGGGCACCGATATGAGCAATAACAGAAGTCGAGTTGACGATACCGTACTTGAGCGCGTTGCAAATGAGTTCTTTACTATACAGTTGGTCTTTACCATCCAGCATTAATTTAGCCAAAAAACCGGTGGCAAAGCTGTCGCCGGCGCCGGTGGCATCCACCCTTTTAACATCTTTAATGATACTGCCGTGATAAAAAATCTTACCGTCATACACCTTGGCCCCCTCCTTGCCATTAGTCATCACCACAATTTTCGGGCCAAACGAGCGAAGGCGCTTCATTACATCCTCGTCTTTAGGCCGGATGGGATAATCGGTAAACTTTATCCCCTCCTCGCGGTTAACAAAAAGCACGGTCACATTTTTTAAAAAAGAGCGATATTTGGAGGCGCCGGCCTTAATCTGGTAGGAGCCCGGGTTCCAGGCAACCTGCAAATCTCGCTCCCTGGCACACTCGCTCAATTCTCTAAATATAAGATCGGAGTCCTGGCCCAGGGGGGCGACAAAGTACCACTTGGTTTTTGTCCCCTTTTTGACCTTGAGATTTTGATAATTAATGCCGCGGTAAACAAAGATTGTTCTCTCGCCGTCCTTGGTGTTCAAAATGACGGCAAAATTAGTCTTATTCAACTCTTTAATATTTAAATGTTCCATATTAACGCCCTCAGCCTCAAGCCTACGGCGAATTTTTTCTCCGGGCGAATCGGTGCCAATCACCGAGGTCAGCGCGGTCTTTAGGCCAATGCGAGACAAGCCGACCGCGACATTTGCCGCCGAGCCGCCGATATCGTAATCCACCTCTTCAATCGGAATCTTTTCGCCCAACTCAAAACTCATCACCCGGCCGGTTGTGACGGATTTGCTCTCCGAAATCTTAAGTTCGGCCGGCCGGATAAAGACATCTTCAGAGACATCGCCGATTGTGACAATATCATACTTCATTTTAGTCATGAACTAACCTACTTTTGGGCCTTCGAACGTTTTGCCGTCCGGGGTTAGCCAAGCCTGCGTCTTGCCGTCTTGCGATGACAGTGCTTGAGAGATAAAGGCGTCAACTTCATCATTCTTCTCCTCCGGCCGGATAATTTGAACAAAGATGTCCTTAGCAGACAGCGATTTAATTATTGATGCCGCTTCCTCTTTTTCTTGATCTGACTTTAAACCTTCCCAGTTAACAATAACAAAGACGCGACTAATGGCTTTGCTTTCTACTAATTTTCCTGCCTCCGCTGGTTTGCTAATGCGAACCACTCTAACCGTTCCGTCTTTATTCGGATCAGCCTTGCGCATCTCCTCCAAGCTAGCCGAATCCAGCGGAGCTCGTTCATCTCCAAGCTCAATATCGGCTTTCATGTCTTCCCAATAAGTATAATTATCCTCTGGCCCCTCACCATTCTCGGCGCTTACTTGCTTGAGACGCAAATCTGTCGGATTTTCAGCTGAACCGGAAGCGATATCCGCCTCAACACACTCCGTGATGATCATGTGGCTAAGCAAGTTGTTTTCGTTGAGACCGTGCTGGCGGGCATACTCTTTTACTTGATCGGCGCTGGCAAGCTCCGGAAATTTCTCCCGATCAGTTTCGGACAAGTTGGCCCGAAACTCTGCATAGCCCTTAATGCCCAAATGCGTCGCATAGAAAAGAGCATTAGGAACCCTGAAGTTTTTAAAACCCTGTTCCCTTGACGTTTCAACGGCACTGACATTGTAAAAGTTTGATTCCCGGCCAAGCGTCAAAATTGCACTTCGGCCCTTTCGTCCCGCTTCCGCTGAATTCATCTCGTCATTCTTTATGATCTCCCATAATGTTTCCGCTCGAGCTGAAGCCTCATCTGTATTAGCGCTAATTCTAATCTCGTTGTCTCGATTTTGTTCACGATTCGCCTCAAAAGCTCCGATCAGATCGGCTGGCAAGCCTTCCTTTGGCGCGCTCTCTTCTGCCGCGGCCGGACGTCCGCCTATGCCGCCCAAAGTCGAAGCGGCCAACCCGACTCCCATCACCGCATTTCTTACTCCCCGCGGCAAACGAAGAACCCAGCCGCCCCGAGGACTATCGCTTTTACTTTCTTCACTTGGCCGATATTCATCGGGGACATACCCTACACCTTCCGGATTCGCCATTCTAACTCCTTTCTTTAATACCTATCTATTGCTAAAAAGCTGTATTCTATTTTTCACCACTTGAGTCACGGCCGGCATGGCTGCTTCAAATAGTGTACGGTAATCTTTCTCCTCGCGCGAAGCGCCGTAAATACCCGCTAAATATGCTTTGCGGATACGGGTGTCGACATTAAACTTGCCGACACCTGATTTTATCGCCGCCTTAATCTGGTCGTCAGACAAGCCGGAGGAGCCGTGAATAACAAGGGGGATTTTGACGATGGAGGCAATCTTGGCCAACAATTTAAGATCGATCTCTTCGTCCTGCGGCGCGCCGTGTTCGTTGCCGATCGCCACAGCGATTGAATCAACACCGGTTTTCTTGATAAATTCCGTCGTCCGCTCCGGCGAACTCAAAACATCCTGACGGTCCCGGCCGGCTTCATCGATCTCTTTGGCGCCCAAGACCCCAATCTCACCCTCCACTGCCGCACCGCGCCAATGGGCATATTTAACCACCCGCCGCGTCAGCGCGACATTTTCACTGTAGGGCAAGCAAGAACCGTCGATCATTACGGATTTGTAACCAATATCCAGGCAGGCTTTGGCAATCTCCCACTCTTTGCCGTGATCAAGATGAATCGCGGCTTTAATGCCGGAGTTCTCGACTTCGTCTCGAACAATATCGAAAAGGGTTTTTAAGCCGGCATACTTAATGGCGCTGGGCGTAGTTTGGATGAGTATCGGCTGTTTTAATTCCCGGGCCGCGGCGCAGATAGCCTTGGTGATTTCGAGATTAGAGGTATTAAAGGCTCCAATCGCATAACCACCCCTCCTTGCCAACCTTAACTCTTTTGCGGCATTCATCTTCATAATTAATCCTTCCCGCCCTCCAGGGCGATGATACCGGGTAATGGCCGACCGGATAAGAACTCCAAGGCGGCTCCGCCGCCGGTAGAGATAAATGTGAAACCTTGTGATAAATTATGAGAATTTATGAAACTAACCGTGTCGCCACCAGCCACAACTTTAGTACCATTAACTTCTGTGATAGCCTCGGCAATTGATTTTGTCCCAACAGCATAACGTTCATCTTCAGTGTAGCCAAGGTTGCCATTCCAGAAAATCGTCTTGGCACCCCGAATAAGGCGGGTGTATTCTTTGATTGTTTCCGGACCGATATCAAGAATGTCAAAGCCGTCTTCCTTTTCTTTCCTGACACCATCCAGCGGAACCGTGATCTTTGGTCCGAACTCTTCCCGCATCTTGCGGCAAACCTCGACCATCTCGGGATCTGACAAAGATTGACCAATCTCTGTCCCTCCGGCCGCCAGAAAAGTATTAGCTACCGCTCCGCCCAACAGAATTCGGTCAACTCTGCGAGCCAAGTTGTTGATAACACCGGCCTTGTCCTTAATCTTCGCGCCACCAACAATGACAATAAAGGGCGACTCAGCTCTCTCTAAAAGTAAACTGAGTGTCGCCGTCTCTGACTCCAGCAACAGTCCCCCATAAGCGGGCAGATATTTGGTGATAGCGCTAACCGAGGCGGCATTGCGATGGCAAACAGCAAAGGCATCATTGACATAAACCTCAGCCAAGCCACCCAGTTTTCGTGCAAATTCGTCATCGTTTTGCTCCTCGCCCGGATCAAAGCGCAAGTTGCCAAGAACCAGGATTCCGGCCGGCTCCATAGTCTCGATTATCTCCCCCACCCTCGGCTCAAAAAGAAAGTCAGTCCCGGAAACCGGGTGCCCCAGCAGTTTAGCCAGATGCCGGGCCAGGGGAATAGTTGACAGATCAAGGTTAA
>JBBTQI010000002.1:0-59323 GCA_038078835.1 Patescibacteria group bacterium | reverse complement strand
AACCTCTCCGCCGGGCTTGCCAAGATGGGTGCCGATAATGATTTTAGCCCCCTGCTCCATTAAGTGTTTAATCGTCGGCAAGACCGATCTGATGCGATTGTCGTCGACGATCTCGCGATCCTTCATCGTCACGTTAAAATCGGTCCGCAAAAAGACCCTCTTCCCCTTCAAATTTGCATCTCGAATACTTCTCATTTGTTAATCAATCCGGCCAGTTCGACTAAGCGGTTTGAATACCCCCATTCGTTATCATACCAAGCGATAATTTTAACCAAATCACCATCGATAACCTGGGTCAGTGAAAGATCGACAATTGCCGAGTGGGGATTACCGATGATATCGGTAGAGACAACCGGTTCCGATGTCACCTCGATGATGTTTTTCATTTTGCCCTTCGCCGCTTCGGCCATAGTCTTGTTGATCTCCTCCGCTGTCGTTTTCTTTTTGAGCAGGACGGTGATGTCAGAGAGAGAAACAACGGGTGTCGGCACACGGATCGCCAAGCCGTCAAACCGATCTTTGAGAGTGGGAATGGTTTTATAGGCGGCCTTAGCCGCGCCGGTTGTCGTTGGTACAATATTAATGGCCGCCGCCCGGGCCCGCCGGAGGTCCTTGTGCGGCCCGTCAACCAGATTCTGGTCGGCAGTATAAGAGTGGATGGTGGTCATAAGCGATTTGGCAATACCAAAAGTATCCTCGAGCACCTTCATAATGGGGGTGATGCAGTTGGTGGTGCAGGAAGCACAAGAGATCACCTCTTCGCCTTTGTAATCATCAGTATTGACGCCGACAACATAAGTTGGCGTCACTTCATCCTTAGCCGGCGCTGACATAATCACCTTTTTGGTGCCAGCCTTAATATGAGCCGCCGCCTTCTCCTTCTCGGTAAAGACACCGGTTGACTCGATTACTACGTCGATGCCCAGATCCTTCCAGGGAAGGCCGGCCGGCTCCTTCTCAGAGATAAATTTGATCTTCTTACCGCCAATGATCAGACTGCCCTCACTTGCCCTAATCTCTTTGTTATAGATCCCGTAGCAACTGTCGTACTTCAAAAGATGGGCCAGGGTATTGATATCGCCCAGGTCATTAATGGCCACTAGCTCCACATTGCTCTGCTCGAGCGCGATCTTAGCCGCCGCCCGGCCAATCCGCCCAAAGCCGCTTATCGCAATCTTCATTCGTCCCTCCGTTGTGGATAATTTCGATTATTTATACTCTGCCTTTAGATGGTTCTTTACCGTATCCTCGAGATATTTTTTAATATCGGAAAAGTCAACCTGTCGGCCGTGTTTATAGTTAATCTCGACAAACTCGATGTCGTCGAAGTAGACCAAACTTTTCATAATTAAAGCGTGGTTTAGGGTTGGAAATTTTTTTTCCGATAATTGAACGAGCTCCCGTAATGGGATTTTGTGCAGAATAAAATACAGATCAATGTAATCCTTTAAGGCAGCCCGACCGGTCATAGCTGAAAATTTCATACAACCGATATCGGCGACTGAAGCCAATCTAAGATATCGATCATTGATAATTTGACCGATTAACGGGTAAGGATAAGTTAAAAAACTGAATCTGATTTTATCGTCGATGATAACACTGAGAGTGTCTTTCTCGTCCTGGATTTTCTCGATCTTGTGACCGGTGAATGTCGCTTGAACTTTTTCAAAAAGTTCCTCGGTTGAAAAAGAATCGGGTCTAAAAAAATCAAAGTCGATACTGTCGCGATGTCCTAACTGTAAAGCCAAACCGGTGCCGCCAGCCAAATAAAAACCAGCCTTAAAATCTGCCAACAATGGTAGAATTTTCCTGCGTTCCTCATCTAAGATGTCGCGGAAGATATCTTCATCCATTCAGACCTTTCTTTTGGCTGGATATCCAGAACCAGCGACCACAAAGCAAGAGATGGTTTGTTCCATGCCCCCTTGGGTACTCTCGCGGCCTCTTCTCGAACACGATCCCTGCCGTAGTAAGAGAAAAGCCAATCCCATGCTTCTGTGCTGCCGTAGTTCAAAACCTGCCCGATTACAGTTCGACCGGATTTTTCCAAGTCTAATCTGTCCGTGTCGTACGACCAAAGGGTAACCTTGACCGACTGCGGCATTTTTGATAGTTTTTCTTCTGTCATAACCAAATTATACCACATTAAGCCTGACTGCGGAAGTGCTTGACGCGAGCCCAGGTCTCACAGATTTTGACAAACTCCGACGAGCGGATGCTGGCGCCGCCGACCAGAACGCCGTCAATCTCGGGGCGGGCGGCGTAAGCGGCAATGTTTTTTGAATTGACACTGCCGCCGTAGAGAACGGGTGTTTCGGCTAAACCAACCTCCCGCAGTTGATTAATCACTCTGGCTACATACTCCGGAGCGGCATTATCCCCCGTTCCGATCGCCCAAACCGGCTCATAAGCCACAACGATGTCGGTAAGGCGTTTTTTAGGAATCTCCTCCAGCGCCGCTTTGAGTTCCGCCACCGGTTCGGCCGGATTGTTCTTTTTTTTGCGCTCGCCAACGCAAACAATCGGCACCAGACCGGCTTCGAGCGCAGCGATGGTTTTTTCATTGACAATTTCGTCGGTTTCGCCGAAATGCTCCCGGCGCTCAGAGTGACCGATAATAACATATTTGGCCACATCCCGAATCATCAGCGGGGAGATCTCGCCCGTAAAGGCACCCTCTACCTCGAAGTACATATTCTGAGCGCCAAGCTCAATCCGACCCCGGCCGACTACCGCCAAAACCTCAGAAATCCAGACTGCCGGCGGACAAAGAACAATCTCCGCTTCTGGCAGGCGAGCTAAATTATCCCGCAAAGTTGTTGCCAATATAGTTGCGTCGGCCGCCCGCGTGTACATCTTCCAGTTGCCGACTACAATCGGTCGCCTCATAATCCCTCCGTTTCTTGTTTATTATACAACTCGATTAAGCTTTCCGCCAGCTTTTCCGAATTATGGTAGAGAGGGTTAGGGGTTGAAATAATATCGTCGCATGCAATTCTCACCCCCAAAATTTCCTGCTTGTCGGTGGTAATATTATTGACCTCGCCTAACTTATAAACATCCTTTGAACGACGCAGAATTTTATTATTCACCAGACAGTGGTCAAAAACGCGGCCGCCGGCATGCTCAAAGATCGCTTGAATGTGGTCATCAATCGAATACTTCGCGGTTTGTGTCCGCTCGGTTGAACAGTTGGCAACATAGGTTTTGACTGCCCGGCGGTTCTGCCGCACCGCCTGCGTGATCCCCGGTATCAGAAAATTGGGGATGACACTGCCGTAGAGACTGCCGGGGCCGATAACGATTAGGTCCGCCTCCCCCAGCGCTCGAATGGCTTTTGTATATGCCCGAACGCCCTTCTTGCTTAATGAGATCTTGCGGGGACGTTTAACAAGTTTGTCGAGATAATCCTCACCCTTCACCTTGGTGCCGTCTTCATATTCAATTATGAGATCAACCGGCTCAAGCGTGGCCGGCAAAACCTTGCCGGCAGTCTGAAAGATCTCCGAGGTAACCTCGATCGCCTTATCAAAGGAACCAAAGTAGTCGGAAAGGGCGGTGAGCCAGATATTACCCAGAGTGTGGCCACCCAGCCGGCTCTTTTTTTGGGCAAAACGATAGTCAAAGAGCTTTGTTACCAGAACTTCGTCCAGGGCTAGAGCAGCCAAACACTTTCTAATATCGCCGGGGGCCGGAATATCAAACTCGCGGCGCAGTTCTCCGGTCGAAGAACCGCTGTCCGCCACGGTGACGATGGCAGAAATGTGCCGCGAGTATCTCTTCAAGCCGCGCAACAAATTGGCCAGACCGGTCCCGCCGCCGATAACGGCGACTTTAATATCGCGTCCTGTATGATAACGCGGATCACCCGGCTCGTAGCGCAAACCGTTCCACCAGTTTTTTATAATTCGCCTCATCTCTTTATCCCGCCTGTCCCCAAACAAACATCAACTCTATGCTTTACTTTACGGACTTTATAATTATTGTCTCACTTGTGGTGCGATCGCACACTTTGTGGACATTATTAATTATTCCCCCATCATCCCCCTACTGTGCAGCTTCTTGTAGTACGATTGAGCGAAGCGGTGAGCCTCGTTGCGCGCCTTAACCAGGATAATTTCCAGCTCTCGATTTCTCTTGACGTAATGAGCAATATTTTGATCGGAAAAATGAAATTCGTTTTTGTCCCGCTTCGGGCCCTTGGCGATAGCCACCACCGGAATATCAAAATTATACTCCCCTAGCACCCGCATTGCCAAATTGAGATGGGCAACACCACCATCAACCAGGATCAAGTCGGGCCGGGGCCAATCGTTGGCAAACCGCCGTGCCAGCACCTCTTTCATCATCTGAACATCACCTTGGCCTTGCTCAAGGCTCAAGGCCGAAGGCCGAAGGCGAAAACGACGATAGTCTTTTTTGCTTGTCTCGCCGCCGCTAAAAACAATCATCGCCCCGACGGCATACTGCCCGCTAATATTGGCAATATCATAAGCCTCGATGCGCCGGAAAGCAAGTTTGGCCGGAGCAGTGAAATCATCCCTAAGACCAATGGCCGCCTGGCCGATATGGCGCAACGCAGTGAGACGATCGCGAATAACAGCAGCCGCCTCAAACTTCCGGTTTTGACTTAACGTTGCCATCTCTTGTTCCAGGTCTTTAATCACCTGTTTTTTCTTGCCCCGCAAAAAGTTCTTCAGATAGGTGATGTTTTTGGTGTACTCCTCCGTGCTGACTGCCCCGACACACGGCGCCGAGCAAATATGCAAATCGCCATACAAACAGGCCCGGTTGTTCTTCTGGGCTCGGCTATATTTGACTTCGGAGCAGTCATAATAGGGAAAGACGCGGCGGAGATAGCACATTGAACGCTTCAAGAGATCTCCCGCCGGATACGGCCCAAAGTACCAGGCGCTTTTATCATCAACATCGACATCCTTGTACCGAATGAGTGAGACTTTAGAATATTCATTGCATTGATTTTCTTTCATCCCTGATACGTGATATGTGATACGTGATGCGTGTTTTGGTTTTGTTATCTTGATCATCAGAAACGATTTATCGTCTTTTTGGCGAATGTTGTACTTGGGTTTGAGTTTGCCGATGAGGTCGGCCTCCAAAATAACCGCCTCAATCTCGCTTTCAGTTTCGATGATCTTGATATCTACAGCCTGGCTAACCATTAAATCGATCACCGGACCGCGGCCAATCTCCTTGGCGAAGTAAGACTTCAAGCGATTCTGTAAGTTTTTGGCTTTGCCGATATACAAAATCTCGCCGGTTTCCCCGATAAACTGGTACACGCCCGCTAATTTGGACAAATCCTTAATTTTCTCTTTTAGTCTTGACATTTTTGGGCGGAAATAGTTAAATGAATATTAAATCCCAGGAAAGGAGCACACCAAATGCTTGTCGCTGCGCCGCCGCGAGCAGTCAAGTTGGCCGAGGAAAACGACTGGCGAGAGTTGGGTCGCTATCTGGCGACATTCGCTCCGCGCGCCCTCCGGGAGATTATGCCCGCCATCATCGCGACGATGAGAGGGCGCGGTGTTGATGTCACTGCGGCGATCTGCGCTATTCTCGACGCCATGCCGAGGCATAGCCCATACAGCCTGATCGAACAGGTTCAGACCGTTTTGGAAAGCGACGAGTCGCTTCTCCCGATCTCGCGCTCACTGCTGGAACGCGCCTTCTTTCCGCCCGACCCCGATTCTTCTCCCCCTTGGCCAGCGCTGCCGCCAGGTCCTTATTTTATTCACTGCTTTCATTGCTTCAATATACACGCATATACTGTCTTACTGTCCCCTTGTTGTCTTTATCGCCTCCCTTGCCCCCCTTACTGCCCTTTTGTCGCCCCCCCTATCATCCCTTTGTTATCCCCTTGATCTCCCTTGATATCTCTCCGACCGACACAATCTTTATTTTATTATCGATCCTATCGACCAGCTCCGCTCCGCCAGCGGCCAGGGATTTTTCAGAGATAATGAGCCGGATAGGACACCCGATTAAATCAGCCTCGGCGAATTTTTCGCCGGCCGAAATATCGCGGTCATCAAACAAAACTTCGATATTTTTTTTTCTTAATTCATCATAAATCCTGTTCGCCTGATCATTTTTATTAAGAGAGATCAGGTGAATCCGATACGGTGCAATTTCTCCGGGCCAGACCATAGCGTTTTTGGCTGCGTCATATTTCATCTCCGCTACCGTCGCCATCGCCCGCGTTAAACCGATACCGTAAGAACCCATCACCATCACTTTCTCTTTGCCGTCCCTATCAAGGAAAACCGCTCCCATCGGCTCGGAAAACCGTGCCATCAAGGGAAAGATATTGCCAACCTCAATGCCGCGATCCATCTTGATGCGGCCATCACACCCCGGACACTTGTCGCCATCCTTGACTTTGGCGATCTCCTTGTTCTGAGCAAAATCGCACTTGTCGCAGTAATAAATTGTATCTTCTCCCACCGGTGTCAGCACCTGAAACTCGTGGGAAAATTTTGAAAAAACCCCGCCCGAAGCCTCGACCAACTTCACACTAAGGCCCAAACGGTCAAAAATCTTAAAGTAAGCAGCTCTCACTACATCATAGTAACGCCAAAGATCATCTTCGCTGGTATGAAAACTATAGAGGTCCTTCATAATAAATTCCCGGCCGCGGAGCAGGCCGGATTTGGCCCGGGGTTCATTTCTGAACTTAGCCTGAATCTGATAGAGGGCAATTGGCAAATTTTTATAGGAATTGGTGCTGCCGCGAACAATGTCAGTTGTCTCCTCTTCATGAGTCGGCGCCAAACACAACTCCTTGCCGCGACTGTCCCGGAGCTTATAGAAGATGTCCACTGCCGACTGCCAGCGGCCCGTTTCCTCCCACAGCTCCTTGGGCTGCAACACATTCATTAAAATTTCTTGCCCGCCAATAGTGTTCATTTCCTCGCGAATGATCTGCTCGATTTTTTTTAGAACTCGAAAGCCAAGGGGCAGTAGAGCATAAACTCCGGCCATATGCTTATGGGCAAACCCGGCCCGGATAAAGTACGAAGCGTTAATTGAGTCGGCATCCGCCGGTGTTTCCTTGCGGGTTTTGTAAAATAGTTGCGACTGCTTCATTTAGTCTCCTATAAATTTACAAATTCACCGAAACTACAAATCATACAAATATTTGCAATATTGGTAATTTTGTTGAATTCGTAATTTTGTAGTAAGGCTAGAAGAGTTTGATAATGTCGCGGTAAGTGATGGCTAGTAGAAGAGCGATCAAAACAGCAAAACCGATGGTATGGATAATGTTTTCGATCTCTTCTCTCACCACTTTGCGGCCATGCAGCTTCTCCAGGGCGATAAAGAGCAGACGGCCGCCATCAAGCGCCGGAAAGGGCAAGATGTTGATAATCGCCAAATTAACGGAGAGCATAGCGATAAACTGCAGGAAAACCATTACTCCCGCCCGAACCGCCAAACCGCTGTAAACATAAACGGCAACCGGTCCGCCCACCTCCTCGGCGACCTCGCCGCGTGCAAAAAGATTGTGTAAAAATTGGCCGAAAAACCTAAAGGTGACCTCGACCACATGCCAAGTCTCACGAAGAGCGACATAAGGCGCCTGATACCACGGCACCTTCACGATCGATCTCTCGGCCAAAGCTACGCCCAGCGGCGCCTCTCCATCCCGGGAAAGCTCGACGCTCTTAGTCTCCGACTGATTGCCGCGCTCGTAAACAAATTCTACCCTCTCGCCCTGATGGCGGCGGGTGAAATCGCCAACACTCTCCACGGAATCAAAGTTAACCTGATCTTCGCCGGTCTGAGCCCGCAAAAGCATATCCCCGGCCTGAAAAGAGGCTTTTTCGGCGGCCGAGCCCTTCGTCACGTTGGCCACGATAATTTCCGAGCTCACCTTTTGCCCGGGCAAGGTATCCGGATCAGAGATAATCGGCGACATACCAGCAATAAAACCGACAGTCAGAATCGTCCAGGCAAGCAAAATATTCATCACCACCCCGGCAATCGAGATAGCAAAACGCTTGCCGGCTCTCTGGTTTTCGAATGCTCTCGGACTGGCGGAGTGCTCCAGCTCCCCCAGCATCTTGACATAGCCGCCAAAGGGCACGACATTAACCGAATAGCGAGTCTCTCCCTTCTTTATTGAAAACAAGCGGGGCGGAAAACCGAAAGCAAACTCCTCCACCTTTACGCCTGAGAGTTTCGCCACAACAAAATGGCCCAGTTCATGAACCAGCACCAGGACGCCCAGAACAATAAGGAAGGCGAGAATTGTTAGTATCACTTAAACATCCAATCGGTCCGAATCTGCGAATCTTATCCGATGATCCAAATACTTGCAGTGATGGCGAGCGAACCATTGGGAACATTCGGATGAAGATTCGTTTTCGGATCGCTTATTATACTTTTATAATTTCTTTTTCTTTCTCTGCCACAACCCGATCCACCTCCCGGTTCATCTCGCCGATCAGTTTATTGAGTTCGTCCTCGGCTCGATAACGATCGTCTTCGGTGATATCGCCTCTTTTCTCGGCTTCCTGAACGTGTCCCCACGCCTCTCCCCGAGTAGTACGCAAAGCAATCTTTGCCTGCTCTCCCATCTTTTTAACTTGGCCGATAATTTCTTTGCGCCTCTCCTCTGTCATCGGCGGCAAAACCAGACGAACCATTGTCCCGTCGTTGACCGGAGAGAGGCCAAGATCGGAGTTTCGAATTGCCAACTCAATGTCAGAGAGGACGTTGCGATCCCAGGGTTTAATGGCGATAACATTTGACTCGGGCACGGAGATGCTCGCCATCTCCCGTATCGGCGTACTGGTACCGTAGTAAGAGGCGCGAACGGCATCCAGAATATCCGGGTTAGCCCGACCGGTTCTGATTTTTTTTAAGTCACTAATCAGGGCGTTAATCGCCTCTGCCATCTTTGGTTTTGTTGATCTTATAATCTCTTCCACCATAGCGCCTCCCGACAATTTGAAACTTGAGGCTTCACGCCTCAAGGCTATCTTACCACTTTCTAAAAATTTGAAATATAGTAAATCAATTATTCGTAACTGCCAAGAACATAGCGGACAAAGCGGGAAACGGTAATATTTTCACCCAGCTTGGCTATCATAGAGCGAACAATGTCGCCGGCGGTCTTGTCCTGATCCTTAATAAAGGGCTGGTTTAAAAGGCAAACTTCGGCGCAATACCTGTCCAGCTTGCCCTCGACAATCTTGGTGACAACTGCCTCCGGCTTACCCTGAGTTCTGGCCTCCTCGGCAAACTCCCTTTTTCTCTCCTCAACAATCTCTTGGGGAATATGGCTGGGAGATGTATAGAGAGGATTCATCGCCGCAACCTGCAGGGCCAAATCGTGAGCCAATTGTTTGAACTCCTCGTTGCGAGCCACAAAATCGGTTTCACACAGAACCTCCAGTAGCACGCCAATGCGGCCATCGTGAGAATAGGCCTCGATCAAACCCGATCCGGTGATCCGTTCAGCCTTCTTGGCCGCTTTATCCAAACCGCGCTTTTTCAAGATCGCCATGCCTTTTTCTTCATCGCCGCCCGCCTCCATAAGCGCTTTTTTGCACTCCATCATCGACAGACCGGTTTTCTCCCGCAAAGCCATTACATCTTTTGCACTGATAGTCATAATACTCCTAACGCGCGATGCTAATTTACAAATAATCCTGCGAATGATACGAATAAATTCAAATCAAAAAATTTGAATGTTTAAGTTTTTTAACGTTTTGTTTTGGTGTCTTGGCTTTAGGTTTTAATTAGCAACATTCGCATGAAAATTCGTCATTCGCATCGCTATTCCTGCTTTTCAACCGCCTTACCCTTATTCTCCCTGATCACCTGAGCAAAATAGTTGGCAAAGAGAACAATTGATTTGGTCGCGTCGTCGTTAGCCGGAACAGGATAGAGAACCGCGGTCGGATCAACGTTGGTGTCAACCAAACCAACCGCCGGGATGCCAAGCATCTTGGCCTCCGCCAAAGCATTTTTCTCATCGTGAACACCGATAAGAACAAGCGCATCGGGGCGTTTGCGCAGATTTACCAAGCCGCCATAAACCTGCTCTCCCTTGGCAACCTTTTCCCTCAATTGCGTCAACTCGCGCTTTGTCATACCCTGGCTATTGCCGGCCAGAACAATCTCCTTATTTTTAACAAAATTATCAATGGAGTTGCGTATGACCGCAAAGTTGGTGAGTGTCCCGCCCAGCCAGCGAGAGTTGACATACGGCATACCGCAATCCAGGGCCGCCGCCTTAACGATCTCGCTTGCCTGTTTTTTGGTGCCGACAAAGAGAGCAGTCTTGCCCTCGCTCGCCAATTTTGCCAAAAAATCGCTGGCCGCCTTAAGCCTCTTGGCGCTCTCCTCCAAATTAATTACATGGACGCCGGAACGAGCCGTAAAGATAAACGGCGCCATTGCCGGATGCCAGCGCGAGGTTTTATGTCCAAAGTGGACACCGGCCTGGAGCATCTCGCGCAACGTTGGTGCTTCTCCCATAACATAATCCTTTCTTGCCGCCACCTGACATTCCCGCCTGCGCGGGAGGATTCTTGAGACAGGTGTGTGAATTAGCCCTCCTTGTTCTTGACAGAATTATATTATCAGATTATTTACATTAGGGCAAGAGTGTGCTAGAATCCAAAAATGGATGACGAATCTGTCCAAATGACTAATAACCAATAAGCTGATATTTATTCGACATTCGTTATTTAGTAAAATTAGTTATCCATTTGTGGTTATTGTGAAACCAGGTATTCACCCAACTTATCACGACAATGTCACGATAAATTGCGCTTGCGGCGCAACTTATTTGGCTGGCTCAACCGACGAAGCGATCTCCATGGAAATCTGTTCGGCTTGTCATCCCTTCTTCACCGGCAAGCAGAAGCTGATTGACACGGCCGGCCGCGTTGATAAGTTCCGCGCCAGAATGGCCGCCAAGGTGCAAGCGGACAAAGCCAAAAACGAAAAGACCAAAGCTCAGAAGGACAAGGGCAAAGCTGAATCTGCTGAAAAATAACTCTGCTTTATGTATAATAAAACCGGCTTGGGCCCAGATCAGCCGGTTTTTGTTTATTGCCTATTAGACCCCATTAGACTTATTGAACCTATTATGATTTCTAAACTTCAAAAAATTTTAGATCATTATGAGGAACTGGAAAGGGAACTTCACGGTTCCGATATTCTCAATGATCAGATTAGGTTGGCTCGGGTCGCCAAAGAGAAAGCCGACCTGGACAGTCTCGCCGAGAAGATCAGGCGATATTTTGCCGTGAACAAAAATATGGCCGAGAATAAAGATATACTTGCCCGGGGCGAGGACCCGGAGCTGGCAGAGATTGCTCAAAGCGAGATCCCCGATCTGGAGAGTCAACGGAAGGGGCTGGAAGAGGAGTTAGAGTTCGCTCTTCTCCCCAAGGATCCCAACGATGAGCGCAATGTTATCGTCGAGATTCGGCCGGCCGCCGGCGGTGATGAAGCGGAACTCTTTGCGGCCGAAGTCTACCGGATGTACGCCCGATTTGCCGAGCGCCAGGGTGGGCAGATTGATGTTCTGGATTCTCAAAGTTCGAGTATCGGGGGTTTTAAGACAATCACTTTTCAGATAAACGGCCGGAGCGTCTATTCCAAAATGAAGTATGAGAGCGGCGTTCATCGTGTCCAGCGAGTGCCGGAAACCGAAAAGGCCGGCCGGATCCACACCTCGACAATTACCGTTGCTGTTCTGCCTGAAGCCGAGGAGGCAGAAGTTGAGATCAAGTCGGAAGATTTGCGTATCGATACCTTTTGCGCCACCGGGCCGGGCGGACAATCGGTTAACACAACTTATTCAGCCGTCCGTATTACCCACCTGCCCACCGGTCTGGTTGTCTCCTGCCAGGACGAGAAGAGCCAGCTCAAAAACAAGACTAAAGCGCTATCGATTCTGCGATCAAGACTATTGGCTGCTGAACAGGAAAAACTGGCTAAGGAGCGAGGTGACACCCGTCGCTCGCAGGTCGGCACCGGTGACCGCTCCGAAAAGATCCGCACTTACAATTTCCCTCAAGACCGGTTGACTGATCACCGCATCAATCAATCCTGGCATAGCTTGCCCCGGATTATGGACGGTGACCTTGATCCGATTGTTGATAACTTGATCGCCGAAGACCAATCCCGCAAACTCGCCAGCCAAGAATCCTAATGAGACATTTGGTGATAAAATCAATCCTACAGAAGTCAATCCAAGAATTAACACCCTTTACCAATACGCCGGAACTTGATGCTCGGGTTTTGCTGGAAGCGGCGATTGATAAAAAGACTGATTATATTTTCAGCCATCCCGAAGCGCCGCTGACCAATGCCGACTACGCCCAATTTAGGCGCTACATCCGGCGACGGAAAAAGGGCGAGCCGATAGCCTACATCCTCGGCCATAAGGAATTTTATGGTCTTGATTTTATTGTTAACAAAAATGTCTTGATCCCCCGCCCGGAAACCGAACTGCTAACAGAAGAAGCCCTCATCTTTATAAAAGACAGTCTTAAGCCGAAGGCCAAGGGCCGAAGGCAAAACAATGGTGGTACCAAGCCTCCGGCCTTCGGCCTTCGGCCTTTAGCGATTCTTGATATTGGTACCGGCTCCGGTAACATCATCATTGCCCTAGCAAGTCAGCAGGCCGGCAAGTCAGCAGGCCGGCAGGTTAAATTCCACGCCACCGATACATCAAAAAAGGCGCTTTATGTCGCCAAGAAGAACGCCAAAAGAATATTGTTCGAGCACAAGCGAGAACCAGGTGTTAATAGTTCTCGGCTTTTAGCCTCGAACAATATTATCAGATTTTATCACTCCGATCTCTTCTCCAACCCGCGCTTACCCCAAAAGTTCGGTATTGTTATCGCTAATCTGCCCTACGTTCCCCAAAAAGCCGAAGGCCGAAGACCGAAGGCCGAAAAAAATAAGGGGATTAACTTTGAACCCAAGGAGGCGATTTTTGCTGATGATAAAGGAACGGCAACCGTTAAGCGATTCCTCGATCAAGCCCACAGCCGCATTAATGCGGACGGACTGATTCTCGTCGAGCTCGACCCCAGAAATGCCCTTGATCTCCTCAAATACGCCAGAAATGTTTTTAAAGACAGCAAAATAGAACTCAAAAAAGACCTCGCCGGCCGCAATCGCTACCTCAAGATCTTGACCTAAAAAGTTGCTTTTTGGTCTTTATTTTGATACAATAAGGTCGCTGTGCTTACAAAACTGAAAGGGAGGGAAGAAGAGATGGCCACGGAGAGGTATATCGAGGCCGTGACCGCAAGCGGTATGGTGGTTTCTTTGCGCTGTCCAGAGGACAAGATTGAGGCAGTCAAGGAAGCCTTGGCCGCGGTGCGCGAGCTGGACATTCCCGGCTGGCGAGAACCCAGCCAGGTCGCTCATGGCGGGTACGCCGCCCTTAGCCGCTTCCGTCTGACCCAGCACGATTATGCCGGCGGCGGCGATGGCGGTATCTGCGGCTATGTTGAGGTACTGGAGATCGGTGATCCGCCGGAGGAGCGGCACAACATCGTCCTCCACTCCTTCAACACGAGGGAGGGACACGCTTTCGCCGAGTACGACACCGTCACGGAAGCCAAGGCGGCTCTCCGGCGTTGCGGCAATCTCGAAGAGAGCGCGATCAAGAAGACACCCGGGTTACGGCGGCATGTCCCCTGCGGCTGGCTCACCCCCTGGTTCTACGCCATCGGCCAGCAGGTCATCATCGGGGACTATGCCCTCGCCCCCGGCCTCGAGGATCACCCCCTCTACACGCTGGGCCGGCTCTTCGTGGTCACCGAGCTTAACGAGAAAGGAGTCCCAGCAAAGAAAGTCAAACGCTGCCTCGGTTGCCGGAGCCTTGAGGTTAAGCCAATGAGCTACTGCGACCACGACGACCGGAGCCACTTCGATCATCTCGTTTACTGGAACGACGGTTCCTGCACCCGAATCGGCAAGGGTGAGAGCGGTCCGGCCGTCCCCTATACGGATGAGATCGAGTGGATCAGGGAGGCCGCCGAGGGATGCGGGCAACTGCTCGCCGGCGGCGAAAACCCCTTCCGGATTAACCTCGTCGACGGCCGATCCTTCATCGGTTTCCTCACCAGCGCCAGCATTGATCAGCCCTCCGCTTTCAGTAGCCAGCCGGGAACTTACCTCGCCGAGATCATCCTCACCAACGGTGAAGCCTTCAGAGGTACCGTCCCCTTCTCAGAAGCCGACAGGGCGAAATACGGCACCGTCCTCCGGAAGATCCAGATCCAGCTAGGTTACAAGAGACCGGGGAGAGCTGACATTCTTATTGTCAAGCTCTGGCCATACAACGAGAAGGAAGGGGGGATCCCCTACGACCAGCGCGACAAGCCGGTAGTCTACTTTAGCCCGGCTGGTCAGCTCACTGGGTCATGATCAACACAACATCCGAGAGGGCGTCCGACGCCCTCTTTTTTGATTTCTCGGAAAAGCTAAATTCTTTTTTACTCTCTCTTGAAACCCTTGACTTTGGGGAGCAATGGTCTTTAATGTAATTGGAATCCGTTGGTGGAGGGGGGTGATCGTAATGCCAACGGCTCGAGGTTCGCCCGATCTTCGGGTGGCCGTCGTTCGAACGCCGCGCTTTGGCACTCCTGCATGTGAATACTGCGGAGCAATCATGGTCCGGTGTGAAGACGGCGGCTATCTCTGTCGGAACTGGCCGGGCTGCCGCTTCCAGTTTGAGCAGCGGCAGAAGAGAAGCAAGAAGGAGCGGTTAACCCAGTTAGTCGCTCACGTCCACCGGGCGCAACGGCGCCCGAGAAAGAGAAAGACTGCCCATGATCCCCGGGTGTAGCACCCGCCACCGGTGCCTTCGCGCAGAGAACTATCCCATCACGATAACCCGCCATCGGCGCGAAGGCACTCCACCAAAAATCCCCAAGCTTGGGGATTTTTGGTTATCTGTGTCAATTCGCGTAAATGCGCCTTTATCTGCTTGTATCAGCGTCCTTACTTGCGCTCTTCAAGCTTGATTTTAACCTTTTTCTCCGCCCCCTTGGAGAGAACTTTGAGCTCAACCTCCTCGTCAACCTGATATTGCTGAATCAAACTCATTAAAGTGTTGTCCTCATTGATCTTCTGGCCGTTAATCTCCAAGATAATGTCGTTTTCCACCAGACCCGCCTTGTCGGCGGGCGAGCCGGGAACAACAGCAAACTGGCCCAAGCCCTGACCGCGCACGATCAGCGCGCCATAATCGACAGAGAGACTGTTGGCTTTGGCGATTTCGGGCGTGAGCTGGACATAACGAACACCGATATAGGGCCGGACAATGCGGCCGGTTTTCTTTAGGCTCTCAATTGCCGATTTTGCCTCATTAACGGGAATAGCAAAACCAATCCCCTGGGCGTCGGCGGCCACAGCCGTATTGATACCAACCACCTGTCCCGCCAGATTAACCAGCGGACCGCCGGAGTTTCCGGGGTTAATCGCCGCATCAGTCTGAATCAGATTGCTAAGCGTTTCAGTGGAACTCCCCGAACTATCGCTGGCGCTAATCTTGCGATTGCGGGCCGAAACAACACCCGCCGTCACCGTGTTCTGGAATTTGCCAAGAGCGTTGCCGACTGCCACCACCCACTGGCCAACCTGGAGCTGTTCCGAGTCGCCCAACTCCACAACCGGCAAGTTTCTGGCTTCAATCTGCAAGACGGCAATATCCTGATACGAATCAACGGATTTAACAGTGGCATCAAAGCTGCGTTCGTCGGCCAAAACCACGGTATAAGTGGCGGCCGAGTCCGAAACAACATGACGATTGGTCAAGATCAAACCGTCGCTGGTAATGACAAAGCCGGTTCCGGCACCCTCGGATTCATAAACCTGGCCAAAGATGTTGGTCACAGCCTTCTTTTGCTTAATTGAGACAACGGCCGGAGCAACCTTATTGACCGCCTCGATAACGGCATTGGATTCTTCCAGAATAATCCTCTCGGTTCGCGTCGTCGGAATGGTGACACCGTCAAACCCCTTGATTCCAAGCTTGTCGGCAATGTAGCCGTTGCCGGCCGAAAAGAGTAGAACTCCGCTCACCCCGCCGACGGCGCCAAAGACAAAGCTGGCCAAAACTAAAATCAAAACCCCCAGGCCAAATCTTTTTTTAAGTCCGCCCTTTAACTTATCAGCCGGCGTCTCATCGTCAAAATCAACTCTAGACATCTGTTCTCCTCTTTTTGTTTTAAATTCTGCCCCCAGAGTGATGCACAAGGCAAACCGCTTTATTGGTCCCGGTGAACCTTTCGCTCGACATCCTCGGCCGCCTCTTTGGCCTTGCGGGCAGCGGCCTCGAGCGCCTCCCGACCGCGATACTTGGCCTGGTCTATAGTTTCTTGCACCTCGCCGGCCTTCTCGCGCGCATACTCCTCGCCCTTCTCCTTGTACTCCTCCGCCCTATCCTTGATTATTTTGCGCGTCTCTTTACCGCTCTTGGGCGCAAACAAGATACCCAAAACAGCCCCGGTGACCGCGCCAAGCAGGGCGCCCAGAGCAAACTTTTTACCGTCATTGTGGTTGCTTGTCATCTTTATCTCCTTTCTGTGCCGGCTTGCCGGCATCATCTGTCTTTTCTTTAGTTAGTCCCAAACCCAGCGTTGTCAAAAATGATTTCGCCGCCGCGTAGTAAATCTTGATCATGTCCTCCAGGCCGGTCACATAACTGTTGACCTCCCGAATTCGGGCGTCCATTACTCGAGCCGCATCATCAATCTTGCGTAAAATTAAAATAAGATAGACAAGGACAGCCGTCAGCACAACTACGGCAACAATGCCCGCTCCGATCAGAATTTGGATTAGCGTTTCCGTCAGCATATTCCAATCTCCCGCCCGACAATTCAACAATCACTTTCATTATACCATAAAAATCAGGCCTTACTCTCATCGACAACCTGCCAACCGGCTTGATCAATCTTGGAGTTGGACACAACATAAATACTGCCCTTATTGTCGCGGATCCTGGTTTTGCGAACATCTATTTTCTCAATCACCCCTTCAATTTCTCCGGTTTTGATGCGCAAACCGCAGGCGAAATTTTTATCCCGCGCCAAAAAGATGCCGGCGAGAGCATCCGCCGTGATCGTCGAGGCGCCATTGGCCAGCGCCAAGCCAAGTACCAAAAGAGAGCCGGATATCTTGATCGCAAGCGAGCCCAGCCCGGCCTGCCTTGCCAACTCCGAAAAGAGCACCACCCACATCACAATCAGCAATATTGAGATGATGATATCGCTGAGCGCTCTGGGGATTCGCGCTACCTTGAGAGCATTCTTAAGTAAGGCGGCCAAAATCTTAATGAGGATGTAGCCAAAGAGAAGCCCCAAAGTGAGATCGGGAATCTTGGGACCGATCGCTAAAAGCGGACTTAAGAAACGACCAAGTATCTCCTCTGCCATACAACCTCCTTGCGCCCCTGGTGTGAAACAGATTTGCACATCGGGTGACGGTAATTAAGAAATGAGTTTTCTTCGTAATATCTCATTAACCAATTTAGGGTCGGCCCGCCCCCCTGTTTCTCTCATAACCTGACCGACAAAAAAACCGAAAAGTTGCGTCCTGCCGCTTTTATATCTAACCACTTCGGCCGAATTTTGACTGAGAACGGTCTCGACAGTTTTTTCCAGCTCCTTGCGATCACCGGTCACCTCCAGACCGACCGCCTTTTTTGCTTCTTCGTATGAAGAGTTATGATCATGAATAAATTTGGCCAGAGCCGAAAATTGAGCCTTGGTAACCTGGCCGTCAGCAAATGCCTCAATAAGATCGATGTAAGGATTGGTTTTGACTCCACCGAGAATTTCAAGAGAAAAACCAAAATAATTATGAATGAGGCTTTGAGCTAGCGCTTTTACAAAAGACGCATCGTCGCGGTGTGATTGAGTCAAAATATCATTAAATTGTCTCCATCTTGTCTTATCCTTAACTATAATTTCAGCATCAGCCGGTGTCAAACCCATTGAAATAAGGTTGTCAATTTTTTCTTCCAGCGAAACAGTGGTTTCTTGAGCTAATTTTCCCTGATCGATTTTTGATGTATCAATCGGCGGGATGTCCGGTTCGGGGAAGTAGCGGTAATCAGCCGACTCTTCCTTTTGACGCTGGACATAGGTAATATTTTTGACACTATCATAGCCTCGCGTCACCTTGGTCCGCTTCTTGGGCCAGTTGGGATAGTCAGCCTTAAGTCTTACCTCCTCCAGCGCCAAGGCTTTTTCGACAAATTTAAATGAGTTTAAATTCTTGATCTCCACAATCTCCGACATCCTAATACTTTCACCCTTTCGCCTTTCGCCTTTCGACTCACAAATTGAAATATTGGCGTCGCATCTCAAGTGCCCCTTTTCCATATCGGCATCGGAAACTTCAACCTCGTCGCGAACTACTTTTTGCAGCCGGCGCAAAAAGTCGCCGGCCATTTTGGGCGAGGTGATGTCCGGTTCGGTTACTATCTCCATCAGCGGCGTCCCGGCTCGGTTTAGATCAACTAAACTTTGACCATTCGAATGGATCAGCTTGCCGGCATCCTCCTCCAGGTGAATGCGATTGAACCTGATTTTTATTTTACTTAGTTCTCGCTTTGCTCGAACAATACTTGCATCGAGAGTATTCGAGATATTGTTCGAGGCCGTCGGCCGAGAACTATCTGCCTCGATTTCAATATAACCGCCGACACAAAAAGGCTCATCATACTGTGAAATCTGATACCCCTTGGGTAGATCGGGATAAAAGTAGTGTTTGCGATCAAATTTGGCCATCGGGGAAATTTGGGCGTTTAAGGCGATTCCGGTCTTGATTGTCCATTCGATTGCCTGTTTATTAGCCACTGGCAAGGCGCCGGGCAAGCCCAAGCAAACCGGACAAACTACCGTATTTGGTGCTTTACCCTCGGCGTTATTATCGCAACGGCAAAACATCTTGCTCTTGGTCTTGAGCTGAACATGAATCTCTAAGCCGATTATGGTGAGTAAAGTCGAATCCATTGTGGTTTTAAGGCTATCCATCATCAAATAGTTTTAATATATTTTAGCAATTTCTCGGCCGCGCCTCGCAATTCGTGCCAATCGATATTTTGACTGTGTTCATGCGCCAACTGATTGCGCACTTTGTGCCCCTGCCAGATGCTCTCGTAAGTTTGCCTGTCGATCTTGCTGTGAGCATTTTTTAACCGCTCCCCCATTGATTC
This sequence comes from Patescibacteria group bacterium, assembly GCA_038078835.1. Lineage (GTDB taxonomy): Bacteria > Patescibacteriota > UBA1384 > XYA2-FULL-43-10 > 1-14-0-10-43-13 > JBBTQI01. Next base: position 40,092 of record JBBTQI010000002.1, on the reverse strand, counting down.
GCCCGCAAATCCGACTCCGCGCAAAACCCGATCAACCAACTTGTCGGCCTCAAAGACTGCCTGGCGCAGTTCATGAATATTCTCCGATTTAAGCATCTCTTCAATCTCGAGCCGGCGGCGAATGATCTCCTGTTTCTCCGGCCAACTCAAGCCGCGCCGGCCTTGCCAGCGCCTGAAAATTAAACGGAAGAGCGCCGCGATGCCGCGCAGGATCCCCAAAACGAGAGCCTCCAAAACCGTTTGCTGATTTTTGCGCTGATTGGCCATTATTTTATCTCAATTCCTTGAATAGAAACCGGTTCTTTGGGTTTATCGTTCTCGTCCACTTCAACTGAAGCAATAAGACGTACAATCTCCATCCCCTTTGTTACCCGGCCAAAAACGGTGTGCTTACCGTCAAGATACGGCTGAGCTTGTTCAGTAACAATAAAGAATTGGCTGCCATTGGTGTTCGGCCCCGAATTGGCCATCGCCAACACCCCCGGCTCCATCTTTTTGGATTGAAGATTGGAGTTATAGCGGTAGCCCTGAGATTCGTATTGCTTAATCTGTTCTGGCGGTACACCAATGCTTTGCGGATTAATCTCATCCTCAAACTGGCCGCCCCAAGCGCTCTCGCCGCCGCCGCCGTCACCCTTGGGATCGCCGCCCTGAATGACAAAGTCGCGGATAACCCGATGCCAAGTCAGATTATTATAGTATCCCCGCTTTGATAATTCGATAAAGTTCTGAACCGTTCGCGGCGCGCTCTGATCAAAAAGCTCAACCTCAATATCACCGAAACTGGTATGAAGAATAGCCTGGTTGCTTGCCGCGGCTGTTTGGGGGTTTTGACGACGATAACTCTCCAGGCGAGGATTAAGCAGGGGAAAGGCGCCAAGCAGAGAGAAACATAAAACAATGACCCAAAAATCAAGGCGACGCCAGAAACGGCGCCACTTTTGCTGTTCCTGCCGCATTGACTCCAGAATATCCTTGCGCTGGCGGAGAATCTCCTCTGCCTGCTCCCTTTTTAATTGTGCTCTTTTTCCCATTAAACTCCTTCGGAGTAATAACCAAGACACAAGACACAATAACCAAACAAATCTCAATTACCAAATGTTCAATCATCAAACACTTAGGTATTAGACGTTAGGATTTGGAATCTGTTTGGTGTTTGTCTTTTGACTATTGGCAATTGTCTGTATCTTGTCTCTTGTTTCTTGGTCATTTAATTACTGGTTTTTTAAGATGCCAATCAGTCTCTTGCTGGAAAGCGTGTCCGACTTGTAAAAGCGTCGATTCCCCCCACATCGGCCCGATCAACTGCAAACCGACCGGCAAATTATTACTGGTAAATCCGACTGGAATACTCAAAGCCGGAATTCCGGCAATATTGACCGGCACCGTATCAACATCCGCCAGATACATCAACAACGGATCATCAATCTTCTCGCCTAGTCGGAAAGCCGGAAAAGGGGAGATCGGCGCCAATAAAACATCAACTTCCCTAAAAACTCTTTCATACTCACGCTTAATACAAGTTCGAACTTTAGCCGCATTTCTATAATAAGCATCAAAGTAGCCGGAGGAAAGAGTATGCGTCCCCATCATAATTGATCGCTTTACCTCCGGACCGAATCCCTCTGACCTGCTCTCCAGATAAACATCCAGTATCGAAAGTCTTCGATCAAGTTTCTTGTTCTTCAAGACGGAATGGCCATAGCGAATACCATCATACCGCGACATGTTTGAGGAAGCCTCTGATTTAACCAGGATGTAGTAAGCGGCAATCGCATAATGAGTTAACGGTAATGAAACCGGAACCATTTTTGCGCCTAGTTTTTCAAAGACTTTTTCTGCGTCTCTTAACTTTGATGCTACTTCCGGATCCAAACTCTCGCCGTAAAATTCTTTTGGAATACCGATCTTCTTACCGGTTATTTTAGAATTTAATGATGTTAAATAATCCGGCAGGTCATGCGCCACCGATGTGCTATCGCGAGGATCATTTCCGGCGATTTTATTTAACACAATCGCTATATCTTCAACCGATTTGGCCATCGGACCAACGGTGTCAAAACTGGAAGCATAACTTACAACGCCATATCGAGAAACCAAACCATAAGAAACCTTAAGGCCGGTGATGCTGCAAAAGCTCGCTGGTTGGCGAATTGATCCGCCGGTATCCGTTCCGACTGAAGCCAAGCATTCATCAGTTGCTACTGCTGCTGCCGGTCCGCCCGATGAACCGCCTGGTACACGAGACAAATCCCAGGGATTTCTTGTTGTTGATATACCCTCACCCCTACCCTCTCCCATCGGAATGGGCGAGGGAGTTCCTCTTAATTCCCTCTCCCTTTCAGGGAGAGGGTTAGGGTGAGGGTGAGGGATTTTTGCTGTCTTGTACGCCGATGCTTCCGTTGATGAACCCATGGTGAATTCATCGGTATTCACTTTTCCGGTCAGGACACTGCCAGCACTCATTAATCTTTCATAAACAGTTGCATTGTAGGGCGGAATAAAATCATCAAGAATCTTTGAAGCTGCAGTTGTCTTAATTCCTTTTGTTAACACAACATCTTTTAGAGAGATTGGAATACCATCGATTTCTGAGAGTGGTTTGTCTGCTTTTCTACGCTTATCTGATTCTTTCGCCTGCTTTAATGCTAATTCTTTGGTCAGAGTTATATACGCTCCGATTTTTGATTCTACCGCCTCAATTCGCTCAAAAACCGCTTCAGTCAATTCAACCGAGGTAATCTCGCTCCTAGCTAATCTTTCGCTAGCCTCTTTGATTGTCAGTTTATTCAGTTCCATTTCCTATCTGTCATCCTGAGGAACCCGTAACAACGGGTGACGTGAGGATCCCACCATCCGCGAAGCGGACGGACTCACTTTTGATTTATTCAAACACTCCCGGCACAATAAAATAACCACCCTTAAACTCTGGAGAGTTCTTCTTAATATCGTCGTGCGATATTCCCAATTCTTCGACTTTATCCTCCCGCATAACATTTTCCAAGCCTGTAATATTAGCCATTGGTTCAATACTCTCTGTCTCAACTTTCGATAATTGATTGACATAGTCCAAAATAGAGGAGAGCTCTTTTGTATATTTCATCTCTTCCTCTTTACTTAACTCCAAGCGCGATAACTTGGCAATATGTTTTACTTGATCAATATTAATGGCCATATATAAAGCAGCTAGGAATTTAGTAGTTGGTAGCTGGAAAAAAACAATTCCTAATTTCTAACTACTGATACCCAGCTACTAAAACAACCTTATCACTTTCCCCTATCTGTATTCAAGCCTTATAAAACGACAAACTGAATACGCCTGCGGCGTTTACTATCTTACTTACCCCGCCCTTATGGGCATGGGTTTTTCTTGTTATGAAAAAGCGGTGGAAGTCTTCAACACCTTGTTAGGGGCATCAAATTGACTTACCACCGCTATCGGCTCGGAAACCGGCAATCAGCGCCGGCAATAGGGCGGGGGCAACAGCACTCCCCTTGCCGAAGATCGTCACCCTTGTGCCCTGACGGGCTTAGAATGTGATTGGCTAACTCGACAAGTTTGGGCCGTTGCCACCCAGTCTCCCGGCATAAGATGAATCGGAGTGGAAGACGCCGGGAGAATGAATGCAGGCAGGGAGACAGGGCCGACGTCTCCCTGCCTTGTGCGCTGGTTACCCGTTGCGCACAAGAACGCGGCTGGATCCGCCATTGGCTCCTGCAGGGAGCTTACCTACCTACCACACTATGGCAGGATCCAGCCGCCGGCGTTGCCGAACCGAACGGGTGCTCTCAGTTTCATGGCCAGAAGCAGGAGAGCGCCACTTCAGGCCGATGCGCCCCGTTTGGGGAGGGGATAGGTCGACACAATGTGCCCACTGCCACTCATTGGTGGCCATTTGGGGCTCGTGCGCCTTCCCGCTACGCATTCAGTGCGGTGCCAGCTGGAGGCTCTGGCAACCGCCCCGTTGCTGTTCGGCGGTGTCGAGTCGGACCGGCAGACAGGGTCCTCGGCCCTGCGCCGGCGGAGAGGCGATGTGTTTCTAGCCATCGCACCTCCGGGACATGCGAACCTAAGAGATGACCGGAACCGAACGTCTCGCGCGGACTAACGGCCCGAAAGCCGCATCGAAGGTACCAATCGCGTCGCGGCACCGTCGACCAATCCCCGCAAGACAGGAGTGACACCTCGGACGACTGAGTGGACCCCGAATCCACTGTCCTCCCATGGTTCCTCCTTCACAGGCCGGGAGCGGCGACAAGGAACATCGTCAGCATAACGCCGCCGCCGCTCCCGACTCGGCCTCTACCGTGCCCTTGGGAAGGTGAGACTGCTCACCCGCGCGGTTTAGGGCGATGTCCGCGCTCATTCTACCTGTTGTCTCGGGACCCTCCGTAGGTGTCCCGATCATGCGGCCCGGTAGGCCGACCGCACTCTTCTCTCGCCGAGGCCGCCGTCTAGGTGGCCGGCAACGACAGCCCAACAGACCACACCGCCATCGAACGGCGGCCGGCCCATTGGCACCACCTTGCCCTTGACCTGGTAGTCTCTTGCCTACTCAGGGTTTGTCGCTATTGTAGCACCCTTTTATAGTTTGTCAAGAAGGGGAGAGGGAAAATTATTCCTCTCTGGATATTATGTAGTCCCGTTATAGATTTTTTTAGAAACATTATTTCATTTCCCCCTCCCAGAGCAGAAGAGGATAAGGGGAGGTAGAATCTTTGACATTTACTTTATCATTGCCAAGAACTCTTTTTCCGAGATCGTTTTGATGCCGAGCTGGCGAGCTTTGTCGAGCTTGGAGCCCGGCTCCTCGCCAACAATGACGTAATCCGTGTTTTTAGAGACGGCGGAGACAACATTGCCGCCATATTGAATGATTTTTTTATGAGCCTCGTCGCGCGTCAGGGAGGGGAGAACCCCCGTCACCACAAAAGTCTGCCCGCTTAATTTATCGGCTGAGATAGGGGAGTGATAGGGCCGGACTTTAACGCCGCGTTTTAGTAAGCGATTAATAAATGCCTGATTCTTCTCGCTTTTCAGCCAAGCCGAGACCGAATCGGCCACTTTTCGGCCAATGCCGTAGATCCGATCAAGCTCCTCCCCTCTCGCCTCTCGAAATTTTTCCAGCGTCCCAAATTGCTTGGCCAGATCCGCCGCCGTTTCGGCGCCGACCATCGGAATTCCCAGGGCGTAAATAAAGCGGTCAAGATCAATCGCGCGCGCCGCCACTATCGCCTCGATCAGATTTTGCGCCGATTTTTCGGCAAAGCGCTCCAGCGGCTCGATATCCCCCGCTTTCAGCTCAAAGAGGTCGGCGGCATCCCTGATTAAGCCTTCGTCAATCAGCCGGTCAATAATCTTGGGCCCCAAGCCGTCAATATCAAAGGCGGCCTTAGAAACAAAGTGTTCAATCTTGAGTTTCTCAATGGCAAAACAGCTCATGTTGGCGCAACGGAACGCTACCTCGCCCTCCCGCCGCACCACCGGCCCGCCGCAGACGGGGCACTCCCGCGGCATCTTGAATTTCTTCTCCCGGCCGGTGCGCAGTTCTTTGATCGATTTGACCACCTCCGGAATAACATCGCCGGCCTTGCGGATGACGACAGTATCGCCAATGCGGATGTCCTTGCGTTCGATCTCATCGGCATTATGCAAGGTGGCTCGCGAGACGGTCGAGCCGGCCACCACCACCGGTCGAAGGTGAGCTACAGGGGTGAGCGAGCCGGTGCGACCAACTTGAACTTGAATGTCCTCGATGACCGTTGTTACCTCTTCGGCCGGCCACTTAAGAGCAATGGCGCCGCGCGGCGATTTGCCCACTACGCCCAGGCGCTCAAAGAGTTTTTTATCATTAATGTTCACCACCATACCATCGATTTGATAAGGCAGTTTGGGCCGCTTCTTCTCCCACTCGTGCCAGAGTTTAATCACAGTCTCTAGGTCGGGGCAAAATTTATTATAAGAATTAACCGGAAAACCCAAATCCCTCGCGATAGTGTGCTCCTCCTCGTGGGTGAGAATGGAGACTGTCCCCGCAAAGCCTGCCCCGGACTCGATCCGGGGGGACTGTCCCCCGGGAGCGACAATAAGACCATAAGCCATAAAGTTAAGATTGCGGGAGGCGGTGATCTTAGGATCGAGCTGGCGGAGAGAGCCGGCCGCCACATTCCTGGGATTGGCAAAGAGCGGCTCGCCCTTCTTTCGCCGCTCCTCATTGAGGGCGAGAAAAGAGGCTGTTGGCAAATAAACCTCGCCGCGGACAATAACGCGGCGGCGGAGAGCGTCTTTGTAATATTTTGACTCCTCCCGCAAAGCGAGAGGGATACTCCGAACGGTTTTTAAGTTTCGGGTGATTTCTTCGCCAACCCGCCCGTCGCCCCGTGTCAGACCGCGCGCCAGCCGGCCATTCTCGTAGATCAAACTAATGGCCAAGCCATCCATCTTCATCTCGGCGTAAAAGCCCGATTTTTCAATCGCGCCGCTGTTAACCAGCCGACTGATGCGTTGGCACCAGATCAAAAGATCCTCCTCGTTGAAAGCGTCATTGAGGGAGAGCATAGGAACTTCATGCCGAGCGGATTTAAACTCTTTGGCCGGCGCCCCGCCGATTTTTTGGGAGGGCGAGTCCGGATCAGCAAACTCGGGGTGCTCCTCTTCCAACTTGACCAGCTCCGCCATGAGCGAGTCATAGTCGGCATCGGTCACCCCCGGCTCGTTGAGCACGTGATAGCGGTAACGCATATCGTCAATATAGCGACGAAGTTTCTCTATTCTCTCTTTAGCTTCTTGTTTGTTCATTTCTCCTCAATCTCTCAATTTTCCTCTCTGTGCCTATTTTACCGATTTCACCCAAGAAAATCCAATTAAAAAAGGGTTGGCATGTCAGCCAACCCGTATTCTTCCCCTCCCACATTGTGCGCTACCCCGCACCGCAGGGCGGACAATTGATCGCCTCTCCGGTGACAGAATCTGCCAACCCGTCCTCCGGATCGCCGGAGTCGTGGGGTATCTCACCTACCATTGGTCGATTACGGTTGCGGCCAGAACGAGCAGGAGATGCCGCGGCCAGCCGACGGAAAACGAAGCTCTCCGTCGCCAGAACAGTGGCACCACGCTCATGGCCGGCAATGGCTACCTCTGCGTCGGCCAAGCGGCTCCGGAGAACGGCGATGGTCTCCCGATCCTCTCCATGCCTGATCTCCAGACTGGCGATCCGATCAAAGAGAATCTCGCAGGCTGTCTGTAGGGTTGTCTGAAGCTTAAGGCGACCCGTTTGATGCATCGGTTCATTGGCTTGCCTAGTTGCTTGTCGCCAGGCATCCTCTGCCAATTCCAGCCGGTCATCTTCGGTTGTCTCTCTCCTCTCCTTGATCGGCGGCCAGAGAGTCAGATGACCAGAGTCAGAAGACCTCTTTCCTCTAACCACCTGATCTGTTCCTCGAGCTTCTGTTTGTCAAGCGCCATTGTTCAACCTTCTTTCACATTCAGCCCTCTTGGCAAGATCTGTGGAAAGATTCCACTTGCCCGAACTGGGCAAATCTTACCACAACTGAACCTAACAGTCAGGGGATTGGTCCGTGAAACCGGAAATTAAATATCATGACTGGCATTTGCTATTACTTGTGTTTCTCTCCCAAGACAGGGGGAGCTAGAGGGGTACGAGACCGATCTATTTTACCACCCCACCTAACCTCCCCTAACCTAGGGGAGGAATATAAAGATACAGATTAGATATTTAATTTCCGGTTTCACGGATTGGTAACCACTGTCATCCTGAGCAATGTGGCTTAGAGCGAAGAAACTGCTTGCGAGATGACAGGAAAATACTCACTTGTTCACGATCGGAAGCAAGTGAGTATTTTTTAATTTACTGCTATAATTAAGTCAATGGAAAAAGAGACAAAGGAAATTATAAAATTGACCACTATTGAGTTACTGGCCTATTTGGAAAATCGGCTTGATAAGGTTGTTGTTAGCCTCGATGATATTTTTTCCCGCGATCACGGTTACTCCCGGCGTACGTCGGGTTACGCCGGTCCGAGAGAGGTAGATTGGAAAAATTTTCGCCAGAAAATTTACCGCCTAAAATGCCGGGGGTTGATTCGAAAAACGATCGAAAAAAAACGTTATTATCTAGAGATAACCAAAGAGGGCAAGGAAACGCTAAAAAGAAGGCTGGCACCAATTAGTTTTAAGCGCCCGGAAAAATGGGATAAAAAATGGCGCATCGTTATCTATGATGTTCCCGAGAATCACCGAGGAACTAGAGATTCAATTCGTCTCCAGCTTTATCGTGTAGGTTTTGAACAAATTCAAAAAAGCGTTTTTATCTTTCCCTTTGAATGTACGGCTGAGATCAATAAAATCTGCCGCCAATATGGCGGACGCAGCTGCATCAAGTACATGATTACCGATATTATCGAGGGTGAGGAATCAATCACCGAAGTGTTTCTCGACAAGGAAATCCTCTCTCTTTCAGACCTAACCTAACTTTGCCTAAATTAAACTTTGTAACGATTATAATTTCCCGATAAGTATCAGAAAAAAATACTCACTTGCTTCCGATCGTGATCAAGTGAGTATTTTTTGAGAGTGAAACACCAGCATGTCAAGCATATTAAGGATGGGTGACTGCATAAAGAGACGACCGCAGACTTGCCAATCTGGATAAAATTGTGTATTATTTCCCTACCAGGCACGGAAGGAATGGAGGGAACGGATGAATACAGGTAATGCCATTCTGATCCTGGCGGCAATGGTGTTTGCCGCCGGCTGCAACCGCAGCCAGGGCCAGATCAAGCTCGGAGAACCACCACCTGATAGAGGGGTGGTCTATGCCACCACCATGGCTCCGGTTGGCAACCTCGGCTACGTCGAGGTAAACAAGCAGAAAGTGCCGAAGATCGACTGGGATGGTGGGCGCGAGAAGCCGTGCGTTGTGGTCATCCACCATGCCGCCGGCCGAAACCTCACATTCCAAGATCTCTCAGATGCCGGCTTTGAGAACGGCGGATATAGGGGTATCTTCGAGAACGGCAACAAAGACCCCTTCGTTGCTCCTGGCACGCCGCCGTACTCCGGCCACTTCTGGATCATCGACAGCAAGATCCAGGAGACCTTCACCATGTACCACTGGTACATTCGGGAGATCACCACTCCCGATCATAAAGAGGTCATCCGCGAGCAGCATCTGTTGAGTGGTGCCATCGGCTGGGGCAACGGCAACTGGGAGACCAACTGCGAGGCCATCAACATCTGCCTCGACGGCGACTATGACCAAGTCTGGCCGTCAGACGAGATTCTCTGGGCTATCGCCCGTATCATCGTCGAGTACAATGCCAAGAACCCCATCAGGTGGCTGGTCGCCCACAACGAGGTGCGGAAAGAGATAAAGGATGGCGGCAAGGGGCCGACCAAGTGTCCCGGCAAATGGTTCTGGGATGGCGGTCGTGAGCGCATCATTGCGATGGCCGATCACCTCACCAGCAAAGCCACCGGCATCTCCGAGAACTATCCTCGACGTGTACGAACAGGCTATGCAAACTGAACCCCGTGCGGGGGCCGCCTGGTCCCCCGCCTTTTTTATTTTAGATCATCGCCCGCAGACGCTTGATTCGATCCTGGACGGGAGGGTGAGTCGAGAACCAGACGGCGACGTCTCGGCCCTTGAGAGGATTGGCAATATAGAGATGCGCCGTGGCGCGATTGGCCGCCTCGAGCGGTTCCTTGTCGCGCGAGATAATCTCCAGCGCCTCAGCCAAACCCTCGGGATAGCGGGTTAAGAGCACGCCGGAAGCATCCGCCAGGTACTCGCGGCGGCGGCTGATTGCCAGCTGAATCAGGGTAGCAAAGAGGGGAGCCAGGATGGCGGCGGCAATGCCGATTAAAAGTAAGATTCCATTGCCCTGCCGGTTATCATTATCGTGCCCTCGGAACCAGAGCGAGCGCATAAACCAGTCGGAAGCCAGGGCGACAATCCCCACCAGAACCACCACCACCGTCATCAGGCGAATGTCGTAGTTGCCAACGTGGCTCATCTCGTGCGCAATCACACCCTCCAATTGCCGTTTGTTAAGCTTATCAAGCAAGCCGGTCGTTACCGCCACCACCGCGTGCTTGGGGTCGCGGCCGGTAGCAAAGGCGTTGGGGGCCGAGTCGTTAATAACATAAAGGCGCGGCTTGGGCAGGCCGGCGGTAATGGCCAGATTCTCCACCAGACGGTGGAGCTCCAAAAAGGGCTCCCGGCGCGGCGCCTCACGGGCACCCGAAACGGCGAGGGTAATCGAATCGGAATAATAGTAGCTGACAAGAGCCTGAACAAGACTAAAAATGACGGCAAAGACCAGAATCGCCGGATTACCATAAACTCGGGCCAAGATCCAACCCAAACCGATAACAAGAATCAGAAAAAATCCGATCAATAGTGCCGTCCGCCGTTTGTTGGAATCAATTTGGGTGTACACTACAAAACCGTTCTTCGTCTAAGGGTCATGGTAGCGAGGCCCGTTTCGTTAAGCGTCTCTGGGTTACGTCACCGCTTATCGTTACCGATATGGGCTTCGTAACCGATAAACATTAGACGTTACCCGAAGTGTAATTATACCACAAGTCTGGCGACGAGAGGAAGAGCACCTTTGCGGCCACGGCCGGCGCTGACAGTGCCCCAAAACAGTTCAAAGAGAAGAAAGGCAAGCCCAAGCCAGCCGACAAGGGGCAGCCAAAAGAGAAAGGGGACAAATGCCCAGACCACAAGTAGGGCCACACCCTGCCTGACATGATGGCGGACAAAACTGTCTCTTCGGCCAAGGAAGAGGGGAATGACCAGTAAAATCTGGAGGTAGGCCAAAGTTGACAGAATGCGATGACGTACCTTAACGTCGATCAAGGGAAAAGAGCCCGCTTTCGCCTCCTTTTTTTCTTGCTTAATATCCTTCAGCGAGAACTCCTCGCCCCTCCCATTCCCCTGCCGCCGAACCCGCCGCCAGATGTTTTTGACGTGCGGCTTGATCGGCAACTCTCTAGCCCGCTGTATCAACCCCGCCGTTTTAATTTTTACCGCTCTTGACTTTGGTGCAACCTTGATCATATTACCTCTTAATCAAATTTAACCTTCACCGGCTCTTTGGCCGCTTCTTCTTTAAGTTCAAAAAGTTCACGCTCCTTAAAGCCAAGCATATTGGCGATAATGTTAGTCGGGAAACTCTGGACGGCGATATTCATATCCCGAACATTGGCATTATAAAAACGGCGGGACGCCTGAATTTTATCCTCCGTATCGGTCAGCTCGCGCTGAAGCTCAAGGAAGTTGGCATTAGCCTTAAGATCCGGATAAGCCTCCGCCACCGCGAAAATCGATTTTAGAGCTCCAGCCAACTGATTTTCCGCTTGAGCCTTATCCTCGACTCCCTTGGCTCCAAGAGCTCGAGTCCGCGCCTCGGTCACCTTCTCAAAGACCTCCTTCTCATGCTTAGCGTAACCCCTAACCGTCTCGATCAAGTTGGGAATAAGGTCGTAGCGGCGCTTGAGCTGGACATCAATGTCGCTCCAGGCTTCGTCGGTCCGCACCCTCAAGCGCACCAGGTGATTGTAAGCATAAATCAACCACAGCGCCGGCGCCGCAACCGCGCCCAATACAATCCACATAATCATACAACTCCTTTCCTAAAAATTCGTAAGGCGATTCCCCTACTCATCCTTCAAATAATAAAGATAAACTCCGCCGGCACTCTGACCTTCGGGGTCGGATACATCCTCAAGCCGGGCCGAGAGAGAATATGTCCGGCCATCAGACTTATAGCCGTAAAACCAGCCCTCAGCTTCCTTGCTGTCCCTTGGCAGAGCGGCCAGATATGTCGGTACTAATTTTACCTCCAAGGCATTGCCGCCGGCATTAAGCTTGAGCAATGTTGCGGCAACGGGGTAACTGCCCTTTGCCTGCTTATAATCGGCCAGGGCACTCTTGATTGAGGCCAAATCGCTCTTCCGCTTTACGTCTCCGGTAACCACCGGCGGCGGTGCCGCTCCGGCGGCGGTGCCGGTTGGCGTCGCTTTGACACCCGGTATCACGATTGCGCCGGCATCCGGCTTCAATATTGAATTTACTCCACCGTAGTCGGAAAAATCAAGATTAGCCACGATTTGAGTCACGGCGGCGGCCGGTGAGGTGATGATGGCCAGATTGACCCGCTTGATTCGTTTATCACGAATACCGATCCAGATATCACCGCTAACGCTCTGAATCATATCGGAATCAAGACCCAGATCATCCAGAGCGCCGCCGATCTCCAAACTCTCCAGGCTGTAACGGTAAGCACGCTCCTCGCCAAGACGCTCGTTGGCAACACGCCGGCCCACCACAGAGAAACCGTCATCGTCACTGAGAGTAAAGAAATCGTGTTGGAGCAATTTGTTCTGGAGCGAAACCAGAGTATACTCGGACCAATCATTCGGCGTTGCCTCTTCGTTAAACTTTAGCCGGCTTGGGCTCTTCACCCACAGTTTGTCGTTCATTGTCCGAAGCAAAATCTCATCATCTCCGGTCACGCGCTTGACCTTAATCGCAGCCTCGCTCCCCTCCCGGCCAAAATTAGCCGAGAGAGTTGAGTTAATCTCTTTGGCGGCGGTACCCGATGGCTGATAACTTGGATATTGCTCCTGATTGCTGGCGCTTGGGGTGCTCTCGATCTCCTCTTCCTCGATCTCTGTTTCGGCATCGCTCTCCTCGTCCAGATAGTAATCATCCTCGGAGTAATCACTCTCCAGAAAATCACTGTAATCGTAATCAGCCGCCAAGCGCGAGCTCGCCGCGATAATGTTGGCAGAACGAACCAGAACATTACCCCCGGTCTGGTCCAGTGCCACCAGGGGTGAGGTGATGGGTGATTTTTTTGATTTATCAACCGTAAGATTAATCTCGCCTTGGACCTTAAAGTTGGGCTCGGCACCCATCTCGCTCGCCGAGAGCAAAATGGCGGAGGTAATATTTTTGGGCAAACCGCCCCAGAGCCGCTCCAGACCGACAGCGCCATAGGCCTTCTCTAGGCCAAGCGAGAAGAAACCCAATTCCGTCAAAAAGATAATAATTGCGATGAGACCGATAAAACCGCCGGCCATCAATATTGGCGCCGAGTGCCAAAAAGGTCGCCCGGTTTGGTTTAGCGGCGCCTTAGCTTGCACTGAGAGCGGTTTCTGATCAATCTGAGCTTTGACATAATCATCAACGGTTGTCGGCGGCGGATTCGGGGCAGGTGCGGCTGACGGTCGCATCCGGTTGCGCAAAGTACCGACCAGGCCGAGTCGCTTCTCCGGCGCGGTTGTCGGCGGCGGAGCGGCAGGAACGGCCGGAACCCGAGGAGGCGAAGCGATAGGCTGAACCGGCACCGAAGGAGGCGGGACTGCCGGAGATGAGACCGGCGAAGAAGAAGCTGGCGGCAAAGATGGTGAAACCGGAGGTGTTTTTGGCGGCAAAGCAGACGGTTTTTTAATATCCGTCGCAAAGGAAACGACCTTGCCCTCACTCGGGTTGAGGCCCGACCCGGATTGACCGGCTATCTCCAGCTCGCGCGGCGGGTGCGGCAACCCGCCGGCCTGATCGCCCGCCGGCTGAGCCTCAACAAGATTTTCAGCCGGCACCTTCTGCCCAACCTTCTCCTCAATGTCTTGCGGCAGAGACAGGGGTGCGACCTGGTTTTGCGGCGGCGCCACAACTGCACCGTCAAGAGAACCAATAATGGTTGGTCCTCTTCGATTGGGAGTCTCATCTGACTCTAAAATCTCCTCCCACGGACTCGCCGGCGGTTTGGCGACGGCTTGTCCGGCACTGTCACCGGTCTGACTTTGATTTGCCAGCACATCGTCCGGCATCTTCCCTCCGAGTTATCCCGTCTTCTAATTTCCTAAATACTCCAGGCCTCGCTCTAAGACCTCATCTTCCGGCGTGTTGCCGTCATCACTTGATTCGATATCCGGCGCAATACCCTCGTCATTAATCTGTCGGCCATGAGGCGTAAACCAGCTTGCGACCGTTACTTTAATTGATGATCCGTCGGAAAGATCGACAACCTCCTGGACACTACCCTTGCCGAAAGTTTTCTCGCCGATGATCCGGCCGGCGCCGCGATCCTGGATCGCGCCGGCAAAAATCTCCGAGGCCGAAGCGGAACCCTTGTTAACCAGAACAGCCAGTTTGTAGCCTTTTAGTTTGGGGCGATTGGCTGTTTTGTACTCTTTGTTTTTTTTATCCTTGCCCTTTTCAATAACTACCACACCGCCATCCAAAAAATTACCGGCTAAGTCAACCGCTCCCTCCAGATATCCGCCGGGGTTATTGCGCAAGTCCAGAACGATCCCCTTCGGACGGCTAGCCTGTATCTGACTAACGATCTCGCCAAAGAGCCGGTCGGTGTCATCGCCAAACTGGCGAATCTTAATCACGGCATATTTATTGCCGCCGCTCTCCCTGGTTTCCATCGAGACACTTTTGACGGTAATTGTTTCCCTTGTCACCTCAAAGTCAAGCGTTTCGCTGGCTCTTGAGATTTTTATCTTGACGGGCTTTCCCTTGTCACCCCTAATCCGGTTAATGGTCTCATCGAGACTGATTGTGTCGGTCTTAGCATCATCCACCGCCACAATGATATCGCCGGCCTTAAGTCCGGATCTCTCCGCCGGCGAGTCGGCCAACGGCGCAACAATAACGGGCAAGCCGCTTTTTTCAATTATCTCAACACCAATCCCGCTAAATTCTCCCGAGATATCCTCCCGAAACCGTTTGTTTTCCTCGGGAGTAAAAAAAACGGTATAGGGATCGCCCAGTGATGCCGCCAGGCCGGCAATAGAACCTTGGATCATCTTTTCGGCCGGAACCGAGGTAATTGCTTTTTCGTTGAGCTTGCTCCAAGCTTCCCAATAGCGCGCAAAATCCACCTCCTTCGGTCTCCCCGTCTCCGTGTTGATAACGCGTTCACCCAACTTGGTTACCAGTGCCCTGTCGCGTCCGGTTAAATAGCCAACCCAAAAAGAGGAATAGGCAATCACTATGCCAAAAATGACAACTGCTAAATTCCGGGCGAGTTGTCGCTGTTTATTTTTTCTCGCAACTTCCTCTGTATTCACATTAACTATTATAGCGGAACCTGGTTTCAGAACAAAGCCCCGATAATACCAAAGCTATATACCGCGAACTTAGCTTCAGGTTTCCGGGTTCACGGTATATATAAGAAGCTTTAAGGGTTTAGGATTGACTCTGACATTTAACTCGTACTCCCCAAATGCGCATAGAGAGTGATCATACCATTATCGTGGAGAACGACAACGGCATAACCGTAAGCGCCCTGCCAATCTTTATAAACAATCTCGCCCGGTCCGGCGGCATAAATGGGGTCACCCCACACTCCCAGCTCAACAGCGCCGATATCCAATCCGGAGTGAATATTGCCGCCATAAGCCCCGGCCTGAGCATAACTAGTCATACCAAACTCCTGAGTAATTCGCCGGGAGTCCGCCGGCCAAGAGAAAGTTGATCCGATATAATTCGCCGGATTAACCACTTCGCCCTCCGCGGTTCTCACCTCAAAGTGAAGATGGGCGCCAGTTGACTTGCCGGTCGAACCCATTGTGCCGATTACATCGCCGGCATTTACCCGCTGACCCTTGCCCTTCTCGGCCCACCACGTCTTTCGCCGCGAGGTGATGATTCGAGCAATTGCCGATAGCGCCTGCTGCTCTAACTGAGCCGCCTGCTTCTCCTCCTCCCTCAATTCAACGATTATTTTTTGAGTATCAGTCAAAAGACGATGCTTCACCCAGCGCTGTTCCTCAAGCGTCCCTTTTTGGTTGGCCTGGCTTGCCCGTAAATCACCAAGAGCAACTCGCTGACGGTCTTTTTCAGACTTATTTTCACCAAACTGACGCTTTATCTCCTCGATCTGGTCCATTTTAACCTCGATCTGCTGGCGAACAGAGTCATAGTATTCACGGCGCGTAATCATATCGGAGATGCTCTCTGAGCCGACCACCGCTTCCAAAAGACCGTCGTCGCTCTCCATATACCAGGACGAAACAACTTGGCCCAGCTTCTCGTTCTCGTTTTTTAAATTGGTCTCCTCCTGCTTGATGCGATCAAGAAGACCGGCAATCTCCTGCTCTGTTTGGCCGATCTCGCTCTCGGTCCGATCCAGGGCATTCTCGGTCTCCCTAATTTGAGAGTTAACTCTATTAATCTGACCCTTAACCTCAGCCGCGTCCTGTTCCTTTTTGTTTCTCTCTTTCCGCGCCTCATCCGCCAGATTGGAGTAGTAGTCGCGGTCACGGTAGTAGTCATCAAGAGAAGCGGCCAGAGAGGTGGCAAGCGGCAACAAAAAAAGAGCCAAGCCGGCCGCCGCCACCACTGTCACCCTTTTGATCTTAAACAGGAGATCACTCCTTCTCATATTCGCCCCTCTTCCGCTAATCGATCATATTATAACACGGCTTTTATGATTATTTCAGATGCTTTTTAATTGCCGCAACCGAACAGCTGGCGCCCAGAAAAAAACCGATCACAAATTGCATTAAAATTATAAGATAAATACTTAACCCGAGATAACTTGCCGAAATGCCGGTCAGGCCCAGATAGGATTCAATGTCCGGTATAACCAGCCGGTAGATAAAGAAGTAGAAGACGGCCGAAACCGCCGCCCCGACAAAACCATAGCTCACACCTTCGAGAATAAAGGGGCCGCGAACGTACCAATCGGACGCCCCAACCAGCTTCATGATCTCGATCTCCTCCCTCCGGGCAAAAATGGTCAGACGGATCGTGTTAAAGATAATGAGCAAAGCGATCAGCATAAAAACCGTCGATAGCGTCCAGCCGACAATCCGGGTAAAGTTGGCGATGCGGACCAAACGATTAATTAGGTCCTTGTTCTTTTCGTAACTGATGCGCTTAATCAGAGGCTTGTAGTCGGCCGAATTAAGAAGATTGTTAATCTGCCCCAAATCCTCCGGCCGCCCCGTTTTGACCTCCAGGCTGCGCGGCAGAGGGTTGTCGGTCTCGGAAATAATATCTCTGATCCGATCATTGTCCCGATTGCGCGCTCGCCAAAGTTCGAGGGCCTTCTCCTTGGAAACGTACTCGACGCTCTTAATGTCAGTGCGAGAGAGAAGAAGGTTTTGAATCGCAAAAATTTGATCCTTGGAAGCCGTGTCCTCAAAATAAACCGACATGTCTACCTTCTCCTTGAGTGTTTTTGTTGTCTGATTGGTCACAAAAATTAAGGTCACAAAGAAGGAGATCGTTATCAGCGTCAAAACCATAATTAAAGTTGCGGCCAGAGAGAGCCAGCGGTTCCGCCAAAGCGAGACAAGGGCGGTTTTGCAAATTCGATAAAGAGAAATTAGTTTCATAACAATCTAAGTCTCTAATGCCAAGCTAGTAAAGCCGGTAAGGCAGTAAAGCATGTAAAGTATTTATGTGCTTTACTAGCTTTACTGTCCTGATGATTGGTATTTGACATTTTCAGCCACAGGCTGATTAGCCTTTGGCTGAGACATTTGACTTAAAGAAGGTATTTCCCCTTCTCCTGGTCGGAGACAACCTTGCCCTCCTTCATCGAGATGACGCGCCGCTCCAGCGTATCAACCACCTCCTTGTCATGAGTGGCCAGCAAAACAATCGTGCCCTGTTTGTTGATTTTGAAGAGAAGTTCGACAATCTCCCAGGTCGTCACCGGATCAAGATTGCCGGTCGGCTCATCGGCAATAAGAAGTTTGGGCTGATGAACCAGGGCGCGGGCAATGGAAACGCGCTGTCTCTCACCGCCGGAGAGCTCCTCAGTCATTGCCTTGGCCCGAGATGTCAGTCCGACCAGCTCGATAATCTTGGGTACTCGCTCCCTAATCTCCTCATTGGAACTGTCCGACACCTCTAGGGCAAAAGCAATATTTTCAAAAACGGTCTTGTGGGGCAGTAACTTAAAATCCTGAAAGATGACGCCAACTTTACGGCGATAGAAGGGCAACTCTCTCTTCTTTAGTTTAGTGATATCGCGACCGGCAACGTAAATATGGCCGCTTGTCGGCGGTTCTTCGCAAGTTAAGAGTTTAACCAGTGTCGACTTGCCCGCCCCGGAGGGTCCGACAATGGAGATGAATTCCCCCAAACTGATTTTAAAAGAGACATCGACAACCGCCCGGACATTGCCGGAGTATATCCGAGAGACACAAGAGAATTCAATCACCGTCGCATCTTCCGGTTCGGTTCCCTTTGCGCTCGGCGTGTTTGTGTTTGTTTGGGCTGACGTTTTTTCCGCCAGAACGGCGGTCGTGTTTGACATATCTAAATAGATGCAAATTATTGTCAGGACACCAACGATATTTTTTATCTTATCATAGGACGGCGGTCAAATCCATACCGGCCATCTCGCCGGGCATTGCTATGCCCAAAATTACCAGGATAGACGGAGCAACATCGGCCAAAATTCCCACAGGAGACCCGCCTGCATACGAAAAATAGTCCTCTTTGCTAAAATCAAATTTTTGACTAGAGAGAGGCTGGGCGGCAAAATCAAGAAAGATAAAGGGGACGGGGTTGGCGGTGTGCTCCTTGTTTGGTCCGCCCGTCGCTTCATCAATCATCGTCTCGCAATTGCCATGATCGGCGGTAATAATAACCTTGTACTCCTTGGCGCTGGCCTCGGCCAGAACCTCGGCCAGGCTGGCATCAACCACTTCGCACGCCGTAATCGCCGCCGGAAGCTGCCCGGTGTGGCCAACCATATCACCGTTGGCATAATTCACGACAATGAAATCATACTCTGCCAAAATTGCCTCTTTAACCTTGGCTGTTACCTTGGCCGCCGACATTGCCGGCGCCTGATCATAGGTTGCGACCTTTTTTGACGGCACCAACACCTGCGCCTCGCCCTCGTGTTTACCCTCCCTGCCGCCGTTAAAAAAGTAGGTTACATGAGCGTACTTTTCCGTTTCGGCAACATGATATTGCCTCAACCCCGCCCGGGCCAAAACCTCGGCTAGAACACCAGCAAGCTCCTCCTTGGGAAAAACCGCCGGAGCAGATTGGTTTTTGCGATAAGGCATCATTGTCGCTAAAAAAAGTTCCTGCGGAAAGTGGTGGGCAAAACCCTCAGCTAAGGTAAAAGCATCGGTGATCTGATGCATCCGGTCACTCCGAAAATTGAGAAAAATAACGGCATCATTGTCGCCGATCACTCCCCCTTCGCCAATAACCGCCGGCTCCAAGAACTCATCGGTCTTTTTTGACGCATACTGCCGGCTTATTGCCTCTGCGGCGCCGGGATAATGCTGACCGGTGTTTTGAGTTAAAAGTTCATACGCTTTTTTGGTTCGATCCCAATTCTTATCTCGATCCATAGCAAAATAGCGGCCAATGACAGTGGCAATCTGCCCGACACCCAAGTATTTAAAGTTGGCTTCAAGCTGATCGACAAAGCTCAAGGCCTGCTTGGGCGCAGTGTCGCGACCGTCGGTGATAAAATGGATCAGAATATCCTTCAAGTTCTGTTGCGCCGCCAAGTCAACCAGTGTAAGAAGATGGCGAATATGGGAGTGCACTCCGCCATCAGAGACCAAACCAACGAGATGGAGTTTTGATTTGTGGCGCTTGGCGTAATCAATCGCTTGAAGAAAAACCGGATTGCGGTAAAACTCTTTGCTGTCAATTGATTGATTGATAAGTGGTAACTTCTCCCAGACGACACGGCCGGAACCCAGGTTCATGTGCCCCACCTCGGAATTCCCCGGCTCGCCCGGACTTAGGCCAACCTCCAAACCGGAGGCCGAGAGAGAGGTTTTGGGATAAGCGGAGTAGATGTAACCAAGAGTCGGGGTCTTGGCCAAAAAAGGTGCGTTGCCTTTTTCCACCGGCGACAAGCCCCAGCCGTCTAAAATAATCAGGAGCGCCTTACTCTTTCCCTTCACGTCTTTGCCCTCAATAATAATGTATTGATGTTTCCGTTCCAAATTATATCGGAGTACCGCCAAAAGGGCAATGCGCTGAACTCAGGAAAGAGATTACACCAAAGTTTAATTTATTTTTAATAGGTCGCCATTGATGACGATTGGCTTGACCGATTCAATCTCCGTTTTGTAGTAGGGGATGTCCGGGATGGGATTGTAGAGAAATATCTTTTGGTTGAGAACATGGGCAAAACCGATCTCCATTAAAGTGTTGCCGCCAATATAATTTTTAATGCCGTGTTTATCAAGATTGAGTACCAAAACGGCATCCGCCCCCTGCATCAATCTCCAGAATTCCCTGATAGCGTCTAGATTATTTTTCTGGTGAATCTTGATCTGCTCCTTTTCGTCATCATTTTTTCCAATGAATGCCTTGTGTAAGGTTGTCATAAATGAGTCGTGACCCAAACCGGCCAGGGTGTCCCTGACCTCCAGCATCTTTTCGGTATATTGCATACTGCCGATTACCCCAATACGCATCATTCCTCCTTATTTCCCATGGCACTTTTTATACTTCTTTCCTGATCCGCAAGGGCAGGGGTCGTTGCGGCCAACCTTTTTGGCAGCCTTGATAGTCCCGGTCTGACCGGCGGTTGATTCGGCCGCCCGCTCCAGCAGGGTCTTGCCGCCATAGCGGATAGTGGTGGTGACGCCCCGTTCCGGCGCACCGGGGACAGTCCCCTTTGGGGACAGTCCCCCCGCTGCCCCCGCCGATGATCTCTGATCTTCTATCTCCGGCCTTCGGCCTTGGGCCTTCGGCCTGCTTTCAGCCTCCAACCTTGGGCCTTGGACACCTAGCTCCTCCGCTTCATCGGCAAAACTGCCGATCTCATTGGGGTCGGGCGCGCTGTACTCGAGCGGCCTGGCCATCACTGGCGCCGGCTGTTCCACACGCACCTCCAGACGCAGGATTGTCCGGGCGACCGTCGATTCAATATTTTTTAAGAGATGTTGGAAGAGCCGATAAGCCTCCTGCTTATATTCAACCAGCGGATCGCGCTGGCCATATCCCCTAAGGCCAATACCGGTTCGAAGTTCATCCATAGTTGTTAAATGCTCAACCCAGAGCATATCAATAGTTCTAAGGTAAACCACCCGCTCAATCTCGCGGATCGCGGCTTCGCCCAATTTTTTCTCGCGTGCGGCGTAAATTTCGCCAACCCGAAGAGCCAAAGCCTCGCCATCCAAATCTCCCGTCACCGGCTCGCCCAAGATGGCCGACACCTCGCCCCGCGCCCCCTCCTCGTCATCAACAAAAGCAAGAAGTGCCCCCCGCACCTCGTCAACAACAATATCCTGGATCTCATCTTTTATGGATTGACCCTGATCAAATTTGGCCAAAATTTCATTGCGCTTGCGATAAATAACCTCACGATGCTTATTCATAACATCATCGTACTCAACCAGATGTTTCCTGATGTCAAAGTTGTGCCCCTCAACCTTGCGCTGAGCCGCCTCAATCGAGCGCGAAATCATCCGGTTTTCAATCGGTATATCATCCGGCAAACCCAGGGTATTCATCAGGTTTTTAATGCGTGCGCCGCCGAAGATCCGCATCAAGTCGTCATCAAGCGAAACGTAAAACTGCGAGGCGCCCGGATCGCCCTGCCGGCCGGCCCGGCCGCGCAACTGGTTGTCGATGCGCCTGGCCTCATGGCGCTCCGTACCAATCACACACAAGCCGCCCAGAGCCGCAATCCCCTCGCCCAATTTGATATCGGTGCCGCGGCCGGCCATATTCGTCGCCACCGTCACCGCGCCCCGCTGACCCGCTTTAGTAATAATCTTCGCCTCACGATCATGATGTTTGGCGTTTAACACCTCGTGTTTGACACCGGATATTTTGAGCAGTTTCGACAATCGTTCGTTCTTCTCAACCGAAACCGTTCCCACCAGCACCGGCTGGCCCCGCTCCTGGCGCTCATTAATGTCCGCCGCCACTGCCTCCCACTTGGCGTCCTCCGTCTTGTAGATCCGGTCGGTGTAGTCATGGCGCACCACCGGCTTATGCGTGGAAATCTCAACGACATCCAATTTGTAGATCTTATAAAACTCCTCGGCTTCCGTTGCCGCCGTTCCCGTCATACCGGCCAACTTTTCGTAGAGACGAAAATAGTTTTGGAAAGAGATCGTTGCCAGCGTCTGCGACTCTTGCTTGACCTCGACTTCCTCCTTGGCCTCGATCGCCTGATGGAGCCCCTCGGAGTAGCGGCGGCCCTCCATAAGACGTCCGGTAAACTCGTCAACAATAATAATTTCACCGTCTTTGACGATATAGTCACGATCTTTCTTAAAGAGAGTCTGTGCCTTCAGCGCCTCCTCCAGGTGGTGAACGAGGGCAATACCATCCGTCTCGTAGATATTTTTAATCCCGAGCATCCTCTCCATCTTGGCAATACCCGCCTCGGTTAGAGAGGAAACCCGCTCCTTCTCGTCAACCGTATAGTCCTCACTGGCCCGGAGACGAGGCACAAGAGCGGCAAACTGCTTATACAGACCGGTCGACTCCGCCGCTGGCGCCGAAATAATGAGCGGTGTTCGCGCTTCATCAATTAAAATCGAATCGACTTCGTCGACAATGGCAAAGTAGAGCGGCCGCTGAACCTTGTCGACGAGACGCGGGACCATATTATCGCGCAGATAATCGAAACCAAATTCATTGTTTGTGCCGTAAGCCACATCGCAAGCGTAGGCTTCGGCCCGGCTGCACGGCTCAAGATTTTGACCATCAACTTGCGAATAGTGGTCATAATGATGATTTTTCACAAAGCGAAAAGTTTGCTGATTGCCCTGAATAACACCGGTGGAGAGACCTAAAAGATGGAAAACCTCGCCCATACCCTCGCCGTCGCGGCGGGAGAGATAATCGTTGACCGTGACCAGATGAGCGCCGCGGCCGGCCAAAGCGTTCAGATAGAGCGCCAGAGTCGCCACAATAGTCTTGCCCTCACCCGTTTTCATTTCGGCGATTTTACCCTGATGAAGCACGATGCCGCCCATAATCTGAACGTCATAGTGGCGCTCGCTCCAACTCCGGCGCATTGCTTCCCGCACCACAGCAAAGGCCTCCGGCAGAATCTCGTTTAGGATATCCTTCTCCGGGACAACATCGCCGCCAGCCTCCCTGATACGCTCTCGAAATTGAGTCGTCTGCTCCTTGAGTTTGGCATCGGAGAGTTTCCGGATTGACGCCTCGCGGGCGTTAACCAAACTTACCTGCGACTCAAGAGCCCTTAAGACTCGCTTGTTCGGATCGCCTAAAATCTTGTGTAAAATCGACATAATATTCTTTCCTTGAAGACTTGCCATTATACTGTAAACGCCAAAGAAAAACCAGGGGGCAGTAACATCCTTGCCGGGTTCTGGCATTCATTTTGAGGCGGTTGTCCCTGTCTTTATTACAAGATATGATAATGCCCGTAGGGCGACAAAGCGTAACAAAAGGTACTGGCCGATTTAATACCGCGAAGTTTGCTTCGCTACATTATTTGGGTCCAGGGCTTGCCTTGGGGTCAATGCCTTTTATTTTGGCTTCGCGATCACGATAATAATCCTCAAGCGAAGCAAACCATTGGCCATTAACCTTGACGCCGCCATCGTCGGGCAAGAATTCGATCTTGAGATTCTCTTCCTCTGACATCTTGGTTCCCCTAAAAATTACCTTTTGCGCCGGATAAGACTAAAGATCCTCTCAACACTGCCGCGAATCCGCCGGAAACGATCAACATTTTTGCGATGATTCTTCTCGAGTGTTCGCTTCAGGCGTTTGTAAGCAAAAGCGAAGGCCTTTAAGTGATGATTGCGCGTCTCCTCAATAAAAATTCTTTCCTTACCGGCTAGAAAATTCAAATGAACTGTCTGATCGCAACCGTTTTTGCGTCCCTGGCCCGACTCGTCAATAAAGTGGGCATCGAGTGTGGCCGGCTCCTCCGCGGCAAACTTATCCAGTTTGGCCAATTTGCCCTCAACATCACTCCTCTCTTTTGGATTAAGCTCCACCCCCTGAGTAAAGATATTTATCTTCATCACACCTCCCATTGGTTTTCGTCCAACGGTTCACGGTTACGAAGCCCGTTTCGTCAAAAGATAACATTGCTCATCTAAAGCCGTAACCGAACGACGATTAACGATACGCCTGCCCGCCTTTGGCGGGGGCATCGTTACCGTAAAACGACAACCGATTAAACTCTTGGCTTAACACAATCAAACCCGACATACTTCTGTAGAACTTCCGGCACCTTAATATAATGTTTATCCTGAGCTCTGTCGAAGGACTGGTAATTCTCCATAATCGCAATAAGTATGCGGCCAATGGCGACCGCCGTGCCGTTTAGGGTGTGCAAAACCTCAATCTTGCTCTCGCTGTTGCGATATCTGATATTGAGCCGCCGCGCCTGAAAATCAGTGCAGTTGGAACAGGAGTGGGTCTCGCGATAGCGGTTCTCACCCGGCAGCCAGGTTTCAATATCGAATTTCTTAGCCGCCGGCGCGCCCAGATCGCCGGTACTGATATTGATAACCTGATAAGGCAACTTCAAGCCCCGAACGATCTTCTCCTCCAGTGAAACAAGGCGGTCGTGCTCCTTGGCCGATTGCGCCGGCGTCGTGTAGGAGAACATCTCCACTTTATCAAATTGATGAACCCGAAAAATCCCTCGGACATCTTTACCGTAACTCCCCGCCTCGCGCCGGAAGCAGGTGGAAAAACCGGCATAGCGCAGGGGCAGGACCTTCTCCTCAATAATTTCGTTGGCGTGGTACCCCGCCAGGGGCTGCTCCGATGTTCCGGCCAGATAATTCTCGTCCTGCGTCTTATAAATCTCCTCCTCACCCGCCGGCAGGTAGCCGGCCCCCATCATCGTCTCTCGGTTTAAGAGAACGGGGGGGATCATCGGTATGAAACCCTCAGCCGTTAAGATATCCAGGGTATATCTGATTAGAGCAAATTCCAGAAGAGCCGCCTCATTTTTCAGGAAATAAAAACGGGAGCCGGCAACTTTGGCCGCCCGGGAAATATCAATGAGGTCAAGTTTTTCGCCCAGCTCAACGTGATCAAGCGGCTTAAAATCAAATTTGGTCGGCTCGCCCCACCGGCGGTTGACGGTGTTGTCTTTATCGCTCTCACCGTCGATGACATCGGCGGCCGGCGGATTGGGAACAAGGAGCATCAGGCGGTGATATTCATTGCTAAGTCGATCAACCTCAGGCTTGAGCTCCTTGACCTTCTCCGAATAATGACTGGCCTCGTTGACCGCCTCGATTTTCTGTTGACCGTGCAATTTGGCGATCTCGCCGGAACGGACATTTAGCTCGCTCTGGGCTTTCTCCAACTCGGCCAGTTTGGCCCGCCGCTCATGATCCAGGCGCAACACATCGTCAATCAGCCGCGGATCGGCCCCCTTTCGGGCGATCGCTTTAGCCACATCCTCCGGCTTTTCTCGAATTAGTTTAATGTCTAGCATAAGACTCCGTTTCATTAACTATTGAGGTCTCATTAAGGGAAACAGGACGGCTTCGCGGACGGGACGGTTGGCCAGAAAAGCGAAGAGGCGCTCAGAAAAACCAAAGCCGGTAGTGGGGGGCATACCATACTCCAGCGCTTCGACAAAATCCTGATCGAACATTTGAGCATCTTTGTCCCCTGCCGCCCGTAAGGCGGCCTGTTCCCGGAAACGCTCCGCCTGGTCAAGGGGGTCGTTCAGCTCCGAATAACCGTTGCCCAGCTCCGAGCCCGCTAATATTACCTGATAGCGCTCAACAAGTCGAGGGTTGTCAACTTTCCGCTTGGCCAGAGGAGAAACCTCAACCGGATGATTGGTAAGAAAAGCCGGACCGGCAACGCCTTTGCGAATCTGTTTCCAGAGCGCGTCGATGAGGCGCCCGCGGCGGTCCGCCGGATTGAACTCAATCTTTTTCTCCTTAAGTTTGGCCGCTATTTCCCCCTCCGTTGCCGTTGCAACATCGAGGCCCATCTTCTCCCGAACGGTTGCCGCATAATCAATCTCGCTCCACTCATCGGCCAAATCAATATCAAAACCATTGATATGAAACTTGGTTGTGCCAAAGGTCTCCCGGGCAATATAGCGATAGAGTTGGCACACGAGCGCCATCGAGTCGCGGTAGTTGGCATAAGCCCAATAAAATTCCATCTGGGAGTAATCCTGGAGATGCTCGCGGCTTAACCCCTCGTTCCGGAACTGCCGGCCGATCTCAAAGGTCTTCTCCATGCCGGCCACCATCAGGCGCTTCTGCCACAGCTCTCCCATTGAGATACGCAAATAGACATCGATGTCGAGAGCATCGTGATGAGTCACAAAGGGATTGGCGTCAGCCCCGCCGGCGGTCGTCTCCAGCGCCGGTGTCTCCGCCTCCCAAAAACCCTGATCGACTAAAAACTGCCGCGTTGCTTGCCAAAACCGTGCTTTCTGCCGGAAAAGCTCTTTAAGTTCGGGATTCAAGAGTAGATCAAGATAACGCTTGCGCAATTTTGATTCCTCGTTTTTTAAGCCGTGCCATTTCTCCGGCAGAGGCCGAATCGCTTTGGCCAAAATTTTAACGCTCCGACTTTCGACGGTCATCTCGCCGGCCTTGGTCACAAAGAGCGGTCCCATTGTTTCGATAAAATCGCCCCGATCAAGAAGATCGATCAGCTTAAACTCCGCCTCGGTCAGAAGATCAGCCTTGAAGACAACCTGGATCTTGCCCGACTCATCCAGAAGATCGGCGAAGACGAGCTTGCCATGGCCGCGAAGCGATATGATCCGTCCGGCGATCGCCACCGCCTTGCCGCCGACCAAGAGATCGTCCTTGTTCTCGATAACTTCGCCGATTTTGTTTTGGCGACTTGAATCAGAGGGATAAGGGTCAAGCCCCATTTCACGCATCTTCTCCAGCTTCTGTTTGCGGATTGCAATGAGTTCCTTTTCCGTCGCGCCCAAATGCTCAGTCATAATGCCTCTTTCAAAAATTAGTCCCGTCCCAATTGAGCCCATCTTACCATATTAGGGGACCGAAGGGAAGAATGGATTTAGCGACTGATCTTGTATTTTTAGCGTAAATATTATAGTATCCGAACGATCGCCGGAACGGCGCGAATCACCGGCAGCGATCAAAGGAGGGAAGATGGGAGCAAGAAAGATTCAACCAGAGGAACTGGTAGCAGTACAGTGCTTGACCTGGGTCGCGACTATCCTCAACACTAGCCACAGCCGACTAGAACGCCGCAGGGCGGCGGCGGCTCTTCACAACTGGCTCGCCCGTGATGACGGAGTTAGCCAACAGGTCGTTGCCGCCGCCAGACTCCTGGGGGATGAGATCCAGCCGCTGGAGCATTCCCTGCCAACGGGAGTGGTGGCCTGCATCAGGTTCCCTTACGCCCTGGCACTACTTCAGGCACTACTGTGGGGAACCGCAAACCGCCCCAAGGATGTTGGCTTCAGGACCGGCCTGATACAAGCAACCGGACATGAGATTTGCCTCTACCTCAACCGGCAACGCGATATCACCGGGATAAAGGAGAAAGCGGCCGACCTCCTTCGGGAGACCTTCGGCGTTGAGTCACATATCGTACTCCGACTAAACGGCAAAATCGCCCGCGCCATGGTCCGGAACAAGTACCACCAAGTGACGGTTATCTACCCCAAACACCGGCACAAAAGAAAACCGTGACTTATCCCCCCGTTGCGATAAGCCGGCCTAGCCGAGACGACGGCGCTCCCGCGTCCCGCCTCCTGCCACGCCGCTCGCAACGGGTTTTTGTTGCCAAAAGAATCTACCCCCGCTCCTAACCATCAACTACAGCCAAACCAGCACAAATAGGCCAAACAAGAAAAGCCCTAATTTGGATGACTGGCACAAAATTAATATTGTTCGACCCCTTACCGAGAATCTGATAAGGGAGAGAACTTCTCGCGCTTTAATTCCAAGCGTTCGAAGAATAAAACACCCCGGACTTATGAACATTGCCTCAATATCCGGTGTGTGATACTATGTGCGCGAAGGGAGAAGCCCATGGGCAATGCGAGATCCCGTTCCACCGGCTCCTCCGGTCGTCAGCGACGTCGGCATCAACGGAGGGTCATGAAGCAGGTCGTGGCTGATTGCCAGCCTGCCTTTGAGAGACTCGATGCCGCCTATGCCTGTTCAGAGACTCGGGACGGCGATTACGTCGTCGCTCCCGGTCCCTTCCGCCGTGGCAAGAAAGAAGGGAGTTAACATGCAACATGTCACTTCGATGCTCCGCGTTGGCGGAATCATCGTCACTATCTGGTTCCTCTACGTTGCCATCCAACTTGAGCAAAGCGCCTGGGATGAGTTCATACTCCTGGGGAGCTTCGACCTCAAGTGGGCCATGCGTCTATCCACCATCTACTGGCTGGCCGCCGCCGGCACTTTCTTCTTCGCCGCTCTGGCGAAGAGAGATGACAAGCCGGTTATCATTCCTTGGCTTATGGGGCTTCTGCGCTCCGTTTGGCGTTGGGTCCGCCCTCGCCGACGACATTGTGCCACCTAGTCACGTCACGGCGTGACACCATCCGCCTGGCGGCAGCACCCTAGCTCGCCGCCATTTTTTATTAAACAAAAAGGCCCCGAAAGGGGCGGTCTTTTTGTTGTCAGTATCTTGATCAAAAAGTTCTCAACCGATATTCATCGACCTCGAACGATATTATACTACAGGTCGGCTTGACTGATAGCTAAGATCTGGTACTCCGATTTGCCGGCCGGCGTTGTCACTGCTACCCTCTCTCCCGAGCGATGGCCGCAGAGGGCCGAACCGATCGGCGAATCGGCCGAAATCTTGCCGGTAGTCGGATCGGATTCGTCTGAGCCGACAATTTCAAAATTAAAGGTCCCCACGCCGTTTTTGACCTCGACGCGGCAACCGACCGAAACAATACTGGCATCGCAATTTTTGACTACTTGCGCCGTTTTAATCTTCTGTTCCAGCTCCGCTTTGCGGCCCATCAGAAAGGCTTGCTCCTCCTTGGCACTGTGATACTCCGCATTCTCAGATAAGTCACCCAGGTCCCGTGCTTCCTTGATGCGCGAAGCAACATCTTTGAATTGCTGATCGATCTTGGCCAGCTGGTTTTTCAAGTTCAGAAGTCCGGCAGCTGTCATTTGGTTAGACATCATTGCCTCCGCTCTAAAATTACATCTTCGCTCCATTACTTGTACTCCAACAAAAGGGAACTTGAGTGCTTGCTCTCTATTTTTCATAAATCGGAAGACACTCTTCAAGCAACGGAGCGTTGCTAAACAGCGTGTTATTCTCCCAGAAACCAATTATTGCTGTCAATGGGAAAAACGCCCGGTTTTACTTCAATTAAAGATTTTTACAAAAAAATCCCACCCCACGTATATTATTAGAAAATATTCCGGATGTAAAGAGTCAAACCGTTCTCGCGGCTGTGAATAACTTCCACTATTTTTGCTCAAAATAGTATCTCATAATCTCTTTGGCGACCGGCACCGCCGTCTCGTTGCCGCCGCCGCCGCCCTCAACCAGAACAAGCACCGCAATCTCCGGATCTTCATAGGGCGCGTAGGCCTCAAACCAAGCGTGGGTTTTTTGGTTGTCAAAAAACTGGGCCGTTCCGGTTTTACCCGCCGAAGTTACCGGCAGATCTCCAAGGCTTCGCGCCGAGCCTCCCGTTACCGCCTGGCGCATGCCGCGCCCGACCGTTGCCACTATCTCCGGTGCAACAACCTGATCATCTGCCAGCTCACCGCCATATTCCCTAACCACCCGGCCATCAGGTGCGGTAATGTGCTTGACGAGCCCGGGCTTAAAAAGTTTACCGCCGCTGGCAATCACTGCTGTCGCCCGCAGCATCTGCAGAGGCGTCACCAAAAGATCACCCTGGCCGATCGAGACGTGATAGGTATCACCAATGTACCACGGCTCATTTTTCACCCGCTTCTTCCACTCGGCATCGGGCAGTAAACCCGATGCTTCGCCCGGCAGATCAATTCCCGTCGGCACACCCAAACCGAACCGCTGCCAATACTCTTTAATCTTTTCTATGCCTAGGCCGCGAATCTTGTCAAAGCCGCCGCCCAGGGAGTAGAAAAAGATGTTGTTCGATTCGGCAATCGCCCTCTCCACATTGGTTGGGCCGTGGTCCTTCCAGTCGGGAAAAACATACTCGCCAATCTCAATCGCCGGCGGCGTATCAAAGGCGGTTTCCGGCGTGATCGTCCCCTCGGCCAGACCCGCCGCCGCCAGGATAATCTTTGAAACCGAGCCGGGTGGATAGATACCTTTAATAGCGCGATCAAAAAGAGGTTGGGACTTATCCTCGATCAATCTCTGATAGTCGCCGGACGAAACCTTGCCGGTAAAAATATTATTATCGTAGTCAGGCAGAGAAACAAGAGCCAGAATACCGCCGGTTTTAACATCCATAACGGCCGCTACTCCCGCATTGATCTCCGTTCCGGTCAACTCCTTGGCCTTCTCAATGCCCCCGCGAAGATACTCCGCCGTCTTAGCCTGCAAATCACGGTCAAGATAGAGAGTAACATCATTGCCGGCAGTCGGCTCCTCGTTCTCCTCCTGAACCAGCACCCGAACCACATTGCCGAGCGAATCTACCTCAATCTGCTCAACGCCATGCTGGCCGCGCAAATAGCCCTCATACACTTTTTCGATGCCGGTTTTGCCAACACGGTCGGAGAGAAGATAGTCCGGATTATTTTCAATGTCCTCCGGTGAAACCGAACCGATGTAACCCAGAAGGTGAGCCAGGCCGGGCAAGGCGACGTACTCGCGCGTTGAGTGCTCGGAGATAAAAACACCCGGCAAATTGGCAATCTTCTCCTCTAAAATCAAAGTTTCTTCGTGACTCAAGTGGTCTTTGATAATGATTGAATCGTAAAAGAAGCGGCTGTTGCCGGCCGCCAGATCCCTGATCTCAGTCGGAGTCAGACCGGTAATATTGGCCAGATCAGAGAAGACATCTTCGCGATTTTCTTTGTTCTTGGGCAAGTCGGAGGGATAAATTGCCAACGCAAAGTCGGGCCGGTTCCGGGCTAGCCAAACACCATCCTTATCGCTAACCAAACCGCGGGACGCCTCAATAATGCGCGGGCGAATCCGATTGCCCTCCGCCAGCTTCCGGTTGTCGCCGCCGTGAACCACCTGAAGATAAAAAAGCCGGCCGACCAGAATGCTAAAAGCAAGAACCAGCAGAAACTTCATTGCCCAACTTGAGGGCGGAGCCTCCTTCTCCTCCAAGCGCGTAAGACATGTGTTGGCAACGTCAGAGTAAGAAAAATCAAGATCATCGCCGCGGGTGACCCGCCGTGTTTTTTTATCCCCCCGCAATTCGGAGAAGTTGCCAAAAATATCCACAAAACCCAATCTCCTACAAACTTACAAATCTTACAAATTATTTGCAGTTTCGATGAATTTGTAATTTCATAGGGGAGTTACAACTTAATCTCCCCTCTCATCCATTTCTGCCGGAGGCGCTGATTTGCAGCAAAAACAACCGTACCGACGACGGTGTTGAGAAAAATAAAGTAAGCCGTCGTCAGACCGGCACCGGCGACAAAGCGCAAGTCAGACACCAAAAGTGCCGACTGGAAAAGAAATGTCGTCAGTAAAAGCGCCGTTATTGTGACAATGACGGTCGGTTCGGGCACATAGGTCTGGCGCAAAAATAAAACGATTCCGGGCAAAAGAAAAAAGGCAAAGGCAATAACCCAAAGCGGCAGAGAAGAGAGCGCCGCCAGAGCGATAATGGCCGCCGGTATCATTATTTTTAAGTAAAAAGAGTGCCCGAGAAGAGCAAAAACGATCAGGATAATAAAGGACGAGATAATAGTACTGTCGTAAATCCGAATAAAACTAAAGAGGGAGGTGTCCAGCAGCACCAGAGCAAGAGTCGCCATAACGGCAAAAAATCCTCTCGTATAATTGACCAACACATCCACCTCACTTCATAATAAAAACAATCTCTAGGCGGGATAAATCAGCAATCGGCTCAACTACAATGCTCTTTAGGATCTCCGACTCCGGAGTAAGTGCTCTTTGAGCGTGACCGATTAATATTCCCGGGGGCAACTCTCCGCCCAGACCCGAAGTGATGACATTCTCACCGGGCACCACCTCCGTGTCTTGGGTCACCTTCTCTAGGGTTAAGCCGGAGATACCGCCGCGCAATATCCCCTTGGAGCGGCTGTCCTGAAGCATCGCCTGAATATAGGAGTCTTTGCTGGTAACTAAAATCACCTTGGCCTGACTATCATACACCTCGCTAATTTGGCCGACCAGAACTCCCTCCGAAATAACGGGTAGATTAACCCGAGCCCCGCTCTCCTCTCCGCGATCAATTATAATATAATCCAAAAAAGAGGAGGGCTCCCTGGCGATAATCCGGGCGGGAATCAGCTCCCGGCTTCGATCACTCTCAATAAAACCCAGCTCTCGTTTTAAAAGCATATTTTCGTATTCCAGCTCGGATATTTTAGCGCGGTCAACTTCCAGCGATTGGAGTTGTTCCTGCAGTTTTCGGTTCTCCTGCCGCAATGAACCGATCTGGCTAAAAGCACGGCCGAAGTCATTAATCTTCTTGCCCCAGGCGCTAAAAAGAGTGATTGGCTCGCCGCCGATACGCCAGGCAAATCTTCTTATAACAGAGCCGGCCGGCGTGAGCAGGATCGCCACAATAATAACGGTTAAGAGAACAAAGGAGACGATATTGCTTTTAGGGAAGACGGTTTTCATTAGGGAAGAAAAATTAATTCCGGCTCAGTGGCTAAACTCCTTTGGCAGGAGAACATCGGCCAACAGGTCAAGGTCTTCCAAAACGATGCCGGTGCCGCGAACCACCGAGGTCAGCGGATCATCGGCAATATGAACCGCCGTTAACGTTTCCTGGCTGATGCGATGATCCAGTCCGCGCAAAAGCGCGCCGCCGCCGGCCAGAATAATACCCTTCTCCATAATATCGGCCAGAAGTTCCGGCGGCGTCTCCTCCATCGTCGTGCGAATACTCTCGAGAATGGCATTAATTGATTTCTCCAGGGCCGCTCTAACCTGCCCGTCATTAATGATAATCTCCTTGGGCAGACCGGTAACCAGATCGCGCCCCCGGATCGGCGCCTCAAGCTTATCACGCATCGGTACGGCTGAGCCGATTTCAATCTTTGTCTCCTCGGCTGTCCGGTCGCCGATAAGCAGATTGAATTCGTTTCGGGCATACTGGACAATATCCTCATTCATCTCGTCGCCGGCAATCCGGAGCGATCGAGAGGCGACAACTCCGCCCAACGCAATCACCGCCACCTCGGTTGTGCCGCCGCCGATATCAATGATCATACTGCCTGAGGCATCCTGAATCGGTAGGCGAGCGCCGATAGCGGCGGCGATCGGCTCCTCGATCAGATAAACCTCGCGCGCACCGGCATTGATTGCGCCCTCCTCCACCGCCCGCCTCTCCACCTCAGTTACGCTGTGAGGAATGCCGATCACAACGCGGGGACGGGGCAGAAGGCTGAAGCGCTCACGATGCACCCGATCAAAAAAATAGCGCAGCATCTGCTCGGTAATTTCAAAATCGGAGATAACGCCGTCAACCAGCGGCCGGACGGCGACAATGTGGGAGGGTGTCCGGCCAACCATCCGTTTCGCCTCCGCGCCGATCGCCAGAATCTCCTTGGTTCGTTTATTTAGGGCGACAACCGAGGGCTCGCGAATGACAACGCCTTGACCGCGAACATAAACCAGAGTGTTCGCCGTCCCCAGATCGATACCGATATCTTGTGAGACCTTGCTCAAAACCTTGCCGATAAATGAACCGATTCGACTGCGCATAACATTTCTCCTACATCAAAAGAGGTTGGCGATTGCCTCCTCTCAATTTAGAGCAAAGAAGCCAAATGGTCAACAATACGATGCTTAAGCCAAGAGCACGAAGACTCGGCCATCCGGGGCCGGGCGATGAGCCTGCGCCGCTCGACCACCCAAAAGGCTGGCTAATCAGCCGGCCTCGTCCTCCCGCCCCGGTAATTCGGGGCGGGATTTTTAATTAAATTTACTTTTCAAAGGGCTTTTTGACGATCTCTTTGGCCTCGCCGATACCCTTCTTGGCCGCATCGGAAACCGACTGCAGACCGGACTCTGCAACTTTTCCGACCGCCGCCTCAGCCTTGGCTGTGACCTCGCCAACCGCTTCCTCGGTTGTCTTGCCCGACTCTACCAGAGCGTTAACCGCTCCAACATAGACATCCTTGACGCCCTCGGTAACATCAATTACCCCCTCCTTGCCCAGATCAATAACAGCGCCAAAAACCTCGCCAAGATCCTCTGCCCCGTCCTTCACCAAGCCCGTGACCGTACTGATCAGGGATCCGGCCACCTCGCCCGTACCCTCAATTGTCTCCTTAAGCATATCTCTGAGACCCATCTTCCTCCTCTCAATTAATAACCGCGCTTTAACTCTTATTACAAGATATGATAATGCCTCGAAGAGGCGACAAGGCGTAACAAAAGGTATGGCTGGTACAATACCGCGGAGCCATTCGACTACCACTCATGGTCTGAGCACAGTCGAAGACTTGTCCTGGGGTTAATACCTTTTATTTTGTTCTCACTCCCAGCACCCGGGCCTTGGTCTGATTATGCTCCGCCTTTATTTTATCTAATTTTACCCAAGCCAACTATCAGGATCCGGTTCTAATAGAATCAATTATTTTATTATAAACTTGTTTGGCATTATCCAAATAAGCCTCATCTCTGTTTTGTGAATGAGGCACAGTCAAATCACACCAGAATAATGAGCTGCCGGTAAATATCTCTGTGTTAAGAACATATTGTTGCTCTCCCTGACCAACCGCTGGTGTGTTAATGATATATTCTATCTGCCGGGCCGGATATTTGCCAATCTGATATTCACGAGAACTCAAGATAATATTATTTTCTGTTGCAATCTTGTCCCTGTCTGTTAGGCCGGTAAAACCAGATGTTGAAGCCCTTCTTGAGACAATTAATTTTTCCTCCCCAATATTAATAACAGCATTACCTTTGGGTGATTGTAGCTCCGAGCCGGATGGGTAACGTAGACTATATTGGGGGGCACCCTCAATAGAACTATATGTTTCCCAATCTGCCGGCACAGCACTTGAACCGAACTCATCTCTCAACAAAGTAACAGCAATAACAATTAGTACGATTAGCAGTAAAGATGCTATCAACACCTTGGGTATACCCAGTATCTTTTTTCGAGTGGGATTTTGTCCCAACTCGTTTGTTTGACTTGCACCAGAACCCTCGAGATCAATATCACTTTGGCTTATAGTATAATCATCAGTTGGCATGTTTTTCTCCTCTTCGATCTAATATGTGCTACAATATTCATTGATAAATACTTAATCAGGAGGGGACTTATGTTTGTACAGTTACTATTGATTCTTGGCTTGGTTCGGGTGCTCCAAGTAACAGAGTCACCATTTCTGTGTTCCTCAATCTATACAGGTGCGGTTTTTCTACTGGGTCTCGCAACAAAAGGTCTTTCACTGCCACTACTTGCAGTCACTGCAATATCATTTGTTTTAGCCTCTCTTTATTTCTGGCTTCTTCAACGTTTCGCTGAAAGTTTTTTCTATTGGATTCTCCTTGTTGTGGGGTTTTCTCTTGCCCTTCTCTGATCAAGCAATGAATAACTGATCGATATCGTCTTGACAGAAACCTTTGGACTTAGACCTGATCTACGACTTTGTTCTCACTCCCAGCACCCGGGCCTTGGTCTGATTGTGCTCCGCCTCCGTTTTACTGGGGTAAATCTCACCGTCTTTGTGCAAGAAATAGAGATAATCATGCTTGTCGTAATCAACAGTTGCTTTAATGCTGGCTAAGCCGGGGTTGCAGATGGGGCCGGGCGGCAAGCCGGCATAGAGATAGGTGTTGTAGGGCGAATCGATACCGGCATGCTCCTTGAGAGTGATAGACTGCCAAAATTTATATTTAACCTCTTTGCTCGCCGAGAGTTTAGTGATGTCCTGGATATCACGAGCGTACTGCAGAGTCGGGTCAGCCTCCAGTTTCATCCCCTTAGCCAGACGATTCTTAAAAACTCCGGCAATAAGTGCTCTCTCCTCATCCCTGACCGCCTCCCGCTCAACAATAGAGGCCACAATCAGATCCTCGGCTGCAACAGCTAAGCCCTTCGTTCTCTCGTCATAGTTGTTTTGCATCATCTTGGCGATGTCCTCGTCCTTGGATCCAAGAGGGATAAAATAAGTATCGGGGAAAAGCTTGCCCTCCACCTTCTCGGCTACCTCTAAAAACTTCGGGTAGGAAACCAGCTCCTTCTCTGCTAAGACTTGGGCGATCTGCTCCAGACGGTAGCCCTCCGGAATCGTCACCTTGGTGTGGGTTGCCTCCCCGGAGGAGATAAGATCGTAAACATTAAAGAGGGAGGCGTTGGGACTAATACGATAAACTCCGGCCTGCAGTGATGATCCGTCCAGCCGCGCCAACACCAGAAAGAGAAATTCGGAGCGGATCTGACCGCGACCGAAAAGATCAGCCGCGATCTCCCGCGTCGTTGCGCCCGCCTTAATTTCGACGATGTTTTTGACCTGATTATTGGCAAAGGGCTTATTGATCGCCCAGCGAAAATAAAAAATTGTCCCCACTCCGACCACCAAAATCAGAAGAAAGAATATGGCCAAAACGATAAAAATCTTTTTTGCTATCACAATCATCGGTTGGATTCTCTATCCCGGTGGGCTAAGTATTGTTCCAAGAGTAGAACCGCGGCGATCTCATCAATCTTTTCTTTGCCAAACTTTTCACCCCGTTCTTTGAGGTACCCCTCCGCCTCGGTAGAGGTAAACTGCTCCTCCTCAAAGAGAACCGGCAAACCGGTTGCTCGACTCAGCCGTTCGGCAAACCGGCGAATCTCCGGTGCGAGCGTCCCCTCTTCGCCCCGGCTGCGGAGGGGCAGACCCAGGATAATGGCCGAAACATCGTTCTTCCGGCAAATCTCGGCAATCTTTGCCGTCAAAGCGACCGGATCCTGGCCAAGATCAAGCGTCCCCAAGCCGCGCGGCTGGACTTCGCCCAGCGCCAAACCGACCCTCTTTCTGCCGTAATCAATTGCTAAGTACATCAATAATAAGTCAAAAGTTAAATGTCAAAAATATGGAAAGGCTTACTTACTGTAATCAAACACAACATCAATGCGGTTGAGCAGAAAAGGAGTGCGATTTAATTTGGGCGGCCAGACAGAAAGCTCGGCACTCTCAATATCGTTCTCTCCCGCCAGAACCGCCTTGGCGGCGTCGGCCGACTGATTGCGAATCTTGGCCCCGATCTCTTTTTCGCTCAGTTTTTTCCCGACACGGCCGGCAAATTTTGTTTTAATCTTTAGCACCCCCAAATCACGATTATTCTCCAGGACCTCAAAGCCGATCTCCGACTTTTCCGGATTGACCAGCATTTTGTCGGAACCGAGCTGTTCTTGCATAGCACCGGAGAGCAGTTCGCGCAAGTCGCTCTCGCGGAAACCGACACCAAAGAGCTTCTGCTTCATCGTCGTCTCAAAACTGTCGGATTCATCATTCGCCTGCTTGCTGTGGCTGGTGGAAACAAGTTCGCTTACCAGGCCGCCCTCAATCAAAAGATAATTGTCTTTGGCGGCGCGTTCTTTGATCTCGGCTTGGGCTTCCGGCAGAATCTCCTTCTCGGTCTCCTCCTCCGCCCGAGTCAGATCCTCTTCGGTGACAACCTTAACCTCTCTGGTAACGCCGCCGGCCATCTTGTCGCCCCGACCGTAAATCTGCGCGGGGGCTCCCGCCAGCACGTAGTTTGTCGACTCAAGATTATAGTCGGCACCAGCGTTTTCCGATACGACGTTAACCGTCCCCTCACCCGGCTTAACATCAACCTTGCCCCCGACAAGAGTGATCGTTGCTCCCATCACGCTAAAATCACTCTCCGCCAAAAAGGTCTTGCCTTGAGATGTAAATCTCGCACCCTGTTTATACTGATGAGCAGAGGAGTCATAACTATTTAGCACCGTCATCTTGCCCCTGGCTTTTTCGCCGACATTTTTGGCGCCGCTGGCGTCAAAGCGTTTTGTCTTTTCTCTCTCAATCTCAAAAAGCTGGCCGGGAAGCGACAGTGTTCCCACCGAGACCGCCGTTGCGCTTCTGTCAACTGCTACCGTAAACTCCCGGGCATAATCCTCTGTTTTTAAAACAATCGAGGCCCGAGCGTATGGCAGAAGCAGAGCAGAAAAAACTGCACCCGAGATAATGATAAGTATGGCAAGAACAAAAAAGATTTTGCGGGAACCGCGACGACCGGGCATAGACCTCCTCTCGCCTAAGTTAGAGTGCGTCAAAACTGCCGCCGACCGTCTCGATACGGCCCGAGACGAGGGCGACACCAAACCAACCTGACGATCCTCTGACCGGGACTCCTCTTCGCCCGAACTGGTCAGCGGAAAAGCCGGGGCTGTCCCGGCGGCCGGCACTTCATCAGCGGACTCCCCGCCATACTTGGCATAGCTTTTAACCCGCAAACCGGAAGCTGACCCCTCCTCCGGCCGCAACGACGAGACGGAACGCGTGGCTAAAGCCGGCTCGGCACGGGCGGCATCATTAACATTATCAAAAACCGGAATTCCCAGTTGCGAGGAGAGATTGCGAACAATCCGATCGTTTGCCACCAGCGCGATACTCTTGCCCATCTCCACAGCGCTCCGCTTGAGAATCTTTAAGTTGATAATGCTTTGAGCCAAGGTTCCTCCGCGCGGTATCACCAAAGTAACCGCTCCGGCCGAGCTGAGTTTTAGGCGGTCAATGACCGCCGTGATCTCGTCATCAGGTTCTAAGTATAGTGTGTCAGACATCTCACGGTAAGTTCGTTATTCGCATCGCTATTAATATTTATGATCGTAAACCCGCCGCAACTTTATCCAATATCCCTTCAACAACTCCGGCCTCGCCGGCCAGCGTGATACCGACATTGGCCAGAGCCATTGGCGTCACATCCTGAGCGTCTTGCAGTTGATCCGTCTCGTCAACAACGGCGGCAACTTGCTCCGGCTTAATAAAGTCGACTTTGGGCGGTTTGGCAAAGGGCAGATTCTTAACCCAACCCTTCTTGGCGAGGTGCTCCCGCATCTCCGGCAAGAGACTGCCGCCGCCGCAAAGCAAAATTCGAGAGGGGAGCAGGTCAACATTGGCAAACTCCTCCAGGGCCAATTCTACTCCGGACAACCAGACTTCGCAATCGGCC
This sequence comes from Patescibacteria group bacterium, assembly GCA_038078835.1. Lineage (GTDB taxonomy): Bacteria > Patescibacteriota > UBA1384 > XYA2-FULL-43-10 > 1-14-0-10-43-13 > JBBTQI01. The sequence continues at coordinate 856 of JBBTQI010000002.1, read as the reverse complement.
TCAATCACCTTGGCAATGCGGTTTCGCTCCAAAGAATCCTTGTCCAGCTGGCCCAGCGAGTAATCGATCTTTAGCTTCTCGGCCTCAACAAAAGAGAGGTCGCAAGTGTCAGCGATTGATTTGGTAAAAACCCGGCCGCCCAGGGCGAACATTTTTGTCCCTTCCAGTCCCCCGCCCCGGACCACGGCGATATCGGTTGTGCCGCCGCCGACGTCGATAAAGATGGCCGAGAATTCGGTTGAGTCGTCAAGACCGACACAGCGCGCCACGGCGTACGGCTCGGCGGCAATAGCCAAAAGATCCAAGCCGAGATCTTCGGCGATCGTCTGCAGGGCGCCGGAGTGGACAATGGGCGCAAAGGCATTAAAGATGCCCACCGAGACATCGCGTCCCTGAAAGCCGAGCGGATTAGTGACACGGTAGCCGTCTATCCGGACATCGACGATGGCAGAGTTAACCAGCTTAACGTCAATCTCCGAATAGCCCGTCTCCCAAACCAGTTCGGAGCGGGTTTTCTCAAACGATTTGGCCTGCACCTGCTCGATAATGTATTTAAGCTCTTTGAGATCAATCTTGGCCTTGGGATCATCGCGTTTGTAGTGGACGTTGACCGTAGAGCCCTTGACCAACTCGCCGGCAATTCCAATAACGCACTGTTTGGGCAGAACGCGCGCTTGGTTGTAGGCTTGCTCAAGCGCTTTCTCGCAGTTTTCAATTACGCCGGAGATGTCTGTTACCTTGCCGCCCTGCATATCGGAGAGCCGCTGGCGCTGGCGGCCGGCGCCAATGATGTGAGCCTTGGTATCTTCAATACGGAAAATAAGAACCTTGACGAATTCGGTCCCGATATCGAGGG
>JBBTQI010000001.1:0-65730 GCA_038078835.1 Patescibacteria group bacterium | reverse complement strand
GGATTCGGGATTTTCTTAAAAAGATTGGTTCGAACTTCCGCATTGCCGACCGCACGCTGGCGTGCGATTTCAAAAATGCCTTCAAAATAGCGGAAAAATACCATGCCGAGGCGCTTTGCGCCGAGGCAACATCTTTCAATTTCGCTGAATGTAAAACTTGGCGGAGAGGGTGGGATTCGAACCCACGGAACCTTGCGGCTCAACGGTTTTCAAGACCGTCGCACTAGACCACTATGCGACCTCTCCATGTAAATTATTTTTCAGCCTGCGGCTGATCGCCCAAGCGGCAAGACCGGTGCATTCAACCGCGGCGTCTACCCCGATGGTTATCGGGGCCACGTTTCCAATCTCAAACATTTTAACATTTTTGGTGATGATTTTCAATTTAAGGCCGGCGTGGTTGACAACCCGGGCTATTCGGAGTAGTTTGACTTGCTCTAATGAAAAAAGCGAGAATAAAAAAAGATCCGGTAGTGCGGTATGTCTTGATCGGAAGTCGGGACGGTCGAGGTTACCGGCGCGGGCAGATTGTTGATGGATTAATTAGCCGATTGTTTCCCCGGTTGAGGAAGCGCTAGTCGCTGGCGGTTGACCGGTCGAAGACAATTAGATAAGGAGTTGTATGAAAAAATATGAAGTACCGGCGCTACCGTACGCCTATGATGCTCTCGAGCCCTATATCGATGCAGAAACCCTGCATTATCACCACGACAAGCATCATAAGGCTTACGCCGACAAATTTAACGCCGCTCTGGAGAGGTATCCGGAGCTCTACGAAAAGACGCTCGATGATCTTTTCCGCGATATTGAACAGGTTCCGGATGATATCAGAATGGCAGTTATTAACCAGGGTGGCGGCTACATCAATCACAATCTTTTTTGGGAGAGCTTGGCGCCGAAGGCCGAAGGCTTAAGGCCGAAGGCGGAGCTGGCGGAGGCGATGGAGCGGGATCTCTCCGGCTTCGATCAGTTTAGGGAAAAGTTAACTGCAGCCTCAACCAACCAATTTGGCAGCGGTTACGGCTGGTTGGTTAAAGGAAGCAATGGCAAGTTGAAAATTTATGGTTTACCCAACCAGGATTCGCCTCTGTCGCTGGGCCACACTCCGCTTCTCTTGATTGATGTCTGGGAGCATGCTTATTATCTGAAGTACAAGAACATGCGGGCTGATTATGTTAATAGTATCTGGAATATCATCAATTGGGAAAAAGTTTCAGAGCGGTTTGCTAAATAATTACTTCTCTTGTAAATTTACAAATGGATTCGACTCTGCTCGCCACATGTATTTGTAAAATTCGTAATTTTGTTGAATTTGTAGTTTTGTCGGAGGACTGGAGGTACAATGAAGATTGACAAAAATGATAAATTGGCTCTCGCGGTTTTAGCAAAGATCAAAGAGGTGACCGATCCGGAGATCGGGATCTCGGTCTATGATATGGGTCTGATTTATGGCGTTGAAATTAACAAAAACAAGGCCATTGTGACAATGACGCTGACAACGCCGCACTGCCCGATGGCGGCGATGATCGTGGATGATGTCAAAGATAAAGCAGCGGAGATAGAAGAGATAGAAGAAGTTGTGACCGACGTGGTCTTTGATCCGCCCTGGTCGCCGGAGATGATTCCGGAGGAGATCAGGCGCGAGCTGGGACTTGGTCCCAATTAATCCTCATTGATAATAATTGCCTGGGAGGGGCAGCACTCCGCGGCCTCTCTCACCAGATCGATGTTCTCGTCGGTGATGGCAGAGTTGTCGACCTTAACCTCATCTTCCTTCTCGTCGTAGAAGAAAACCTCCTCGACAATTTGGGTGCAGTTTAGACAGCGGGCGCAGAGATCCTGATCAATTTTAACAGTGGTCTTCTTCTTGTTTCCCCGAGTGTTTGCTGGTGTCATCGTTCTTCCGTCTTATTGATTTAGGGGATTGTTAATTGCCGGCAGCGGATTTTGATTGTTCGTCACGGCTGGAATTCCCATTTGGCCGGTTGCCGGCGCGGCCGGCGGCGGTGTTGCCATATTGTCGGTTGAGGGAAAAACGTCAGCGGGATTAATTTCGGGCGGCGGCGCCGGTTCCAGTGCGGGCGGAGCGGGAGGGGTTGGCGAAGCTGTCGGCGCGGCCGGCGAAACGGTGTCGAATGCGGGGGTTGATAGTGCGTCCTCGCCAAAAAGATCGGTATTATTAAGCGGCGAGGATATTGATGCCGGGGCTGGCCCGACCGGCTGTTCGGGCACAGTTGATGCCGCCGGCGCAACAGGGGGTGTCGGGGCTGACTCGGTTATAGAGTTAAGCGGGATTGATGTGTCCGTTTCGACGGTTGGTGCCGGCAATGTTGCCGCCGTCACTACCAGATCCTCTTCTTTGGTACCGGTCAGTTTCTCTAAATGATGGACACCGACCAGGACGGCGCTGGGTTTGCCGTTCACCGTTAAGACGTAGAGCTCATCGCCCGCCGCAACCTCGTCGACGATCTTATTAAGCGTGTCTCTTGCCTCCGTCACCGGCATAATTTTTTCAACATTGACCTCGAGCATCACTACCTCCAATCTCCTACAAAATTGCAAATCTCCCGAAACTACAAATATTACAAATATTTGTAAGATTCGTAATTTTGTTGAATTTGTAATTTTGCAGGAGCATCTATCACTATTGCCTTAAGTCATTGTGCTAAGTTTTACCTTGTAATCTAGTTTAGCTTATCGATGGCAATACCGGTAGGTTTTTCGCGGAAGGTCCAGAGTTTGTTGGCGCCAAAGTTCCAGAAAAAGACAATAGCGACGGCAATGAGTTTCCCGACCATATAGGCTGATATCAATCTGCCGGCAACACTGAGACTCTGACTGATGTTGGCGACGTAAAAATTGACTATCAGCTCGGTAAGGCCGAGGCCGATGAGCGAAACGGTGGCGAACTGGCTGAACTTGATCGCCTCCTTGCCCTTTGTATTATAACCGAATGTCCAGCGCGAGTTCATATAGTAGCCGTTAATCGTGCCGGCGAGGAAGGCGAGAGCAACAGAGAGCCAGAGAACCAGGCCGAGATTGTTGTGCAGAAGGCGAAGAATAACAATATCAATGGTGGTACTGACTCCGCCGACCAGGGCATACTTAAACATCTGTCCCAGTAATGATTGCGTTTTCTCCGCCACTTTGCCTCCTTGAGTTATGATATTCCAGTCCATTATAACCAAAGCAAAACTCCGAAATCAAGCGTTGGATTTGGCGGCGCTTTCTGCTAAAGTAAAAGGCGCGATGAGTTCCAGTGCTAAAAAGCTGCTCTCCAGCAGTTCGATTGTCTTTGGCGGCACCCTGATTGCCAGTTTCTTTTCTTATCTCTTTAATATGATTATGGGCCGGATGCTCGGTCCGGCGCAATACGGCGAGATGACGGCGATCTTTTCCTTCCTGACGATCATCTCGGTTATTGGCGGCGGTATTTTAACTGTTACAATGCGCTACTCGGGCGAGCTCTATGCTCTGGGCGAGTATCGGGCGCTAAGGAAACTTTTTCGTATCTTCTCGCGCTATATTTTCATTTTGGCGGCCGGCCTTTTCTTGGTCGGCTTAGTGTTCTCCAAAGTAATCGGCCGCTTTTTGACGATCGATCAGATCTCGCCGCTAATTTTGGCTTTCGCCGGCCTCTTTTTCAGTTTTTTGATTGTCGTCAGCCGCGGCATCCTTCAGGGAACACAGCGCTTTGTTCCTCTCTCGTTTCTGGGAATTTTAGAGATGATCTTGCGGCTGACTCTGGGTATCGCTCTGGTGTGGCTGGGCTTCTCCGTCAGTGGCGCCATCGGCGCGGGGGTTTTGGCCACGGCGATCGCTTACGGTTATTCCCTGGTGAGCTTAAGAAAAATTCTGGCCAGCCGAGATAAAACTGGCAAGAAAGAGGCCTTCCGGTTTGACAAGAAAGAGATAATCAACTATTCTCTGCCGGCTTTGCTGGCCTCCTTCCTGCTTGTCCTCGCCCTAAATGTCGATGTTATTCTGGTCAAACATTATTTCCCCGCCGACGAGGCCGGCACTTATGCCGCTGTCTCAACAATCGCCAAAATTATTACTTACGCTACCACTCCGATCGTGGCCGTAATGTTTCCGATGATTGCCGAGCAGCGGACGATTGGGCAGAAGCACTATCGGCTCTTCCTTTTTTCCCTGCTCTTTACCCTGCTGGGTTCGCTGGTCATACTGGGAATTTATATCGTGATGCCGGCAAAGGTGATTGGCCTTCTTTACGGTCAATCTTACACTGGTCTCCATTATATTTTGCCGGAGATAGGCATGGTTGTCCTCCTGTATTCGCTGATCAGCCTGATTGTCAGTTATTACTTGGCGGTGCGGAACTTTTTCTTTCTTTGGGTATTCGGTTTGGTTATGGCGGTGGAGATTGTCGCCATAACTCTTTGGCACCCCTCAATTTTGGCAGTGGTCAGGATTTTGATTGTCAGTCTGTGCTTGCTTTTTATCCAGATGATCGGCTATTATCTCTATACAAAAAAGGAGCAGCTCTCAGCGGTCATAAGAGGCGACTATGATTTTGACGAGGCAAGTTAATAATTCACTTTTTACTCGCCAGAGAACACACTTTAGTGTGCAGAATGGGATTGTTGGGCGAAGGGCCGTTTCCCACAAACTAAAGTTTGGACTCTGAGGTGCAGGATTAACAAAGGAGATATTATGAAGGGCATCGTTTTAGCGGGCGGGCGGGCGACGCGTCTTCGGCCTTTGACTAAAGTAACCTCAAAACAGCTTCTGCCGGTTTTTGACAAACCGATGATCTATTATCCGATCCAGACGCTGATTAAGGCCGGCATCAAGAATATTTTGATTATCATCTCTCCGGATAACGCCGGCCAGTTCCTGCACCTTCTGGGCAGCGGCCGGGAGTTTGGCGCCAAGTTCAGTTATGAGATCCAGGAGGAACCGCGCGGCTTGGCCGATGCCTTTATTGTCGGCGATACTTTTATCGGCAAAGACAGCGTGACGATGATTCTGGGGGACAATATCTTTGATCGCGATTTTTCTCGACAGATCAAGTCGTTTAAGTCCGGCGCCTGCGTCTTTGCCAAAAAGGTTCATGATCCGGAGCGGTTTGGGGTGGTGGAATTTGACGAGAAGATGCGGGCCCTCTCCATCGAGGAGAAGCCCAAGAAACCCAAGAGCGATTATGCGGTAGTCGGGCTTTATGTCTATGACAATCGGGTTGTTAACTATGCTAAGAATTTGAAACCATCAGGGCGAGGCGAGATTGAAATTACCGACCTAAACAATATTTATCTTAAAAACAGGGAACTCTCCGTCAACATTATCGACGGTGTCTGGGAGGATGCCGGAACATTCGACAGCCTGTTGCGGGCCAATATGATCATGGCGGAGAAAAACAGGCGATGCGAATAACAAATCGGTACACGAATATTGCGAATATTCGTATCATTAGCATGCATTCGTAAATTAGCATCGGATTTGGGAGTCATTGTGATACAAGGTGTTAAAATTAAGGAGTTAGTGGTGCATCGCGATAAACCCGATCTCGATCAGGATATCGAGCCGGGCATTTTTATGGAGATCCTGCGCGATGATGACAAATTGTTGTCGAAGTTTGGCCAGAGTAACTTTACCATTGCCGGCAAGGGTACGATCAAGGCTTTTCACTGGCACAAACACCAGGACGATCTTTGGTTCTTGGCCTCCGGTCGAGCAGCGATCGTTTTGCACGATCAACGCAAAAATTCACCTACTTATGGTCAAACGGAGATTATCTATGGCGGGAGCAATGATTACAAGTTGGTTTTGATTCCGGTTGGTGTTGTTCACGGTTATAAAGTCTTATCTGACGAGCCCTGCCTGCTTTTTTATCATACGACCAAAGCTTACAATCGCGATAATCCTGACGAGGAGCGTATCGACCCCTATGATAAAAGCATTAACTTTAATTGGGACTCTTTGACAACAGAGGAGTAATATGAAAATATTAGTCACCGGCGGGGCCGGGTTTATGGCTTCCAATTTTATCCGCTACATTCTTCAAAAATATCCTGACTACAAAATAGTCAACCTGGATAAATTAACTTACTCCGGCAACCCGGAGAACCTAAAAGATATTGACGATAATCCGAATTATCAGTTTGTTTGCGGCGATATTGCAAATGAAAATGATGTTAAAAAAGCCATTGAGGGTGTGGATGCGATAATCAATTACGCCGCAGAAACACATGTTGATCAATCCTTGTTGCATCCCGATCAATTTGTCAAAACTAATGTTCTGGGAACCTGTGTTTTGCTTGAGGCGATAAGAAAATTCGGGATTAAAAGATTTATTCAGATCTCAACCGATGAGGTTTTCGGCGCCGTTTTAAAGGGAACAACTAACGAAGAGGCACCCTTCAAACCAAGAAGTCCTTACTCTGCCTCTAAGGCCGGAGCCGACCACTTGGCTTATGCTTACTTTACGACATACAATGCCCCGGTTATCATTACTCACTCTTGCAATTTCTTTGGCCCCTATCAGTTTCCGGAAAAATTAATTCCTCGTTTTATCACTAATCTTTTAGAAGGGAAAAAAGTGCCGGTTTATACTCCCGGTAATCAGATCCGAGAGTGGATTTTTACCGAAGATCATTGCAGCGCCATCGATGCAATTTTGCACAGGGGGCAAATCGGGGAGATTTATAATATTGGTACGGGATATCGCAAAACCAATTTAGAGATCACCAAAAAAATCATCAAACTCTTTCACAAAAACGAAGACGAAATTGAATACGTCAAAGACCGGCCCGGTCATGATGTCCGCTATGCTGTGAATTCGAACAAATTAAGAGGCGAACTTGGTTGGAAACCGGAATACGGGTTTAATGAGGCACTAAAGAAGACTGTTTCATGGTATGCCAATAACTCGAATTGGTGGAAACCGTTGAAAAAAAAGAGCGAGGCATTATATAAGAATTGGGGCAAGTGAGATGAAGGTTCTGGTTACCGGCGCAAAAGGCCAGCTTGGCCATAAGATTTCCGAATTACTGGGTACTAAGTACCGGCTGATTTTGACTGATTCCGATGATATGGATATCACCGATCCGGATAAAGTCAGCGCGGTCATATCAAGGGAGAAACCGGATTGGATTATCCACGGGGCGGCTTACACTCAAGTTGACAAGGCCAAGGAGAACGAGGCGCTGTGCCGCCGGATCAATGTTGCCGGCACCGAGAATGTCGCCAAAGCCGCGGCTGCGGCCGGAGTAAACCTGATTTACATCTCCACCGATTATGTCTTTGACGGCGAAAATGGCGTCCCGTACGTCGAAACCGACGAGCCCCATCCGCTCTCGGTGTACGGTATGACAAAGTATGAAGGGGAGCTGGCGGTTGAGAGAGCATACAAGGGGACAGTCCCCCCGTATCGAGTACGGGGCAGGCTCTCAGGGGGACAGTCCCCGAAGGGCGGCTATTACATTATCCGGACAGCCTGGATATTCGGCGAATTGCCGGAGGGACATCCCGACACAAATTTCGTTGAGACAATGCTGCACTTGGCCAAAGAGCGCGATTCGTTGTCGGTCGTCAATGATCAAGTCGGCTCGCCGACTTATACGGGGGATCTGGTCAGTTTCATTAACCAGATCGTCGAAGGCCTAAGGCCAAAGGCCGAAGGCAGTATTGATGTAGCCTCCGGCCTTAAGCCTCCGGCCTTAAGCTTGCCATGTGGTATCTACCACTTCTCCGGCGAGGGGGCGTGCTCCTGGTATGATTTTGCCAAAGAAATTTTCGCTCAAACCGGGACAACTCTTGACTTAAAGCCTATCTCTAGTGCAGAATATCCTCAGGTGGCCAGGCGTCCGGCTTACTCCTATCTCTCCAAAGAGAAGATTAAATCAGCATTAGGGATCGAGGTTAGGCCGTGGCAAGAAATGCTGGGCGATTACTTACGCAATCGCGCCACAAATGGATGACAAATTATCCAAATAACGAATAACCAATAAGGGGATCGTCATATTCGTCATTAGTCATTTGGAAAATTAGTTATCCATTCTTGATTGGTTTACGATGAATCCGAAACTCTCAATCATCATTCCGGCGTATAAGGAGGAGAAGAACATCTATCAGACGGTAGATCATATTTTGAAGGCGCACGATATTCTGGACTATGACTACGAGGTGATTGTGATTGTTGACGGCTCGCCTGACAACACCGCCAAAGAGGCACGGCGCCATCGCTCCAAAAAGGTCAGAGTTTTTGAGTACGACAAAAATCATGGCAAGGGTTATGCCTTAAAGGTCGGAACAAGAATTGCCAAGGGGGAGATTATCACCTTTACCGATGCCGGCGGCGACTTTGATCCGGGCCAGTTCGATAAGTGCGTCAAGCTGATGGAGATCTTTGATGCCGATTTTGTGATCGGCTCCAAGCGCCATCCTGCCTCAAAGATTAATTATCCTCCGGCTCGCCGCCTCTACTCCTATGCTTATCACAAGATGGTGCGAATTCTCTTTGGCTTGAATGTGACCGACACCCAAACCGGTCTGAAGTTTCTGCGCAAGAAGGCGGCCAAGGATGTTATGCTGCGAGTTCTGGTCAAGCGCTATGCCTTTGATCTGGAGATGCTGGTGATTGCCCGCCAGCTGGGCTTCCACCGTATCTTTGAGGCGCCGGTGGAGATGAAGTTTAACGCCGGCAAAGTTGGCGCGGCCACCTTTGGCACGATCAAAAGGATGCTGGTTGACACCTTGGCGATCTTTTACCGGGCCCGGGTCCTCAACTATTATCGCCGCCAGCCGGATCAGACAAAGACTTTTCGAGCGATCAAAATTGTGGAGGCGGAACAATGAAGCATTACCTCGTTTGCGGCGGCGCCGGTTTTTTGGGCGCCAATTTAGTTGATCGGCTATTGAATGAGGGAGAGCGGGTTACCATCGTCGACAATCTCATCACCGGCCTGCTCTCCAATATTGAGGAATTTAAAAGCAATCCCAACTTCCGTTTTTTAGAACATGATGTCAGAAGGCCGTTACCAATCAACGACAAAATTGATTACGTCCTAAATTATGCCTGCCCGGCCTCGCCGCTCGATTACCGTCGCTATCCGGTCGAGACGCTGGAAGTGAGTTCGGTCGGCGTAAAAAACTTGCTCGAATTAGCCAAGAAACATCAAGCCCGTTTTTTTCACACCTCTACCTCGGAAGTGTACGGCGACCCCCTGGAACATCCCCAGACCGAGAAATATTGGGGGCGTGTTAATTCCTATGGCGAACGGTCCTGCTACGACGAGGCTAAGCGCTATGCCGAGGCTCTAATCTACATTTACCGTAAGGATTTTGGCGTCAACACCGGTCTTATTCGCATCTTTAACACCTACGGCCCCAAGATGAAGCCTTTTGACGGCCGCGTTGTCTCAACTTTTATCCGGCAAGCGTTGGCCGGCAAGGATTTAACTGTTTTTGGCGAGGGTAGGCAAACACGCTCCTTTTGTTATGTCGACGACCAAATCGAAGCCAACTTAAGAATGATTCGCTCTGATATCGAGGGTCCGATCAACATTGGCAATCCGGAGGAGTTTACCATGCTGGAGCTGGCCGAAAAGGTGCTGGCTCTGACCGGCTCGAAATCGAAGATCATTCACAAACCCCTGCCCGAAGATGACCCCGGCCAGCGCCGCCCCGATATATCATTGGCCAAAAAAGAACTCGATTGGGAGCCAAAGGTGAAATTGAAGGAGGGACTGAAGAAGACAATAGAGTGGTTTAAGCGTCAAAAATCAAAATGATAAAGGATGAATCAATAGATCCGCAGTAAAGCTGGTAAGGCATTTATTTTATATAGTCTTATTGCTCTACGAGCTTTACTTGCTTATTTTTGCACAATCGGTTATCTTCACTCTCGATGGTCTCTGATGAGAGGAGATGGAGATGGAGATCACAGGGAACGATTGGCCGATCCGATCACTCTTATATTCGGTGCCGGCGCGGGCGGCGCTGGCCGGCAATCCCTCGGATTTGGCGATGGAGGCCGGCATCGGCGCCGTGCTGGCGATGCCGCTCTGGGGCTTGCAGGCGACGGTGAGCTTCTTGCCGAGCGATCGGTTCTACATCAGGGGACCGGAGCCGACACACTGGAGCTTTAGCGATTTCGTCAACGCTACCCGCTGCGAGGGCGTTGACGATGCCGAGCGGCTCTTTCGCGGCACAAGCCTGGCTTTTGCCAGAGTGCTCAGGGACGAGTTCGGGCGGCTGGAGAACGAGATCAGAGACTCCGCCAACAGCTTTGAGCTCCTTCGTCTCTAGACAGGGACAACCTATGGACCCCTGCCACTCACGAGTGGCGGGGGTCCTTCCTTAAAATTTTCAGTTTTGATAATATTGTGAACAGGTGAATCGAACTAAGATATAAGCGAGATATTCAACTATCTTGACTGTCATCATATTCGGGATTTTTTCATTTGGAGGTGCAATGAAGATTGCTGTTGTCGGCACGGGTTATGTCGGTTTAGTCCAGGGTGTTTGTTTGGCAGAACTTGGCAATGAGGTTGTTTGTGTTGATATTGACGAGGAGAAAATCGCCAAACTGCGGCGAGGTGTCTCGCCGATCTATGAACCTGGAATTGAGGAGTTGATCCGAAAGAATCTCGGAGCAGGACGAATCGGCTTTAACACTTCGCTGGCTCAGCAGATCAAGGGGACAAAAATTATTTTTATCGCTGTTGGTACCCCGCCGGACGAATCGGGGCGGGCCGACCTAAAATATGTCCTGGCGGCGGCGGCGGAGATTGGCAAGTGTCTCGACCATTATGCTGTTATCGTTAACAAAAGCACCGTTCCCATTGGCACGGGGGAACTCGTTCGGAACACAATTAAAAAATATTATCGCGGCGATTTTGATGTTGTTTCAAACCCCGAATTTTTGCGGGAGGGATCGGCCATTGATGACTTTATGCACCCGGACCGCGTGGTCATTGGTTGCAACAATGGCAAAACAGCAGCCTATAAAGTTGCCGAACTCTATATGGTGCTGGGCGCTCCGATTCTGATTACCAACTTAGAGACGGCCGAGATGATTAAATACGCTTCAAACTCATATTTAGCAACGCAAATTTCCTTCATCAATTCGGTTGCCAATGTCTGTGAACAGGTTGGGGCCGATGTCGCTGATGTCGCTCGCGGGATGAAGCTCGATAAACGAATCGGTCAACGGGCGTTTCTTTCCGCTGGTCTTGGTTACGGCGGCTCCTGCTTCCCCAAGGATGTCTCCGCCCTGATCCAGATTGCCAGGGAAAACAAAGTTGACTTTCGGATACTGGAGGAGGTGGAGGCGGTCAACAAAGAGCAGCGCCAGCGGTTTGTGCTAAAGGTGAAAGAAACGCTAGGTGATCTTAAGGGGAAACGGATTGCGGTCTGGGGAATCGCCTTTAAACCGAAAACCGATGATATTCGCGATGCGCCGGCCGTCAGTATTATTGAAAGTTTGCTCTCTCTTGGCGCCAAGATCACGGTTTACGATCCGGTTGCGGCGGAGAACATCGCAAAAATTTTTCCGCAAGCTTCTTTGGCAAAAAAATCAATAGAAGCCTGCCGTGGCGCTGACGCCCTCCTGGTCATTACCGAGTGGGATGAATTCAAACAAATTAATCTTTCCGAGGTTAGAGGGATAATGAGCCGGCCGGTAATTCTCGATGGTCGGAACATTTACGCCCCGGCCCGAATGAAAGAGCTGGGCTTTGAGTATTATTCCGTCGGCCGGTTCGGGACATCCAAACAGGCGGGACGAAGCAAGGAAAAGGTTGTCGCAACTAATTAAATGAAACGATGCCGAATTAAAAAAGCCATTATTCCGGCGGCGGGCCTGGGGACCCGTTTTTTGCCGGCAACGATTGCTCAACCCAAGGAGATGTTGGTGGTGGTAGACAAGCCGGTTATTCAATATGTGGTTGAGGAGGCGGTTGCCGCCGGCATCACCGAGATTCTTATTATCACCGGCCGAAGCAAGCGAGCGGTCGAGGATCACTTTGATCCCCCCTTTGAATTGGAGAATTTACTTGAAGCCAAGGGAAAGACCGAACTTTTACAAGAGGTGCGGCAGATCGCCAACCTGGCCAAGATCCAATTCACTCGCCAACGCCGTCAGCTCGGTTTGGCCGATGCCATTTATCAGGGTAAAAGTTTTGTCGGCGCTGATTCCTTTGTTGTCCTTCTTGGCGACACGATTATCGACTCGAACGGCTGCGATCCCTGTCTAAGTGAGATGATCGAGATCTTTAACGAAACCGATAAATCGGTCGTGGCAACGGAATATGTTCAAAATCCCGCTGATGTCAGCCGCTACGGCATCATTGATCCGGGCGAAAACAAATCGCAAAAAACTTCCGCCGGAGTGAAATATCTTGATGTCCATGATCTTGTTGAAAAGCCGGCGGCGGCGCGGGCGCCTTCACGGCTGGCGGTGGCCTCGCGCTATCTTTTCGCGCCGGCGATCTTCGGCTATATCGAGCGGACAAAGCCCGGCAAGGGCGGTGAGATTCAGATTACCGATTCGATGAGGATGCTGGCCAAGAAAGAGGGACTCTACGCTTACGAGATTAACGGCCAGCGCTATGATATTGGTAATAAGATTGATTACATTAAAACCAATATTGATTTCGCTCTCAAAAATCCCGAAACCGGTCAGGCCATCAGATCTCACCTCGAATCAATCTTGAATCAGGCGGGGTAGACGTTCCGGCCCATTTACGCTATAACAAGAGAGACCCATGCCCGTAAGGGCGGGGTAAATAAGATAGTAAACGCCGCAGGTGTATTCAGTGCGTTAAAAAATACCCCGCGGCGCAAGCTAGGGGTGTTTTATATTGGCTTCGACTCCTTTAAAAGGTGATCGCGTGAAGAGTAAATTACCCTCCGTCTCAATTGTCATTCCGGTTGTTGCCGTCAACGATTATATTCAGGAATCGATCCCGAAGATTTTAGAGTTGGACTGGCCGGACTATGAAATTATTGTGATTCCGGATAAGCCGGACAGAAAGCACCGCTGGCCCAAAACAAAGATTATTGCTTCGGGAAAGGTTGGCCCGGCCGAGAAGCGCGATATGACCCTCAAGTATGCTCGCGGCGAGATCTTGGCTTTTTTGGATGATGACGCCTATCCGGAACCCGATTGGCTTCGGAGGGCGGTCAAACACTTTCGCCGGAAAAAAGTCGCGGCGGTGGGCGGGCCAGCAATGACGCCGGCCGATGATGATGTTTTGCAGAAAACCTCCGGCGCTGTTTTTGAATCATTCCTCGGCGCGGGCGGCGCCCGCAGCCGCTATCTGCCCATTGGCAAACCACGGCGGATTGATGACTGGCCGACCGTTAACTTTCTGGTTAGGTTTGATGCTTTTGCGCAGTTGGGCGGATTTGACAGCAGCTACTGGCCCGGCGAGGACACCAAGCTTTGTCTTGATCTGATTAATGCCGGTTACGAGATTGTCTATGAGCCCAAGGCGATAGTTTATCACCATCGCCGGAGCAATTTGCGCAAACATTTTTACCAGATTGGCAACTATGCCCTGCATCGCGGCCACTTCGCCCGAATATATCCGGAGACCTCCCGCCGCCTTTTTTACTTTGTGCCCCTACTTTTTGATTTATATCTTTTAGGACTCATAGTTCAATTTTCAAGTTCAGGGTTTCCTCTTGGTTTGGTCTTAATTCCCCTGCTTCTCTATCTGGTTGGTGTTTTAGTTGATGGTTCGGTGGCCGTTTGGCGCTGGCGCAACCCTCTGCTTGGAATCTTGACGCCGCTTATGATATTATTAACCCACGTGTGGTATGGGATCAGATTCGGACAAGGGTTTTTGACCAGAAAATTAGCCAGCCAGCAATTTAACGATTGAGGAGCCAATGAGACCAATTAAACATATTGCCAAACCAACAGAAGATCAGCGGAGGAAGAACGCGAAATTCAAGGTAGCGATTTCCTATCCGCCGATGCCGGACGAGAAGGGCACCCCCTGTTTGGGCCAGAACCGCCAGTTTCAATGGTTTAATAATCCGACCTATATTTATCCGATGGTCCCCTCATACGCGGCCTCACTGCTTCAGGATCAGGGTTATGAAGTGATGTGGGATGACGGTATTGCCGAGGAGTTGACACAGGAGGAGTGGCTGGAGCGGATTAAGCGGTTTAAGCCGGATCTTATAATGCTGGAAACCAAAGCGCCGGTAGTCAAGCGCCACTGGAAGGTAATCGATGTTCTCAAAGAAGAATCATTGAAAACTGAAGACTGGAATTTGAAAATTGTCCTGGTCGGTGATCATGTGACTGCTTTGCCGCGGGAATCAATGGAAAATTCAAAGGTAGATTATATTGCCACCGGCGGCGATTATGATTTTCTTCTATTGAATATCGCTAATCATCTTAATCACGGCGAATCACTCGAGCCGGGAATTTGGTACCGCTCTGGAAAATCCCAAATCCCAAATCCCAAATCCCAAATAAGTTCCAAAACTCAATCCCTAAATACCAAATACCAATCACTGGCTACCAACTACCAAAACACGGGGCATTTTGAGCTTAATCACGATCTTGATGAGCTCCCGTTGATCGACCGGGATCTCACCAAGTGGCATCTTTACGCCTACAAGAACGGTAACTACAAGCGAACACCTGGGACCTACACTTATGCCGCTCGCGATTGCTGGTGGGGAAAATGTGGGTTCTGCAGCTGGACCACCCTTTATCCCGGTAAGGATTACCGCAAGCACTCGGTCAAGCGAGTGCTGGACGAAATCGGCACATTGATTGAAAAATATCACATTAAGGAGATTATGGACGACTCCGGCTCCTTTCCCATCGGATCATGGCTCAAAGAGTTCTGTGAGGGGATGATTGAGCGCGGTTACAACAAGAAGATCAAAATCGACTGCAATATGCGCCTTAAAGCTCTAAATCAGGAGGAGTATAATCTGATGGGGAAGGCCGGTTTTCGCTTTATTCTCTACGGCTTGGAATCGGCGAACCAAAAGACGCTCGACCGGATCAATAAAAACCTCAAGGTAGCGGAAATCGAAAAAGGTGTCCGGATGGCCAAGAAGGGCGGACTTGAGCCCCATATAACGACGATGATGGGGTATCCCTGGG
Organism: Patescibacteria group bacterium; assembly: GCA_038078835.1. Lineage (GTDB taxonomy): Bacteria > Patescibacteriota > UBA1384 > XYA2-FULL-43-10 > 1-14-0-10-43-13 > JBBTQI01. The sequence goes on along the minus strand of JBBTQI010000001.1, from coordinate 50,633 downwards.
AGAGCAAGAGAGACGCCGAAAGAACAATCGAATTGTCAAAGAAGCTTTTTGATAAAGGTTATGTCGACACTCTTCAGGCAACCATCGTTATCCCTTACCCGGGCACGCCGCTCTTTGCCGAGTGCAAAAAGAATGGCTGGCTCTTAACGGAGGACTGGGAGGATTACGACCAGCGCATGGCAGTGATGAAATCACCTTTGACAGAGGAGGACATCAAAGAGTTGACGCAAGGTCTTTATAAATCATTTATCACGCCGAAGTTTATCTTGAGAAAAATTCTGGGCGTCAGAAATCTTAGCGATGTCAAATTTCTCTTTAGAGCGGCCGGCAAAGTCTTGGGCCACTTAATGGATTTCTCGCCGAGGGAAAAAACCGCCAAGACGAGATAGGCTGCCAGCAGTTCTAATCGTAGTTCAATAACAATGAAAGACAATCTGCCCACAATTTCGATCATTATTCCCACTCTCAATGCCGCCGGACCACTACCGGAGTGCTTGAGGCGCATTGTCGATCAAGACTATCCTAAAGGCAAGGTGGAGATTATTGTTGCTGATGGCGGCTCAACTGACACAACAAGAAAGATCGCCAAAAAATTTGGTGCCAAGATTGTTGAGAATAAGCTTAAAACCGGCGAGGCTGGCAAGGCCGCCGGTGTTAGGGCGGCTAAAAATGAGATTATTGCTCTGATTGATTCTGACAACTACCTGTCCTCCAAGGACTGGCTAAAGCGGATGGTCGAGCCCTTTGCTGATCCGGAGATCATCGGTTCGGAGCCGATCGAATATACCTATCGGAAAGAGGACGGCTATATTACCCGCTATTGCGCCTTGATGGGGATGAACGACCCGATCTGTCTCTTTTTGGGTAATTATGACCGCAAAAATTACCTGACCGGTCGTTGGACAGATTTGCCCGTTATTAATGAAAATAAGGGAAATTATCTTAAGCTAACCCTCGAAAAATATAAAATTCCGACTATCGGCGCAAACGGGACTTTGTTCCGAAGGGAGGTTATTATTCATGAAGTGAGGGACTATCTTTTTGATATTGATGCTATTCCGGAACTCGTGTCGCGGGGTAAAAATAAATTCGCCAAAGTCAAAGTCGGAATTATCCATGTATTTTCGGGCGATGTTCACACCTTCATTCGTAAGCAGAAACGGCGGATCACAGACTACGCGTACCACAAGAGATTAAATATCCGAAAGTATCCCTGGACTAAATTTAACAAGATCGGTTTCGTCAAATTCATTCTATTCTCGACTTTAGTAATTCCTGCTTTTCTCCAGTCTTGTCGCGGATATATTAAGAGGCCCGACCGAGCCTGGTTTTTTCATCCGCTTGCTTGCTGGCTATCGGTTTGGATTTACAGCCTAGGTTTTATGAGCCAGTTTTTTTTCCAACCAAAAGAGTTTAACAGGGATGGCTGGAAACAATAATAAAATGTCAAAAAAGAGAATCGCTGTTTTGATGAATGCCTTCTGGACGGTGAGTGGCGGCGATCAGCGCGCAAAGCAAATTTTAAAAAGAATAAGCAATGATTTTGAAATTGATTGTTATGTTTCCCGGCTGGCCAAGAGTTATCTTGCAAAGGGGACAAAGGGAGTAGACTATGTTGTTTCTCCCGATCAATTCAATAGGGGCAATGTTTTAAGAGCTTATTGTCGGAGAAGCCGATGGGCCGGCGATGAGATGTTGAAATGTAATTACGATTTGATTTACGCTACCTCCGATTTTTTCCCCGACGTTTGGCCGGCGACAAGGTATCGCCAGTGTCACCGAAAGACTAGATGGGTACAAGTTATCCACCATATCTACACGGACTGGCGCCGGCGTCCCGGCAACAAGTTAAAAAATCTCCTAGCTCAGATATTGCAGCAATACTCCTTCCGCTTAATTAAAAAACACGCCGATTTAATCATTACCGTTAATAATTCAGTTAAGATGGAATTAATAACTGCCGGCTTCGACCCCGGCAAGATTAAGGTTAATCCCAACGGGGTTGACACCAAATACTTTGATCGGATAAAAGTGAAAAAGGTGCCTCTTCAGGCTTGCTTTCTGGCCCGGCTTAATCTGACTAAGGGGATCTATGATCTGGTGGAAATTTGGGCCAAGGTTGCGGAGAGTTTACCCAAGGTCCAGCTGAAGATCATCGGTGGCGGCGGAGAGGAGATTAAGCGTAGTTTGCAGAACAGGATTTTGGCGCGAGGGCTTGGGAAAAACATTGAAATTTGCGGCTATCTGCCGGACGAAAAGGCTTACGCTCTTCTCAAATCTAGCCAGGTTTTTGTTTTTCCCAGCCACGAGGAGGGGTGGGGCATCGCTATTGCCGAAGCAATGGCTTGCGGCGTGCCGGTCGTTGCTTGGAACCTGCCGGTTTATCATTCAATTTTTGGCAGTCGCATAACTGCAGTTAAAGAGAATGATATAGACTCTTTTGCTCAAGCAGTGATAAATCTGTTGACTGACAACCAGCAAGCCAAAGGTTTTGGTGATAACGGCCATAATTTTACCAGACGGTATTCGTGTGATAACTTGGCCGTAGCGGAGAAGAGGATGATTAGTCGCCTAATCAAATGCCAGCGTTAACTTAAATAATAGATATGAGGATCGGCCGTAGGTTAGCCGGCGAAGTGAAAGGTGGAGAATAAATGGCGGAATCGTTGCCGACAATGCAGGGCGAACAGGACGAGAGGCGTAATGAGATCAAAGATGTTTTCGGTGTTGTTCCGGAGGTTATTTTCGTTTTGAGTGGGGGTATAAAAGAGGTGAAGCAAAGCGAATTAAAATATCGATCAACTTCATACAGCGACCAGGATGATTTCGGTGTAACCGGGGGGAGGGCGAGGGTGATTGCCGCGGCGGAAATTGCCGCGGCTTTTCCCGAGGTAAACATTGTGACGACGAGCCGGTCAATTCATTCCAAAACGCAATCGGAACCGACCCATGCAACGGTTATCGGGAAATGAACTCACCGAAATATATCACATTGCAAGAGAGCGTATCGTGTTGGAGGAGAAATCATATTCAACTTTGACTGAACTTTTCGAGCTGTGTAAATTGTGTCGTGAGAAGGGTTGGCGGCAGGTTGGGGTAGTGACAAATCGATACCATATTCCCCGGGTCAACAAGATGTTTAAAATGTTGTCCGAATTAGCGCTACCTAGCGACGAAGACTTAAAGCAATCTCTCCAATATATTTCAAGCGGATCGGTCGAAGTTATTTTCGTTGCAGCTGAAGATATTTTGGCGGTAAGACATCGTTTATATGCCAATCTGGATGAACAGTTGGCGCAAACGGAGGCTTATCAGGGTCGCGTAACCGCAGAGGCGAAGGGTATTGCCGATCTTGAATTAGGAAGATATCGGGGAACAACTTAAGATAACCCAAAACAATGGAACCACCAAAAGTATCCGTGATAACGCCTGCTTACAATGCCGGGCGCTATCTGAACGAAACAATTCAAAGTATCCTCGGTCAGTCGTTTAAAGATTTTGAATATATTATTATTGATGACCGTTCCACCGATAATACTTGGAATATTATCAAAAAATATTCCCGGATTGATAATAGAATAGTTTTTGTTAGAAATAAAGAAAACCTTGGAATCGCCGGCAACCGAAATAGGGGCATTTCTTTAGCCAAGGGAAAATATATTGCCTGGCAGGACGCGGATGATATTTCTTTACCGGATCGCGTTAAAAAGCAATATAGGTTTTTGGAGAAACATTCGTCTGTCGGAATGTGCGGAGGGTATATTCGTTTCTTTAATGAGAAAGGGGTCATCGGAGTGAGAAAATATGCTGTTAACGATTCAACTGTCAGGTCGAAAATATTTTTATATTCACCGGTGGCTCAGCCGACGGCAATGATCAGAACGAAGTGTTTCAAAGAGCTGGGACAGTATGATTTAAGTTGCCCTCCCGCTGAAGATCTTGATATGGCATTTCGCATTGGCACCAAGTATAAATTTGCCAATATCCCGGAAGTGCTTCTTGAATATAGAGTGCACCCTGATTCGGCGACTTATAGCAAGTTAAAAAGAATAGAAATTAATACCATACGCATTAGAAAAAAATATGCAAAGAAATATGGTTATAAAATGAGCTTAAGGGATAGGGTGTACTGTTATTTGCAGTATGTTTCGATCTTTTTGATTCCGCCTAGAATTAAAATCTGGTTGTTTAATTCGATAAGAAACTCAAAAGAGTGATTATGGTGAAGAATAAAAAAACCCAAACGACACGTCTTTCAAAGTACGAGCACGTTAATTCATCTGTTTATGGCCTCGTCCCGGACAATTTTTCTGTCTTGGACGTGGGCTGTTGGAGCGGCTCGCTTGGTGTCAAATTGATAAGAGAAAAAAAGTGCGAGGTGGACGGAATTGACAACTGTGACAGAGCTCTCCAACTAGCTCAGAAAAGAGGATACCGAAGGGTTTTTAGGGTTGACTTAAATCAAATTAAAGATCCTGGTATCGGCGAGAATCAATATGATGTGATCGTATTTGCCGATGTGTTGGAACACCTGCTCTTTCCGAAAGAAGTTTTATTTTATTATTTAAAACACCTCAAGAAGAACGGTTTCATTGTCGTCTCTTTGCCAAACATAGGCTTTATTTTATACAGATTGAAGCTCCTCTTGGGTTTCTTTGACTATAAGGAGATCGGAGTGATGGACAAGACGCATGTCAAATTTTATACCCTCAAAACAATGCGAGAACTTTTCAAGGAAGTCGATCTGAAGATAATTAAAACGACCAGACACAACGAAGTAGCGTCGAGGTTTTTCTTTTTTCATATTCTAAAATATATTTGGCCAACCCTCTTTACACTTCAATTCGTTTTTCTTTTACAGAGGACGCAACCTGAGAGGAGCAAATGAACGAAACAATTTTTAACGGCAAAACAATCTTTGTTTCCGGCGGGACCGGCTCGTGGGGATGCGAACTGGTTCGACAACTCCTGGATAGATATTATTCCAAGAGAGTGATAATTTATTCGCGGGGAGAGCACAAACAGGTTGAGATGAAGCGCCAATTTGGCCACAATCCGAAACTTAAATTTATTATCGGAGACGTCAGAGATAAAAATATTCTTGGTTTGGCAATGAAGAGCGTTGATTATGTTTTTCATTTGGCGGCATTGAAGCATGTGCCTGTCTGCGAGGAGAATTGCTGGGAAGCCGTTCTGACTAATATTTACGGAACGCAAAATATTATCGAGTGTGCGATTGAAAATGATATTAAAATAGTTATCGATATTTCAACCGATAAAGCAGTTGACCCCTTTAATTTATATGGTGTGACTAAGGCGTGCGGCGAGAAACTTATGATCAACGCGAACCAAAATTACATTAGCAACACTAAGTTCGTCTGCATTCGGGGCGGAAACGTTATGGGAACGAACGGGAGTGTTTTGCCCCTGTTTAAGAATCAAATTATAAGCGGCAACGAGATCACTGTTACCGATCCCGAGATGACTCGATATTTAATGAGCACCAAGGAGGCGATCGGCTTGGTTTTTGAAGCCGTTCAAAATGCCGTCGGCGGCGAGATTTTTGTGATGAGAATGCCGGCAACCAAGGTGGAGAACATTGCCAATGTGATGACTTCTATATTTGGCAACAAAAAGACCAAACGGCGAATCATCGGGGTGAGACCGGGCGAAAAGTTTCACGAAGTGCTGGTCTCAAAAAACGAATCTCCCCAAACCAGGGTTTTTAGTGATAAGTATTATGTCATTTTGCCGCAATATAACAGGCCCGGGCTGGAGAAAAAATACAGCTCTCTGAAACCGATTGAGTTTGAAGAGTTTAACTCCAATAATGCCAGACGGCTGAGCGATGAGGAGTTTACCGCCATCTTAAAAAAAGAGGATTGGCTATGGAGAGACTAAGAGTCTGCATCACAGGGAGCAATGGTTTTATCGGACGGAATCTTGTGCAAAGATTAGATTCTAATCCGAAGATCGAGGTTATCCCCTTTGCCGGTGACCTCCTGAAGAAGGATGATGCCGTTAAGTTTTTTGTTAAAAATAAAGATATCAACCAAATTATTCATCTCGTCGGCCTCTTTGCTGGGAGCTTTGAGGATTTAGTCAGGGTAAATGTCGTAACCCTAGCCAATCTCTTGTGGGCCGCGCCGCAAAACAACATTAAAAAAATCATCCTTACCTCAACTGGCGCCGTTTATGGCGAACCGTTGGCCGGAGAGTCGAAAGAGGATGACCAGTTGAGGCCGAATACTTACTATGGGCTTTCGAAAAAATATGCCGAGGAGTACTTACTTTACCATCATCATAATTCGGGGATTGAATATGTCATTTTGCGTTTTCCCAACGTTTACGGTCCGGAGAACGACAAGGGGGTAATTCATAATTTTATCAGCGACATCAAAGAGAGAGGGGAGGTCACAATAAACGGCGACGGGACCCAATCAAGGAACTTCCTTCATGTTTCAGATGCTTGTTTGGCCATCGAAAAGTCTTTGCACTACGACGGCTCGGGAATCTTTAATATATCTAATCCAGTCAAGGTCTCCATTAACGATCTGATCGGTATTTTAAAAAAGAAGTATCGTTTTACTGTTAAATGTGCCCCAACGAATAATAATTTAAGAGATTTGCTTCTTGATGTCAGCAAAGCCAAACAAATGCTTGGCTTTGAGGCCGAGCAAAAGGAGTTATCGCTATGATTTTGCACTTACTTTCGCTGTTGGTGCACTCCCCCCTTTATCCTCATTGGTTGGAGGTGAGGAAGAAGATTGAAGGCGATAGGGCGGTCACGCAAAATTTAAGGGGTGATATTTTGGAAGTTGGGGCGGGCGACGGATCCAGAAAAGCCTATTTTTTAGCAACTCAAAAAAATATCAGGAGATACCTGGCAACCGATTGTGCGGATTGGGATAGGGAGTTTGAACATTTTAATCAACTGAATAAAAAATGGGGGAAACTCGCGGAAATTTTTTTTGGCTACAGCCAGAGAATTAAACTGGATAATATATGCAGCGCCACAAGCTTGCCGCACAACGATAACTCATTTGATGCCCATTTGAGTTTTGAGGTGCTTGAACACATAAATAACCCGCTTAAATATTTTTTAGAAGCGACCAGGGTGGTTAAGCCGGGCGGTAAAATTATTTTTTCCTCCCCCTTTCTCTACCGAATGCACGGAGGGGATCCCGATCATCGGCTGGATTATTTTAGGTATGCCCAAGGTTTTTTTTACTATATTGCAGAAAAAAACCACCTAAAGGTTGTAAAAATAGTGTCAAACACGGGATATGGCACAACTTTGGCGGCAATGACAAATCAATGGTTGGTCTGTCGAATTAAAAATGGTAATCCCTGGATGCGTATTTTTTTGTTCTTAATTGCTCCCCCCCCTTTTTTTTAGCGCTAACATACTGGGCTATCTGATTGACCTTTGTCCGGATCGCAGATTTGCCACGCGCTTCCATGTGGTTTTAAGAAAAGGAAAGTAATGAAAAAAATAGCGGTCTTGGTTTTAAATTACAACGGGAAAAAATACTTGAAAAAGTGTTTTAACTCTCTTCTGTGCCAAACATCAAAAGACCTTGATATTTTTCTCGTAGATAATAATTCTACAGACGGATCAAGGGAATTTACAATAAAAAATTATGACTGTGTTAAGATAATTAACACTGGGGACAACCTTGGTTTTACTGGTGCCTACAATTTTGTCTGCAGATATCTGGACAAAAAAAAAGGTCGTTATTCGTATTACTTATTGCTCAATAATGACACCGAAAGTGACAGATACCTCATTGAGAAGATCACCGGTGTCTTAGACAAAAACAAAGAGGTTGGAATTATTATGCCAACCGTCGTTGATGGCAATATGAAGATTGATATTAAGGGGGGCAGATTTTTGTTTTGGACCGGGACAACACTGGGCGAAAAGAGAAGAGTTGATTTTGTTAGAGGAAATTCATTACACAAATGTTTCTGGGCAAGTGGTTGTGCGCTAGCGATAAGATCATCGCTCTTTAAACAACTCGGTTATTTTCACGACTATTTTATGTATTATGAAGATGTTGACATTTCTTGGAGAGTAAATAATTATGGAATGGCTGTGGTTTCAACTGATGCCACTTTCGTCAAACACTTACAGGGAGGGTCTAGGCTCCCCTCCAGCTTTCAGGTTTTCTTGTGTGAGAAGAACCGGATTTTGAATTATTGGCAGAATCTACCCAATCTACTTTTTTTCTTATATTTACCGCTACTACTTTTGTTAAGAATGGTTCTGCTGGTTTCAGATGTTCGACACCCCAGGAACTTAGTCGCCAGATTTAAAGGGCTCTCTCTTGGCCTTTTCCTTCTGTCAAAATTTAAAAAAAGGACATATTCCCTAAAGAGACACCTTCAGGTTATTAGGGGCATGAATAAAATAACAATACATAATCGTCTTTAGATGGGAGCGAATATGCAAACAAAAATCTCACTTGTTACCGGCGGGGCGGGTTTTATTGGTTCACATGTTGTTGATCATCTTATAAAAATGAAGCATAAGGTCATAGTACTCGACGATTTAAGCGGCGGTTTTCGAGAAAATGTTAATTTTAAGTCCATTTTTGTTAAAGGGTCAGTTGTGGATGAGAATATTTTGGATAAGATATTTCAACAACATAAGGTTTCTTATATTTATCATCTTGCAGCTTATGCCGCCGAGGGTCTCAGCCACTTCATAAGAAGGTTTAACTACGAGAATAATCTTATTGGTTCGATTAATCTTATCAATAGGGCAATTAAGTTTAAGGTCAAGCATTTCGTCTTTACCTCCAGTATTGCTGTGTATGGACGCAACCAACTTCCCATGCTGGAAACATTGGCGCCTAAACCCGAAGATCCATATGGTATTGCTAAATATGCTATCGAATTAGATTTGCGAACGGTCGCAGAGATGTTCGGTTTGAATCACACTATTTTCAGGTCGCATAATGTTTATGGTGAGCGGCAGAACCACGGCGATCCCTATCGAAACGTTCTAGGTATTTTTGTAAATAATATTATGAGCGGAAAGCCGATGACGGTGTTTGGAGATGGCCGACAGACCAGGGCATTCACTCACATTGATGATGTCGCTCCCTACATTGCCAAAAGCGTTGATATTAATGGTGCCAGGAATGAAACTTTTAATATTGGTGCCGACAAGCCCTACACTATTTTGCATCTGGCTCGAACAATCGCGAAGGCAATGCAGAGAGAGCCCCAAATTGAGTTTTTGCCTGCCCGTAATGAGGTCGCACACGCGTATTCCAGTCACGAAAAGGCAAGGGGGTATTTGGCATCAATAAGACAGTTGGGTTGGATGAAGGTGTTAATAGAATGGTGGATTGGGCGGTTAAAGTTGGTCCCCGAGAACCCAGAAAGTTTGGTGCGATTGAAATTGTGGAAAAGATGCCGCCAAGCTGGGCAAAAATATTGCAATAATGAGACGCCGCAAATTAGTTGGCGCAAAATCTATGATAGTAATTGCAACTCACGCTTATTTGGTGTGTGGAAAGATTCATGAAGTTCCAACCAGTACACTAATAGAAGTGCTTGAAAGAAAAAAGGAAGATTTTATTCTTATTAGACACTCAATAGATGGGAAGATGTCTTCATTTTGCTATATTTGCAGTGGCGGAAAAGTCTTTAGTGAAAAAAAACTTTGGGTTTTATCAAAAATTTCAATTTTCAGGTATGCAACCGAATTGATCTCAACTTGTCTTCATCTTGCCGTTCACGCCAGACGAAGCGACCTGGTTTTTATCGGGGTTGATCCGTTAAATGCTCTTTGCGGTATCTTATTAAAAAAGATAGGAAGAACCAAAAGAATTATTTTTTATTCAGCTGATTATGCTGACAAGAGATTTGGGAACAAAATCCTAAATTATTTCTATCGCCTTATAGATAGAATTTGCGCCAACTATGCTGATAGTGTCTGGAATGTTTCTTCCCGAATACTACAACGCCGAAAATTTTTGTCCGATGACCGGAACTTGTTTGTACCAAATGTCCCCTCCGATGATTACAAAAAGTATCTTAATAACAAGAGGGATAAGTATCAGCTTATCACCCTTGGGGTAATTGGCGATCAATTGGATTTTAAGGGAATTATTAATGCGTTTTTCGACTTAAAAATAAAATATCCCAAATTGTCCCTAAAGATTATTGGAAGCGGACCGAAAGAACGCTACTGCCAAGATTACGTTAAAGCAAAAAAATTGGATGACACCATTCAGTTTTTGGGTTATCTTAACCACCACCGGGCACTAGACGAGATCTCCAGAAGCGGGATCGGCCTCGCTCTCTATAATGGCAAGTGGAATTTTAATTACTATGGCGACAGCATGAAGTGCCGAGAATTTTTTTGTTATGGTTTGCCTGTGATTACAACAGATACCCACTCAACAGTTGATGAGATTAAGCTGTCCGGCGCCGGCGTGGTTTGCCGAATGAAGAAAGACGACTATAAACGAGCAATCGTTGCCATATTAAATGACTACAATGAGTACTCAAAAAAATCGTATGGGTTGGCCGCAAAATATCAGGGCATCCATTCGAGATTGCTCAGTGATCTGTTAATGCCCTGAGTTTTTATCGGCGAGTGAAATTTTTGTAAAGGGAAGGAAAGATTGGATGAAGATTCTTTATCAAATTCCCAGTTTGACGACGATATATGCCGGCCGGACTATCTACAATGGCTATAAAAATGCTTTTTTGGACCTAGGACACAAATTTAAGCCTTATACTGCCGATGACAATTTTAAAGAGATTATGGAGGACTACCATCCGGATATTTTGATTACCGGTCTTACCCGCTGGTCTCTGCGCTATTTGGACATCAATCTCTTAAAAAAATATCGAAAGAAAGGCCTCAATGTCTTAGCCAACACTCCCTTTTGGCGGTCCCCCCTTTCTAAACTAAGGATCAATGAGACTTCGGGCCTTGAAAATAATAGCGAGTATGTAAATCTGATTAAAAATGGTCTTTTTGCCGACGCCTACATCAGCCCCTGTGAACAATTTGATGAGAGAATGGCCGGGTTTGAAAAGGGAACAGGTTGCAAATACCACACTGTCCCGCTGGCGGCTGATAAAATGATTATTAAGGGGCATTTTGATAATAAATTTAAGGCTGATATTTCTTTTATTGGCACCAACCTTCCTGAAAAGAGGGCATATTTTAAGAAATATGTCTTTCCTCTTGCTAAAAAATATAATCTTAGACTATATGGTCAGGACTGGACTTTACTGGATCGGAGCAAGGGTTGGGTTCAGCGCTTCGGTCAATATTTCAATATTCATTCCCTGGCTGCAATCCAAAAACCAAAATTGCAATTGGAGGATGAGGCTACGATTTATAACTCTTCGCTGATTTCAATTAACATTCACGAAGATTACCAGAAAAAATATGGGGGTGATTGCAATGAAAGAACATTTAAAATCCCCCTCGCCGGCGGATTCGAGATAACCGACAATGTCAGATGTATCAGGCAATACTTCACTAGTGATGAAATGATTGTGGCTAAAGATGGTAATGATTGGTTGCAAAAAATTAACTATTATCTTAAAAATCCCGAGAAACGCCATACTTTTATTCAAAAAGCCCGACGGAAAGTATTACAACATCATACTTATCATAACAGGGTAGCTCGATTGATAGAAATTGTTAATATCATATGAAAAGCAATCAGGATATTTCTGTAATAATACCCGTCTTTAATGAGGAGAAAAATCTCCCCATTCTTCTTCGAGAATTGCGAAGTGTTCTTGATAATCTTAAAAGTTCTTATGAAATAGTATGCATTAACGATGCTTCAACGGACGATAGTTTGAGTGAGTTAATTAAAGCGGCCAAGAAGAATGATAAAATTAAAATCATTGATTTCGCTAGGAATTTCGGCCAGACTGCTGCACTTTCAGCCGGCATCGCTCTTTCAAGCGGCGATATTATAATACCAATAGATGGGGATCTTCAGAATGACCCCAAAGATATCCCAAGGCTATTAAAAGAAATCAGTAAGGGTTACTCTGTTGTTTCAGGTTGGCGGAAAAAACGAAAAGATTCTTTTTTGCGTGTTTTGCCATCACAGATAGCTAACTGGATTATTACTCGGGCAACCAGAGTAAGGCTACACGACAATGGTTGCTCGCTCAAAGCCTACAAGCGAGAGATAATTGAGGGTGTCCCTCTTTACGGTGAGATGCATCGGTTTATCTCGGTTTTCGCTGCTTGGTCGGGAGGACGAGTAACCGAGATTATTGTCAATCATCGGCCTCGTCGTTTTGGCAAGAGTAATTATGGTTTTTCCCGGGTCTTTAAGGTAATACTTGATTTGTTGGTTATACGTTTTCTTCACTCTTATATGAGTCGGCCGGTTCACTTTTTTGGTAAATATGGTTTTTGTGCTTTTGCTGTAGGATCAGGTTTTGAGTTTTGGGCGGTGATACTGAAGGTGGTTGATGGCCGCTCATTTATCGCGACTCCACTGCCGGTGGTTGGAGCGATGTTTTTAATTGTTGGTGCCCAGCTCGTTTTAACCGGTATTTTAGCAGAGTTATTGATGAGGACTTATTACGAATCTCAGGGCAAACAGCCTTATGTGGTTCGAGCGATTTATCAATGGAGATTAAATGAAGCAAAAAATCACTGTAGGCATGATCGCCGCGATGCCTTTTCCGCCGCACAAAGCGGCCGGCATCAGAGTCCAAAATGAAGTTGAAGTACTTGGTAGAAGAGTTGCAATGAGACTCTATTGTGCCCAAGCGGCGACAAGGACAAAATCAATTCGCATTTCCGGGGCGACAATCGTGTTCGCCAGACGACAACTTAAAACGGATGATTATTATCGATACTACTCTTGGTTGGGCAAACTGATGCTTGATTGGGAGTTGGCCGGATTGGTGGCTAGTGATATTCGTCAAGGAAGATTAAGTCTTCTCCATGGGCATACCCCCGAAGGTGTCCTGATTGCCATATTGGCCTCCATGCGTGCTTGGCGCCGCTTACCTATCATTGCTGACTTACACGGGCCGTTGCTACCCGAGTTGATGCATTATAAAATGATCCCCAACTTTCGCCCGATCATCTGGATGTTTGTTGTTGCCGAGAAGGTAATGTATGCATTTTGCAGTCGGTTACTGGTAACATCGGAGGGACTTCGCACATATGTGTCTACTCGGATTAAGAATAAATCTAAAGCAGAGGTGTTTTCTGATTATGTTCTTTTAAGGCGTTTTGCTTTGTCTTCGGGGGTACCGTCGGAAATTGGGCAACTTAAGCCGGATAATGCCCCGCTGATTATGTATGCTGGCACCCTCAAAGATTATCAGGGTTTGGATATTTTACTCAAAGCATTGACGAAACTAAAAAGACAGAGGGTGCGCTTTCGTTTGGCAATTTTGGGTGATGGGGGCTTGGGCAAGGAATATTATCAGCAGATGACAGAGAGGCTGGGTATTGTAAAACATTGCACTTTCTTAGGGATGGTGCCTCATAATGAGGTTAAAGAGTATTTAACGATTGCCGATATTCTCGTTTCTCCCCGTAAAGATAATGAAATTACCCGCGGCGGTTTCGTTTCACAACTTCCCGAGTATATGGCTATGGGCAAAGTTATTGTGGCAACATCAATTTCCGACTGCGACAAAATGCTCAGTGATAATGTCGGCATATTAGTTCGGCCAAATAGCTCTCAGGCGCTGGCAGAGGGAATAGTTAAGGCTATAAGAGAGAAGAATAATTGGAAAAGCTATCAGAACAAAGCAAGATTGAGGGCGAAAAGTTTTTCTTGGGAGGAGAACAGTAAGAGATTGATTGATCTTTATTGGCAAATAATAAAAGAGAACGAAAGAAGAGAGAGTGAAAGCAGGGCTTAAAAAATATTATCGTTACGTCTTGGCCGGAGAGAAGAAATCATCATTATTAATAAATCTATATCTATCCCTTTGGGGTTTACCGTTTTTGGGAAAACACTTCCGGTTAAAGATGTTGTGGCCGAAAATGCAAGGGGACATGTCTCAAATTAAAAATGTTCTGGATGTCGGTTGCGGTCTGGGGGAGTTTAGTCTGCTTTACGGCTTAAGCCGTAAGAGAGTAATGGCAATTGATATTTCTAAAAAGACTCTCAGCTTACTCTCTGGTTACGCCAAACTTCATTCGTTGCCCATAAAAACGATTCAAAAAAACCTCGATCAAGATCTAGGTTTGACTCAGCGGTTTGACACCGTACTGTGTTTGGGTGTGCTTGACTACCTTGTGGAACCGAAAGATTTTCTAAAAAAGACAGCCAGACTCGTGAATCCCGGCGGTACTTATTATTTGGGAATTCCTCTTAATTTTCGTAAAACTTATTTACCATACAAAAAGTTGTCCGGAGCAAAAACTCTTCACTGGGGATTTGATTTGGAGAAGATTAAGGGTATCGTGGCCAAAGAGGGATTCCGGACTGAATTGTTGAAAAAGTATCTACCATTTAATCTTTTCTATCACATGTCAAAAGGCGCTTATCTGCTCTCCAGATTGGGGTTCAAATATGAAACAGCTATAGCTGTACTCTATCCGAGTTTTTTATTTCTAGCTTCGTTTTGCCAGTTATTTTTCTCTACTTTCGGGACAGAGGTAATAATAAAATTTAGAAAACAAAGGTGCCAATGAACAAAATAGAGATAATATTACCGAAAGGCAACTCAAGACAATTTTGTTGTTTCCTAACAAGTGATGACCTGACAGTTAAAAAATCTGCTTTAGCTCTGGCCTCGATTTTAAGGAGTATTGCCGAGGTTCCAGAATTTTGCTCACTTAAATTAATAAAAAACAAGAAAAGAAGCAGTTTTTTTATCGGATTTGAGAGTGATCTCCGTCCTTATCTTGAAAAAGTAAATAAGGCAATTTTTTTTCCAATATCTCTTAAGGGGAAGATGTGCAATTTAACCAAAAGCAGGTCATTTGATTATAATCTGGGCGAAACCAGATTGACAGAGGAAGTTCCCGGAGAATTTTTTTTCTCTGGAGACAGTTTAGTTATTAAAAGGGATGATAATGCTTGGGTACGCCCCCAGTTTTTAGCTGATTATTTTGAGGAAATTCTCGCATATGCGTCAGGCAAGATTAATCCCAGCAGGGTTTGTGCTATTCTTCATTTCCATCGATCACTTCTGGAAAAATTTTGGAATCTATCTCTGTCAAATCAGGAACCGATTACACTTTTTACCGTTGACGCCGAAGATCAGCACATCTATTATGATAATAAAAATGCGGTTTGCACCGAGTTAAAAGGAGACAAAAACGAATGCGACGACATGCGATCGAATGTTTTGGTTAGGGAAAGTATCAAGAGGTTGACCAACCTGGGAATCCGCCCGACGTTCATGGTAACAGGGAGCGATCTGCGTCAGGAGTCCAAAGACGCCTTTGGAAACGCGCTTGCCAAACCGGAAGATAATGTTTCCTTTTTGAGATCACTCTCGTCAAGCGAGCAAGTTTCGGTTGGAACCCACTCCCTGGATCATCAAAGATGGCTTCTTTATGGCAACTCTCACTGCCAACCGATGGGGTTTTTGCCAAAGATGAAATATTTTTTTAATTCGGGGGGGGATCTGCCACAATTATTTCGTCTCCTGATTTGGAGTGTTAAAAATCATGTTCCAAAAGCGAAGTTGGGAATTAGGGGTGAGTTTAGTAGGGGGGAATTAAATCGACAAATAAAAGGTTTGGCAAATTTTTTCGGTAAGGAGGGGATTAAATTTACAAGATTTCATCGTCACCCTGGTTTTCGACGCTCCAGTCAAGTGGTCGGTTACTTGGCCGAAATGGGATATGCTGATTCTTCCGATCTTCTTAAAATAGAGAACCCCTCGCCTCCTATTCCTTACTATTTGTTCAGTGAGAAAGCCGGCAAGCTCTCTTTGGCAAATTTACAGGAATACCCCTGCCTTTTCATTGATGAGTATCTCAGGACAAAAAACAGAAAAAAATTAAACCAATTGTTAAATTATCTTAATAAAATATTTCAATACCACGGGACTGTTTTAACAATCGTAAGTCACACAAAAGTTATTGGCGGTAACCCGGCCCACTGCCATGTTTATCCCGTTAATCCCTTGAGTGGTCTCGCCCAGCCGATGGTTATAGAAAATCTGAAAGAAATCTGCCGAACTATAAATAAAAACAGTCAGGCGCTAAACTTTACTGATTTAAGCAGAGTAGGAAAAAGATGAGCAAGATCGATTCGGCAAGTAAGGAGAAAATCAAGGAGACAAGAAACCTAATCATGCGTTTCTATAAGATGAATTATCAGGGTATTGCTGCTGACTGGAAAATATTGGTTAACGAAACCCTGAACGACAAGAAGGAAGAGGAACGGCTTTCAATACTTGAGAAATATATTCCTATAAGCAAAAAATGGAAAATATTAGAAGTTGGCGCCGGGTTTGGAAACATGGGTCTCTTTTTAACCAAAAAAGGTTATTTATACTCGGGGATAGAACCTGATCGCGAATGTTTTGAAATAATTCAAAGGCGATTTAAACTGGAGGGTATCAAGAAGGTGCCGGTTTGGCAGGCACCCGGCGAGGATTTGCCTTTTGGCAAAGATATCTTTGATCTCGTTATTTCTTTTCAAGCACTAGAACACGTTCAGGACGTAGATAAAGTTATTGAGGAGTGTAAAAGGGTGTCAAAAAAAGGTTCGTATTTGTACCTTGTTTTTCCCAATTACAACTCCTTTTGGGAGCCTCATTACGCCATTTTTTTTCCTCTCTTTTTAGGCAAGTCCTGTTTTAAATTATGGCTTACAATCCATGGCAAAAATATCAAGTTTCTAGATGAAGTTAATTTTGTCACGATCGGAAAGGTAAAAAAATTACTAAAAAAAGCCTCTTATGAAGTTATTGATACCGGAAAAGGGTTGTTTAAATACCGATTCCGGCCAGGCAAGGTACCCGGCTGGGGACAAACCGCAACTCTCAAGAGAGTTGCCAGCATTTTTATCCGCCTAAAACTGAATCGTTTGCTTGCCAGCCTCCTGAGTTTACTGGAGATGCATTACCCTGCTAATATTGTCGCCAGAAAAGACGAGGATTGATGAAAAGAATATTATTCATCTTCGGAACGAGGCCGGAAGCGATTAAAGTAGCGCCTCTAATCAAAAAATTGAAACCGAGTCATAGTTTGAGGGCGGTAATCTGTTCGACAGGCCAGCATCAGGAGATGCTAAAGCAAGTTCTGGATTTTTTCGGCATCAAGCCGGATTTTGAGTTGAATTTAATGCGGCAGAATCAGGACTTATTTGACATCACCTCCGCCTGTCTGCTTCAGGTCAAGGGGGTTATCAGGAGAACAAAACCGGATCTGGTTTTGGTTCAGGGCGATACTGCCACCGCCTTTGCCGCCGCCCTAGCTGCCTATTATGAAAAAGTTAGAGTTGGCCATATTGAAGCGGGCCTAAGAAGTCACGCTAAATACTCGCCCTTTCCGGAGGAGATGAACCGTTGTTTAATTTCCAGATTGGCCGACCTGCACTTTGCTCCGACGGAGCAGTCGGTGAAAAATCTAAGCCGAGAGGGGATAACCAAAAATGTCTGGCTCACCGGAAACACGGTTATCGACGCTTTATTTTTAGGGCTGAATATTATAAAAGGCAAGAAGGAAGAGGCGATTAAAGACTCGTTTCGAATGATTGATTTTGGTAAGAGGATAATCCTTGTGACCGGCCATCGCCGTGAGAGTTTCGGGCAGCCTTTGCGGGAGGTTTGCATGGCAATTAAGGAGATCAGCCGAAAATTCTCCGCCGAGATAATCTACCCGGTTCATCCCAATCCCAACGTTCGTGCCGCCACAAAGGAGATATTGGAGGGTGTTAAGCGCGTGCATCTTTTAGGGCCTCTCGATTACCCCAGTTTTATTTGGCTGATGAAGCAGTCTTATTTGATAATAACCGACTCCGGCGGTATCCAAGAGGAAGCGCCGTCTTTGGGCAAGCCCGTGCTGATCACCAGAGTGAACACCGAGAGAAGCGAGGGTATCAAAGCCGGTAGCGCCCTCCTTGTCGGGCTGCACAGCAAGAAGATAGTTGATGTGGTTTCAGAGCTCTTTCGGGAAAAGGAGGGATACTTGGCAATGTCTCGCATTGTTAATCCGTATGGTGACGGAAATTCAGCCCAAAGAATCCTTGATATTTTAAATCATATTTTATAACAACCAGAATTTTGTTATAATCCCACTATGCGAATTAAGTAGCAGAGATTTATTGATTTGGGGGATTAATCGACAATGAGAATCTTAGTCACGGGTTGCTGTGGCTTTATCGGACACCGAACGACCGAAATGCTTCTCGAAAAAGGGAGTGCTGTTTTTGGCATAGATAATTTAAATGATTACTACGACGTCAGATTAAAAAATTATCGCCTGAAAAGGCTTAAAAGGTGGAACGACTTCAGATTTAAAAAGATCGATTTTCTAAACAGAATTTCGATTGACAAACTCTTCGAGGAGAATGATTTTGCCGCCGTCATCCACCTAGGCGGCATGGCCGGGGTGAGACAGAGCGTCAAGGATCCACATATTTATGTGCAGGCAAACGTTCTCGGCACACTTAATATCTTGGAGGGAATGAGAGTCTCGGGGGTTAAGAAGCTGGTAACGGCCTCAACGTCTTCTCTGTACGCCGGCCAGGAATTGCCATTTAGTGAAGTAAACGACACAAGTCTGCCAATTTCACCTTATGCCGCTTCTAAAAAAGCGGCGGAGGTAATGTCATACACGTATCATTACTTGCACCAAATAGATGTCTCAATCTTGCGCTATTTTACTGTCTACGGGCCGGCCGGCCGGCCGGATATGAGTTATTTTCGCTTTATCAAATCAATAGATGAGGGGTTTCCGATTGTGCTCTATGGCGACGGTTCCCAAGGGCGGGATTTTACCTATGTCGACGACGTGGCGCTGGGAACCATTCTGGCATTAAAAAAAATTGGGTACGAAATTATTAATCTTGGTGGAAGCAACAATCCGGTGGCGATTAATTATCTGATTGCCAAAACTGAGGAGTATCTTGGCAAGAGAGCTAAGATTATCCGAAAGCCGATCGATAAAGCCGATATACCCAATACCCAGGCCGACATTACCAAAGCGAAGAAACTTCTCGGTTGGAGCCCAAAAGTAACCTTCGATGAAGGGCTTAAGATGACCCTAGAGTGGTATAAAGAAAACAGGAGATGGTTAAAATCAATTAAATTGGCTGAATAGAATGATATCTATCCACCACCTCTGGTGGTGACTGTACAATCGATAAGATAGTTTTCCATCCGCCAACACAAAAAATGATCATATTTTGGAAAAAATTGAGAGGTCGGCCGTTTGTTTTAGCGGCGGTGATTATCTTGGCCGCTCTCGTCATTCTTTTTTGGGACTTCTTGACATTAAAGAGGGTGTTTATCTATACCGACGCCGGAAAGGATGTTTGGCTCCAGCTTTGGCCGAATTTGGAATACTTTTCCGGTTTGGTCAGAGCTGGTCACTTTCCTCTCTGGTCACACAGTGTCGGATTGGGTTCAAACATTTTTTCCGGTGCACTGTACGGAGGCAGCCCGTTCGATCCCTTTAACCTGCTTCTCTTCCTTTTTCGCCCCGACTCTTTAGTTTACCTGTTATCTTATGTCATAGTCCTAAAAATATTTCTGGCCGGAATTTTCTTTTATCTTTACCTGAAGAATTATATTAGAATTTCCGGATTTGCAGCCCTAGTTGGAGCACTGGCCTATGTCTTCTCCGGTCCGATGATCATCCGCTCTGGCTGGTATTATTATGGTACCGAGATGGCCTTCTTCCCCTTGCTCCTTATGGCTTATGAGGTTTTCCTGCAGAGAAAAAAACGGTTGTATCTTTCCCTGGCTTTTCTTTGGTTGGCTGGTTATAGTCCGTTTCTGGTATTTGCTTACTTTCTTCTCCTGATAGTTTATTCCATTTATCGTTTTGGGGCGACGCAACATTTGATTCTGAGAGAGTTTTGCGCTTTTCACCTCAGATTACTTTTTTACTGCACTTTGGGTGTGGGGGGGGGATTTATCATTTTTTTACCCAACCTCGTAACTCTTTTGAGCAGTTTGCGATTTGCTGAATCCTCCATCCTGCTGGATTTCAGATTTTTTATTGGCTTCCAAGAGTTTTACACGCAATTTCTTCGTTTTTTCTCAAATGACGCTTTGGGCGGGATCAATAATTATAGAGGCTGGTCAAATTATTTTGAGGGTCCCGGTCTCTACATCGGAGTGTTGCCGCTGTTGCTGCTGTCGCAATTATTGACCGCGGCCAACAGGAAAAAAATCTTGCCGTTTCTCCCCCTCTTCGTTTTCGTTCTTCTCTATCTTTTTGTTCCTCTTTTCCGGTCGGCAACAATCGGTTTTTCGGCCGATTACTACAAATTAAACTCCTTCTTCGTAGATTTTATTTTGATCTTTGCCGCCGTCATTGTCCTGGATAGGATTCTTAAGACTGATGTACTGAATAAAAGAGTTTTGACGATGACCTTTCTCTTTCTCTCGCTTATCCCGATCCTTCTCTACCTTCTTGCACCCGAGAGATCAATCATTAACGTCAGAATGCTGGCTGCCGCTGATATCTTTTTACTGATTTATCTGATTTTGCTTCTCTTGCTTCACGGCGAGAAAAAGCGGATGGTTAGGGGTTTGCTCCTGTTTGCTTTTGTGACCGAATTGATATTCTTTTCTTTTGGCGTGGTGAATTTCCGCGAGACGCTTACTCCGCTCACGCTCAAGGAAAAGGCGGGGTACAACGACTATTCCAACGAGGCGATCGACTACATTAAAAATGCCGATCCGAGCTTTTACCGGGTTGACAAGGATTACAAATCGGTTTTTTGCTGCAACGATTCTCTTATTCAGGCATACAAAGGCACGGATTTTTATCAATCTCTCGTCCAGAGATCCTATGTTGATTTTTTGAGGAGCTTGAATATGATTGACGGCAGTTTTGCTTACCGGGCGTTCGCCGGTTTTGGCAACAGGAATCTTGTCAGAAACCTGTTGGGCGTTAAATACTTTTTAAGCAAACTGCCAACCGCAACATATGATGGCCATGAACTGATAGGATCTTTTGGTGATCTTTATCTCTATCGCAATAATAATATTTTGCCAACCGGCTTTGTTTACGATCGCTTTATCAATTCGCCAACCTTTAAGAATCTGAGCGATTCGCAAAAAGACATCGCTCTCCTCGGCCATTTTGTCTCGGACGCAGGGGAGACGGTTTGCGGTCTGAAAAAAAGTGGCCAAGGGGAGCTCAATAAGTTTTTAACTAATTTTGACTTTAATCGGGAGCTTAAAAAAGCACGTTCCAACGGGGTGGAACTTTACGAGCAGAGCCCGACACGACTCAGGGGGAGACTGAGCGCCGATATTCCTGGTATGATGTTCTTATCCCTTCCTTATGACAAGGGGTGGAAGGTTGAGATTGATGGAGAAAAAGCCGATGTTTACAAAATAGACGGCGGTCTTATGGGATTTTGTCTTAATCGGGGAGAGCACGAGATCACACTGCAATATAAGCAGCCCTATTTGCTAGTTGGGGGCGTCTTATCTCTCGCCTCGATTCTTATCGGGGTATATCTATTTGCTCGAAATAAATAATATGAAAAAAGTGATTTTAAATCTGGGATGCGGTAAAACCAAAATCCCTGGCGCCATCGGGGTTGATAGGGTTAAGATTGAGGGGTTTGTTGATGTTGTCCATAACCTTAATGTTTTGCCATACCCTTTTAGGGGAGGTTCGGTTGATGAGATTCACCTGTATCATGTCCTAGAACATTTCCATGACCCCATCGCGAAATTGGAAGAGTTGTACCGAATTCTAAAGCCGGGAGGACTATTGTATGTGCGCGTGCCGCATTTCTCATCTATGGCAGCCTTTACGGATTTAACTCACATCAGGCCATTTGGTTATTTGTCGTTTGATTGTTTGGAGCAGGGTCATTATCACCACTTTTATACCAAGGTCGATTTTGTGGTTCTCTTAAAAGAAATAAAATACCTTGGTCTTTACCCGAACTCCGGTATATATGCCAAACATATTCATCCCAACCAGTGCCCCCAGTTTACCCGCCCCTTTGTCAGAATGGTGAATTTCTTAATAAAATTGTCACCGATCTTCTTTGAGAGAGTTTGGTGTTATTGGGTTGGTGGCGCGGCCGAGATCTCTCTGGTTATGAAAAAGGCAAGGTGAGATGCACAAGCGAAATAAGAGCATTGTCTTACACATAGGGTTCTTCCTTTTTTTTATTATTATTGCATTTTGGATTAATGCTGTTCCGCCGGACCGTTTCATCGCCGGGGGAGACTTCTACCAGCTGATTGATCCAGCCGAACACTTTGGCCGCTATTTTTACGCCTGGATAAATCAAATCGGTCAGGGGGCATACAACAATATGTGGGTGGACGCACCATTTTATTCTTTATTGGCCGTTCTGGATTACTTTGGTGCGAGTTCGGGTGTCATAGGCAGTTTTTATCTTTTCTTTCTTCTGTACGGCTCCTTTTTAAGTTTTTATTTTTCTGTCAATCTTATTTTATCTAAAATCTCTAAAGAAATTACAATCTGGGGTGGTTTAGTTTACGCTCTTAATAATTTCACTCTCACGATATTTACCTACCCTTGGGGATTTACTCATCACTTTCTTTTCTATATATTTATCCCCCCATTGGTTGCCCTGCCTTTAAAGATTATTCTTGCTCCAGAGAGAGGTTCTAATTATGCTCTTTTTTCGTTGGTTTTGCTGTTGTCGCTTCTCGCTTTTAATAATCTGGCTTTCCTGGGGGCACTGTTGCCGATCTATTTTTTAATGTTGTCATTGTTACTGATTTTTTGTAAGGAAAAGGTTAGAATTAACATTGAGCTGTGCCGGAAGATCAGCAAAATAGCCGCCATTTATTTTGTAGTACTCTTGCCGGCGGCTGCGGGTTTCTATTTTTCTTCGATCGCGTCCACCGTTTCTCTGGGCGGGATTGCCACCTCAGCCGTTATTTCTGACCTGGAGGGGTGGATTACGGCAACAAGCAGTGATTTTGTCAATTCTTTTTTCTTCGCCGTTGATAAATATCGCTTCCCGATGGCCACTCTTGGCTCATCTGTGATCTTGTCCGCTTCGTATATGATCATTCTGGTCGGGTTGATGGTTAAATATGCCGCCGCGAATTATCGTAACCGCAAAGAAAGGTTGACCGGAACAAGCAACCATAACCTAACCATTGTTTTCATATTAATCTTTCTCCTATTAATCACTCTTTCGGTTCGGGCATACGGTCCGGTAAAGGAGATGAATTTATCTTTTTACCTTCTGCCCCTCTTTAGTTTTTTCAGATCCCCGGAGAAATTATTTAGTTTTATCCCCTTCGTCTATTTAATGGTTTTATTGGGCCTAATTCTCGAGCTTAGAATAAGAAAGTGGCCTATTCGGATAATTTTTCTCTTGCTCTTGCTCATTCCCCACCCTTTCTATACGGGCAAAATAGTCGGTATGTTGTCAAATAAGGGGAGCGATTACAGTTATGTTCAAAAAATCCCGGCGGAATACGAGTCTATTAGGGGCACAGTAAACAATGGCAGTAAGAGCACATCTGTTATTTCGTTGCCCTTCTCGGTTGTTAATTCCATCAATTGGGCGAATTACCCCAAATGGGGTTTTGTCGGCCAAGACATCTTGCACCTCCTCTTTGATAAAAACTATATTTCTGCTAACACTTTCGATCATCCGAATGCCGGCAGCGAATCCTCCTTTGAAAATTTTGACCGACAAAAAAGGGTTGACACGGACAGGCTTATTTATCTGATTCAAAAATTTAGCGGAGAATACGTGATCTTCCACAGAGACATTGATAAAAGGTTTAGTGAGCGCTCAAAAGTGGTATCTTCAACCTTGAAAAAGCTGGAAGACCAGAAAGTAGTCGATAAAATAAACGAGAACGGCCTTTTTGACCTCTACCGAGTTTCCCCTGAATATATAAGACCGGTAATTTCTTTTCAGGGTAATGTCCAAAATGTTGAATTTGCGCGGGTCAACCCGGTTAAATACAAAATCAGACTGACCGGGTTGAGCGGCAACGGTGCGATTGTGCTTAATCAATCGTTTAATTCGCAATGGTCGGCTTTTGTTAAAAAAACGGGATCAAATCATTTTTCTTGCGGCGGCGAAATTAATTATTCGCTCTCCAAAACGAAGGAGTGCGTTGTTAAAAAAGACTCCTTTTTTGAGTGGGGAGATGCGGAATACGCCGTGAACAGGAATCGGCTGACAGATCATTTTCTCAGTGATGAGTATGCGAACGGCTGGATATTGACTGCTGACGATATAAGGGGTAAATTTTCAACCGATTATTATAAAGAAAATCCCGATGGTTCGCTTGATTTGGAGGTGGTCTTATTTTTCCTGCCGCAGTTTTATATTTATCTTCAAGTAATTTTATCTTTGATTATATTGGCATTTGCCTCCGCCATCCTTTCTCGGAGATTCAAAGGGAGAGGCGATTAAATTTGATTTAGTTTATGAAGATTTTCCCTAAAGTAAAAATATTGTTACCCCTCATCTTTTTTGCCGCGATATCAGTTGCGCTTCTCTTCCGCGTTGTTGCTCTCCCCGGATTTATTATCGGTGAAGATATTGCTTTTCCCTTAACTAAAATTCAGACATACAAATCCCTGCAGATGGCATTTTACGCTTGGGACTTTAACAGTATTGTCGCGTTTCGCAATCAAACCGTTGGATTTGATCTATCGAGGCAACTTGTTAACAACGCCATGTCTTTGATCGGGCTGGGCGGCGAGGTTCATATAAAATTATTAATTCTCACCCTGTTTGCCCTAGCCGGATATTCTTTCTTTAACTTTCTCAGGTACTTGAAGTTTGGCTATCCGGTTGCTGCTCTGATGGCGGTATTTTATGTCACAACTCCGGTGATGTTTAACTACGCGATCATCGGCTGGTTTTACGCTATCTTGTTCTTGGGTATTGCACCGCTGGCGGCAAAGTACTTTATTGAGGCTGTGGCTAACGGAAACAACCGGGCGGTTGTCATCACTTCTTTTTTGATAGCAATTTCTTTTCTGCAGCCCCAATCGCTTGTTTGGCTCAATATTATTCTGTTAGCGTTTACATACTACCGTTACAAGACGGCCGGTAGTCCCGGCAGAATAATAAAGGTCCTTTTAAGTGTCAATATAATTGCCCTTCTCCTATTGTCTCCGACTCTTTTGCAACAGATTTTTTTCTCGGATGAGGGAGTGGCCGGCTCGGAATATGTCTTTGCTACTACAAGTCGGGGAACAACGCTTAATTTTTATCCTCTTAATATAATTCGTCTTTGGGGCTCGCTCTACAATATGCAGTACGAAACAATCATTAACAACTATGGTCTTTCACTCCTGTCATTTTTAGTGCCCCTGTTAGTGCTGCCAACCCTTTTTATTAAAGAGAGAAGAAGGCTGATTGTCTCACTCTGGCTTGTAGCCCTGGTGCCTCTGGAGATGTATTATCTTAGCTTGCATCGGGAAGTGCTCCTCAATATTCCCTTCTCAAATGTGATACGGGATTTGGCCCGTTTTAGCGTGCTATCGGTTTTTGCTTTCTCTGTTCTGATTGCCCTGGCGGTAGATCATTTTTGGCTTTCGTACCGCAAATATAGAATAGCGATCATCCTTCTTTTTACTATTTGGATTACCTATCTTGTCCCTTGGTGGTCGGGGGAGCTCGCGGCCTGGGAGCATCGCGCCGGCAACGACAGTCGCCTGACAACCAAGATCTTCCCGCCTGAGGCGTATCGGGCCGAGGAGTTTATGGCGCGGCAAGAGGCTGATATCAAGGTGCTTTATTTGCCCTATTCCTATAGTGGTATGGTTGTTGACGATGACCCGAAATATTCCCGCGGCATTCGCGATATCTTTGCCATCTACTCTCCCATTCCCGGCTTATTAACCGCCACCGATCGCCACCTTGGCCCGACTGACTTTCTGGATATGTTAAAGAAGTCAACCGTCGAGGGCAATATTGCGGACGCCTTATGGCCGACAGGGGTTAGATATATCGTTTTGCGAAAAAATATCTCAAATTACGATCTTAATAACGATGGCCGCCGGCAAATGTGGCAAGCGCTCGAGAAGGAGGTTTTAGGCGGTCGGCTGGAGCAGGTGTTTGCCGAGGGGCAAACGGTCATCTATCGCCTGAAAAATACCCGGCCGCATTTATATGCGACCGGCGACGCCCGGATTATCAACGGGGAGATAGCTGCTTTGCAAGGCTTTGGCGGCGATATTAATAAAAATACTTCGCCAGCCGTCTTTTTACGCAGCCAAAACCCTAGGGGAATCGATCAACTGGTAAGTCAAATTGACGGGAAGCAAGCACCGCGGATTGAATACAAAAAAATCTCGCCGGTTAAATACCGACTGAAGATCAGTAGCGTCCGCAAACCTTTTAGCCTTGTGCTCAATGAAAGCTTTGACGAGAAGTGGAAAATCTATAAATTAGCAAGACAGCAAGACAGCAAGACAGATGACTTGCTTACTAGCTTACCTGCTGATCTGCTGAATTCTTATCAAATTCTGAAGGGAAATGAGGGGGAACAGGCGAGTAGAGATGAGCTTAAAGATTACATTGCCAAAGATTTGGTGACGACGTTGGGGGAGAAGGGCACGATTAAGTTTATCTCCCGGGAGAATCGGGGTACAATACAGAATGATAATCTAGGGGGGGGGCCATTTTACGAGACGTATTTTAAGCCTTCCTTTGAGACGCCGCATCTTACGGCCAACGGTTTCGCCAACGCCTGGGTAATTGACCCGGCGGCGGCTTGCCAAAACGGCGGTTGTGCGCTAAATTCAGATGGCGGTTACGAAATGGAGATCGTGATCGAATATTGGCTTCAGAGAGTTTTTTATTTGGGCTTGGCTATAAGCGGAATTACTTTTTTGTCTTGTTTGGGATTTCTAATTTGGTATTATCGGCGAGACAGAGTGAGATCGGATGGTCAGAAAGTTGCAAATGTCTAGCAATCTTTATTGCTTAGTTAGAGAGAACAAACGCTATTTGCTCTTCTTTTTAATATCGGGGCTGGCGTTTCTTTTCGGCAAAGATTTTAATCCGCCCCGCCAGAGCGAGGAAATCATGGTCCGCCAGATTGAGGAACTCAAAAGCGCCGAGCGGGGAACATTTGACATTGCTTCTTCGGTGGAGGTGATAACCCTCACTCGGGAGATATCGGTCAGACCGGACCAAGCTTATCGTCTTCTCTTTGATCTTGAAGCGGTTCCGGAGTATGACGGCAAAGCTCTGCCGTCGGAGATGCCTCGCGTTGAGATGACAGCGTCCCTACTCTCTGATTTTGGTGAGGAGCAGGTACTTGGTTGGACGCAGGTTGGACTGAATCAGGGGAAAATGATTACTGAGACGACTTTTGTTTCAAGATTTGGAGCAACGAAGCTAAAACTCGGTAAAGGCAACCTTGATTTTCCCGGACGGCTCCGTATCTCTAATCTGCGCTCTTATCCTCTCCGCCTTGATGGCAGTTCTCTTGCCGGCTTGAAGCCGACGATCGTTGGTCAATCCGATTTCAACGGCGTCATTGCCGGAGCGGGTTCGGTTGATCTTAATAAAGAGTATCGATTTTGGCGCAAGGGTCAGAGGATCGGCCAGACCCTTCGGGCCGAAGCCGATATCATTTCTCAAGTTGATCTGGCGCTAAAGTTCTCTGGTAGCGGCGGCGGCGGAAATTATTTTCTTGAACTGCGCGAAGCGAACGATCGCGGGGAGGTTGATTTCAGCCGCGACCGCAAAGCATACTATTATTTCAACAAAGAGCAGGCCAACCGGTTATTGATCGATCCGAATCGGGGCATTTATCGCTTTCCGCTGGCCGCCCGGCTCGAGGCGGGCAAACTTTATTATATCGGCATTAGTAATGAAGCAGCCAATTTTAATTACTTGAACATCCTAAGCCTCAAGGGGTCGAGGGCGGATAATTACTCTCCGGGCGAGGCCAAGGTCTTTGTCCGCAACAAGCCGAAGAAAGCCTCGGGCGATATTTATTTCAAAGCTTACGGCGCTGACTTTATCCAAACTCAGGGTGAGCCGGTGTTGACCGGCGCCATTATCGAAGATCTGGGCGGCGGCGAGGGCCGTTACACTTATCGTACCTCAGGCAGCTCTAGTGATTTTCTCGACTTGACTGATTTCCGCCAAACGAGCGATAATCTGGTTTTTTACGATAACGTTCAGCGCGGCATCTCCGGCCGGATCATCGATAAAGCCGACTTCACCTACAAATTTAACACCCTCTACCCTTATAAACGCTTTGCTATCAGGGCCAAACCGACTTCAAATCAGTTCACGAACTGCCTTATTTCTTATTCAGCCGACGGCCAAAACTGGCAGGCGATCACAGTCAAAAAGGACAGCGCGGACGCCTCTCAACAGATTTTCTCTGAGATGATCACCGGAGATGGCGCGACTAGAACACTCTACCTTAAAGTTACTTATGATCCCGCCGACACAATGGAGCAGAAGATCCCGCTCTTTGGCTTGAAGGAGCTGACCGCCGAAGCCGAGTTGGTTATCAAATAATATCCTATGGCACACCTGAAGATAAAAATTGACGACTTTATAATCAAATCTGATCGGCAGAAGATTTTTTCCAAGCGCAATATCGATTTGGCTCTACTGGGGTTCGTTTTCCTGCTTGGCGCTTATCTCAATTGGGAGTTGACTACAATTGCTGCTTTTGTCTTGGTGTCCTGGTTAATCTTAAATCCAATCCGGAGCGAGCTGTTGTTAAAAGTCGCCCTGGCGTTAATGGCGCTCTCTCCAATGTTACTTATCGGTAATCGGAGCGGACGCGCCGAGGAGGTAGTAAATTGGGCGTTTCTTTTCTTGACTCTGGCGGCCCTCGCGGCGATGGTCGAAATGAGAAACGAGACACCTAAGTTAAAAAAGTCTCGGAAGCCAGGCAGATGATCGATAAGTTCAAGAAAATTCTCAGCCGAGATTGGTTTTATGTCCTGCTTTTGGCCGTTCTGGCCAGTCAGGTCTTTTTCTGGTTTCACGGTAATAACATTATCAACGTGGCCGATTTCTCCTTTATGCTTGAGCCGATCACTGACACGGAGAAACTCTGGTATCGCTGGGATCACACTCGCGGTCTGGGTGTTTCCCAAGACCGGAACGCTGCTTCGCTTATTTATACCTCATTGCTTGTCTTGATTCACTTTTTCACCCGCAATATCTCTCTCACCGAGAAGATGCTTTTTTTAATCTGGTTCTTTTTTTCGGGCCTCTCGGCATTTGTTCTGGTGCGGCATTTTGTCAGAAAGAACTTAGCGAAACAGCCGGCACTGAACTTGATCAGTTTAGTTGGTGCCCTGTTTTACTCCCTTAATCCCTTTCTCTATAACTATCGCTGGGGACACGGTTTCCTGATCGCCATGTTCATATACAGCATCGCCCCCTTGCTTATTTATTATCTGATCAGGATATTTGAAGCGAAGGAGAAAAGGGTTAAGTCACGTTATTTTCTATATTTTATTTTTGTAAACATCTTAGCTGTCCCGGCTTTTGAGAATCCGGCTTACTTTTTGGCCTTCTTTATGATCTTAATTCCCTTAGGCATCATCTACCGGCGGGATATTTGGCAGAATAAAACGACTTATCTCCAATTTACCCTGATTTACCTACTAGCCAACCTATGGTGGATTCTGCGCCCACTCTCTTTTTTTGAATCGAGCAAGTTTATGGGCCAGAGCGCCGGGGTTGACAATGGAAACTTGCGGAATTATGAGTTTCGCTTCACTTCCTTTTTTGAGGTTTTGCGCCTTCAAGGATTCTGGGCGACACGTGATCCCAATTATTATCTCTTCGGGAAATATTACTTTACCAAACCGCTTATAATCCTGGCCGGATACTTTTTGGCTTTGTTGCCCTGGACTTTTTTTCTCTGGGAAAAGGGCAAGTACTTGAAGAGATACTTTGTGTGGGCGGTAACAGCGCTAGTTTTAATCTTTCTTATTAAGGGCATTCATGATCCTCTGGCTGCTCCCTTTGCCTGGCTGATTGACAACACGCCCTTTCGGATCTTCCGTTTCTCGATGGAAAAATTCTATCCGATTCTCATTCTTGTCCTGTCGATTTTCTTGGCGCTCGCTCTATCAGCAGTATTTGCTTATCGGAGGAAGTTGGGCTGGCTGGCTCTGGCTCTAACATTGGGAGCGATTGCCATTAACGCCTACCCCTTCTTTATTAATGGCATCATTCCCCGGAACGAGGTGATCCCCAATAAATTTCTTAAACGCTACTACTCTATTCCGGTGGATTATTATGCAGGGGCAGAGCGAGTTAAGCGGATTCGCCTTGACCAACGCAACCTGATTTTGCCCGATAATGCCGGCTCTCCCTCCGGCTCCTGGACGATTTACCGCTGGTCAAGCGTCGGTGTTGACCCGCTCTGGAATTTACTCGGTCCCGCCCCCTATTTAATTTTGAACCAGTACGGTAACAGCATCGGTCTTAATCCGCAATCGTCACCACTATTAGCCGATCTTTATCGTCGGTACGAGAATGAATTTCAGAATTTCTCCGAAGAGATCGATCGCTATTTGGCGATTTTGAATACGCGTTATGTTATTTTCCGTCGGGATAATGTCAATGAGGAAGTCTATAAAAACAAGATTAACAGAGAGATGATCGCAAGCATGCTCAGAAGTGAACGCTTCTCTTTAGTACAAATCTGGGGCGACTTTTTTCTCTACCGCCTGAACGGCCAATCTTTCCTCCCGCATATTTACGTTCCTCGAAAAATCGTCAAATCAAATGAAGTGCCGGCCAAAATTCTGGATATTTGGCCGAAGGAGACGGCATCGGCAGTAGTCTTTGGCGGCGACAATCCGAATAAAGCCGAATCCATGGCGCGCTTGGCGGAAGAAACGGTTAATCCTCCGGCAATTGAATTCAAGAAAATCTCCCCGGTCAAATATCGCGTTGTTGCACATCAGGCCAGGGAAGACTTCCTGCTGGTTTTTAATGAGGCGTACCATAGGGGGTGGAAGATTTATATAAGCAAGATAGCAAGACAGCAAGATAGCAAGACAGCTGACTCGCTTACTAGCTTACCTGCTGACCTGCTGAATTCTTATCAAATTCCAGGGGGGAATGAGGCGGATGGGGCAACTCGGGAGGAGCTGGCTGATTATGTTAATCGAGGTTTGGTGTCAACTTTAGGCGATCGGAACAAGATTGACTTTGTGTCCAAAAACTTCCAAGGAACCATTCAAAATGATAATCTAGGTAATGGTGGAGTTGCCGAAACCTGGTTTAAGGCTCCTCTTGGCGATGCTCAAACCCATCTTAAAGTAAACGGTTACGCTAATGCATGGATTGTCAATGCAGAAAGGTTTTGCCAAGAGAGCGGCCATTGTCAAACCAATCCCGATGGCACCAAGAGCCTCGAATTAATTATTGAGTTCTGGCCACAGAGATTATTCTATCTGGGATTGATTATATCAGCGTTAGCCATGTTGGCAAGTTTGCGGTACCTACTGGTAAGGCGAGGACAGAGAGATGAAGAGCAGATATGATTTTGTTGTAAAAGCGATAAAAGGAAACGGCCGCTATTTATTAGTGATCGCTATCTTGTTGTCAACGGTTGTTTTTTATGATCGTCCCAAAGTCAATATCGCCTCGTCGAAACAGTTATTCGGGGACGGAAACCTTGTTCTTGATAGCGCAAAAAATGATTATAAATTCATTAACGTTATTGGTAGTGGCGCCGGGGAAACATATCGATTAGTCTTTGATTTAAAAGTTCGTCCAAACGGAATGTTGTACCCAGAAGATTTTTTTGAGAGAGTGTCTTATGCCGAGATTTTCTCACCCGAGGAGCTGGATGATTCTCCTTTGGAGATACTGACCGACTCAAAGTTTAATGGCCAGCAAAAGATTGGCGAGATAGTCGGCAAGAATCAGCCGTTTTACAGCCGGCATGAACTCTACTTCCAAACCGATGATAACTATCAAAATATCATGATTAGGCGAGCAGAAAATTATGATGACAACAGGGTATTTTTAAGAAATTTTCACCTCGTCAAACTGGAGACATCCTCGCTGGAGGAAGCCGAAAAATTGAAGCCGTATCTGGAAAACAATCTTTACAATTACGAGTTAATCGCTCCGGTCGAGCCCAAGAATCTTGCTTCCCTTTACCGCTTCTGGCGTAGCCGCCGGGTCGCCGGCCAGACCTTTAAGGTGAGCGATGGGATACTGACTGGCATTAGCCTGAAACTATCCTATCGCGGCCAAAGCGAGGACAATTATGTTTTGCAATTAAACGAGGCGGAGTATGTTGATGGCCGTTTTATAATGAAGCCGAAGGTTCTCACCCAGTACTTCTTTAATTTAAAGAGCCTCAAGTACTACGAAGAGGAGAACGGGAGCGGGGTGTATCGTTTACCTTTGAGCTATAATCTGGAGCGGGACAAGTATTATTTTATCGGTATTGATGCCGCTAATGCCAAGGTGACTCCTTGGAGCTATTTGTCTATTCATGGTTCAAGGAGGGGCGGAGATTATGCCGACGGCCAGGGGGCAAAGCGCTTGGCTGACGGAAGCGGGGAGGAGCTGGGTGATTTTTACTTTAAGTTGCATCTCCTTCGCCGCCAATCGGGCGACCCCGAATTATTAAACGGAGCCAGAGTTGAAGATTTTGGCCAAGGAGAAGGAAGATATTTTTACCAAACGCAGGGAAATTATGCCGACTTTTTAAGTATAATACCGGAAGATCGTGATAGTAACGATGTGTTTTACACCTTTAACCGCCAAAACGGCATAGTGGGCGTTAAAAAGGGCAAGTCGTATCGGATTAGAGTCAACACACTCTATCCAGCTAAGCGCTTAAGAGTTGAAGCAGATGGCAGTCAAAGCAAAGAAGAGAAAGTCAGACTGTTTTATTCTCTGGACAATAAAGATTGGCGAGTGCTGGCTCATAGGCTTGACGATGAGGGAGAGGAGATTCCGGGTAAGTTCGAGGAACAAATAAAGATTAATGGTCAAGCGTCGGTTGTCTTTTTAAAGGCCGAGTGCTATCCGGAGTCAAAGGCGGGTTCTTGCGGTCTGACGAGTTTGAGATTAGAAGGGGATTTGATCATGAGATAAAAAATTGAGATGCTGCCGGAAATCAAGCAAAAGTTAATTCAGTTATATCGCCGGTATCTGCCAAAGCCGTACCTTGATCTTTTGTTTGTCACAATCGGTATTTTAATTGGTATTGATTTTAATTGGTCGATAGATAATATCGCCGGCCTGGCTTTTATTATTTGGGCGATATTGAATCCTTGGTCAAGCTCCCGATACGCCAAAGTCGCGCTGTATTTCCTTTGTTTGGTGCCGGTTTTGTTGATAATGGGCAAAGAAGATTATGCCGAGAAGTTTGCCATTTATACCTATTATTTTTTGATCCTGGCTGTAGTAATGGCATTGGTTGAGCTGCGACGGGAAAAAGACGGCAGGTCCGGCGCCGCCCCGAGCGATTAATGTTTAACATAATCAAATCAAAACAAGTGATTGCGGTATCTTTATTGATGCTTGCTGTTTTGGTTTTATCGCATTTGCGATCAGACGGCCTGCCCCTTCGTTATGATTGGGATTGGCCGCTTCTGGATATGAGAAATCTTTGGCGGGAGTTTGGCGATTTTCGGGCCGGCAATCCCTTTGACTTTGCCAGCAAAAACGGCTTGATTCTTCTGGCCCCGCTGGGTCTATTTCGACCGGAGTTCAGTTTCGCTCTCTTTCTTATTCTTCTTCACGCTCTGGCCGCCGCCGGGTTTTTTCTTTTCGCTAAGTCGCAAGGCGTAAACCGGCTCGCTGCCACGATTTCGGCTCTGGTTTACGCCTTTAATCCTTATCTTTTTGTCCGAACAATTGTTGGTTTCCGCTGGTCGCTTTTGGCCTTCGCCGCCTTGCCCTTTTTTCTCCACCTTTATTTTAATATCAAGAAAAAAAACTGGCGGCACTATCTTGGTTTGGGTTTTCTTTATTCGCTTGTTTTTGCCCAAGTCCAGGCGGGCCTGCTTCTGACCCTCTTTTTGATGATTAACCTTCTCGTTGCCGCCGGGCGACGACGAGAGCGTTTCTTTAATTTGATCTTCTCTTGGTCGGCTCTTGTCCTCTTTCTTCTGCCCTGGTTCGTCTTGTCTTTGAGCTATGATCAGGGTGCGGAGCAGATTAGGGCAGTGGCCGTCACAACGCTGGAGTATATGCGAATGATGCCCCACAGCGCCGGGAATTTTCTGAACTTCTCCGATCACCAGATTACCCATAATTTCTTTTACGCCCTCTCGCATGATCCCCGCTATCTTTTTGGTTTGGCTGTCTTCTGGTTGGCGGCTCTTTTCGGCCTCGGGAATCGTCCCCGCCGCGAATTGGCGCTGACCAGCATATTGACGTTAATATCGGTTGCCCCCTTTCCCAAGGGTCCGAGCGGACCGTTGGGGCCAATCTTTGTCGCGCTGTTTGAGCGGATACCGGCGCTGGGTATTTTCCGCGAGATCTATCATCTCCAATTCATTGTCGCGGCCGCCGCCATTATTCTCTTTGCCTTTGGCTTGGATTATCTTTTCGCTTGCTTATCGGCCTTTAGCCTCCGGCCTTTAGCCTCCGGCCTTAAGACCTTGCTTGCCGGCAGCGC
The DNA here is from genome assembly GCA_038078835.1 of Patescibacteria group bacterium. Taxonomy (GTDB): domain Bacteria; phylum Patescibacteriota; class UBA1384; order XYA2-FULL-43-10; family 1-14-0-10-43-13; genus JBBTQI01. The sequence continues at coordinate 15,893 of JBBTQI010000001.1, read as the reverse complement.
CTTATTTATCATCGCGCCCTATTTAACGTTTGACTATGCCGGTTACCTGCCGCTCACCAAAGTGCCGGCGGAGTATCGGGAACTGAAAAATTATCTGGCTGATAGCGGTGTGTGTCAAAAGGCCTATTATCCGCCGGGACTGGGCTTTGTCTACTTTAAAGATGAGCGGGCCGAATTTCGCGATGCGGCCAACTCCGATCTCTTGGCTCTGGCGCTGGGTGTGCCGCGCCTTGACGATGGCGCGACCTTCTCTTTTTTGCCGACGGCCGAGCGGTTCTATCGCAATGAATTAGTGTCGCAATTTTACGAAAAGCATGATCAGGGCGAATTTGCCTCTCTGCTGGCAGAGGGCGGCGTTGATTGCGTCATTCTTCGTCTGGATACGGAGAGCCGCTTTGCTCAAGCCTCCAATCTTTGGCGAGAGACCGATCCGGTTATCGTCAAAAAGTGGAATCAGACCGATCTTCTGGCATTGGTGAGATCAAAGGAGGGATTGGTGGAAACAAAGAGGTTCGGGGAAAATATCCATATTTTCAAATTCCAAAATCCAAACAACAAATCCCAAATAAATTCCAATGATCGAATAACCAAAATTGGCAATTCGGCAAGGGGACAGTGGGGCAATAAGGCAATTAAACAATTGCCGATAACGGAGTGGGCAAGGGGGTTTGCCTACTATGAAGATGGTTGGAGTCGGGGACGGTATGATTTCTGGCGCAAACACCTCTTTACCCAACTGCGGCAGGATTTTATCTACACCGACAAGCCGGAGAGCGTTCTGTCAGGAAAAGCGACTGAGAGCGGCTCCTATGAGCTCTGGATTCGCCACCTTGTCGGAGGCTCGTCAGGAAGTTTCCAGTTTTCAGTTTTTCGCCCTGCGGGCGATCACCCGAAGGGTGACAAGTTCCAAGTTGACAAGGATGTTGGAGTGGAAAAGTTTGTTTGGCGCAAGCTGGGCGATATCGATATTAAAGCGGACGACGAGATCAAAATCATCAATGTCGCCGGGGAAAATGCGATTGCCGACATCGTTTTTGTCAGCAAGACAGCCCCACTGCGCCAAGGCTCCGAGGAGCAGGCAAGTAAGCAAGACAGCAAGTAAGCAAAGAAGGAAGGCAGTATGGATTATAAAGTTAAGGATATTAAACTGGCTGAGCAGGGGGAGAGAAATATTACTTGGCTTGACACTTTTGGCTGAACTGAAAAATTGATCTATAATGACGGAAGAATCACGTCGAGATTAGCAGGCTTGTTAACTTGCCAACAAACTATTGTTTGATTATTACATCTTAGTGATTGTTGTTTCTTGTATCTTGGTTATTGTTCCAAGAAACGGAGGTCTGGTGGGGCTATCAATCGTCATTCCCGTCTATAATGAGGAGGAGTGTATCCTTCCGTGCTTAAAGCAGACCTGTCGGACATTTGCCGGCAGTGATTTTGAGGTTATCGTCGTCAATGACGGCAGTACCGACCGGACCCATCGGTTGATGCTCGAAACTCTGTCACACTTTCCGGCGGTACGCTATCTCTACTACTCGCCCAATCGCGGCTACTCCCACGCTATCCGGACCGGCTTTGCCACCGCCGCCAAGGACTACGTCTCTTTCCTCGACGCCGATCTCCAGTATCGCCCGGCTGACCTAAAGCGGATGTATGACCGGGCGACGCGGGAGAATTTGCGCTTTCTTATCGGCTTGCCCCAAAACAAGTATTATTCGGTCTTTCGCCGCTGGCAATCCCGGGCCTACAACGCTTATGTTTCTCTCCTCTTTGGTTTGAAGACCGCCGATGCCAACTCCTTAAAGCTGATGGCGCGGGCGGATTTGCGCAACATTAACTTTACTCTCAATTACGGCATGATTGAGCTGGAGACGCTCATCGGTTTTGCTTTGATGGGCTACCCGATCAAAACGATGCCGATTAAAGTTTGTGATCGGCTGGCGGGCGCATCCAAATCCTCGCTCAGATTAGCCCTCCGAACGCTCAAAGACTGTTTAATCCTGCGTTGGCGGCGGCACCGCTTGCTTAAAACTTCAGCCGACCCGGCTATCCCATTGGTGGAAGAGAGTTTGGAGGAGGCTCTGGCTCGATGATCGCTTTAACGATTGACTGCGAACAATGGAATTGTCCCCTGCTTGAGGGACACGATGTGCCGGAGAATGGCGAAACCCGGCAAAGCAGAGAGGGCAATATCCGACTCTTGCGCTTATTGAGGTCGACGAAGGTGCCGGCGACTTTTTTTGTCACCGGTGATTATGCTCTAGGGGAGCCGGCTCAGGTGAGGAAGATCGCCGGGGCGGGACACGAGATCGCCTGCCATGGCCACAGCCACTATTATCGCGGCAACGCAGAACTGGATCTGGCGGCGGATATTAAATTGGCCAAACAGACACTGGAGAGGGTTGTCGGCACAAAGATATTGGGTTTCCGCTCGCCGCAGATGCAGTATTCAACTCAGCTTTTGGAGATCTTGGACAAATTCGGTTTTGCTTACGACAGTTCGCTCCATCCGGCCTATCTGCCCGGATTTTACAATCATGCCTGCTCACCCCTGGCTCCCTTCCGGCCGCTCCCGCATCATTTGATCGTCGAGATTCCGGTTGCCGTCAGCCGTCATCGCCTGCCGATTAGCTGGCTCTTTACCCGCGTCTTGGGGGTGCGGCGAACCATCGGCGCTTGCCGCTGGCTCTTGGCGCAGGGGGTTACGCCCGTTCTTTATTTCCACTCCTGGGAGTTTATCCCAATGCGGAGCCGCCATGTTCCATTCTATTACAATATCCAGACCGGACCGCCCCTTCTGGCCGATGTCGAGCGTCTCATCAACACTTTTGGCCCCGATCAGTTTTGCCGGGTTCGAGATCTATTAAGAGACCCAGTAACCGTTGCTAAAGAGAAGGAGGAAGATTCCTAGCAGGATCGCCGAGGCGGCTAAAATAGCGCCAAAGAGGGCGGGTGAGCGGAAACGTAGGAGATCTGTCAAGATCAGATAATTCGGGAAAAGAGGCAGAACGTAGCGGCCAACGGCGACAAAGTGGCTGGAGCTGGAGACAAGAAAAAGCGTCAAAAAAGTCAGAACCGAATAGCTTGCCGGCATTTTTTTGAGGCCGATGATTCCCAGAACGAATGTTGCCACCCAGGGAATAAAGTAGATGAGCTCATTGGTTAAGTTCTCATTGAGTCCGGCCGGTCCGGCCAAAAGGAGCGAGCCAATTTTAGCGGTCTCCCGCCAGACGGTGGCCAGAATATTAAAGTTCCGCTGATAGTACTCCCACTCGTAATTATAAGCGTGGAGAAAAGCCAGAGCATCGCCAAAGTGAAAATAAAGGTAGGTCATATAACCGATAAGGCCAAGCGGGGCGAGAATAAACCAGCCAATCCGGCGGTCTATTTTTTTTAAACTGAAGTGTTGAGAGGATAGATATTCGGTAAAAATAGCCCCGGCCGCGATCAAACCAGGCAGACGGAGGGCGGTTAAGGGTAAAAGCAGAAAGTTAGCCAAAGCCCAGCGTTGTTTTTTGGCATAGTAAAAAGCGCCAAAGGTCAGGGCACAGGTTAGCGCCTCGGTATAGAGGGCGGTCAGAAAGAAGGACATCGGGAAGAAGAGAAAGAGGAGAAGCGTTCGGTTGGCGCTCTCTTTATCTTGACTAAAGTATTCAATGGCCAGGAGATAGAGAAAGAGGCAAGCAAAGTAAGCGGCGAAGGTATTGATAATAAGCCCGACGGTCGCCGGCTGCATCCCAGTTAAGCTGGTGCCGGTTTTTAAAAGTAGTGGAAAGAGAGGGAAGAAGGCCGGCTTGGAATTGAGTTCACTACCATAGCCCTCCTCGGCAATCTTTAAATAGTAGCCGGCGTCCCACTTGACCGCAGCCTGGATAAAGATCGGAGCGTTGATCTTGGGTTGTTTCTCCGGATTTTTGATTTGCAGAACCTCAGTGACCGAAATGATCACGGCAAACAGCAATAAAACCTTCCAAGCAAGGAAGATGATTAGAACTTTAAGCCAAATTGGCGCCGTTCGCTTTTGTTTCATATCATCCTTCGATATTCGACTCGCATCATATCAAAAACCGCTCCCCGCTGTCGAACCGGATTAGTCCTATTACTCCGATTTTAAACGATCGCGTCAAATCGGAGTAATGAAGAATCGCAAGCAGGAGAAGAAATTATCGGGTTTGCCGGAGCTTGTAGGGCCAGCGGAGGAGGCGCATAATTAAAGTCGGGATCGCGCCGTTGTGTTTCTGCCAGTAGCGGTTCTGGCTGGCATAATAGTACAGTTTTTTCTGCCGGGTGCTTTTAGCGCTTTTGCCGCCCAAGTGGACGATTCGCGCCGCCGTTAAAACGGCATTTTGGTAGCCCGCCTCAACCAGACGGCGACAGAGATCGTCATCCTCAAAATACATAAAAAATTTCTCGTCAAAGCCGCCGATCTTTTGATAGACATCAGTCTTGATCATTAGGGCGGCGCCGGTGACCATTTCGGCCGGCACATACTCTCGAGAAAGATCAATTCTTGGTTTAAAACCGCGCTTAAAGATCAGGGGTGTTAGTGTTTGGAAATCGCCAAAGAAGAAGGTTTGGAGAGTTTTTTGGTCCTCATCGTATTGGAAGCAGGTTAGCGCGCCGATCTCGTCACGCTTTTTAAGGAACTCCAGCATCTTGTTGATTGAGTCATCAATAATGAGCGTATCGGGATTGAGGAGGAAAAGATATTCCCCCTTGGCCTCCCGGACACCGGCGTTGTTGCCGGCGCCAAAGCCGCGGTTTTCCGTGACGGTTATCACTCTGGCTTCCGGTATTCGGTCGATAACATCGCCCGGCGGCGGCTCCGGCGAGGCATTGTCAACAATAATAATTTCATAGCGGCAGTGCGGCGGATGCGCCGCAATCGACTCTAAACAGGCGCCGATCTCGGCGGCGCTGTTGTAGTGGACGACGATGATGGAGAGTTCTATTGCCATTTGAGTGAGAGAGACTTGAGATAGCCGCGGACAAGGTTCTTGGGGATGGCGTCAAAAATGTAGGCCAATCCGACATAGAAGCTCGCGGTCAGAGTAATGTTAACAATAAAGTAGAGGCCAAGATGCTTCAAATACTGGGCGACCAAAATCGAGACAACGCTCACAGCGAGGAGGCGGGAGATCCGGCCGGTGTCCAAGTTAATGTCAAGCGCGCGGCGGGCGACCGTGTAGCCAATAACCAAGAGAATAATTTCAGAGGCCAAAGTGGCGATCGCCGCCCCGAGGTAAGAGTAGCGAGGAATGAGGAGGAGGTTTAAACCGATATTAAAGAGGAGGATAAAACCGGAGACCTTAATCATCGTCCGGCGCATATCTTTGGCGATCATCACCTCGCCAAAGAGACCGCCGACATAGATAAAGACGGCGGCAAAGCCGAGGATGACGAGAGCGGGCGCGCCGGCCAGGAAGTCGCTATTGCTCAAAAAGAGAATGATCTCTCGGGGAAAGACGATGCAGATGATGGCAATGATCAGAGCCATAAAGAGGAGAAAGATGTTGGCTTGCGTCACCGCCTTCTCCGCCTTGGGTTTGTCATTCTCGACCGAGGTGGCCAGGAGGGGTTTCAGGGAGCTTGAGAGGTAGGAGCCGGCAAAGAGGGTTGTCTCCAAAACCCGGTAAGCGACCGAATAAATACCGACATCGGCCGCCCCCTTAAAGTAAAAGAGCATCAGAGTATCAATCTTAAAGTAAATATTATTGACGATAAAAACAATGCCGAGCGGCAGGGCCATTTTGATGATGTTGATGCTGGATTCATGGTCATATTTTAAGCCAAAGGGAAGGTCGCGGCGGGAGAGCCAGGCCTTGATCAGGAAGCTGGTGAGAGCGGCAAGCGAGATGGTGGCGACGATACCGTAAAAGCCCGTCTGAGTCAGAATGACAAGATAGATGGCCGTGACCGCGACAGCCTTGGAGGCAACCTCGGCAATGGCAACCTTCTGCATCATAAGCTTTGACTGAAAGATCATATCGTAAACACTGCCGATGAGATTAAAGACCGGAAAGAGGGCGGCGGCCAAGACGCCGTATTTAACCTCCGGGGAGTAGTTGGAGAGGAAGATCACGCCGATGGCGACAAGGGTGGCGGCCAGGGCGCTAATGAGCCGAACCAAAAAGACGTTCCGGAGAATACTCTCCCGCTCACTTTGCCGCTTGGAGATCTCGCGGACGGCGACGGAGAAGAGACCGAAGTCGGCGATGACGATGAAGAAACTAAGGTAGGTAATGATGGCGGTGTAATAGCCGGTGCCGGTCGGACCGAGATAGTTGGTGATCAGCTTGATTGAGATGAGGGTCAGGGCCAGCACAAAAATCCGCCCAATAATTTGAGCCGCAGTGTTGGAGGCGATTTTGTTGCTTTCCTCACCCATTATCTTTAAACTCCAAACATCAAATAACAAATACCAAATAAATCTCAAAGTCCAATTATCAATTTCCAAACATTTGTTATTTGTGATTTGGAATTTAATTTTTTAATCATTCCCGCCCAGTAAAAATTTTTGGCGAGGCGCAACAGTTTGAGGTAAGAAAGAGGCCGATCGGGCAGGGTGTCCCGCTTAATCAAATCAGCCAGGTTGGCAACGACTCTCTCCCAGCAGTATTGATCTTTGACCGCTCTGATATTGCGCTTTATCTCGTCCCGCCGCCGACCGTTGTCGGCCAGCTCGATGATGGCTCTGGCCGCACCCGGAACATCGCTCGCCTTGATTACCGCTCCGAGATTTTTTTCTCGCACCATCTCGCTTAAGGCGTCGCCCTCGGTGAGGACCATCGGCAGTTCGGCCCAAAGATAGTCAAGAATCCGTGTCCGGAAGGAGAAGTGAGTCTCAAGATTTTGGCGGTGGGTCGAAATGCCTATATTGGCTCTGGCAAGATAACCGGCGCGCTCCTCGTAAGGAGTCCAGTCAAAATTGAAGAAGACGAAGCGGTCAAGTAAATCGTGCTTCCGGCAGTATTCAACGGCCTCAGTCACCGCCGCCATGGCTTTAATCTTTTTGTTGGGATGCTTGGCGCCCAGAAAAACCAGTTTAATATCACTCCGCTTCCGGCTGATCTGCTCGATTGCCTTGATAGCGGTCAAGGGATCAAACCAGTTCCAGATGCCCCCGCCCCAGTAAACAACTTTATCAGAGAGTCGAATCGCCGGATACAGTTCCTCAAATTTAAAGCGGCCGGGCGGCTTGGGCGGATCTTTGGGCAGGCCAAAGGGTAAGAGAGAGATGGAGCGGGTCAGATCGTCCGATTGGCTGTACTCGCGCGGCGTAATCAGGCCCTGGCCGGAGAGGATGCCGAGGTAGAAATCGCGTTGGGTCGGAGTGGCGCAAAGGAGGTGGTTGGCGGTATTAACTTGCAGCAGGAGATTGCGGCGATGGAAGTCAAATGTCCGACGCTGACGGGCCGGCGGTTCGTTTTTTAAATATTCAAGCACCTCAATGACAACGGGATCGTAGAGGTCGGCGATATATTTGATTTTATGGCGCTTGAGGTAAAAAAGCAGATCGGGCCAGAGGGCTTGGGCAACAACCGCATCGGCTGGGGCAACCGTCGCTTTGAGGGTGTGGCTCGGCCAGCGCGAGTTGTAAGTCTTAAGAGAGAAGCCCTCGCCGGCCAGATCGCACTCGTTGGGGACGGCCAGGGTGACGTTAAAATCTTGGGCCAGGGCGCGAGCCATCTCAAAATAGCGGATCCCCGGTCCCGCCATCGTTCTACCCACCTTGTCGGAGGAGATTAAGACAATTTTTTTCATTTGCGGCTTATCGATATCGCCGTTTGAAAAACAACGCTGTGCCGGTGTTGGAAAGTATCATCAAGACAAGAGCGCCGGCGCCGGCATAAAAAATCATTGATTTGGTAATCTTTTCGTACCACTGCTTGGGTTTGGGCGGTTCGATTACTGGTGGGAAACGGTCATTATCAGTCAAGACATTCACGGTGCCGCCCGCTGCCTGATTAATCTCGAAGCGCAGTTCGTTGCTCACCGGAGTGAGGATTTTGTCCTTCTGACCCTGAACTGTTAGCTTGTAAAAACCGGCTCGGACGGGATAATCGAGATTAAGCTCAAAGTAGCCGTTCGCGCCGGCCAACGCCGTTAAGGTTTTACCCTCCGGTACGGTGAGAGCGGGATCGAGTGTTAAGTTGACGCTAAAACCGGGTTCGGTTTGACCCGAGATAGTGATACCCGTCACTGTACCACTTTCGATATCATTTGTAAATTCAGCGGTCTTTTTGACGGCGAGATTTGCCGGCGGGGCGAGCGCCGGATCAATCTTGGCCTCCGGCTCCTTGATGGTGATTTTAAAGTGGTTGACCGGACCCCAGCCATCCCTGTTTTGGGCTTTGATATGGAAATAATAAACGCCGATGGCCTGGTCGGCATAGGTGACCGTCGTTTCGGCTGAGGTCACCTTGGAAGCGGGAGCGGTGTCCTCGGTTTGGTCAAGGACGTAGGCAAAGCCGGTGACGCCCGACTCCTTTTCCCAATTAAGCGTGACCGTGGTCGCTTCGTAAGCGACATTGGGGTCAGGGTGAGTCGGCGAGGTTATAGCCACCTTGTCGGGGTAATCAGGTGCAGGCGCGATGCTAAAAGTGGCGCCGCCGGCGCCGGTGCCGACAATACTGCCCTTGTTGGCCAGTTTGGCGCCGCTGACCGAGACATTGCCATTGCCGACCGATTTACCCTTCAACTTGATTGTGGCGACGGTAATGGAGCTGCTCTCCGAGGTGATGCCGACAAATTGACCGCCGTTTGAGGGGGTTTTCCCGGGCAGCCAGGTGGCGCCGCCGGCGGCGAAGGAGACGACATCAACCGGTCCGGAAACGGAGATTATACCTTGAAGGCTATCAAAATTGGTGCCGCTGGCCGCCACGGTAACGGTAAAGGTCTGGCCGACCGTCTTGGCACCGCCGCCGGAGGCAAAGATCCCGCCCTCCGCCCGGACACTTGAGATTGCGAGTAAGTTTAATATCAATCCCACGCTTAAGATCAAAACTTTTTTCATAACCCACTCCTACAAAATTACAAATTACACAAAAGTACAAATCTTACAAAATCACAAACAAAGAGGGATCGCTGATTCATAGTTTTGTAGTATTTGTAGTTTCGATAAATTTGTAATTTTGTAGGAGATTAGCCGTTCCAATTGCTGGCCAAGATTGATAAATCGATAATGTCGACAACCTCATCCTCGCCCGGGTTCAGATTGGCAAAGGGGTCGCCGGGGTGCTCCTGCCCCCAATAGTTGGCCAGAAGGGAGAGGTCCTGGATATCAACATTGCCATCGCCGTTGATGTCGGCGGTCTTGTGCCGGGTAACCTCAATCTCCTTGGTTGCGACAACCTCGCTGTTGCCGTTCTTATACTCAACGGTGTAGGTTTTGGTTCCGATCTCGGTTTCAAAGGTGAGCTGCCAGGCGGTCTTGCCGGCGACCTCGATAAGGGTGTTGTTAAAGAAGACGGCATCTTCGGCGCTCTTGCTTCCGCCCACGGTAACGGGGTTGGTATAAGTCTTTATGACCAATCTGGCCGTGTCGTTGGTTGTGGGGGTGGGCGGCGGCGGCGGCGAGGCGGTGAAGTAGTCGTTAAAGATCTGCCAGAAGTTGTAAGAGCTGTCAAAGATGTAGGGCGTGTAGCTATAGATGGAAGCGGTGGCGGCATTGGCGAAAGTTATCTCAAAGGGGCCGTAATATTTGGGGTTGTAGTAAGCACTGTCGGGGTTGTTGTATTTGTATTCGCCATAAAAAGTTTCTGTATCATTGGTTAAATAGTGGGTGGCCACGCCGCTCGGTTTGGTGCCCCGTTTAGCGTATTCATAGTTGTAGCGCAGCTGCCAGGCGGCGTTTTCGATCTGGAGGGTAAAATTTTCATAGCGGTCGTTGCAGGTATTTTCGTTGTTGTCATTGGAGACGCCAACGTAGCACTGGTAGCCCATAGCTTTGATGAGGACGTTGTCGGGCCGGTCGTCGCGGGAGATGAGGCTTTGTTCCTTCTCCAGATAGGTTAGAATAATTTTGGGACTGACGGTGCCGGTTGTTGTGTTGACGCTGATACCGCCCCAGTCGCCGCTGGCTTCATTGGCGCCGTGAGCGGCGTCGTAAATAATTTGAGCGGCCGAGCGGCCGCCTTCGGAGTAGTCGCGCAGGGGCGACTCTTTGTCGTCAAGGAATTTCTGAATCGCCGCCTGATCCACAGAGTTAATGTCAATAAAGGAGTAATCATCAATAAGATTATTTTTATAATCGCCGCTCAAGAAATTATCCTTGGAGGTATCCAACGCTAAAAGCCGCCCGGGATTAAGACCGATGATTAAGCTGGCTAGTGCTGTTAAAGTCAAGATTTTGGCCAAAGATTTTATCATCACAACTACACCGATAACTCCCCCTCCAGAGTCAGAGGAGCTATAAAATGGAACAATCCTTACCCTTTTAGTTTACCATACCACCACTTGGCGACGCAAAGGAAATTAATGGAAAATTCAGGAAGGAGGTGATACCATAAAATTAAGATTTCGCTTTCAATCTTAATGGTCTCATAATTGGGGGAAGGATGAAAAAAGTGCTTGGCAAAATTTGGGAGGGCAATCTTGTTTATCGTCTGACTCTGCTGCTCCTTCTCCTTCTGCCCTTTGAGTATCTGCCGACCCTTGACCTCTTTGGCTACACCGTCAAGCTCTCTTATCTTGTTGCTCTGGCGCTGGTTGCCGTCTATATTCTGCAGGGAAGCTGGCGCAACCTCAAGCTCACCGCGACCGATTATTTTCTTCTGGCTTTTGTCGCCTCCTCTTTTTTGACAATCATCTGGTCAATTAATCCGCTCCGCTCTCTGATTACCAGCTGTCTCTTCCTCTTTGTCGTTATAGTTTACTTTGTTCTAAAGCAGTCAATCGAGCCGGCCAAGCTGGAGAGATATTATAATATTATTATCGGCGTCGGCGTGGCCGCCGCCCTCTTTGCTCTCTGGCAATTTGTCGCCGAGGCCAGCGGCGCGCTGGCTCACCTCTCCTTTCTCCGCTCCCCATACCAAAGCGAGGTCTTTGGGTTTCCCCGTGTTCACTCCACCTTTTTGGAGCCGCTCTACTTTGCTAACTTTCTGCTTGTCCCCGTTTATCTTACTATGCGGCAGATGATGCGCCGGCGCGGCCGTCCCTACGGTTATGCTTTGCTGATCCTCTTGACCGTTTTTTTTCTGACACTCTCCCGCGGCGCGCTCTGGTCTTTGCTCGTCAGCTTTATTTTGCTTAGCCTGTATCTTTTGGGGCGCTTCCGTTCGCATCTCAAACGGATTCTCCTTATTGTTGCTATCGCCTCCTTTGCTTTTGGGGCGGCGATGGGTCTCGTCTATCTGGCGGCGGGGGAGAAGGGTGTCAGGTCTTACGTTGAGCAGTCGGGCACGGCCGAGCCGATTCCCGACACCGAGACGGCCGCTTCCGGGGCAAGAGATTACGATTACATTACCAGCCGCGGCTACACAATGCGGGTGGCGATCGACAAGATCGTAGAGCAGCCGTGGGGTGTCGGCGCCGGCGCCTTTGGTGCTCTGCCGGAGTTTGAACCGATCAGAGCAAAGTCAGCCTGGCAGATTGTCAACAATCTTTATTTGGAGATTCTGGTTGAGGAGGGAATGCTCGGCTTTATTCTCTTTGGTCTCTTTCTGATATTATTTATCGGCGAGAACCTCTTTGCCCTAATCGATGATTATTCGGAGCGGCAGATTGACAATCTTTTTCTGACACTGGCGCTGGTGGCGATCTTTATTCAATATATGACCTTCTCGACGCTTTACGTTCTTAGTATTTGGGTTTTCCTGGCGCTGGCCGAGGCGGCCAAAAATGCGGCGGAGACAAATCAGAGATGAACCTGTTAATTTATCTTGCGACCTTTTTGATTCCTTTCTATTTTTTCCGTTTTAGCTTTGGTGCAGTCAAAACCAATATCTTTGAAGCGGCCGTTTTGCTGGCTTTCGCCGCAGTTCTAACAAGGGTGATTCGGAACAGGGCAGGGATTCGATTTAGTTCACTCCGGTTTGTTCTCTTTTTGACGACGGCTCTGGTCTCGGTTGCTGTGGCGAGCGATCACTACAATGCGCTGGGCATCTTTAAGGGCTGGTTTCTGATTCCGGCTCTCTACGCCTGGAGTGTCGCCAATGGCATCGGCCGGGCCAATCTCTCCAAGCTGTCATACTCTCTTCTGCTCTCGACTCTTCTGGTCTCTTTCTGGGCGATTCTTCAGCGTTTGGGGGCGGTTCGGCTGGCGGCTTATCAGGTCGGCGATTCATCCTTCTTTCAATATTTAAACCCCGAGCACTTCCGGGCTTTTGGTCCCTTTGAATCGCCCAACTACTTGGCGATGTTTCTGGTGCCGGCGCTCTTTCTCTCGCTGCCGGTTTTTGGGTTGGCCAGGAACAACCGGGAGCGGCTGACTCTGGCTTGCATTATGGTTCCGGTTCTTATCGCTATCTTTTTGGCGCTCTCCCGCGCCGGTTTGCTGGCCCTGGCTCTGACTCTGGCTTTGGGCGCCCTGGTTTTCTTCTCGCGCCAAAAGGCGCTTGTCGCAAATTTGCCGGGACAGCGGCTGGTGCCGGCGGCGAAAGTTGCCCTTGCTTTGGGACTGGCCGCAACCCTGGTTTGGGTCGGGCTTAATACTCCCCTGGGACGGCCCCTCTCCGACATTGATCGCTCACGCCTGGATATTTATAACTATTCAATGGCTCTTCTGCGTGAGAACTGGCTTTTCGGTCTCGGCTTGGGCGGATACGAGGGGGCGATTGCCGCCGCAACAGAGAACGATATCGGTTTCCGGCGTTATCTTTTAACTTACGCCCTCCATCCGCACAACCTCTATCTCGCCCTCTGGCTCAATCTGGGCTTTTGGGGCCTCTTGGCTTTTTTCGGTCTTTTGGGTCGATTTTTCCGGCGGGCGCGGCGGCAGTGGGGAACGGCGAAGTGGGCGGCGGTCCTGGCTCTTGTTGCTATCTTAATTCACGGTTTTTTCGACACCACTTATTTTAAAAATGATCTGGCCGCCCTGTTCTGGTTGGCCCTGGCCCTTATCGAGGTAAACAATGAACCGTCTGCCGGATAATTTTCTTTTGGTTCTTTTAATTTATCTGCCCTTTCAGAGTTTTTTAATCAATCTGCTGCAAAAGCAGACGGTTTGGAGCGAGTCGGCAGTTTTTTGGATAACCCACTGGTATGAGCCGGTTGTGATTGGGGCATTTTTTGTGATTTTTAAACGGAATCTTTTCCGGAAAGGGCCGGTTTTGCCCTTGATCGTCGCCGCTTGCGCGTTAATTATCCTGGGCATTATCTCCGTTCTCTTCCTTTCGGCTGACGCGGGGCGAGCGCTTGAAGGCTATCGTTTGAACTTAATGGCGGTTATTATCCTGATTTTGGCGTGGCGGGACAATGCCGCCGGGACGATAGACCGTTTTAAAAAAATCTATCTCATCGTGGCGGTTCTTGTAGCGTTTTGGGCGCTTGTCGAGAGATTCCTGCCGGCTAATTATTGGGCGGAGTGGGGCCTGATTCCGGCAGGTAAAGGTTTTGGCTGGGGGGGCTTTGCCGTCAATCCGATTCTCCAAAGCGCTTCCATCATCGGCACTCCCAACCAGCTTGGCGCCTATCTTCTGCCCGCCTTTTTCCTCCTCTGGTTTGCTTATCGGCGGCATAAAAACCGCCGCTATCTCTTTGGTCTGCTCTTGATTGGTACTGCCGTTATCTTTACCTTTTCGCGCTCCACTTTTATCGGATTAATCGGCGGTGCGTTTCTGGCACTCTTTTTAGTGCCGACGCAGGTTTGGATAAGAGCGGCGGCGGGAGGGGTTTTGATTTTGGCGGTTGGCGCTGTCGAGCTTTTGAATCAGAACATTGGTCTCTGGCGCGATCTCGTGACTCATGGCGCCTCGCAATCGGAGCATTACAGCGCGATTATTAATTCCTGGGCCGAGATTGTCCGGCGGGTAGATGAGCCAACCCAATTTCTCCTTGGTTCGGGATTGGGCACGGCCGGACCGCTGGCGGTGAAGTATGGCAGTGGCTTGATCTCTGAGAGCTGGTACTTTCAGCTTTGGCTGGAGTTGGGTTTGATCGGTTTGCTTCTTTGGCTTTTGTTGATATATTTTGTTTTGAGGCAGTTGTACCGCCGGGGCGAGGTCGGCTTGTTTGCGGGCATAGTTGCTGTTTCGATTGCCGCCGCCCTTCTCCACACTTGGGCGGACAATCCGGCTCTGGCAATAACCCTGTTTGTGTTGGCGGGGAGCAGTTTGGCAGATCGGCGAGTCAGTAAAATAGCTGATTAGAGCACCAGTGGCTCGAAATTCCAAATAATAATTTCCAAATCACAAATAAATAACAACTCCGAATACTCAAATTCCAAACGCTTTGATCGTTGGTGCTTGAAAATTGAAGTTTGTCTGTAGTTTGTCATTTGGTATTTGGAATTTGCAGAATTTTCTATGAAAATTTTGATTGATGGTCGTTTTATTGGCGTGGGGGAGTCGGTCAGCCGCTACACCCTAGAGATCGTGCGGGGCATTTTGGCATTAGATAAATCCAATCAATATACTTTGCTGATCAGACCGGCCGGAGTGAAAGCGGTGAAGGAGTGGTTAAATGTGGTCGTCAGGTCGTCGAGCGGTCAGGGTAACGAAGCTCGTATCGGTAGCATCGAGCGGTTACGTAACTATTCGAGCCTGAGCGGCCTCAGAGCCGAAGGCCGACAGACCCCTAACGATACAGACCTCGTGACCGATAAACGATATCCTAACTTGACTGTTTGTATACTCGATATTCCCCACTACTCCGTGGCAGAGCAGACGAGACTACTCTCCTATCTAAACGCCAAAAAGTTTGATCTTGTCCACTTTACCCAATTCAATCATCCTCTTCGCTACCGCGGCAGATATGTCGTGACCGTCCACGATCTGACGATGTTCGGCCACCTCCACCGGCAAAACTCGCTCAAACGTATCGCTTTCCGGGCGGTGATGAAGTCGGCGGTACACGATTCGGCCAAGATTATTACCGTGTCCGGAACATCAAAGAAGGATATTATTGAGACATACCGGGTTTCGCCGCAGAAAATTGCTGTGATTTATAATGGGGTGGATCATAGTGTTTACAGCGCCAAGGCCAAAGGCCAGAGGCCAAAGGCCAGAGGCTTTAAGGAAAAATACTCTATTGACAGGGATTACTTGCTCTATGCGGGGATGTGGAAGAAACATAAAAATCTCCTCCGCCTTTTAAAGGCGTATGAGATTTTCGCTAAAGATCAAAGGCCAAAGGCCGAAGGGGTTAAGCTTGTTTTGGCAGGCAAAGTAGACAACAAAGAGTCTGAAATATTAATGGCGATTGAGCGGATTAATAAGGCCTTCAGCCTTCAACCTTCAACCTTCGGCGTCATCACTACCGGCTATATTGAGGAATCAGAATTGCCTTCTGTCTACGCCGGCGCGTTAGCTTATGTCATGCCCTCGCTCTCCGAGGGGTTCGGTTTGCCGCCGCTGGAGGCAATGGCCTGCGGCACGCCGGTGATTGCCGCCCAAACCTCCTCGATGCCGGAGATTCTGGGCCGGGCGCCGCTTTACTTTGACCCCTATAACGTGAAGGATATTGCCGCCGCGATGGAGAGGATTGTGGCGGATAGCGACCTTCGGGCTAGATTGGCCGAGGCTGGTTTGGTCCAGGCGGCAAGATACAGTTGGGCTAAAACCGCTCGAGAGACTTTGGGGGTTTACAAAAGTTTGCTTTGAGCCGAATAAAAATAGCTTGTCATCTCGAGGAAGCCGATTAGTTGGCTGACGAGAGATCTTCGATTTAATTTTAACTAAGCGGTAGATTTCTCAGCCGATAAATCGGCTTCAAAATGACATTTGTAGGAGCAT